>CAYGRO010000022.1:0-3180 GCA_964352335.1 uncultured Gammaproteobacteria bacterium | reverse complement strand
CGCTTGTTATGGAGTGAATGCCCCAGCCCAGACCCGCCCCGAAAATAGGATGCTCCAAAAAGGTGTACAGAGCGGCCTGGATAGAACGCAATCGCGCGGCGATGGAACTTTCAATAAAAATGAGCTGTGTGATGGCTTGAAACCGGCTATCGCGCGGTTCCAAAGGCGACCAAATACTCAGAATATACTCGACGGCTTCTGTCGCAAGGGCATTACCAGCTTTCCAAAGGATCAGCGATGCTATCACTGCGATCAGCAGGCGCCGTCGATGATAACAGAAATGAAAACCTAGAATCGATATAAGGATCCCTGCGGTAAAGATCCCTGTCAGGGAACCGCTTTGCAGAATTGCAAAAAGTAGAATTGTCACGGCGGTTGTAAGGGCGACGCTGGTCAATTGCGTATTTGGTTTAAGGATAGCTATGGAAAGACCCAGCACAATCAGGGTTTGAAAGGCGAAACTGTTCCTGTTGGCGGCGAATCCTTCAAAATTGAACGGTGGCTGCGTATCCAGAAGGCCAGAGGCATAGCCAAACCGTGCACACATATGGACAACAATAGCCGATAGGGTCGCTGCTAGAAAGGTTTCAACCAACCGCTTGCGGCCAACGGCGCCGAAGATGGTGATTAACGCTGCGCCACAGGCCGCATATCCCATCAGAATGACCCAGCCGACAAGGCGGTTTCTCAGCGCCCAGGGAGTAACGCCAAATTCATGGACGCCGATCAGAAATGTCAGGCCTAGGATTATTGTGATACCTGCCAGCCAGCACCAGGCAAGGCGTGGCAACCTGATCATACTATTCATCCGGAAATCCGCCACCCGGAATGCTGCTACTTTGAACACGGTAAGGGCGACGCCTGAAACAAAAAACCCCAAGGCGAAGGGGTCCGCCAAATTAAGGGTAATGGTTGAGCCGCCCAACGTAACCTGGAATTGAAAAAACAACAGGACGGCGGTTAGCAGACCCATCCATAAGACCAGCGATGCGGTTGTTGTAGTGCGCGCGACACTGATGCTGAAAGCATCCGCGCGTGTCACATCTGAATGTGGGTCAGGATCAGAACGTGTATCGCATTCTACCGTTTCGTCCGGTGTCGCCTGGAAGATCGTAGGGATCAGGAAAGACACCATTGCCAATCCCAGTCCCAATGTGATGGAAGCTAAGATCGCGATACCAGGGCTGATCCCGACTATGCCAAAGATATACATCGCTGCAATCTCGCGAATGCCCCAGCCGTTTATCCCAATTGGTACGGACGCGGCGAAGCAGGTCACAGACGCGCCCGCTAAAAGGATGGCGAAGTCGGCGTCCACCCCAAAGGCGCGCAGAATAAGGGAAAAACCTGTAATCACAATTGCTTGTGATACTATTGCGTAGATTGCGGTGCGTGGGACTCGTTTCAGTGCTTTTGTCGCACCCTCCATGGATCGCAGCCGGTTTGTGTAAAACGCTCTGCCCCACCAAAGGCTCAAGACGCCTGCTAAGGGTATTGCGGATCCGAACTGCCAGACTGGAATACTCAGACTGAAGGGCGCATCTCCATACAGATGAAACAGAAGCGATAGGCCCAGCAAAGCCAGAAACGCTGAAACGACTACTGAAACAAGCCGGTCCCGTTTCGCCACTTTTGTAAATTTTACCGGGCGCAGTGGGTATAGGGCTGGCCCGAACAGGCCGTTATGCGTCTCAGGCGGAACGATGGGCGACCCCTTGAGGGGGCGGGAGGGTCGCATTTGAAGCCGGTGATTGCTTTGTGTGGCGATAATATTGGCCAGTAAAAACAGGGTAAAAATCAACGGCATGGTGTACAGGACAGGTCCGAGCCGGAAAGTATCGAAATCTGTGCCATTCACATGCAGCAGTGCAAGCGTTAGCAATAGGCTTGTAACAGTTATGGCGAGGATGGCGCGAATGCGCCTAAAGAGGTGATGCAATGGAGTCTCTTTTCCTGCTCAATTCGCCAAAAGGATGCTTATTGAAACACATTCTAAATAGAAAGGTTTTAAAATTATAGAGTTTGTCGGGCGCACAGAACGGTAGGGCACCCTTATAAACAGCACTGCACCCTTTAATTTCAGAAGAAATTTGGTGCCGGATGCAGGAGTCGAACCCGCGACCTTCGGTTTACAAAACCGCTGCTCTACCAGCTGAGCTAATCCGGCCTATAACGCTCTCACGACTATTTGGAAGGGGTCTAACCTTGCTCGCGGCGAAAATCAATCCTCTATCTTCTGTGGCTGAGAATTTACAGCGGCAAAAAGGGCGACTGCGGCTGCATTTGAGACATTCAGCGATCCCACTGCGTTTGGGCGCATGGCGATTTTCAGAATTTTATCGCAGGCTTCTTCGGTCAGCCTGCGCATGCCGTCCCCTTCCGCCCCTAAAACCAGGGCGATGGGTCGGTCCGTCGGCAGGGCAGATAAGGTTTCTTGGGCTGCACCAGACAACCCCACCGTCCAATATCCCAATTGCTTGATATCTGCCATTGCACGGGCCAGGTTCCCTACCCGGACAAGCGGGGTGGTTTCCAGCGCGCCAGAGGCCGCCTTTGCCAGTACGGCAGTTTCCGGCGGGGCATGCCGATCCTGGACAATGACCGCTGCGGCCCAGAAAACAGCGGCAGATCTTAAGATTGCGCCAACATTGCGGGGATCGGTCACCTGATCCAGGACCAGGATGGGGTGGCCCTGTTGCGCATCGGGAAGGTCTGTCAACGCCAGGGGCTCCAGCGGAAAGACATCCAGGGCGAGGCCCTGATGAACCTCATCCGGGCCAGTCAGGCGTTCAATCTCGTTGCGGTCCACCACTTCCGGCGTGATGCCCCGCTGTTCTGCGGCCTGCTGGATCACCTCCAAAGCGTTTTTTGTCGCCAGCAGACGATTGATCCGGCGCTCTGGATTAGCCAAAGCCGCCAGAACGGGATGGGTTCCCGTCAGCCAATAGCGATTGCCGCCAGGAACCTTCGGGCCACCTTTTCGGGCCTCTTTTCCACGGTTTGATTTTTGGCCGGCGGCATTTTCAGTGGAGCCGGGATCACGGGGGGCCTTCTTACCAAAATGCCCGGCTTTGCGTGCATCTCTGGCGGGGCCTTTAGAAGGAGTGTGTTTTATCATGACATGGCTCTTACGATGAAGTCTGCGCTGCGGCAAGAGAGCAAGATACAAAATATGCCAGT
>CAYGRO010000021.1:0-4365 GCA_964352335.1 uncultured Gammaproteobacteria bacterium | reverse complement strand
CTCCCCCTTTGCAAGGGGAGGAGAACCTTGTTGATCAACACTTTCCCTCCCCTTGCAAAGGGGGAGGTCTGGTGGGGGGATAAAATTCAAACCCCCAAATGAAAAGAGACACTCCAAGCTCGCGCTCAAAATGCCTCTAACTTTGTTCATATCTCCCCCTTCTCGACATCGACTGCCGAAAACTAGCGGTTGAAGGCCCTGTTGATGTGAGCAACTACTTTCCCCTCTTTGATCTTGTAGGCGCTCCAGCCGTATGAATCTGGCCCTCGAACGTAGAGAACGATCGTGGAAACTGGCTGAACAAGGTCAACCGTGCATACGGTCATCCTATTTGCCTCCAATGGAAGGATCAGCTTTTGTATCTTTGGAGGATTTTTTTGCTGTCCAAAGTAATCGAGCTGAGAGGAAGTCAAGTAAACAAGCCCTCTTTCTAGTGGGCCTGAGGCGAACACCGTCAACTGAGCCTTAGATGCGGTGATTAGCTGGAGGTCTTCACTTACCTCAAGCCGCTCAGATTCGCCACCAATGCGAATTTGGCAGCCAGCGAAACAAAACAAAGACACAAACAAAATGAAACGAAACATGAAGTCTACTTTCTGCCCCTTCGAGAGGAACACCATACTATATCAGAAAAACCCCCAAATGAAAAGAGACACCCCAAGCTTGCGCTCAAAGTGCCTCTCTCCTCCTAGTGGTGCCCTCCCGTGTTCTTTGGAGACTGCCACGTAAGCCAAGCCCAGAAGCTTGGTTTTGTGTTGATCTTCAGCCCGACGCAGAAGAGGATTGCAGCGACAACGAATATCGCTACCGCCCACTCAACAGGCAGCCCGACCAACCAAGGTTGGATCAAGCTATTGGCCCCCAGAGCAATTGCACTCAAAAAGGCCATATCGTCGAGCATATGCCCAATCGGCTCACCATGTACTGCCATGACACCTCCATTTACCATTGTTATACCAAATCCACCCAAGTTAGCAAGTAATTTAGTTTTTATATTATTTTCGCATTGAAATTTTGCAGTTTTTCACATTTACTGTTTTAATATACATATATGATTTACAAATCGCTCGAAAATAACTAAAGTCACGATAAACCTGCATCCGCTCTTTTGGATCTATTTTTATCGTGATTTTTATTTTGCATGATTCGAATCTACGAATCAGAACGAATCTACAAATTATTCAAACCTGCAACCTTTAACTCACAACTCATAACCCACCTCTCCTATGCTTACCAACCTTCAAAACCAAGAACCACAAATCCATGAATCGATTAAACAAGAATTAGAACGACAACGTCATGGACTAGAACTTATTCCTTCTGAAAATTTTGTTTCCCCTGCTGTCCTAGAAGCTTTGGGAAGTGTTTTTACCAATAAATATGCCGAAGGCTACCCAGGGAAACGATATTACGGTGGAACGGAATATGTAGATCAAGTTGAACAGCTTGCTATCGACCGCGCCAAAAAACTGTTTAATGCCGAACATGCCAATGTACAACCACTTTCTGGTGCCCCAGCAAATGTGGCTGTCTATTTTGGATTGCTCGAACCTGGAGATACAATTTTGGGAATGGACCTTTCACATGGAGGACATTTAACACATGGGCATCCTGTGACCCATATGGCGAAAGTCTTTAACTTTATTCGTTATAAAACAGATGCAGATGGTTTAATCGATTTAGATAATCTTCGAGCCATGGCCAAAGAACATCAACCAAAAATGATTCTGGTTGGCTACTCTGCCTATTCTCGAGAAATCGACTTTGAAGCGGTAAAACAAATTGCCGACGAAGTTGGAGCCTTAACCATGGCAGATATTTCTCATATTGGAGGACTTGTTGCTGCTGGTGTGATGAATAACCCAACGCCTTACTTTGATGTTGTCATGACAACAACGCACAAAACACTACGTGGCCCTCGTGGAGGATTAATTTTGTGTAAAGAAGAACATGCTCAAAAGATCGACAAATCTGTTTTCCCTGGACTTCAAGGAGGGCCTCACCAACATAATATCGCAGCAAAAGCTGTAGCTTTTGGAGAAGCTTTGCAACCTGAATTTAAAGAATATGCCAAAGCGATTAAGGCAAATGCTCAAAGCCTTTTTGAAGGAATGGTAGAAGAAGGATTTGAAATTTGTTTTGGGAAAACAGAAAACCATTTAATTCTTGCTGATATCACTCCACTAGGAATTGCAGGAAAAGAAGCACAAAAATTATTCGACTCTGTGCATATCACCTTAAATAAAAACATGATCCCAGACGACACCCGCTCCCCATTTGACCCATCTGGAATCCGTGTCGGAACCCCAGCCATGACAACACGTGGGTTTACAGAAAGCGACTTTAAACTCGTAGGAAACCTTCTTGGAAAAACGATTAAAGAACGTAATAATGAATCGGCACTAAACGAAGTACGAGCAACAGTAAAAGAATTAACAGATAAATACCCTCTTTACCCTGGGTTGGAGTATTAATACCACCCCCTAACCCCCTCCTACATTAGCTCTCGGCCATGAGCTCGAGCCGAATGGGAGGGGGAAGTACAATCTTTCAAAAAATTCCTCCCTCCCTTTGTGAAGGGGAGGGCTGGGGTGGGGTATTTGTATAGTACTTCCCACAACTCATAACCCACAACCTTCAATTTTTAACCTTGAACCTAATCTATGAAACCATTCCTCATCCTTCAACTAAGGCCCGATCGAGCTGGTGATTTTGAATACCAGGCTTTTTGTAAATATGGAGGATTAGATCCTAAAGATACTGTCCGAATAGAAATGACGGAAAAATCTTTTGCAGGGTTAAATCTAGAGGACTATTCAGCGGTCATTGTTGGAGGTGGTCCGTATTGTGTAAGTGATAAAGAAAAAGATGATAATCAGATACGAGTAGAAAACGAATTGGCAGGACTATTGCAACGAATTTATGAATTAGATTTTCCGTACTTAGGGGCTTGCTATGGATTTGGTGCAGGAGCCAAATTTTTAGGTGGTCAAGTAGAAAAAAGGAAAGAATATGCAGAAGATGTTTGTGCCGTAGACATCACTTTAACTGAAAAAGCAAAAGAGGATCCGATGACGAAAGATCTACCTCAAACATTTAGAGCCTTTGTTGGTCATAAAGAATCTTGTACAAAATTACCGGTGGGAGCTGAATTACTTGCAAGCTCTAACCGATGTCCAAATCATATGTATCGGATTAAAAAGAATATCTATGGGGTGCAATTTCACCCAGAACTAGATGTTGAGAATATGATGGTGCGAATTGATGTATATAAAGATGCTGGTTACTTTGATCCTTCCGAAGTTGAAACATTACAAACAATGGCCCGAGCAGAAAATATTACTATTCCTATGCAAATGATGAAAAGATTTGTTGATCTTTATAAATCAGAGTAAAATAGAAAAAGCTGAAAACACTTGACAAAACTACTAAATTTTGTTAAAAACAGAAGAAGTCAAACTCCTACTTTTGCCTTTATTATTGACCACTCGTCATCAATAATGAGGGCAAGAGAAAAGGGGGACAGAACTGGGGTGGTCCCAGAACTGTTTGACCTCCTTACAATGCCGGGGGAGTTTGATATGAGGATAAAGAAGGACGAAAGCCAACGTCCACGAAGGCATCGAAGTAGGCGGACCAACAAGGTCGTTCTACCAACCGAGATCTGTCCGTGTATTCCGAGTTCGGTCAGCAGTGGTGTTCATGTCTATGGCATCGTCCACTACTATGCGCTCGAGAAGCAGATCTACTCAGATACGCTGCGAAAAGAGGGAGTTGAGGTATTCGATGTGACTCACGACGAGTTCGTCGAGTACTGCCACCCTCTTTCGAAGAACTGCGACACTGGAGACTGCGGTCGCCTCTTTCACGCGATCAGTGACTACCAGGAGGAGTGGATCAAGAAGAGCGAGCGGTTCAGTCTTCAGGTGGGCGGGATTTATCGCGTACCTGGTATCACTTGGAAAGAGGTCGTCTTTGCTTCTGCAAAGAAAATCTCCGAGTGGATCGCCTGGACTGAGTCTGGGAAGGTCTCCAGGTTCAACGCCAAGTAGGCGAGCGAGCACAACAACATCGGCGCGGACTCCCTTTAACCGGAGTCCGCGTCGAGAAACATTTCTTGTATTCGTCATTGCTGGTGCAAATCAATGACGAGGACAAGAGAAAAGGAAGACAGAACTGGGGTGGTCCTAGAACTGTTAGACTTCCTTAAAAAGTCCAAGGAGAGTTTGTGAAAATCGAGGGGGAAAAGCTGATGTTGACGGGAGAGGATTTCGTCAGCAACAAGGAGCTCAACGGGATCATGGTCCGCATCATCAAGAGCAAGCGCAAAGAGACCGGCGACCCCAACTGGGCTGGAGAAGGAAG
>CAYGRO010000020.1:0-4885 GCA_964352335.1 uncultured Gammaproteobacteria bacterium | reverse complement strand
CTCCCTCCCCGTATAACGGGGCAAGCGTCCAACCTGCTTTGCGGATTGAAGATTTCCCTCTCTTTTCAAGAGAGGGTTTTTTGTTTACATTTGGCCAATAAATTGCTACTGTATTTGTTCATTATCTAAGTTGTTTAGGTCATGAATCGTGTGAGAAACACAGAGGGGCTATGGCAAATCACAAGAACAAACTGAGGCTTTCTGACCAAGAATTGAAGGCAATTGAGGAGTTGCGATTCCTCTCGTCCTTGGTCGAAGGCAATATACCAGGTTGTATGAGCGGCCGCTTTCGCAGGCGTTCTGCTTCTAACATGCCTGGACTAGTTTTGGGTAGTCGTCTCTATCGAGGGCGCTACAGGTAATGACTGGCTAGGACTTCTGCTAATAACCTCCTCTCTTTTCACAAAGATGAAAAGGTTTCTCTAGCATCAACGCCGTAACTCTTACGAGTGCCGGCGGCAATCCTTATACTCTAAGTTACATAGCTTAGGTGATGAGAATTGTCTTTGAAAGGAGATGAAATAGGCGAATGTAATAAGGTTTTTCTACTTATGCTTGCCAATGATGATCGTTTTCAAAATCTGAAGCCTGGGTATTGATGACATGAATCCCTGCCTGCCTGCCGGCAGGCAGGCTCACTTTCCTAGGGAGGGTTTTTGTTTAAATTTACAGATTCATAAAATATTGATACTGTGAAGTCCTCGCAAATCATTGTGAGGTTTTCACTCAAAGGAGGCAGGATGACTAATCCTGAAACGTTGTCCGAACAGGCTGGTTCGGAAGAAAAGAAAAACGATCACCTCGAGAAGCTCCTCGAGCAGATGAGGACGTTAGCTTCTGTTAGGCCGCTTCCTCTTGTCCTTCCCACTTGCGGAACAGGTCGAGCTCGGCTCTACGCCAATTACATGATTGTGCGTCGTTGCTGCAACAGAGGTCTTTTCTGAAAGGCTTGTCATGAGAGTACAGTTAAAACTTCCCAAATGTCCGTACTGTCTTGAGGAGGTTTCGTGGAATGGGGGGCCACAGTGTTTCGAGTGTCATGCGGTAATGCATACTAGTTGTTATTACGAGGCTTTTGATAAATGCTATCTGTGTATGACAGTGCATTCGAAAACTCCTCAACGAGTTCAAATTGCACAAAACAAACTAGCACAAGCAAAGTTAGATGCAATGGCTCTTGTGGTGCAGAGTGTGCTATTTGCCATTATGGGTGCTGTAAATGCGTACGTTTACTCTCTGTTTGGTATTCAGCTAGAGATCGTTGGCTGGGTACCATTGGTGATTACAGCAACAGTTTCGCTTTCTTTCTGGCTTGCCGCAGTCAGACTTTTTCTTGAAGTGCGCAAAATCACTAAGGGAAAACAAATTTTGAAGCTAGAAGAGCAATTAGTTGCTCTAACTTCTGAGTGGCGAGCTGAAGATCAAGAAGAGTTCAACTCGGAAGATTCGGATGAAGAAGCTGAAGACGCAGTGGGTGATGATGAATTTGATCCCAGTGTAATTGTCTTCGAGAAGGCGTAGACATGCCTTTTTTGACTCGCCGTGGTGTTGTGTAAACGACCAACATGGCAATAGTCCTAGTTACCCAAATCGTTTGGGTGGCAAGAACTGTTCTTTGTAAAGGAGTTTGCTATGAAGAATAAACGTTCATTGTTTACTAGTGCAAAGCTCTGGTGGGGGAAGTATGGTCTTAGGATTAATTTTCCTGAGCGGAATGAGATCGAGTATCGATTCGTCTTTTGCATTCCGTTTACCAATCGCTATCTCGTTTTTGAGTAAGCAAAGGGGGGGCAATGTATTTGGATAATGATGGGATAGATATCCCGACTGACGGCCAAGAAATTCTTCCTTCTTCCAAGGGAGATGGGAAGATTCATGTGGTGGGGCATCGTTGTCCCTATTGCCACGTCGAAGTGGTGAAGGGCGAGGGTGAAGCTCAGCTTTGCGATCAGTGCTTTGCGGTAAGTCATCGCGATTGTTGGGAAGAGCATCAAGGTTGTGGGGCTTGTGGAGCTGGAGTTCCGATCTGTGGCGTCTGTGGTGGTAAGTTCAACAAGGATGAGGTTATTACAACAGTAATTAGCTGTATGGAATGTCCTCTGGTGTTTCACCTGCAGTGCTCGGATTTGCATAACTGCCAAGAAAAGAGCAAGCTACTACGTCCTAAGGGATGTTCGAATTGCTCAAGCCAGCTTCGCTTTAGTTCTACATCATGTGAGCTCTGCGATAAGCAGTTTTGCAAAGACTGCTTCTACGAGCATAGGTGCGAACCTGCCCACAAAAGCGCCTTACTAGTTACCTCACGACAAGGTGATGAAGAGCTAGTGGCTGCGCTTGATGATTGGAAAAAGATCAATGCTTGTTTGGCCTGTTGGGAAAAGCGCACTTTGCGGAGCAGGGGGGCTAGCATATGCTTCGGGCTATTGAGTGTGACACTACTCATTCTCGGGGTTGTGATAGACTCGACTCAAGTTCAAATCGCTAGTGTGGTAGTGATGCTTGTCTTGGCATCGCTTTCAGTCCTTTCAATATTCTGTGCCTACAAAGAGGATCAGGCATCGGAGAAGTGGGGAGAGCAAGAGGAGTATGTCGCACGACTAAGAGAGAGAGGGGAGATACATGAAGAGGGAGCTGAGGTTGAAGATCAACCTTTGCAAGCTCATAAGGAACGCGCATGAGACAGGAAAGCTCACTGTGTCGAACCTGCAAAGGTAAGATACGGTGACAGCCTAGAGAAGAGAAGTATTCTCTCCTCTAGATTGACAGTACAATTATTCGCAAGTACTATACAGACACTCAATCGATGAAGAAAGCTAAGCAATAAGATCCTCTTTTTCCCTGGGAATAAAGGCCGTAGACTGTAAGCCTTTTGAATAAGACCTTTTTGTACTCCTTTTAGAGATTGAAACAAGTTGAAAGCGCCGCGTATAAGCCTCGTCACCTCGGCCACGCGGAAATTGGGTGGAACCGCGGAGTTTGTATAAACCTCGTCCCATGAATCATGTTTTTATTGATTTATGAGATGAGGTTTTTAATTTTACTTTGTCACCTCGAGCGGAGCCGAGAGGTCTTCCAGTATAATGTTGGTAGATTTCTCCACTTACGGTCGAAATGACAAGATGAACGATATGAAACAATTTGGAGAAATCAAAGCATCAGATATGTCGGACTTAGAAAAAATGCGTCATTCTTTGGCACATATTTTTGCTGGTGTGGTTATGGAAATGTATCCTAATACAAAGTTAGCCATTGGTCCTTCGGTAGATAATGGTTTTTATTATGATGTCGAATCTGATCATGTTTTTTCACCAGACGATTTTAAAGAAATTGAAAAACAAATGAGAAAAGTGGTTAATCAAGACTTACCTTTTGAAGGAAAAGAAGTAAGTAAAGAAGAGGCGATTAAGTATTTTGATGATTTAAACCAATCGTATAAAGTAGAAATTCTCAATGAATTGAATGATGGAGAAATCACCTTTTATTCACATGGAGATTTCACTGATTTATGTAAAGGTGGACATACAGAATCTACTGGGCAAGTTGGTGCTTTTAAATTACAAAAAGTTGCAGGTGCCTATTGGCGTGGAGATGAAAGAAATCAAATGCTTCAACGGATTTATGGATTAGCGTTCAATACAAAAGAAGAATTGGCTGCTTATTTAACAATGTTAGAAGAAGCAAAAAAACGAGATCATCGAAAACTAGGAAAAGAGCTAGACCTTTTCGCTTTTTCCGAGCTGGTTGGCCCTGGACTTCCATTATTTACTCCTCGAGGAAGTGTTATTCGAGAAGAAGTAGAAAACTTTGTTTGGGAATTGATGAAACCGCATGGCTATAAAAAAGTACGTATCCCTCATATTGCAAAATCTGATCTTTATAAAACATCTGGGCATTATGATAAATTTGCTGATGATATTTTTCATATCAAAAGCAAAATGACTGAAGATGCTTTTATTATGAAGCCAATGAATTGTCCGCATCATACTCAAATTTATGCTTCTAAACCAAGAAGTTATCGAGATTTACCTATTCGTTATAGTGAAGTAACGGCCGTTTATCGAGATGAAAATACAGGTCAATTACAAGGACTTTCACGTGTACGTTCTATTACACAAGATGATGCGCATGTTTTTTGTCGACTAGACCAAGTAAAAGAAGAATGTAATAAAATTCATGATATTATCGACAAATTCTATAAACCATTTGGTATGCCATTAAAGGCGCGGTTCTCTCGTCGAGAAATGTCGACACCAGAAAAATATTTAGGAGAACCAGAACTTTGGGATAAAGCAGAAGGAATGTTGAAAGAATTATTAGAAAATATGGACTATGAAATTATTGATGGTCCTGGAGAAGCGGCTTTTTATGGGCCAAAAATCGATTTTATTTCTACAGACGCTATTGGACGAGAATGGCAATTAGCCACCATTCAATTAGACTTTGTTCAGCCAGCTCGATTTGAGCTTAAATATGTAGATGAAGAAGGGAATGACCAGCAACCAGTGATGATTCACAGAGCGGTATTAGGTTCTGTAGAGCGATTTATGTCGGTGATGATTGAACATTTTGGTGGGGCTTTTCCAACTTGGTTAGCTCCTGAGCAAGTACGCTTTTTAGCGGTAAGTGAAAAGCATAATGAATTTGTTCAAGGTCTCGCACAAGAATTCGAATTAGCTGGAGTACGCGCAGAGGTAGAAATATCTGATAATACGGTAGGGAAAAAAATTCGAGAAGCAGAAAAAATGAAAGTTCCTTATATTCTTGTTATCGGGGACCAAGAAAAAGAATCTGGAAAACTTGCTGTTCGACAACGTGGGCAAAGAGATACTATTGAGTATTCAAAAGAAGAATTTATTGCTTATGTTAAAGAGAAGGTGGTAAATAG
>CAYGRO010000019.1:0-8898 GCA_964352335.1 uncultured Gammaproteobacteria bacterium | reverse complement strand
CTCCATGTCCAAGCTCAAAAAGTTCCTGTTGTTCCTGCTGGTGCTCGTCATCGGCGGGGTCCTCGCGATCGGAGTGCTGAAGTACTTCCCTGGCGTCTACATGAAGATCATGGGCGTCGCAGCGGTCACCTCGGCTCCTGCCCTCCAGCCCCCGCCCGGTCTCGACGTGGACAAGCACACCAGCCCCAGTCGTAAGACCCAAGGCGAGGAGACGGCCCCCAACTCCAACGGCAGCGTGGCACTCTCGCCCCTGCTCAAGGACGTCCGTCGGCACAAGCCGGAGGAGGTCTTGCGTCGCGAGCACTTGCTCGTCGACGGCAAGCTCCCCACCAACCTCAACAGGCTATGGATCTATATGCCACAGTTCACCGAGGTACCAACGGACGCCGAAGGAAAGTTGAGCCACCACTACCGCCTCGACTACCAGGCTATCGCCGAGGCAGGACTCGACGCGCGCGTGCTTAACAAGCTGCGCTTCGACGTCGTCCACCATCGAGAGGTCGAAAGCCTGAGCAAGGACCTCGACAAGGGCGAGCTCTACTTCTTCGCCCCCCCCGAGGTGGACTTCACCGAGGACGGGGTCGCGATCTTGAACTTCCCAACGGGGTTCGCTCCAGGAGCCGCCCCGGTAGACAACCGCACGTCGACCATGTTCTACAAAGCCTCCGACGTCGTGGAGTAGGGCCCCCCCGGTCGCGCTCTACATGAAGCCGATCATTCGCAACCTCGCGAGTGGTCGGCTTCTTCTTTTTTATGCCCCCTCTGTCTGTATTCGTTATCACTCATCAGACATCTCCCCCTGCCTTACGTTAGGGAGAGAGTTTAATAACTACTTTTCCCATCTCCTGAAAAACCCTGTCCTGAGCTTAGCCGAAGGAGGAGGGAAATGTTCAATACGCATAGCGGATTGGACGCTTGCCCCGTTTTACGGGGAGGAACCTGCCTGCCGGCAGGCAGGGGTTCACATTTCCATGCTATAATAAATTTATAAAAACCTTTTTAAAAACAACATGCGTTCAGAAATTCGAAAAGATTATTTACAAGATCGTTATGTCATTATTGCTCCAAAACGCGGGCATCGACCACATGATATTGAACGACCAGAGGTTTTACATACAAAACCAACAAAAAGTTGCGTCTTTTGTCCTACCCAATTAAATAAAAAACATGCTTTATTAACTCTTGGACCCAAAAAAGACTGGTATGTAAAAGTTATCCAAAATGACTTCCCTGCCATCTCAGTAGATAATCCAAAGGCCTATGGGCAACAAGAAGTTGTCGTTGAAACACCTAATCATATTGTGGAATTGGATGATTTATCTATTGACCATATCACCAAGGTATTCGAAGCTTATGCCCATAGAACAAGGGAATTAACAAAAAACAGTAAGATTGAGTACATCCTTACGTTTAAAAATAATGGGGGTAAGGCAGGAGCCAGCTTACAACATGCTCATTCACAAATTTTTGCGACTTCTTTTTTACCGCCACATCTTTTTGATAAAAGCCAAAAAGCCCTGGCCTATAAATTAGAACATGGTCGCTCTATTTGGTTAGATATTATCGCGAAAGAATCAAAATCACGTCGTTTTGTTTATCAAGACGAGCATGTCATTGCTTTCACTCCTTATGCTTCGTTTCACAATTACGAAGTGTGGATTATGCCATTACAACAAAGAGATAATATTACTGAATTAACCAGCCAAGAAAGATATAGCATGGCAAAAATTCTAAAACATCTCCTGAAAAAAATTGGAGATTTACATTTGCCGTATAATTACTACTTTCACCAAGTCATTCACGATAAAGACCAACATATGTATTTAAAAGTTACTCCGCGTGGAAATATTTGGGCTGGTGTAGAAATTGGTTCAGGGCTTATTATCAATGCGATCGCCCCAGAAGATGCGGCAACTTATTATAGAAGTGGATTGAAAAAATAGCTGATTTGTGGTAATAAGAAGGTCGTTATGGTAATAGGTTACGAGTTAGATGATTCAACTCATAACCCATCTCACATAACCCATTTTATCTATGGACCATAAACGCATAAAACCAACTCACAGAAGACGACACCCAAAAAATCGAGGAACACTTGCTCGTTTTTTTCTTATTTTAGTACGTATTATCAAGCGACCCTTTCAAATCGCTTTTCGTATTGCTTCTGGAGGTAATGGCTGGAAAGGTTTTACAAAAGTAGCACTTCTTTGGGGCGGAATTGGTATGGCGGCACTTGGTCTTATTGGACTAATTGTTGTTGGAGTTTATAGCCGAGACTTACCAGATCCAAATAAGTTGATTGACCGACAAGTTGCACAAAGCACAAAAATTTATGACCGTACCGGAGAAACACTTCTTTACGAAATTTCTGGCGACCAAAAAAGAACCATTATCGAATTAGAAGCCGTTCCAGATTATGTCGCCCAAGCTGTAATTGCTCTAGAAGATAAAACATTTTATGAACATTCTGGATTTAATTACCAACGTTTAGCGCTTGCCGTTTTCAAAAACCTTACAGGTTCTAGAGGGCCAGGAGCGTCTACCTTAACTTCACAATTAGTAAAAAACGCGATTCTTACTCCAGAAAGAACGGTTAGCCGAAAACTGAAAGAGTTTATTCTCGTATTTCAAATCGAAAGAAAATTCGACAAAGATCAAATCCTCCAACTTTATTTAAATGAAATTCCTTATGGGTCTACAGCGTATGGAGTTGAGTCTGCCGCGAATTATTACTTTGATAAATCAGCAAAGGATGTTTCTATTGGAGAAGCGGCATTACTTGCGGCAATTATTCAGCGACCTACATTTTATTCTCCTTATGGAAATAATTTAGACGCACTTTTGGCAAGAAAAGATGTCACACTCGATTTAATGGAAGAACAAGGATTTATTACCGAACAAGAACGTGACCAAGCAAAAGAACAAGAGCTTGAATTTAAAGCAAAAAAAGAAGATATCACAGCCCCACATTTTGTCTTTCATGTAAGAGAAGAATTAGTGGAAAAATACGGTGAGCATTTAGTAAACCAAGGCGGGCTAGTCGTCAAAACAACACTCGATTTAGAAAAACAAGTCATTGCCGAAGAGGTGATTACTGAAAAACATGAAGCCAATCTCAATAATGGTGCAACGAATAATGCTCTCGTTTCTTTAGACCCAAAAACAGGAGAAATATTGGCCATGGTTGGGTCTGTAGATTACTTTGATGATGAAATCGACGGACAAGTAAATGTGGTCACAAGACCAAGACAACCAGGTTCATCGATGAAACCAATTGTTTATACATTAGCCTGGGCGAGAGGATATAGCCCTTCAACCATGGTTTTTGACGTTGTCACAAAATTCCCTGCAACAGGAAATGTTTATGAACCAAAAAACTATGATCTTTCTGAACGTGGCCCTGTTTCTTTACGAAAAGCATTACAAGGTTCATTAAATATTCCAGCCGTTAAAGTTCTGTATCTTGTCGGTGTAAATAATTTCTTAGACTTTGCAGAAGAACTTGGTTATTCAACCTTTGAAGACCGTAGTCGATTTGGATTATCGGTTGTTCTTGGTGGAGCGGAAGTTACATTATTAGAACATACTGCAGCCTATGCTACACTCGCGGCTAATGGTGAATACCACAAACCTCTCGCTATTTTAGAAGTTGCCACAAATGAAGGTGAAATTCTTGATACCTTCGAAAGCAAGGCCAGAAGAGCTATTGACGAAAATATTGCAAAAATTACAACCAATGTTCTTTCTGATAATGGAGCCCGAGCTTATGTTTTTGGTCTTGGTAGCGCGCTTCAATTGGGGGGAAGACCGGTTGCCGCCAAAACTGGAACAACTAATGACTACCGTGATGCCTGGACAATGGGATATACCCCAAGCCTTGCCACGGGGGTATGGGGAGGAAATAATGATTTCTCTGAAATGAATAGAGGAGCAGGAGGAAGTCTTATTGCCGCACCAATTTGGCAAGCATTCATGCTTAAGGCATTAGAAGGAACACCGGTAGAATCCTTTGCTCCTGCAAAATTACCAGCACCAGAAAAAGCAGTGCTCTCTGGACAAGGATTTGGATTTACTCAAGTAAGCATTGACCGAGCGAGTGAAAAACTAGCGACAAGCTTAACGCCAGCAAGCTTTAAAGAAGACCGACTTTATATAGAAGCTCATAGCATCTTGCACTATATCGATAAAAGTAATCCAAATGGCCCTATTCCTGTACCACCAAATGACCCACAATATTCAAAATGGGAAGAAGCTGTACAAGGCTGGGTCCAAAGAAAAATTGATAGTGGCGAACCTATTTTTGATGACTCAGAAGATCGTGGAATCCCACAGGGTATTACCGTTGAATATGGTCTTCCCCCAACAGAAGAAGATGATCTACATATTCCATCAAACCGACCATCTATTGCTATTGAGTCACCACTTAATAACCAAGAATTACAAACGCGCTCTATTACAGTAACAGTAAATGCATCTGCCAATAGAGGGATCTCTCGAGTAGAGTACTACTTAGACAATATCTTTATTGGAACCTCAGCAAGTGCCCCATATAACTTTACTGGCAGTTTAAAATCTTTCCCAAATGGGTTTTATACTCTCAAGGCAATTGCTTATGATGATATCGACAATTCAGCTGAAACAAGTGTGCGAATTGAATTACAATCGACTGAATCGTATGTAAAAGTACAATGGTTAAGCCCAGAAAATGCAACTGAGTTTGAATTAGGCTCATCTATTGCTTTACAAATGAATATTGATTCGCCAGAAACAATTAGCCAACTCACTTTTTTTGCAGAAAAAGTTGGCACAAGCGAAATCGTACAAGCATTAATTGCCCCAGACAATGGAACCCTAGAAATTTTGTGGAACCCTAGTGAGCCTGGAAATTACAAACTCTATGCCAAAGTAAGCATAGAAAACTCCGGAGTCTTTACCACCCCAAGCATACAAGCATTGATAAAGGAACCACCGAAAGAAGAGGAAGAAGAGTAGTTTAAAAGAGCCCGATGGGCTCTTTTTTGGATTGGGTTATCGCACACTAATCAGAGTATTTAAGCAGAGAACTATTCTAGCTTTTCCCACAACAGTGAAAACAATGAGTTGAATGTTTTTGCAATTGCTTTGTTTTCAATCACTATGCCAGTATAAGTATCCTTCAGATCAGCAATAATAATTCGATCTTCTGAAACATCAATTTCTGCACTTATCGGGTACTGGGCATGATCGATTATTTTTTGTTCTGATAAACCTGCGACAGATGGATCAGCTTCTTCTAGGGTTCGTATAACTTTTAAATGAATCTTTTGAGAAATTCTTTTTTGTCTAAAGATTTCCTTTTCTTCGTTTGAAAATAAGTTTTTTACTTCTTTATATGGATAAATTGAATAAGCTACTTTTGATTTCATAGTGAAAAACTCACTATCAATCATGCTTTTTAAGGCATTTTTGCCTTCATAAAGCCTAATCTTGGGAACCCCGCTCTTTTGTTTTCCGAGTATAATTGCTTTTTTCTCAACTATTTTTTTGTACGCATTATTCACATTTTCTTTTTGTTTGTTAAATATTTCAATTACCTGACTAAATGATCTTGCAACAAAGTATTGTTCATTATTTTTTTGTACAAAATAAACAAGGTCTTTTGTTAATAATTCTTCAATCGAAGTAATAAAAAGAAGCTGTGAGAGTTTTAAGTCTGAAACTATAGTTTCATTTTTTGATGCACCATTTTTAAATAGGTAGAAATAAATACTTTCCAAAAGAGGTGAAACACCAAAATCAGAAAAATAATTGTCTGTTGTGTCCATATCTTAATAGTAATTAATAATCAGCTCTTTATTCATTCAGCCTAGGTCAAATAAAATAATTTGCCCTTTTTCTTTTCTAAACAACTGTCGTTATCATAGTACCATATGATTATTCATTGTCTTGATAAAAATATCATCCCAATATTTTTTTTATAACCAAAAAAACCCCATAGGGGGTTTTTTTGGTCTCGTCTAAGCTTTTCCATTCAACCTAAGTTAAATGGGTCCTCTGACAGGCAGAGGTGACTTCAGCTACAAAACGTTTATTGTCGCAGAAATCACATTTGTCCATCATTAGTGACAAGATAAATCATATACCGTCAAGCAACTGATGTCAAGCACGATATCATGCGTGACAGTTTTTACCTAAAATTAGCCAATAAAAACTGTTATCAACAATTTACAAAAACACTAAACAAATCAGCATGCTATTGACAATTTTCGATAAAAAGGCTAGATTTATTGCGTAAGACTATCTTTGGAAAGGAGTCAAGCGATGCAAAAAAAATCGTCTACCTCCCATCGTGGAGGTAGCAGCAATGACTGGCCAAGGTTTCTTCCTGGCTTCATCACATACAAGTGGCACTCCCTGCTAACGATCCAGATTGGGACTGTAGAGTCTTTGATCCCAGAAGATTACAGGGAAGACGTGTCCGACCAAGTCGAGCGAATAAGCGAAATGCGACGTGCGATCGGTGACTGTGACCCTACCACCTCAAGCGACCACGGTCTAAAGGTTGCTGTGTCCTCATCTTCGGGTGGGGTAGAACAACCAGATGGAAGCATGGTGTCAGAGTTCGTCGTCCCAACCTCCCCTGAGAACTTGGGAGAGTTGTGGATCTGTTTTCTCATCAAAGGGTGGCAGCCACGGATCGCTCGGCGACCGGCAAGAGTTGTTCCTGACAAAGACAACTCCAAACTCACCTGGTGGTCGTACAAGCTTTCCGCTATACTTCCAACTGGTGATGATGACCAGTCATTCAAGCTTCGAGACGAAAAGTCTGGATGCATCTGGTTAGTCGCCGTATCTGCAAAACAGCAAGAGGAAAACCGGACAGTGTCAACGTTGACACTGACTGCGAGAAAAACCAAGGGTTAAGCCTAAGGCAATGCTCGTAGACTTGTACCGGTTATTCACTACTGTAGCTTTCGACTTTGTGTAGGCGAACGAATCTAGCCTACCGGGCCAGAAAGCACTCTCTTTAAGGGGTAAGAGTGCAAATCGAGCCCAAAGTCCTCTCGAAATGTGGAGGCAAAAATGGACACCTAGCCGGAGTCCCCTGATGACCACCTTGCCGTCTTGGCGAGGTGGTCATTCTCATTTTTATTTACAAGAACGAAATGAAAGATCAAATATATTTTTCAAAGTTTCAGCAACAACCTTGCTTTCGATGATAATACCTGAAATATCCCCTTCTAATGAAGCAATTAAAACTTTCTCTCCCCATACTTCAATATCAGACGAAAAATCTATCTCTTCAGGCGCAACTCTTTGTTCAGCAGACTGTTTTTCAGTTACTTCCAACCTAGAGACACCAGAACGTATAACAATGTTTAAAATATTTTTTTGAAGACGTTTATTACTCATTTCTTCACGCTCTTCCTCATTAAACAAATTACTTAATTTGTTGTGAGGTAAAAATATTCTAGCTTCGCTTGGATTGTCGTTTTGTCTAAGCCTTATCATTTCCTTCAGCCCCTCCTTACCTTCATAAAAGCTGATCTTTGGCTTATCAGGATGTAGATTATACACAGTCATTAGCTGATTCATCATTTCATCTAACTCACCATCTTTCTTTTCTAACTCTTCTTGTTGTTCACGAATAATATTGTAAAGTGCGCTTGGGCCTTCTGCAATGAAAAATGTTTTTTTTGCTTGTTCAAAAGTTGTAACAATCCCCTTTTTTTGTAGTGATTCTAAAATGACATAGGTAGTGGCACGGTTTACATTCGCTTTTTTTGAAATATTTTGAACCGTTTCTTGCCCAACTTCAAGCAAAGCTAAATAAACTTTAGCTTCCTTTTCAGATAATCCAATGTCTTCTAATTCTTTTGCAATTTCTTTTACTTCTTCAGTCATATTATTTTTTTTCTTCTTGAGCCGCTTCAAAAGCAAGCTTAAAGATAGATCTAAACGTTTCTGCGATTGAAGAACTTTCAATTAATATTCCGGATGGTAGTCCAGAGAGAATAGAGATAGAAACATGGTCATCAAAAATAGTGATATCACAAGGAAAATGATATTTACTTTTATCTACGGCAACAAGCTCAGTGAATTCTTTTTTTGTAGCAGGCCTATTTCCTGGCTCATTAGTGGGGTTAAACAGCGCTGTATAGTTGATCCCTTCATCCACTCGTCTTTGTGAAAATTTTATTCTATCTTCTTTATCAAAAACATTCATTATTTCTTGTTCTGAGTAAAACGCATGCATTTCTTTGCTTTTTGTTTGTAAAAATAATTCTCTAATAGACTGTAAGGCCTCTTTCCCTTCGTAATATCTCACCACAGCACGATTAGGCAAAGCGTTATGAACTTTTTTTAATTTAGGAAACAATTTTTCTAGCTTTTGTTTTTTCTTTTCAATTTCTTCTGCTTGCTGTCTAATAACTTGTTTAAGTGAATAGGGTCCACTTGCAACAAAGAACCGTTTCTTGCCTTTTTCAATACTAGAAACAACACCTTTTTCCATAAGTTGTTCTAAAATAACATAGGTTGTTGCTCTATTTACTTTTGATTTTTGAGCAATCTTTTGAACAGAAGATTCTCCCAACTCTAAAGAAGCCAAATACACTTTGGCTTCTTTTTCTGTCATTCCAATTTTTTGTAAATCATTCTCTAACATACGAATGTTGATGCTAATTTACGAATTTATGCGAATCTGCGAATGGTTCTTTTTTTATTCTTAGAATTCTTTTGGGTTTTAATCTTCTGTCTTGGAAATTTATCAATAATCCTAAGTTTATTTTTGTTACTTGTAAATATCTTTGGATTTGATAGTAATCTTTTTTATCAAGAAATCTCTTTGCCTTTAGCTCAACAATAATTTTCTTTTCAATAATGATATCAACCCTATTCCTAGAATCTCCGATCACT
>CAYGRO010000018.1:0-9417 GCA_964352335.1 uncultured Gammaproteobacteria bacterium | reverse complement strand
TCATGAAACTTATGAACCTCATCAACGGAAAACAAATTGCAAAAGACATTAAACTTGCAGTACGCAAGGAAATTGTTGATTTAGGTATCACACCTGGATTAGCTGTTTTTCTTATTGGCAATGATCCAGCTTCTCATCTTTATGTAAAACTTAAAGAAAAAGCTTGTAAACAAGTCGGAATTGATTTTCATTTATATGAAATGCCAGCCAATGTAACAGAAGACGAAGTCTTACAAGCAATGGATTTTATTAATAAAGACGAAGCGATTGATGCTATTTTAGTACAGCTTCCTTTGCCAGAAGGCTTAGATGAACAAAAAATTATCGACCGCATGGATCCAAATAAAGATGTAGACGGTTTTCACCCTCAAACATTAGAGGCCTATCTTGCCGAAGAAAACGATTTTATCCCAGGTCTTTCTCTAGGTATTTTACGACTAATTGAAAGCACCGACCAAGAATTAGAAAATAAAGAAGCCGTGATAATTGCGAATAGTGATATTTTTTCTAAACCTCTCATCAAATTGCTTTCAGACAAAGGTCTAAAAGTAACGGCAGTACAACCAGATGACAATGATTTAACAGAAATAACACAAGAAGCAGATATCATTATTATTGCAATTGGTCGTCCCAATTTTTTACATGCCGATATGATTAAAGAAGGAGTTATTTTAATCGATGTTGGCACAAATAAAGTAGATGGAAAAATTATAGGAGATATCAATCCTGAAGAGGTAGAAAATAAAGCGAGCTACTTAACCCCTGTTCCGGGGGGAGTTGGCCCGATTACCGTTGCCATGTTATTAGAAAACACACTCCGATTAGCAAAAAAATAATTCTAGAAATAGAAAGCCCGCCAACATTGCTGTTGCGGGCTAGTGAAAACGACGAGCAGGTTTTCGACCTACTAGAAGTTAACTCGGATGAGAACGAAGATGAATCCAGCCATGCTTAGGCCAAAAAGGACCCAGAGAACCAGCCAAATGCTGGCTTCTTTTTTTTCTCCGTCAAATTGACTGACTTGCCGACTCTCTGGACTGATCATGACCAGCGATCCCGCTAGTGAGTTGAGCAAGGTTCACACCTTCTGGATGCGTCGAGGCCAAGGGCTGACGACTGTCGAGCGAAGCCTTAGCCGCCATGATCGCTTCCACTTGCTTTCGTGCAGCTTCACGCTCTTCGTGAGTGACTACTTGCGTTGGAGCGTCCACGTCATGCTGAGGGCAAGGCATCTTGACCGTATCGTCGAAAACAAGACGAGCACTGCCATGTCGAATGGTCGACCTGAATCGAATCATCTCACAAGGCTCCACCTTTTTTTTGAGGAAGACGCTTGCCACGTCGCGAGAACACAGAACAAGACCAAGCTGATCATGACCAAGGATTCGCATCATGCGGCTCAGTGTCAAATTAAAGGTGTCCTTGTGGTAATCTTGCTCAGTCAAGCAAGGAGAGACCCACTGTTCAATCGCAGCATAGCGGATAGCCAGAAGCGAACAGGTGTATTGAGCCTGCGGGTCAGCACGGATCTCCCTATTGGCTTCGGAGATCCCCCCCGGAAGGGCAATCAGAGCTGGCGCAGTCTCTGAAAAAACTTGGCGCATGAGACTAAGTCGTCGATCCTGCTCCTCGGTGAGGCACGGAATGGATTGAGTGATGTCATCGCTCAGTGGTTGCGCATAAGTAACGAGAACGATAGGCATTTTTCCCCCAAAATGGAAATTTTTGTAGCTTAGAGATCAAATGATTATAAATTAGTTTTAACTAATAGTCAAGAAAACCGCTGTTTTATCAGCGGCTTTCTTGTACGACAAGGGTTTGATTATCCAGCAAGATTGAAGAGATCCTCCCAGTCTTGGGCAGATCCATTTAATCGTAACTCAAAGTTATCTGAATAAAGTTTAACTGTTTCTTCTAATTGCGCTTGAATGCGAGCATCTTCACAAACGCCACTTAATTTTGGCTCACCTTCGAATTCAATAATTCTTTTCCCCTCTTCATAAGCGACATTTGCCAAAGCTAATCCAATTCCAGATAGACTATTTGTTAAGTCTTTGTCTGCAAATTGTGCTTTTTTAATTGTGAGTAATTGTACAATGGCAGTCGCAAGGTCAGATTGAGATTTTTCTAATTCTACTTTTACAGGGACTAAAACACTTTCACAACCATATTCGATAAAAGCATTTCCTTTTGTATAAGGAGTATCCCCAGTTAGAAGTACGATGATAGAGTTTTCATCTGCTTCCATTTCTACTTTTCCTACGACTTTTCTGCCATCAGGATTTGTTGTTTCTTCTTCCATTGTCTCATCTGTTTTTTCACTCTCATTTTCGTCTAATTCATTTTCCTTTTCTTCCATTACTTCTTTTGTATCTGTTTCTTTTTTCAATTTATCATTTTCCTTTTTTAGTCGATCATTCTCTGCTTTCAATGCTTGAGAAGACGAAGCATCTTTTGATGTCTCTTCTACAGGTTCAGGGTTTTGTAGTCCACACCCTGCACCGGCCAAAACAAGAACACTCGTAATAAGGAGGTATTTAAAATAGTTCATATTTTTTATCATGGCACATGGTGCATAATACATGATTCAATTTGATAAACATTGTTTACAAACTGCACCATGCACCATGTCTCATGACACCATGAGATTAATTCAGTTAAAGATTAGCAAAAAAGCATGGTTTTCACTAGTTACACCTATAAAAACGATTAGAGAACCGTTATCTTACTTATTGACATTTTACACTAAAACAACTATAATAATCAGCCTGTTAAAACCTACGAAAGGCCAACCAGATGGATCGCCCCGACACCCCTCACGCCTGGATTCAGAAGTTCAATCAGGAGTACGCCTATTTGCTGAGAAATCAGCAATACCTGCCACCACAAGCTTGTGAGCCGATGGCACAAGTTCTGCTCATCAGCGAGACGATTGCTGACATGGCAATCGAGCATGTCGGCAAGTGCACGGACAAGCAGTTCTACAAGGTCATCGAGCAAGAGCTCATCAGAGGTGAGCAACAACTCATGCAGATCAACCTATTAGGAAGGGTGGCTGAGGAAAACCAAGCCAATCTGCCAACCAAGATCGCCCACAAGTGGCAGGAAAATTGGCATGGCTTCCTCGCCTGCGTCTTCGCGGATTTCACATCCTAGACGCCCACCTCACGAATAGCGCCCCGCCGGGTCACACCAGACTTGGCGGGGCGCTTCTATTTTGACAGAACCCTTATCTAAGGATAGTGTAAGGAAACGAATTAAACATTTAGTATTTAGATTTTTTGCAAGAAATTTATGTCATTCTCAATTGGTATTGTTGGTCTTCCAAATGTTGGAAAATCAACTCTGTTTAAAGCACTTACAAAACAACAAGTAGATGCAAGTAATTATCCTTTTTGTACAATCGACCCAAATGTCGGTGTTGTTGAAGTTCCAGATGAACGATTAGATAAATTAGCTGCTGTCTACCCTTCTGAAAAAATACTTCCAACAACGATTGAATTTGTAGATATTGCAGGACTTGTAAAAGGAGCATCTGAAGGTGAAGGATTAGGAAATAAATTTTTAGGAAATATTAAAGATGTAGATGCCATTGCTCAAGTCGTTCGTCATTTTGAAGATGGAGATATTGTGCATGTATCTGGCCAAGTAAACCCAGAAAACGATGTAACAACTATTAATCTGGAATTGATTCTTTCTGATTTAGCTTTAGTAAGTAAACGTTTACAAACAGCAAAACGAGCAGCTAAAAATGTTGCCAATAAAGAAGAAGGGAAAATGGCAGCTGCTCTAGAAAAAATAGAAGCCGCATTAAATGACAATAAACTCGCCTCTTCTGTTTCACTTACAAATGATGAAAAACTTATTGTAAAAGATTTGCGATTACTCACAATGAAGCCAATGCTTTTTGTTTTTAATGTGAGCGAAGAAAATTTAGGAAAAGAAATCACTCGCCCTGCTTGGGTTCCAGACAATGCCCCTATTGTACAAGTCAGTGCAAAAATTGAATCGGAACTATCTGAACTAGAAGACGATGAAGCCAAAGAAATGCTCGCTGACCTCGGACAAACAGAATCTGGTTTAGACCGGTTGATTACAGCAGGCTATGAATTATTAAACCTTCTTACTTTTTTTACTTGTGGACCAAAAGAAACTCGTGCTTGGACTGTTAAAAAAGGAGGAACAGCACCAAATGGAGCTGGCCGGATTCATACAGATTTTGAAAAAGGATTTATTCGAGCCGAAGTTATTTTTTGGGAAGATTTTGTTCAATTTAAAGGAGAAGCAGGAGCAAGAGAAGCTGGAAAACTAGGAACGGAAGGAAAAGAATATATTTTGCGAGACGGAGATGTTTGTCATTTTTTGTTTAGCTAAATTTCTATGTTTTCGGCAAAAAAACGAGCTCATCAAATTGCCTATGCACAAAATTTTTTGCATAGCGCTACTACAGTAAAAGAAGTACTTGATCTAGCTTCACTTTCTCAACAAGATACAGTTCTTGAAATAGGAACAGGTAAAGGCATTATTACAAAAGAATTAGCTAAGCGCGTCCAAAAAGTTATTGGAATTGAAAAAGACACAGTCCTTGCATCGGCATTAAAAAAAGAATTGAGCTTGCAAAGCAATATTCAGATTATTGCTGGAGACATTTTACATGATGTTCCATTACCACAACCACCCTATTTGGTTTTTGCAAACCCACCATTTAATATCAGCTCGCAATTGATTAAATTTTTACTTTTTCAGCAATACCTACCTCAAGTTATTTACTTATTTTTGCAAAAAGAAGCTGCACAAAGATTCTTAGGAAAAGCTCATGAATATGAATTATCGGTAAAAACAAAACCATGGTTTACCTATGAGATTATTCATCAGTTTAAACGAGATGATTTTTCTCCCCAACCAAATGTTGATGTTGTTTTACTCAAAATCACTCAACTAGCTTCCCCGCTCATTCCGTTTAGCGAACGAAACAACTATACCCATTTTGTGGAATACCTTTTTCAAAGACAAAAGGCAAATGCACAAAAAGCATTTGAACCAATTCTTACCTATCCTCAATGGAAACGACTAGCAAAAAACCACGCATTCAATGGAAAAGCGACAATAAAAGAACTCACCATAAATAACTGGATTGACCTCTACCAATATTGCTCTAAACAAGTGATAAAAGAAAAACAACTTTGGTCAACAAGTGATTTGTCACAATAAAAAAACTCCCTTCTAGATAGGGGGTTTTTTTGAACTATATGAAAGCAAAAATTAAGCAAATTCTTTAAAAACCTTTTTCAAGACATCAATTTCATCATCAAACATGACTTTATTGGAGAGAAAATCATACCCTTCTTCTTTTTTCACTTTTGAATAAGCGATGATTTCCCCGACTTCACCTTCTTCTATCAGTAAAATTTCTGATACCTCTTGTGTTGTTTGTAAATCACCTAAAAAATCATCTGGCAAAATGGCACCATGGTAATAGGTATGTTCTTTATGAACTTGCCCTACCACAGCATCACCAAGGTCAATGACATTTGTTAACTGGTGGAAATCACCTTTCAATTCTTCTTCGAATTCTCTTTTCATGGCAATTTGAGAAATTTCTCCCGGTTCAATTTGTCCATGGACAGATGCTTGTAAAACACCCGCATGACGTTCTAATTTACCACGTCGAGAAAGAATTACTTTTTTCGCTATTGGCAAATAAAGGAATAATGTAACCGTTTTACGTTCAGCCATATATTTACAACTAACAATTAACGACTAACCACTGACTCAGTTAACACCATTACGCAGAAAAACTGAGACAAGGAAGCACTGAGATAAGTATATCATCCTCTACTTCTTGCGCAAAACCATGATTTCACGCCCAACTTTTTGACCTGGGCGCTGATAGTCAATTCCCAACCTTGGAGTAGAAACAAGGCTTTCGTCGATAATCACTTGTTCGAATAATCGGCAAAGATGGCGAGGTAATGGTAAGCGAGAATTATCTATAAATGGGAAAATCATTACCAACATACCACCTGGTTTTAAAACATTATGCATTTGAACAAGAGCATCATCATAAAGTCGAGATAAAGCATCTTGCCTTTCTTTAATTTCTCCTTTTGATAATTTTGCTCGTACTGGATCCCCTAAAAAAGGTTCAGTAGCAATAATATCAATAAAGTTTTCTGGTAACCATGTCGACAATTCCACCGCATCAACTTGTTCAAAACGGATATCGGTTTGTAAATTAAATTCTTGTTTTAACCAAGTAGTATTCCCAACACTATCCATAATAGCTTTTTTTGAAAGATCACTTCCTAATACTTTTTGTGCCCCTAATAAAGCGGCTTCTTGTACAACGGTTCCTGAACCACAAAAAGGATCTAAAACAGTGAGCCCATCTAATTTTATGCCCGCAAGATTAAGCATGATTCGAGCTAATTTAGGTGGAAGCATCCCTGACCAATCATCACGGAATGGTCGACCAAAATCACGGTCAGAAAATCCTTGGAAATCTTGTACAGCTTGCGTTTGACCAACCCAAATCTGGTCACGGTCTAAAACCACAAGTAATTCCATTCCATTTTCAGAAAGCAAATGATTTTTTTGAACAATAACCGAAGACAATTGAGCGTCTTTTCCAGAGACAATACGAATAGAATGCCCTTCTTCTTTTAACTGTTTTTTTAAAGCAAATGTTTTGCGCCCAATAATATCTTGTCGATTAGCTAATTCTCCAACAGAAATATCTTGATGACCAAGATAAACACTGGCCCCTAAATAATGCTTACCATCTGATAATTTTGCTTTCATCATTTTTTCTAATGAAAAAGCTAATTGATCCATTCCCATTGGTTTAACTTGTGCAAATTTAATGGATCCACCTAATTTTTCAAAATATTCTGTTTCGATATGGTCACAAGCAAAAATAGCAGCTTGTTCAGAAGCGGTTTTAAGGGTGAATTCTTTCTCTTCAGATCGCAAAACTTGGATAATCTCTGCTAAAGAAAGCTTTGTTTCTCGACCAAGAATAAAGGCGTAATAATTCATAAATGAGGGAAAAACAGCTGATTTTAAGTACTCTCTACACTCTACTATAAACCTTGCCATTTTCCCAGTTTTCTGGTAATCTTTGACCACTTGAATAGCTTTCTTTGCAGAGCTATTCTCGTCTTATTTACAACAATTTATATCGATATTCTTCGCCGACGGTCCCAGCGCAATGCGTACGGGTTCGCCTTATAGGCAAATTGCTATATGAGGGAGGAATAACCATTTTTCTATGTCAGATGACATGGTCATTGAGCGTGAGCCACGAGTACGTATGTACGAACTCCTCTGCCTTATTCCCAATAAATACACGGAACAAGAAGTTCCAAAAATCCAAGAAACGGTCAAATCATTGATCGAAGGAGTAGGCGGATCTATTAAGAAAGAAGTGAACTTTGGAAAACGCCGATTAGCGTATCCAGTGAAACATAACCATTACGGTTATTACTTAATGACGCATTTTGAATTAGCGTCAGTAAAGACAAAAGACTTGGACCAAAAATTAAAGGTACAAGACGAAATTTTACGTCACTTAATTACCTTCCCTCTCCCAGAAGGAGTTTTAGGAGAAGATGCAGGTGACTTACGACAAGAAGAACAACCTCAAAAGAAAGAAGAAACGAAAAAAGAAGAAGCTCCTGCTGCTAAAAAACGCCCTTCTATTGTGGATGCAAAAGTAACACAAGAAGAAAAGCAAAAAATGGCAAAGGGTTCAGTTTTCGATTTAGAAAAAGAACTTGGAGTTACTGCTGAAGAAGCAAAAGAATCACTTGCCGAAGACGGAAAAGAAAAATCTAAAAACGATGCAAGTGTAGACATGGCGGGTCTAGAAACAAAACTAGACGAAATCATGGGAGACCTCGAGAAATAAACATTTAACAACTAACCACTGACCATTGACTAGACAGCTTGTCGTCTCAGACAAAAAGTCACATGTCCCCGCCACCACTACTTTTAGTTAAGGCGGGTTCGCCGAAATTTTACATGGAGGCGAAAAAGGTTAAATGTAAAAATATGGATCTCAATAAAGTAATGATCATTGGTCGATTGACTCGTGATCCAGAAGTACGTACAACCCCAACCGGATCAAATGTTGCCAACTTTGCAGTAGCAACAAACTTCTCTTGGAAAGACCAATCTGGAAATAAACAAGATCGAACAGAATATCATGATATCGTAGCATGGAGAAAACTTGCCGATATTATTGGTCAATACGTTAAAAAAGGTTCAAAAATTTATATCGAGGGTCGTTTAGAAACTCGATCATGGGATGACCAAGAAGGAAATAAAAAATACCGAACAGAAATCATCGCTGATAATATGATTATGTTAGACAGCAAAGGTGGTACAGGTTCTGGCGGTGATAATTTCCAATCTGGAGGAGCTCCAACTCCACCTCCCCCACCACCCGCACCTCCAGCAGATGATGAAATCCGGGTAGAAGACATTCCATTCTAAATCAGGAAATAACTTATACTATAAACTACTATGGCTAGAAACCGACGACAATCTAAAACGAAACCAAGACCAAAGTCTTGTCATTTCTGCGTAGAAAACTACGACGAAGTGGATTATAAAGATCCTCAATTATTGCGACGATTTATGTCATCATATGCAAAAATCGCCCCAACAAGACGAAGTGGTCTATGTGCAACACATCAACGAAAACTTGCCGTTGCAATTAAACGAGCAAGAACAATGGCTATTTTGCCTTTTACACGACGATAATAGAGAGCTCGTTGCCAGTGGCCTGTAGCGTTATCGTGACAGGCTACAAGCAACGAGCTACAAACAAAAAATATGTTAGCATTTAATGAAATCAAATTAGGGAAAGTTGTTAAATGGAATGATGCTCCTTATATCATTACAAAAACTGAACATTCAAAACAAGCTCGAGCAGGTGCTGTCTTACGAGTAAAAATGAAAAACTTGCTTACAGGTGCTGTGATTGAAAATACCTTTCAAGGAAGTGATAAGGCAGAAGAAGCAGACCTTGAACGCGGACAAAAAGCACAATACCTTTATAAAGATGAAGACAATGCGTACTTCATGGACCAAGAAAGTTTTGAACAATTCGGTTTGCCTACAGATCAAATTGAAACTCAATTAATGTATCTTTCTGAAGGAGAAAATGTTCTCTATATGAGTTTTGAAGGAAAACCAGTTGGTTTAGACCTCCCTCCAAAAGTAACTCTACGGGTAACAGAAGCCCCAGATGGAGTAAAAGGAGATTCAGCTCAAGGCCGTGTAATGAAAACAGCTACCCTAGAAAGTGGATATGAATTCCAAGTTCCACTATTCATCAAAGAAGGAGATCTTGTAAAAGTAAATACTGAAACAGGTGAATATGTCGAACGGGTGAAGGAATAAGATTGGTGA
>CAYGRO010000017.1:0-14298 GCA_964352335.1 uncultured Gammaproteobacteria bacterium | reverse complement strand
AATAATTTTCTTTTCAATAATGATATCAACCCTATTCCTAGAATCTCCGATCACTTGTTCATATGAACAATTAATATTTTTTGTTCTCAGTTTCTTCAAAAGAGCTTTTTGATATTGAATTTCTTTAGAGTAACACCCTAATTCATTATGCACTTCATAGGCTAAGCCAACGATAATGAAGGAAAGCCTAGGATAAATTAATTTGTCCCCACTATTATTCATAGATGTAAGGGACAGATTAATTTGTAGCTTATTGGTAAATTAGGATGTATTCGTAAATTCGCATCACACCACTAACTTTTAATAGGCATAATAATATAAGTATACCCTGTTTCCCCCTCTGGAAGGAAGAGACCTGGATTATGTTTGTCGATGAGCTTTAATCGAACTTTTTTTCCGGTCATATTCTGTAATCCGTCTAAAACATATCTATAATTGAAAACAATTTCGTTAGTATCACCAGAAATTTCTGCCCCAATAGATCCTTTGTTTTCTCCGAGCTGACTATTTGAAGAGGTAATTTCTAATTCACCTTTGTCTGCTTTTGCAATTAAAGTAACATCATTAATCCCAGCTCGACAAAATAAAGAAGCGCTTTTAACTAATTGAACTAATTCTTTTGAATCAACAACAATTTCTGATTTGAAATTTGTAGGCACAATTTGTTTATAATCAGGATATTGTCCTTCGATAAGACGAGAGATTAATTCAATACCATCAAATTCAAATGCTACTTGATTTTCTGTCCAACGAATTGTTAATGGCTCTTCTCCTGTTGCTTCTCCTAAAATACGATTTAATTCTTGTAATGTTCGATAAGGAACAATGAAATTATCTTCATCTGAGCTAGGGTTTTTTGTTACGAGGATTCGCTCTGCGAGTCTAAAGCTATCTGTTGAGGCAAGTATTAACCCCTTACTATCTAATTGAAAAAAGACACCGCTAATTTCTGGTCGAGTTTCATCTAGGGCTACAGAAAAAATAACTTGGTTTAGGGCTTCTTTAAAGTCATTTACTGGTAATTGAATGCTTTTTTTTGTATCTACACTTGCAATCAATGGAAAATCTTCTGCAGACATTCCTTTTACCTTTGTTTTATAACTTTGGCAGCTTACTTTCATTTCTGCATCTGCTAATTCTAAATTTACTGCTTCTGCTGGTAAAAGGTTTACATAGTCAGAGAGTAATCTAGCCTGTACAGTAAATGCTCCTTCTTCTTCTACTTTTCCTCTTACTTGGCATTTAACTCCAACTTCTAAATTTGTTGTTGATAATTCTAAAATTCCATTTTCTGCTTTTAAAAGGACATTATTTAAAATAGGTAATGTTGTATTCTTTCCTGCTAAGTGATTTACAATAGATAATCCTCTTTGTAAGTTTTCTTGCGTACAAGTTAATTTCATAGATCTTGGTTTAATTTGAATTCAAAGTTAAAGAGTTATGTATTTAAAGAAAAAAAAATTTATAAAATAACAATAATATATAAGGGCTGAGGATAACGGGGATAATCTTTATTTACAGCTAATTTTAGACTCTTTCCCTGTGGATGTCATGGGAAAAAGTGTGAGTAAACACTGTATCATATTGGAGGTTATCCGCAAAGATAAGGGGCACTTATACAAAGTGGGTGTTCGTCCACATTTTTCATTGGTTTATCCCTGTGGAAATGTGGAAAGATACCCCAAGTTATAAACAGTTTTTCTTTTTGGCTAATTTTGGTTTAGATAGTAGAAGAGTACGAGGGTAGCAAACCCTAATCATCTCATGTATCACCTACTCCCTACCATCCTACTTTCTAAAATGTCTTATGATAACCAAAAACCTCGAGTTAACGAGGTCTTTGGTATTCACTTTCTAGGTTTTGGCATTTAACTAAGCATGTGCCAAAGCGTATAGCTGTTGTTTGATCGTATTTATCTCTTGCTTCATTTGTTCATCCTCTCCTAGAAGTCTATTGACCTTTTCATAGGCATGCATGGCAGTAGTATGGTCTCTGCCCCCAAGCTCTTCTCCAATTTGTGGAAAAGACTTGCGCATTTCTTCTCGTAAAAGGAACATCACAATTTGTCTTGGAACCACTAAGGCTTTTTTTCTGCTTGCTCCAAGTAAGTCTGGCATTGTGATTCCGTAAAATTCAGCAACGGTATCTAAGAGTTGTTGAGAAGTAAGTGCTTTTTTGCTTCCACTAATCTTCATTCCAGTAAGCATTTTTCTAACGGAGTCTAATGTGGGTGCTGTATCTTGTAATTGGTGTTGAGCAATAATTCTATTTAAGGCTCCCTCTAATTCACGTACATTTTCTTGAATATTTTCTGCTAAAAAGCGCATGATATCATCTTCTAATTCAAATTTCTTTGCAGAACATTTCGTTTCTAAAATAGCGAGTCTGGTTTCTACATCTGGGTGAGAAACATCGGCAATAAGTCCGCATTCAAACCTAGACTGTAACCGAGCTTCTAGGGTTGCAATTGCCTTTGGTGGTCTATCTGAAGTAATAATGACTTGTTTATTGTTTTGATGTAATGCATTAAAGGTGTGAAAGAAAGCTTCTTGTGTTCCTTCTTTACCAGTGATGAACTGAATATCATCAATTAACAAAACATCGATATTTCTATATTTTTCTTGAAACTCACTAGCTCTTCCCTGTTTGATTGAGTTGATAAAATCATTTGTGAATTTTTCACAAGATGCATACATAATTTTTGCATCTGGATTTCCTTGTAAAACAGCATTACCAACAGCTTGGACTAAATGTGTTTTACCAAGCCCAACGCCCCCATAAATAAAGAGTGGATTGTAAACATTTCCAGGGTCTTTTGCGACCGCCTGTGCTGCAGCATGTGCTAATTCATTATGTTTTCCTACAACAAAATTTTGGAAATGGTATTTATCATTGATGCCAAATTCGTTTACATACGCGCGAGAGGCAGGTGCAGTTGCTTGCATGGTTGGGGCTGCAGGAGCTTGTTCTTGTTCATCTGGGCTCATTGGCTCAATTTCTGCTGCTTGCATCTGAGCTCTTAATGCTTCTACTTTATAATAAACTTCTTTTACGCCGTCTTCTGTCAAAGTGCGCAGTGTTTTTAAAATGTCTTGATGATATTTTTTTTCTAACCAGCTTTGTGTAAAAGTGTTTGGTACGCAAACGACAATTCGGTCATTTTCAAAAGAGGAGATACCTGTATTTCTAAACCAGGTAGTAAAGTTTGCTTTAGAAAGGGAAAGTTCCAATTCCCCAAGGACGGCTTGCCAGAGTTGTTGATTTGTCATAGACGGTTTGGCGTAATTAATTTTTTCTTTTATCTTTGTTTTATTTAGAGCCCATTGGCGTGTGCAATCTATAATAGCATATTGATTTATCCACAGAATTCTCAAAGAAATTTCAAATTGTGTGTTGCCTGTGGATAGATTGTGTATCGAAAATTTTAGATGAGTTTTTTTGATTGGTCAAGGTCGTAAAAAGATGTTTTTTAAAAAATACATTGAAAAAAAATGTACCCCGCGCAAGTCTTAGGCTTGGCGGGGATTTCTGGCGACTCTTAGCGCAAGCGGATATAGCGCTCACAGCTTTGTATCGGAAGATGTGGACGATAGGTTTGTTCTGGGCGCGTGGTAAAGACTTCCTCACCACAAATCCACCATTCTCCGAGCAACATTGTGGCATTGTCTTTGCGACGATGAAACAAAACCAGATGCGCGGGGAACCTGTCGAGTCCATGTTTTCCTTTTTGGTCGAGAGATGCAATGAGACGCACTTTATTCTCTGCCCAAAACAGCTGGGCACTATCGTAGACAACTTCTTCTTCGAAGAATCTACGATAAAACATCCTGCTGATAGACAAAACGACCTTATCCGGTTTATCAGACAATTCGAGGATTGCCTGAAAGGTGGTTCCATCCAGTTCACTTTCACTAAGAGTGTGACTGGTGGCGATCACCCTTGGGTGTGGCTTCATCTTTTGGGGGGCAGGTGCTACGGTGCAACCGCATACCAAAAGACATGTCAAAAGAGCTCTTTCTTTCATTTTCCTCCAGTGTTTTCCCATGATCGGGATTGAAAACTGTATCAAAGCCTTGGTTTTTGGTCAAAAAGAAAAAGCCCTCGGTTGGGCTCGTTCTTTTTTCCTTACCCTTATAGAGGATTTTTCCTCAACAAAGGTAAGGCCCGCGGGTTCCATGTTTATCGTAGTAACACGGCTCACAGCGGGGCGTCGGTTTGACCGAGAATCAGTTACCCGATTCTCTCAGGGCTTCCATTCGATCCTTGATGGGGTCACCAATACCGAGAGCCCAGGGGATGAGTGCTTCTTTGCCCAAAGATTCAAAGGTCGTGATCAGCTCACTTGTCGACTGATCGACGAACTCGTCATGTTCTAGGGCTTCGCAGATCTCTCTGACTATATACCCTACTTCAGAAACGAGTGCTTCATCATCGAATTCGTCCTCGTTGTAATGATAAAAGCCCTCTACCCCTTCTATTGCTTTAGGCAAAAAAAGATGTTCTGTCAGAATGTGATGGAGGCTTAGTTGAAAGTTCAACTCTTGGGATCTCTGAGCACTTGTCAGCTCGTACTCAGGAGGAGTGGGTGGTGCTGAACCCAAACTCTCTGAAAGCATGTAAGCTACGCGGTACTCGGTGGTTTTCTCTGAATCTCTCCGATACTCCTCTGATGGAGCAGTAAGGTTATTGGGATCTAGCGTGGGAAATAAGTCGATGACATCTGAAACCGCGTTGCTCGAGTCAAAGCACCCATGAACCGCATCAAACTCTCTCACCACTCTCCTCATGAGCAGAGATGATGCTTGTTCTGGAGATTTGTGGTGTTGATCATGAGGACTACATGCAAATTCCAATATTGCGATGATAGCCCTGATGGCGCTTTTTGTGCCAAAGAAGCACCAGGCTCGACTGAGCTTAGTTAATTCAATTGGCTGAGTTTGCTCGCGCAGGAACTCACTAATCTCTAGCTCAGGGTGCCCACAGAAGGCTATTCGAGCTGCGGGGTAGTTGAGATGAAAGAGAAACTTGAGCTTTTCTTGCTCAAAGTCTCCGATGCGAACTCGTTCGAGAAGGAGGGCTGCTTCGTCCTCCGGAGCTCCACTCATGTTGAACTGGTTTTGAAGATCACGCAATTTGTGATCGGTCATTGTTAGACTCGTTTCCCTGGCTTAGCTAGACCAGATAGAAGTGTTGGGAAGAAAAACCTCATTTATTTGGAAAAATATTTATCAAAATAGATGAGGTTTTTCTTCCCAAACCACGCAAAAAAATACCACAAAATACCACAAAAGTCAATATTTCCATTGGGTCCCCTCTCGTATTGACAAAATCCACATCTTTTCGTACAATTCCCCCACATTCAGCGGTATCTGTGGTACCGGTTTTTATTTAGAAAATATGCCTAAAAGAACATTTCAACCAAATAAACGAAAACAACAAAAGAAACATGGATTTCGTGCACGTATGAAATCTGCAACCGGGAGAAATGTGTTAAAACGACGTCGTCAAAGAGGGCGAGAACGTTTAGCTCATTAATTTGTTGTTTTTTCATTCAAAACGTACAATAAAGACGTCCCTTATAATGGGGCGATTTTATTTAGTTTAATTTCTGTCTTACCGTCTCTTCGGAAAACGAGATCTATGCTCAGTCAAAAACATCGACTAAGGACAATGCGAGATTTTAAGCATCTTTATAAAAAAGGGAAAGGTCTTGGTAATCGTGAATTAATGATAAGAATGGTAAAAACAGGAGATGATAAACCTCTTCGATTTGCTTTTGTTATTTCTGTTAAAACTGAAAAAACAGCCGTTGGTAGAAATCGTGCCAAAAGACAATTGCGTGCAATTATTCGTGACGAACTTCCAACGCTTACTAGTGGGTATGATGTCGCGGTCACAATAAAAAAGAATTTTCTTCCTTTAGAATTTGACCAGAAGGTAAAATCAGTAAAAGATGTATTAAAGAAAGCGAAGATCTATAAATAATTTGCTGCTTATAGAAGAGTAATATGTAGGCGTAGAAATTGTTGATGTAACTCCTCCCCCCTACTTTCCTACTAGCTAGTATCATATGTCTCAAATAGAATATCTACTCAAGCGGCTAGCATTATTTACAATCAAGCTTTATCAAAAAACAATATCTTTTGATCATGGAATTTTCAAATCGATGTATCCAAATGGGTATTGCAAGTTTTATCCAACTTGTTCAGAATATGCAGTACAAGCAATTGAAAAAAAAGGAATTACAAAAGGAACCTTTTTGACGCTTCGTCGATTAAGTAAGTGTCATCCTTGGAGCCAAGGAGGAGTTGATGAAGTTGTTTAAAAAACGACAAAATTGCAAAATTGTAAAACAACAAAATGATTAAAATATGTAAAAGCGTGATGGTGTATTTTTTACGCCTTTACACTTTTACATCTTTACGCTCTACATACTATGGGAATTTATACTACCTTACTTTATCGACCGATCTTAAATGTTTTTATTGCGCTTTATAATATTATTCCGGAGGCGGGAGTGGTTATTATTTTACTTACATTGGCAATGAGACTTTTGCTTTACCCTTTTTACAAAAAACAAGTTGAAGCACAAAAATCAATGCAAGATTTGCAACCAAAGTTGAATGCAATCAAAAGCCAGTATAAAGATGATAAAGAAGGGCAAGCAAAAGCAATGATGGAATTGTATAAATCTAATAAAGTAAATCCACTTTCTTCATGTCTTCCTGTTTTAATTCAGCTCCCAATTTTTTTGGCAGTCTACCAAGTTTTAAGAAAAGGACTTTCTAATACAGAAAATTTTGATCTTCTCTATAGTTTTGTTGCAAAGCCAGAAACAATTCATACCATGTTTTTAGGGACAATTGATTTGGCAGGAAGAAGCATTGTTTTGGCTGTTCTTGCTGGGCTTGCTCAGTTTTGGCAAGCAAAAATGCTTGTGAAAACGAAAGCAAAACCACCGGTTGATGGAAGTAAAGATGAAGACACAATGGCAATGATGAATAAACAAATGATGTATTTTATGCCAGTGATGATTGTCTTTTTTGGGCTTTCATTACCAAGTGGATTATCTCTGTACTGGCTTGTTTCTACCCTCTTTATGATCGCGCAACAATATATCGCCTTTAGAGATACAGGTTCAACTGTCATTGATGATAAAGTTGAAGTGATAAAAGCAAATTAAGCATGCAATCATTCAATTAATTGTGAGACGAGAAAAACTTATGCAATTATCTGGCGAACAATTAGATGGGCTGCTTGTGCAAACCCAAAGTGGACAAAAACTTGGTGCAGTTGAAAGTATTCTTTTGGATACAGAAACACATGTAATTACTCATTACCAAGTTAAGCCATCAATTACATTACTTGCGCTATTTAAAAAAAACTTTTTAGTAGCAAGCGCACAGGTAATTTCTTTATCGCAAGAAAAAATGATTGTTCATGATTCCGTCGCTGCCCAAGAGCCTGTAACAAATAAAAAACAAACGCGATTAGCGTCTGCCGTTGTTCAATCTGATTTAGAAATTTAGACTTAGAGCTTTCTTGTCCTTCCCATAATAACTTGTACGGACTTATCACTCACTCGTAATGTTACAGGTGTATTAATAATTTTTTGTCCATCTACAGTAACGGGGATTCCACGTGGCTCAGAGATAAAAACTTCAGGAGACAATAAAGAAGTCGGGGACAATGCCTCCGACTTTTTGAATACTTTTTTATCTGTATGTGGGGTAATAACAACTGAAAGTGTTTTTGTGTCTTCTCCCGTTTCTTTGTCTGTTCGAATATGATTAAAAACGGAAATAGTCGCTTCTTTACTTGTTGGCGATAAGACAAATTGTTTGTCGACAGTTACTTTTGCTCGAGCGTCGTAAACGGAAACATTGTGAATAAAATATGCACTATTTATTTTGCATAATTGCACGGGTCGAACAAGTCTGGCTGCTAGTGTTTTGCAAGCTTCAGCCCCAGAAGGGATTCCAAAAAGTTGTGCTAATTGTTGGTGTGAACCTAATGGGATTAAACCAATAGTAATTCCTTCTTGTTCTGCAATTTGATCTGATAATTTACTAAACAATTGGTCAGATCCAATTGCTGTAATTGTTGTAACTCCCCTTTTAAGTAAGTCTTCAACAGCATGAGCAACATTATTTATTAAACTCAAACGAACAATTGGCCCATTGAGTGCTTTGTCTGTTAATGAATGTTCAATTCGAATAATTTCCTTTTCATAAGGTTTTTGATTCAAAAAGACATCATAAATATAACCATGCATAGACAGAAAAACAACTGACAATTAACCACTGACAACTAACTGTTCTTCGTCAGCTATTAGTTGTCAGTCGTCAGTTGTAATGTTATGAGTTTCCTTTTTTCTCAGACGAATAATTAGCGGGACTTACGGGAGCGCTCCCCATGGTCACTTGTCCATTCATTTCTGCTCCATTTTCGATAGAGATAGTACCAGTGCTTACATCTCCTGTAATTTTTGCAGTTGATTCTAAATTTAGTTTTCCTGAGATAGATAATTTTCCTTTTACTTTTCCTGCAATCGTTGCATTTTGTGCTTTAATATCTGCCTGAACATCTGCTTCTACGCCAATACGGATATCTTTGTCTGTAGAGATAGTTCCATTTACCATTCCTTCAATTGCTACATTTCCAACGGCATTAAGATCCCCCTCTACTTTTACTGAAGGACCGATAATTGTCTCTGCAGATGAATTTCCACCCGCACTTGCTGAGTCTTGTTTAAACATGGACATAGTATTCTTTTGCAAATCATTAAAATGCTCTAATCTTAGGAGCAATAGTGATTTCATTGTACTTAAAAAAGCATCAATCAGACCAGGAAAAAATGTGGATAACATTTGTACCATGGGTCATGAGGCGTGGATCATGGTACAATTTGCTCGAAAAGGGCTCTATTGATACTAATTATTATAATGAGTCGCACATTCTAAAAAATTGTTCCACGTGGAACAATTGTCGTTCTTTTCCCTTGTTGATGCTAAAGTGCTATAAAATGTTCCACGTGGAACATTTTGAGAGGTTTTTTATTGTTATCAGCGTGTTCCCATAGTTCAATTGGATAGAACGAGTCCCTCCTAAGGATTAAATGCAGGTTCAATTCCCGCTGGGAACACATTGAAAACAATAAATGCGCTAAAGTGCTATAAATTGTTCCACGTGGAACAATTTATAGCTTTTCATCAGATTCCAAGACCGGCATGTCCAAATTATTTGTTTGTATGATTTGGCCCAAGGCAACTAGCTTTTTAACAAGGTTAGTTTTCTTTTTTTTTCGACTATTTACCTAAAAATGCTTTTTATCAATTGGTGCGTTTAAATGAATTAAAATTAATTTGAAGATTAGGATAAGTGGTGTTTCTTTTTCTTGGTATTTGTTAAAGACTTCTCCTCAAATAGTGATATTGCTGAATCTAAAATCAAATAGTATCTAGAAAGATATATATGGAGTATCTCAAATGTAAGAATAGATTCTTGCAAGTACTTAGTTACAGGTGACGAGTAATTCTACAAAAGATTCGAAATGGCTTCTGCGGAAGAATGATAGACAAAATGCACTAGCAGCATTAACATTATGAATTTAAAGAATAATTTTTAGGTGAAAAAAAAAGAAAGTAGTTCACTCTGAGAAAATAGCACATTGCTTATCAATTGTTCCACGTGGAACAATTGATAAGCAATGTGCGACGCATTATAATGCCTTGTAGTAATTTACATGCTTAAACGTTGTTATTAGTAACTCAGTGCTATTGTAGTATGATGGTCGATTTGAATATCTATCCACATATTGTGCAATGAACAATCTTCCCTCTATAATGTGTATTATAAAGGCGTCCCCAAAAAGGAAGCATTTTTATTTTTATAAATACACATAGCTATATGACAAAACTAACTGCAGAAAATTTTGACTCAGAGGTATTGCAAGCACCTGAACCTGTTTTAGTAGATTTTTCTGCTGCATGGTGTGGTCCATGTAAAATGCTTGAACCTGTTTTAGAAGAACTATCAAGCGAAGTACAAGGCGCGAAGATTGTTAAAATTGATGTTGATGAAACCCCTGATATTGCTCAACGCTATTCAGTCATGTCTATGCCAACCCTTCTTTTCTTTAAAGATGGAAAAGTAATGGATCAAATGGTTGGTGTTCAATCAAAAGGAACTATTCAATCTAAGTTAGAAGAATTAAAAGCATAGCTTTTACAACTCACAACTGACTACTGACCACTGACTTTTTTGTCAGTTGTCAGTGGTTAATTGTCAATTGTTTATTATGTACGACTGTATTATTGTCGGTGCTGGACCTGCAGGATTAACGGCTGCTTTGTATACTGCAAGAAGAGAAATGAAAACACTTGTGATCTCAAAAGATTTGGGAGGACAAGCTATTTTGACAGATAAAATTTATAACTATCCTGGAATTACGTTTTCTGGTGGAATGGAAATGATGCAAACATTTAAATCACAGGCGGCAGAGTATGGAGCTGAATTTTTATTTCAAGCAGTTACTGGCGTAACAAAAGAAGAAGACGTTTTTACAGTGACTACAACACAAGGAGAGTTTAAAGCTAAGACGGTTTTACTTTGTTTTGGTTTAACACCAAGAGATATGGCGGTAGAAGGAGAAGATAAATTTAAAGGGGAATCAATTTTTCATGCTGTAACCGAGCATGGGCCAAAGTATAAAGGAAAAGATGTGGCGATTATTGGTGGAGGAAATTCTGCTTTTGACTCTGCTGTTTTTTTACAACCAATTGTAAATAAAATGTATCTCATTCATCGGTCAGAAAACTTTAGAGGAGAAGAAGTCACCCTAAAAAAGATCCAAAGTTTTAAAAATATTGAATTTATTGTAAATGCGGAAACACAATCATTTTTAGGAAAAGAAAAACTGGAAGGGCTCGTTGTAAAAGACACACAAACTGACGAAGAGCGAGAAATTTCTATTGATGGCGTTTGTGTAAATATTGGATACTCTGCAAATACTAAATGGTTAGGAGGCTTAGTAGAAAGAAATGAGCGAGGGCTTATTGACATCAATTTACATACTGAGACAAAAACACCGGGTTTATTTGCCGCAGGTGATTGTACAATTTTACCGTATAAACAAATTATTACATCTGGAGGAGAAGGCTGTAAGGCTGCGATGAAAGCCTATGAATATCTCGTAAATAAAGAGGGAAGAAGAGCAATCTTACATGACTGGACCTAGGATTGATCACAATACCCCCTCTCGGCCTCCCCCTTAACCCCTCGGGTCTTGAGCTCGGGGTCGAAAGACAAAGGGGAGGAAGAAAATATAAAGAAAGCCTTCTCTGTTTTGAGAGGGTTTTTAAGTTGAGGCTATACCAACTGCCCGCAGTTCGAAGCTTCAGCGAAGAACTGGGGATAACTTGTGTGTGGTACAATAAAGGCATTATTTTTTCTTCATTTTCTATGTCTGGGCCAACGAATCAATTAGAAAAAGAGTATCAAGTGCAAGGGTATCAACTCATTGCGGGGCTTGATGAGGCGGGTAAAGGTGCTTGGGCGGGTCCTGTTGTTTCTGCGGCGGTTGTATTACCAGAAGAAACAAATTTACCTGGATTAAATGATTCAAAATTACTTTCTAAAGAAAAACGAGAAAAGTTATTCACATTGATTCAAGAACAAGCCATTAGTTTTGGGGTTGGGATTAAAGATGCTTATACCGTAGATGAAATTGGGCTTGCTGAAGCACATAGACAATCAATGCGAGAAGCGATTTCTCAATTGAAGAAAAAACCAGACTTACTTTTGGTAGATGGAACAGGTATAAATAAACTTGGGATAGAAGCTATTTGTGTTGTAAAGGGTGATCAAAAATCTCGATGTATTGCAGCGGCATCTATTTTAGCCAAAGTAACTCGAGACAGATTAATGGAAGAATATAATGAGGCTCATCCTGATTATGGTTTTGATCAACATAAAGGCTATGGAACGAAATTACATGAACAAGCTTTAGTAAAACATGGGCCTTGTGATTTACATCGACTTTCTTACACGCCGGTTTACCAATATTGGCAAGCAAATTTATTTGAAACCAGCCTTCGCTAAAGCTGCGGCTTTAAGCACATCTCTTATAACCTTCAACTCTCATCTCTAAAATATGACTCCTCCAAAATTATTAGATGCAAATACGGTATTGCTTCATGAGCTCGATTTGCGTCCAGGTATGATATATGCCGACTTAGGTATTGGTACAAGTGCGCATTTTGTTTTTTCTGCAGCAAGAATTGTTGGTGACGACGGAAAAGTATATGCTGTTGATATTTTGCAACAAGTATTAGAGATGGTAAAAGGAAGAGCCAAAGCAGATGGGTATTTTAATGTTGAAACAGTTTGGTCAGACCTGGAAATTTATGGAGCAGCTAAGGTGATTAAGAACGACTCGTTAGATCGTGTAAGTTTAATTAATACACTTTATCAAACAAAAGAAGATGCCCATGTTATTAATGAGGCAAACCGGATGTTAAAGCTTGGTGGAAAGATTTTAATCATCGACTGGAACCCAAAAGGAGCTGATTTTGGTCCACCGGAAGAAGCAAGGACTTCGCTTGACAAAGTGCGACAAATGGCTAAGGTGGTGGGGTGGAAAGAGGTACGAGCATTTACACCAAGCGATTTTCACTTTGGTGTCTTGTTTGAAAAAGCGTAACTGTTACAACTGACCACTAACTAATTCAACTTCCGTCTGAGGCGGATCAGCCTTCGGCTGAAACAACTGACTTACGTTTCACTGAGGCGCTGCAGCAATGAAACATTGATACTATATGGATTTTATTAAAGCAATCATTAAACCTACTTATTGGATTACTCACCAACACCCTGTTCCTGAAGCATGGCAATTAGGGCTTTCTATTTTCTTTGGAGTTATTGTTGCTATTGGTTTAGTTGGAACAATTCTTTCATTTTTGAAAGTTCTTAAAAAACCATTTAGACATCTCTTTTCTCGACTAGCTGCATGGGGTTGGACAATGGGGCTTTCGGGGCTTGCTTTATTGTTTTTCTCAGTAGAACGAATCGCGTTTATTAGTGCTCGAATGTTTTACCTTTTTTGGTTAGTCGTAACTATTTGGTGGCTTGTTCTTCTTATTCGTTATGCGATTAAAGATATTCCACGAAATATTGATTTTCAAAAGCAAAAAATAGAAGCTGAAAAATATTTACCGAAGAAAAAGAAGAAATAAACCAACCAACCATCTATTAAAACAGTAAAGCCCTAGTTGGGGCTTTTTGTTTTATCCTGTACTATTGAACGAAATCAATCATTATACTATGACTCAATCACAAGTACTCGGAAAACTTGGTGAAGAATTAGCAAAATCTTTTTTAATTGAGAAAGGATATGAGTATTTAGAATCAAATTATTCTTGTCGATTTGGAGAAATTGATTTGGTCATGAAAAAGGAAGATCGCATTGTTTTTGTAGAAGTTAAAACAAGAAAACCATCTAATACTATTTCTGGTACGGCGAACCTTCCAGATAGTAAGTTGCAAAAACTTGAATCAACAGCTCTGGCATGGATAGAAGAGTTTGGAGACCATGAATGGGGGTTAGAATTAGTAGAAATTATTGCTCAACCAAATGGTCTTGCTAAAGTAAAACGAACAGAAATATAGCCCTTTCCTATTGACAAATAGGAAAACTTCGATTATAGTAGGGATAAGATCAGCTCAATAGGCTGGTCTCTTTTTATAGCTACAAATTGTGATGCGAATCTGCGAATTTATACTAATCTACAAATTTTTACGAATTATTCGCAGATTCGAATACATTCGTAGATTAGCATCATATAAAAGTGATTAACCTCAATATTTATTAAACATATTTATGTCTAAAGAACCAGAAATAATCCAAGCTATTCGCTATATTTGTGACGAAAAAGGACTTGCTATGGAAGTTGTTGTCGCAACTATTGAAGCTGCACTAGCTGCTGCTTATCGAAAAGACTTTGGTGAAAATAATCAAAATATTATTGTTGAACTAGATCAAGAATCTGGTGACTATCGTGTTTTTGATGAAAAAGAAGTTGTGCCAGATTTTACGGAAGAAGAATTAGAGGCGCAACGAGAAGAACTAAAAACAATTCGTGAAGAAATTCAAGAAGCTCGCTCAGAAGGTGGTGAGGCTGTAATGCCTTCTGAAGATTCTGATAAAATTTATTACAATCCAAAACTTCATTTGATGTTAACTGATGCACAAGAAGTACAAAAAGGTGCAGAAGCAGGTGAAATGGTCAGAACGGAAT
>CAYGRO010000016.1:0-14463 GCA_964352335.1 uncultured Gammaproteobacteria bacterium | reverse complement strand
GGTAGGTACTTACAATTAATAACTAACCATTAACAATTGACAAAAATATTCTTTAAGTGAGTTGTCAGTAGTTCATTGTTAGTTGTATCAATATGATTTCTCGCACTCGTTTTAACAAACAAATCGTTGCGGAGTTCATAGCTCCCAAAAATAAACGATCACGAAAAATAATGATTATTTGTCATGGCTTACCTTCGATTCCTAAGAAAAATGAATTGATGCAGTTTTTTGCTGATCGTGGGTATTGGGTTTTCTTTCCACGTTATCGAGGTACATGGGAAAGTGATGGTCAATTTTTAAAGAAATCACCACATCTTGATGTCTTAGATATCATTGATGGGATTGAACAAGGTTTTAATGATTTGTGGACGGAGAAAAAATATCAACTTAATCCAAGCAAGGTTCATTTACTCGGTTCAAGTTTTGGTGGTCCTGCTGTGATTTTGGCATCAAGAGATTCTCGAGTAGATAAAGTTATTGCCGTTTCTCCTGTCACAGATTGGACAGATGACAGCAAGGTAGAGCCATTGGATTGGCTTGGGAAATTTATTCAAAAAGCATTTGGTAATGCCTATCGTTTTAAACAAGCAGATTGGAATAAATTAATTCAAGGGGATTTTTATAATCCAATCAACCATATCAATGAAATTGATGGAAAGAAGCTTCTTTTGTTTCATGCTAAAGATGATGTGTATGTTCCCTATAAAAGTGTAAAAATATTTGCCAAAGAAACAGGAGCAAAACTTATTACTTTTTCAAGCGGAGGGCATTTTTCAACTTCACAAGTAGTAGCGCCAAAGTTTTTTTCTAAAATAAAATCCTTTTTAAATTAAAGGACCCCGGTCGTATTCCAGGGTCCAGACTCGTTTCAACCATTGCTGGCTGTTGCGAGTGGCAGGGTGATGGTGAAGGTCGATCCTTCCTGCGGTCGGCTTTGAAGCTCTATGGTTCCGTTCATGAGGGCTGTTAGCTCGCTACAAATGAATAGACCAATTCCAAAGCCATTTGAAGAGCTTCGGGTAAGCCATTGTCCAGACTGTTGGAAGATCCGAAAGATGCGAGTCTGGTCATTGGGCTCGACGCCTATTCCCGTGTCGCGAACGATGAACTGACAGAGTCGTTCTGCTCGTTCATACTTCACTTGGATCGATACGCCACCATCATATGTGAACTTGATGGCATTATCAACGAGGTTTGTAAGCACTCGCTGAATCAAGTATACATCACCAATGAGTTTAGCCGGGCAATCAGGACGAATATCGTACTCAAACGACAGGTCCTTGAGTTGCGCTTTAGACTGTTGGCAATGGTGTACCGATTGCATGAGTTCTTGAATTGCAAAAGGCTGATCAAAGGTTTTCACCTCGCCAGCTTCGATCTTTGCTCTTGTAAGTACTTGCTCAAAGATCTCATTGACCTCGCTGGCTGCGTGCAATGCAGATTGGAGGTCTTTGATTTGGCTCTGCGTCAACCAAGAATGCTTAAGCAGTTCAAGGGTACAGATGACGCCAGTCATATTGTTTCTGGCGTCATGAATCCAAGCAGCTATTTCGTTGCGGTGTTTCTGTTGAAGCTCACGGTAGCGAGCCTCCCAGTCCACCTCATCAGGTTTTCTGTTTATCATGGCTTGCTCTCCTGACTGTGAAAGAACGATAAAAGTGTATACAATAGAGATATAACCGTCAAAATACCATGAAAAACAAGGGAAAAATAGAAGAAAGGAAAAAAAGATTAAGAAAAATGATCAAAATCTTAAAGAGTTTATATCCAAATCCTCAAATGGCTTTACATTACTCAAATCCATGGGAATTAACTTTAGCTGTGATGTTATCTGCCCAATGTACAGATAAAATGGTGAATAAAGTAACGGAGAAATTGTATAAAAAATATAAGACACTCGACGATTATGTTCAGGCTGATATAAAAGAGTTTGAACAAGATATTCGCCAAACAGGGTTTTATAAAAATAAAGCCAAGAATGCTTTGGCTGCTGCAAAGTTGCTCAAAGTAGAATTCGGGGGTATATTACCTAAAACAATGGAAGAAATGATCAAGCTACCTGGTGTCGCTCGAAAAACAGCCAATGTTGTTTTGGGGAATCTCTATGGAATCTCAGAAGGGATAGCTGTTGATACGCATGTTCGTCGCTTCTGTTATCGGTTCGATTTAAGTGATTCTTTGAATCCCAAAAAAATTGAGCAAGACTTAATGGAAATAACTCCAAAAGAAGACTGGATTTACTTAACTCATTATTTTATTGATTATGGGCGAGACTACTGTCCTGCCCGCAAGCATGATTGTGCATGTCATCCTTTAACAAAGATTTGGCCCGAGGCTGCAGACCGGTGGGTTAAATCAAAATAAGTATGAAAAAAATAGCTTTGGCAATTCTTATCAGTTTACAGTTTTTGGTATTAACACCATTAGCGCTGGCACAAATTACTGAAACATCAGAGGTTCCTACGGAGCAAATGGCTTCGTCATTTATTACTCCTGTTCATGCCTTTGTAAGAGATGATTGTGGGCATTGCCAAGACATGAAGCTCTTTTTTTCTGAACTAGAAAAAACACGAATAGATTTTACAATCATTTATTATGATATTGATGAAGAAGAGAATCGAAAATTATTTGATGACCTTGCTCATTTAGAATCACTTACTATTGCAACACCAATCACTCTTATTGGTTCTCATATTATTCAGGGATTTGAAACTCCAGAGACCACTGGAGAGCGAATGATCTCATTGATAGAAAAAACGAATGAAGAAAATAATAGAACTCCGCAAGAATATCTAGCAATGGGAGGTAGCGGTTCAGTAGAAATTTCTGAAGGTACCTGTACGGAAGAAAGTTGTATTGTGGAAGATGAGCCATTTTTCGTAAATATTCCTTTCTATGGAAAAGTAGACGCCAAGAAATTTTCTTTACCAGTTATGTCACTTGTTCTTGGGTTTATTGATGGTTTTAACCCATGTGCCATGTGGGTACTCGTAACATTTTTAATCGTCCTTTTACAAATTGGTGATCGGAAAAAAATGTTACAAATTGCAGGGCTCTTTATTTTGGCTGAGGCTGTCATGTACTACCTTATTTTAAATGTATGGTTTACTGCATGGGATTTTATTGGTCTAGACAGAATAGTTACTCCTATTATTGGATTACTGGCTATTGGAGGGGGGATCTTTTTCCTCTATGAATGGTGGACAAGTGATGGAACCTGTAAAGTAACCAATTTTGAACAAAGACAAAAGATTCAAGGAAAAATTAGAGCAATTGCGGAAAAACCAATGACCTTGGCAGTTGCAGCTGGTGTTATTGCTCTAGCCTTTTCTGTAAATATTATCGAATTTGCTTGCTCAATTGGAATCCCTCAGGCTTTTACAAAAATTATTGAGATAAATAATTTAAGTTTTCTTCAGTCACAATTCTTGATGTTCCTCTATATCTTAATGTATATGGTAGATGACATAATTGTTTTTGGGTTAGCCTTATGGGGAGCAAAACATCTAGCACTGACCACGAAATATGCGAAATGGTGTAATTTTATTGGAGGGATCTTAATGATTATTTTGGGTCTTCTACTTATCATTGCTCCAGATTTATTGCGTCTATAACTAAATAAGATTTATAAAACCCATGAAATAATAAAGTCATGGGTTTTATGATCCAAGATCTCTGCTCCTACTCTCAGATCCGTGACCTACCTACTTGACCGAAAGAATGAATCCATTAAGATAGTATCAACTAATACGACTCTAATTATTGCGTCTTTTTTATGAAATCTTCTGACTTATTTGTAAAAGCCTTAGAAAATGAAGGTGTTGAGTATATTTTTGGTGTACCGGGTGAAGAAAATTTAGACTTTGTAGAATCGCTTCGTCAATCTGGGATTAAATTAGTTGTGACCAGGCATGAACAAGCTGCTGGATTTATGGCTGCTACCATTGGTCGTTTAACAGGAAAGCCTGGGGTAGCTCTTTCTACGCTTGGCCCTGGGGCAACCAATTTTGTTACAGCTGCTGCTTATGCAAAATTAGGTGGAATGCCCATGATGATGATTACGGGGCAAAAACCAATTAAAAAAAGTAAACAAGGCCATTTTCAAATAATCGAAACAGTAGAGATGATGAAGCCTTTAACTTTGTTTAGCAAAGTGATTGTTGAGGGAAGTAGAATTCCTACCATGGTGCGTGAAGCTTTTCGAATTTCTCAACAAGAAAGACCTGGACCTGTTCATTTAGAATTACCAGAAGATATTGCAGAAGAAGAAGTTAGTGCTCCATTGGTTGAAGTACATAAATTAAGAAGACCTATTGCTGAAGAAAAAGGAATGAAACAAGCAATAGAGTTAATCGAACAAGCAAAGCATCCACTTTTGGTGATTGGAGCTGGGGCAAATAGAAAAATTACTCATAAAATGCTCACAAAATTTATCGATCAATTTGGTATTCCTTTTATTAATACACAAATGGGGAAAGGTGTCGTTAACGAAGATCATCCACTTTGTTTGGGGACAGCCGCACTTTCATCAAATGATTTTGTTCATTGTGCTATTGGTAAAGCAGATTTGATTATCAATATTGGGCATGATGTTATTGAAAAACCACCATTTATTATGAGTCAGGACGGACCAAAGGTTATTCATATTAATTTTTCTCCCGCGGAATTGGATGAAGTCTATTTTCCGCAAGTAGAAGTAATGGGGGATATTGGAAATACGTTTTGGCAATTTACTGAACAAATGCAAAAACAAGAACATTGGGATTTTTCTTATTTTTTAAGTGTAAAAGAAAAGTTAGACAAGCATCTCGCTGAATTTTCTGGCGATGCAAGTTTTCCTGTTAAGCCACAGCGTCTTGTTGCTGATATTCGAAAGGTTATGCCTAGTAGTGGAATAATTGCGCTCGATAATGGTATGTACAAACTGTGGTTTGCTCGTCAATATCGAGCTCATGAGCCCAATACGATTCTTCTTGATAATGCTTTGGCTACTATGGGAGCTGGGCTTCCATCGGCCATGGCGGCTAAACTTGTTCATCCAGAAAAACAAGTCATTGCAATTGCTGGAGATGGTGGATTTATGATGAATTCACAAGAACTAGAAACAGCTGTTCGATTAAACCTAGATTTAGTCATTATCCTTATCAATGACAATGGCTATGGAATGATTAAATGGAAGCAAAAAGGATCAGGGTTCGAAAATTTTGGACTAGAATATGGAAATCCAGATTTTGTTGCCTATGCCAATGCTTATGGAGCAAAAGGTCATCGTGTAGAAAAAGCGGAAGATACAATTACGATGATTGAACAAGCGCAAAAAGAAGGTGGAGTCCATTTAATTGAAGTGCCAATTGATTATTCAGAAAACCATCGAGTATTTACAGAAGAAATTAAGGCGATTACCTGCGATTTGTAAATAATACCGCCCCCCAGCCCCTCCTAGAAGGAGGGGAGAAGAATATTTTTTCAAGTCGCTACACCCCTCCTTCTAGGAGGGGGCGGGGGCGGTAAAGGATAAACATTGAAACATGAAAAACTATGATCTGACCATTCTGCCATACTACATTAATAACCATAATCCTTGGATTTTGTAGTTTTGCAGTTTTGAAATTTTTTAGTTTTAACTTGATACCATTATGCCAATTCAATCAATCAATCCATTTACAGAAGAAGCTGTACAAAGCTTTGATGAACATACACCAGAACAGGTAGAAGCCATTTTAGCTCAAGCACAATCTACTTTTGTCGAATGGAGACAAACAAGCTTTGCTCATCGAAAAGAACTCATGCTTAAAGCAGCTGAGATTCTTAAAGCGGATGCAGAAAAATATGGAAAAATTATTACCCAAGAAATGGGAAAGCCTCTTAGCCAGGCTACAGCAGAAGTAGCCAAATGCGCTTGGGTTTGTGAATACTATGCTGAGGAAGCAGAAAAAATTCTTGGCAAAGAAATGGCCGAAACAGATGCAACAGAGAGCTATGTTCGCTTTGATCCACTTGGTATTGTATTAGCTGTCATGCCGTGGAATTATCCTTTTTGGCAAGTATTACGCTTTGCTGCTCCTGCTTTAATGGCAGGGAATGTAGGGCTATTAAAACATGCTTCCAATGTTCCAGCTTCTGCTTTGGCTATTCAAGAAGTTTTTGAACGAGCTGGTTTTCCTAAAGGAGCTTTTACAACTTTATTAGTAGGTTCATCTAAAGTAGAAGGCATTATTCAAGATGAACGAGTAAAAGCGACAACATTAACAGGGAGTGAATATGCAGGAAGCCAAGTTGCCATGCAGTCTGGAAAAGAAATCAAGCCAACGGTACTTGAGCTTGGTGGTTCGGATCCATTTATTGTTTTCGCAGATGCTGATATACCAAGTACTTGTGAAATTGCGGTAAAAGCTCGACTCCAAAATGGAGGACAAAGTTGTATTGCTGCTAAACGATTCATTTTGGTCAAAGAAATTGCAGATGAATTTGTTTCGATGTATAAAGAAAAATATGAAGCATCTGTCATGGGGGATCCAATGGATGAAAAAACAACCATTGGTCCACTTGCCACCAAAAGCATTCGTGACGAAATTGCTGAGCAAGTTCAAAAATCAATTGATGCTGGAGCAGAGTTAGTTACAGGCGGAGAAGTTCCAGAAATGAAAGGATGGTTTTACCCACCAACGATTTTGTCGAATGTAAAAAAGGGAATGCCTTGTTATGCAGAAGAGATTTTTGGCCCAGTAGCTACCGTTATTATCGTGGATAGTGAAGAAGAAGCTATTGCCGTTGCGAATGACTCAGAATTTGGGCTTGGTTCTTCTTTATGGACAAATGATAAAGAAAAGATTGAAAAATATATTCCACAAATAGAGGCTGGTGCAGTCTTTGTGAATGGAATGGTAAAATCAGATCCTCGTTTACCATTTGGTGGAATTAAAAAATCAGGGTTTGGTCGAGAATTATCTCACTACGGAATTAAAGAATTTGTAAATATTAAAACAGTTTGGATTAAGTAGTCATTCATCTCTAAATAAAACGAGCGCCCGGTCCTCAGAGAGGTCGGGCGCTTTGGATTGTGCCTGGGCCGGAGGAGCCGTGGGCTTAGGCGAGGCGCCGCTTTTTTGGCATAAGCCAGTTTAGCAGGCGCGAGACCCTTGATCGCTGTTCGAGTGGTCTCATAGGTCGTTGAGACGCGCGGTCGAACATTGATCTGGTTTCGAATGCGAGTGGCTTGCCCTTGAAGAGTTTGCCACTGAAGTACGCATTGCTTGCACGGTGTTTGAGTCCGTTGTCGAGCCTGCGTAATTCCTCTTCTGAGAAGTCATCGTCGATATGATGCGAGGTTTTCGGATCAAACTTGACCGTCGTGGCTTCAACCAGAGTAGGGTAGATGTAGTGTGTATCACCAGATTCACGCTCGAACATGGCGAGCACTACTTCATTTCCCTTTTGTTGGAGCCTGGCGAGGATCTTTCTCAGCCAGTGCTCATCGAAAGCTTCTTTCAGGAACTCCAGGTAGAAGGAATCCATGATCAGAAGCTGTTGCTGAAACTCGGTCGCTCGTTCAGCTCGATGGATGGCCATCGCATAGGAGTCGAACCAGCTACTAATGCCTGGTTGGTCTGCGTAGGCTCGAAGCTCGTAGAGCAAGAACTCTCCATAGACTGATCGCAGGTACATCGCCAGCAGTTGCAGCGACGTACAGACTGTGCCGATGAGCTTCAGTCTGGACTTCGTCATGGAAAAGGAGAAGTTGGGTGAGTTTTGGATACTCATGGCGACCTCTGCCTACTAGCTTTGAAGTTGTCGATCACTTCGCAGACGAGCTTGTATTGCTCCTTCGTCTTGGGAGTACAGCCATTGAACCTCGCCAAGACGATCCTCTCGTCAGTTGGCTTGGGGCTGATGCTCAGCAGGCCGAGGTCAGTAGACAGCAGGATCGCTCCGTTCTCCTTGAGGAGACGAGAGAGTTCCGGCTGCAGGCCGATACGGCTGAAGTAAGCTCGGTCAAGCTCTGGGATGAAGCGCACCCCAGCGCGAGAAAGGTCTTCTTGCATTTTGGACCTCCATGGTCTCGGGGTGAAAGGGCAATCCCTTAGATATCTACTACAGTTATAACATCGAAATTTGGCTAATGTCAAGCAAAAACTTGACAAAAACAAGTAAATATGATATAGTCTAAGATAATTAATTCAGAATTTGCTAAAATAAGCATATTCAATCATTGGCAAAGAATATATGTCATTCGAAAACCCTATGGAAGAAGCTAAAAAAGCATCTGAAAAAAAATCTAAATTACCAGAAGATTTAGGGCGAACAGTTGTTTTAGAGATGCCAGATGATTTTGAAGATCCTTTATATAAATCAATAGAAAATTCTGTTGAGGAAGAGCCTTCATTTGAAATTGATTTAGATGAGCCAGATTCAAAATTAGATGAAACTCCTGAAAAACTACACTCAACACCTATCACAAAAAAGCTTGGAACGATGTCCGTAGAAGAACGAATAGCTTTAGCAAAGGCTGCAATTGAGGGGAGTGCTGATACAAATCTATCACATGGAGAATCAACAATTCGTCTTGAAGACTCACAGGGAGTTCAAGATATTGAATTTGATTTTGATAATGCTCCAACGGAAGTGGTACCAGCAAAACAACTTATTGAGAGTATCGTTGATAATGATGGGATTGAAATATCTGCAATAAGAAATAGACCAGGTGAAATTTATCGAGAATACAGTAAACTAACACCTGAAAGTATTGAAGAATTAAAAATGAAATTGCGTTCAGAGCTTATTAAAATTGCTGAATCAGCAAAATCTCCAAAAGAAGTCATTGAAAAACAAAATGCTTTTATTTTGGATCATGCAAATAAACTTGGTTTTCCTAAAAATTTAGCACTACGCCTCATTGCTAATGGTAGACGGATTTTACCTATCGCACCCTTAGCAACACAAGGCGGGATGAGTGTCGTTTTTGAATCATTGAATCTAAATAATGACAGCGAAGTTTTGTTTGGTTCTGTTACTGATGATTCAATTCCTCCAACAACAGATATTTTAAAAGTAGTCTATGGCACTAAAAATATTGATTCAGTATTAGAACGATTTAAACAAGAAGCCATTGCTGGTGCAAATTTGAATTTAAAAGAAAAGGGTGTTGTTGGTGTACGAGATGCAGATTTTGAAGTTCCAGAAGCTGGGTATTTTATGGTTTTAGAAAAAGCAGAAGGGAATGATTTGCAAGAAGAAATACGATCAGAAAAACTTACTCCTGAGAAAGTTATTTCCTATGGGTTAGATATTGCAAAGGCGCTTAAATCAGTTCATGAAGCTGGTATTATTCACCGTGATATTAAGCCTGCAAATATTTATATTCATCGAGAGCAATTATCTCAAGCTGGAAAGGAGACGGTAAAAGAGACAGTTAAATTGGCTGATCTTGGGTTAATTAAAATAGGCGCTGAGTCAAAGAATACAGAAGGGGAAGTTGTTTTAGATAATCTTGGTATTTCAAAAGCAGGTCAATTACCAGGAACACCTTTATATAAAGCACCGGAAGGCTTTATTGGAAAAGAGTCGTCTTTTAAAAGTGATATTTATGCATTAGGAATCACCTTTTACCAATTATTGACAAAAAAGTTTCCCTATTTAGAAATGACAAATTTTAAGGAATTAGTATCAAGTGCGACTGAAGGAAAAACAATCTCTTTGTCTGAGTTAACAAAGCAACCAGAATATAAAGATATCCCTTTTGGTTTAGCAGAATTGATTGATGAAATGATAGAAGTTGATCCGTCAAATCGGCCTGAAATTGACGAAGTGATTGAACGATTACAACAATTACAAAATTCTGAGCAAGAACAGCCGACTATTCCTCAAAGAGAAGCTGCTGTTGGAGGAAGGCTCTCTACTATCTCGAATGAAGATGCTCAAAAGTCAGGTCAAAGCGTTATTGGTAAAATTAAATCGTTATTTTCTCGTAAATAAATATGCGATTTAGACCGAGAGTTCGCCCAGAAAATTTTACTTCTACTAAACAGGATCAAAAAACACAGGATCCCGTCTTTTCAGAAAAAGAATTATTTTACAGAGATAATATAGACTTAGACATGGACATGCAAGAAGTTCGCATGTTATTTCGATTAGCGGAAGATGGAGCAGATATAGAACAAGATGTATTGGTGATTGCTGATCAGTTATCAAAGAAGGTTTCAGATAAATTTGGAGAGGATACAAGAGAAGCGCAACAAGCTAAAGATTATTTATTACAAAGAGTTCTCCCAGGTTTAGTATCAAATGAAAATGTAAGTGATGTACAGAATGCTTTTTTATCAAAATTCATTTTTACAAAATCGCAACAGCAACAATTTTTAGAACAAGTAAAAACAGGGAAGGAAAAAGTTGCTTCACTTGCTACTCTTTTCGAAAAAGTCCCAGCGCTCAAACAAGATTTAGAACAAATTGTTTCTACCATTTCAAAAGCATTGAGAGAAAATGATGTTAAAAAAAATAGTGCAGATATCGCTGTTTTGGTACAAGGGTATATTAGTGATCTTCAAGAAATGCATTTTGAAGAAGAAGTTTATGCTGAAATTTTTTCACATATTGCTCAGGAAGTTGCTAAGGCATGGGGGCATGATGCATTTGTTTCAGAAAGCATGAGTAAAGACTATATTCTTATAAAACAGTTAGGGTATGGAACAAGTGGAGAAGTGTATGCAGCACTTAGTTCAACAGGAGAACCAGTTGCAATGAAAATTTTAAGCCCTCGAGATCCGCTCGCTAATCAACGACTGGAAACAATTGATCGAGATGCTGCTCGACAGTTCAAACGAGAATTAATTGTTTTAGAAAATGTACAAAACAAACATCTTGTGCAATATAAAGATGGAGATACCGTTCCTATTGGAAAAGATGATGCTGATGATATTATGTATTCAGGGTGGATTGCAATGGAATTTATCAAAGGTGTGGATTTGAAAGCTGAAATGAATCAAAAGGAAAAATTTACAATAGAGGAAGTTATTAATATCGCCACTCAATCTTTACAAGGATTAGCCGCACTTCATGAATTAGGGATTACTCATCGAGATATAAAGCCAGGCAATATCATGGTTGATACTTCTACCGATGAGTTAATTATCAAGCTGATCGATTTTGGTGTTGCCGTGAATGTAGAAAATCCATTTGATGTAGATCAGGGTGAAGATGATCATGGGAAAATATATGGTACACCCTATTATATGGCTCCTGAAGCGGCTGGGGTTGGTGAGATATCACCAAAGGTAGATATTTTTAGCATGGGAATTATTCTGTATGAATTAATTACGAAAGAACATCCATTGGTTGATCGATCTAAAGACCAGGAAGCAAGTGTCGTTTCTATTGTTACAGATATGATGTACAAGACTCCACTTCCAATAACTAACTTTGTTTCAGGGATTTCTCCAGAATTAGAAGAACTTATTTTACAAATGATTGCAAAAGAACCTAATGATAGGCCTACTGCATTAGAGGCAATTTCTCGATTACAGCAAATACTTTTTAATGAATCTAGTTCGAAAAACGATTTACGCGATTCATTGATTGATACAAGAAGTATTCCTGCTTATGCAAAAAGTACATTAATTAAATCTACAGAAGCAAAAGTTGCTCGTTCAAATAAAGTAGAGCCTCTAAAGAAAGAAGTAGCAACGCTAGAAGAAATTGCCTTTCAAGCATTAGATGGCTACTCACTGGTTTCATTAACAAGAAAGCAATTTATTTTAGAAGTCGAAAAGCTTCTTGGTGGGAAAATAGGTGATGAAGACGTCACAGATTTATTAAAGATGTTAAAAACAAAAAATGTTATTCAAGACAATAGTTCAAAGAAAGAAGGGTATATTGTCGTTAAAAACTTTGAAAAAAACGTGCAAGATAAAATGAATACAAAACAAGAATCCATTGAACCCCCTACATCTGAGCCTGAATTAGATATCTTTGACACTACTTCTCGATACGAAAAAGAAGGAGTAAGTTTAGATCTTGCAAAACAATATTTTTCTGCAAATAAACGAGGAACGGAAAGTCAATTGCAAAATGACCTTTCCTTGTCTGTGAGTGCCGCTCAACAATTGCTTACTAAATTGGATGATGATAAGTTTCTCTCATTTGATCTAGAAAAAGGAACTTATGTCGTTGCTGAGCCCAAACCAGTTTCATTGCTTTCTCGAATTGGTAATTGGTTCAAATAAAAAACTGCCTAAATCAATGGGCAGTTTTTTATTTGGCTTTTTTTATCTTATCCAAGGACAAGATCTACATAAACATAAGTCCAGTCTTCTTTGTCGCCATATTTTGCATGAACTTCAAATTCGAGATAAGTATCTTCACCTAATGTGTCATATTCTGGAACAATAAATGCTGCTGTATATTCAGAATCGGTAGCAAGCCAAGTTACATCTGGTCCATTTAATTGGGTCCAAGTAATTTCTAAATCATCCATTGTAAAATCTCCATCGATTTCTGACATCATGGTGACAATATTTCCTGCTTCTACAATATCGTATGGATCTTGCCATGCGTATAGATAGAATTCATCTGTATAGTAGTCATCGTCATAATAATCATCATCCAGATTAAGAACATCAAATAGATCGATCAGCTCAAATAGGTCGTCAAGGTTTGACATGTCTCCCATGATTAGATCTTCATTTAAGAATTCATCTGCATGTTCATCAATCATTTTTCTTAAATTGGCCAATTCCATCAAACCAGCTTGAAGCTCTTCATCAGAAATATCGGCATCAATATCCAGTGCTTCTCGAATTCGAGGGTCTGAAAGTGTTGCGCCAGCTTCAAATAAATCCAGGACTTCATAGGCAATAGCAATAATGCTTTCTTGCATAGAACGAACTTCAGTTTGAATGTTTTTATAAGAAGAAACAAATTCAACAAATTCTTTATTTTGCCAAAGGGTATCTGTTGGTTGTAATTGGATATTTAAAGAAGCTAAAAATTCTTTAATATTATCGTCATTTGGGTCTAGGGTATCTTGTGCTGTTGCGATGGCTGGTAGAGTTAAACTTGCAAGAAGTGTGAGTGCAATAAAACTATGCCAAAAGCGTTGAATCAATTTCATACATTTTTATTAAAAGTAATTTCACTTAATTTACGTTATTTTCACTAGTTGATCAAGTAATACTATTAGCTAGTAGGAGGATAAAGGAGCTGGAAGTGTCGCAAAAGAGTGGTTCTTTTCATTGACTCAGGCTAAATTTCGTGATAAATTCTTCCTTCGGTTTTTCGTTGTTCTTTTCACTCTATCCCTTGGCAGAATGCCATAGAAAGAGGCTTTTATGCCTACGATCTCTTGTATTCGCCAAGAGGCGAGTCAGTGGTTAAACAATGGTGCCAACCTCATCACATTGAGTCGTTTGCCCATGCTCTTTTGCGTGCAATGGGCATTGCTCGGTATTGTCGGTCTTGTGCCGGCACGCTTGGAGCCTTGGTTGATGACAATCGCCATTATCTCCGTTTGGTGGTTAGTTGTAGTGTGGTCGTATTGGAAGTACATGTCGACAGCTACTGCTATTATCACCATAATTTGGGTACACCTGAGAATGCCTATTGGTGGTGCTGAAGAGCTCTTTGCCTTGCTGGTATTCATGCAAACCCTCGGCATGGTCACCGACGGCCTCGATGGCCGGTATGCACGCAAGTACTCGAAAGTGGGGGCAACTCCTGAGGGGCAATTCCTCGACCAATTCATCGACAAGCTCTTTGTCTGGGTCACATGGTTTACGCTCCTCATGGTCCTTGCACGAATGCTCGGAGCCTCTCTTGAGGGAGCGCTATTCCTTCTGGGCGGACTCGCTTCGCTCTACCTTGCTCTTCTCGACTTTCGCTCCTGCAAAAAGCATTGGGGTAATTACCGTGTTGATCGTGGGAAGCCCGTCAACAAAGAGTCAGGTGCCAAGTGGCAAGGGAAGTGGAAGTTTGGCATGGAGAACGTTGTGATCTGCGTCGGCTTGATTTCTTTCTGCCCCGAGGTAATGGAGTATCAACTGTGGCACCAGTATCTTCTCTTTCCATTCGTTTGGTTGGCGAAGTTCTGCGCCTGGTTGACGCTTCCAGCACTAGTGGTCGCACTCTTGCTTGCTCGAAGTTCCTTGCGAACTCGCGGTGAGCTTGTCTCGCCAACTGATCAGCTTGAAGAAGCGATCATTGCAAGAATGCTTCAACTTGGTCGATTCGCTCGAAGAGTGTTTTCGGCTTCTCGTCATTAAAGAGACGAGCAATCAGCGCCCGAGTCCTCCATGGACCGGGCGCTGAAAAATATCCTTGAATACTTTTTTAAAAATGTGATATGAATAGTTTATGAAATAAAACTTGCTTCTTGCTTAGTGACGGTTAAATGAAGTTGTTACAATTACCACCCCCTGACCCCCTCCTACATTAGCTCTCGGCCATGAGCTCGAGCCGAATGGGAGGGGGAAG
>CAYGRO010000015.1:0-16085 GCA_964352335.1 uncultured Gammaproteobacteria bacterium | reverse complement strand
TTAGTATTCCCTTTCCTTTTTTTACATTAGTTTCATTACCAGACGATATAATTAAGATGCCAGCCCCCCAAAGAAAGAAAACAAGAGCAATCACTGCAAAAAATCGTAAAATCAAATTTGAAATATTAATCATGACAACTAAAATATCACAAAGGGTACAGGTTCCTGCATACCAGCAAGAGAAGGTCACCCCTTCGAAGAGACCTGGATTCACATTTTGATCAATTGGAGTTGGGTCATATTCGCCTTCTATTGCGCTATTTCTTTCAAATCGCTCACGCGCTGACATCGCAGAAGCAGAAGGGATAAATAATGGCAAAAGAAAAGAAGACAATAATGCAAACACTATTGCAAGTCCTTTAGCTGATCTAAACAGTTTTTTCATAACCTAAAATCTTAACGTTTGTTGAACCCTATCTGTCGCTAAGCCAACTAAATCATCTATATCTGCGACCCCAGCCAATGTATCTGTGATTAGTGTTCGCATAATTGTTTCCATTGCGGCAGGATCTTGTCCATTGTACCATGACTTGCTCTTGAGTAATTGATTGGCATAAACACTTAATTCTGGATCAGCAATTTGTGCGTTTACAAATTCTCTTCTTGCTGTTGGTTTTTGTGCTTGTTCAAGAAACTTTGCTGTTTCTGCTGAAGAGGTCATAAATTGCACAAAATCCCATGCAGCATCTACATTTTTTGTTCGCTTAGACACACCTTCTACCCAGTAATTTGCAAAATAGACTTCTGGATTCCCTTGAATTTGTGGAAAAGGTGCTTCTTGGAAATTCAATTTTGGAGCCAACCCCTTGATTTGCTCCTTATGATATTGATACCCAAAAAAGTAAGCGACTTTACCTTGAATAAATGATTCTAATGCATCTTGTTCCGTTGGGGTCCATGTATAATTTCGATTATTTTCATTGGCAAAGCTTGTATAAAAACGAATAGCTTCTTCTCCTGGAACAGTTGACCTTGTCCCACGAAGAGCTTGAGGAATTTCATCAAAAACGACACCTCGCCCGTCTTCGTTAATCATTTCTGCTCCATTTTGCATCATTAAAAGAGAAAGCAAATCGACGGATCTTGGAATATTTTCAGCCGTTCCTAAAGCGGTTCCAGCAGAAATAACATTTCCAAAAGAATCAAATCTTGCTAATTGTTGTACGTCTTCTTGAAATTCATGCCAAAATTCTGCTGGTTGTGGAATGCCAGCATTGTCTAAAAGATCACGATTGAAATACATCACCATGCTGTCAAAAGCGATTGGAAGCGCGTAAATACCAGGAGTGCCAAGAGTAATTTCTCCATCTTCAATAATTGTTTGTGGCAAATAGACATCATTGAAAACTTGTTCAAGAAAATCTCTGCGTAAGTCAGCTTCATTTAAGCTTCTGGTTGTACGTAATTCTGTAATTGTTTCTTTTTGAATACTTCCTGTTGTATATTGATAAGCCAAAGTTGTTGCAGCTGGCAAAGGAAGTAATTTTGTTCGATACGATGGCACCCAAGTATTATGAAGCGAATAAATATCTGGACCACGATCTTCTGCCAATGCATTTACTAATTGTGCTTCGTATTCATCAAATCGGAATTTTTTTATATTCACGCGAATATTAGGGTGAATTGCTTGATAATCTGCAATAATCTGTGAATAATCATCTGGTGAATTAAAAACAGTCCAATATTCTAATGTAATTGGCTGATAAGCTCTTTGTGCCACAGGGTCACCACCTTTTGCACAACTACTTCCCGTTAAAACAAGGGCTGAAAGAAGGAAGAGTGATAAATAGTTTTTGATTTTTGATTTCATAGAAACATGGTACATGAGTTATGAGAGATAACTCATTTAAATAAACGCTTTTTTTAACTGTACCATGTCTCATGCCCCATGAACCATGCCTACAGACTCTTCAGGAATTTTTTTAACTCAGTTTTATAGTCTTTATGGTTAAGACCAAAAGCAATATTTGCTTGTAACCAACCAATTTTTGAACCACAATCATACCGCTCCCCTTGTATAGACTGCGCATAGACAGGGTATTTTTTTACATAGGTTTCTAATGCACCGGCTAATCGAATCTCTCCGTCTTTCCCTGGTTTTGTTCTTTTTAATTCATTCATTAATGCAGGAGTGACAATATATTTTCCAATCGCCGCTTCTCTTGAAGGTGCTTTGGCTGGATCTGGTTTTTCTACGAACCCATTGATTTCTAAAACATTTTTTTCTACTTGTACGCCTTTTACAATCCCATACCGTTTTGTCTCAGATTTTGGAACGGTATACGTCGCAACCACTGGATCACCATATTTATGGTAGGTTTCGATCATTTGTTTTAAGGCTGACTTTTTTGGATTGTAGGTAAGATCATCACCAAATAAAACAGCAACTGGCTCGTTTTCTACTAAATGTCTCGCCATCAAAATGGCATGCCCATCCCCTTTTTGTAAGGGCTGACGCACATAGGCGAAAGAGGCTAGATTAGAAACTTTTTTTACTTCTTCTAATAGAGCAAATTTTTTCTTAGCTTTTAATTTGTACGCAAGCTCAAAGTTATAATCAAAATGATCTTCTAATGCTCTTTTTCCTAAACTGGAAACGAAAATAATTTCTTCAATCCCCGCTTCTACAGCCTCTTCAACAATATATTGAACAACTGGCTTATCTAAAACAGGCAACATTTCTTTGGGAATAGCCTTAGTCGCAGGTAAAAATCTTGTTCCTAGCCCAGCAACAGCGATGATGGCCTTGCGAATGGGAGGATGAATTGTATTTTTTTGTTTCATAATAGAATTATTATAACAGATTAGTTTGTTCTGGGGCTAGTTTTCTACTCGCTAAGACTTGCGTAAGTTAATCCCGCTAGTGTGAGCCAAGTTAGCATGGCCAAATCATTTTTGAAATAGTTTACATCTACAAGCCCGTGAATAAACATCACCAATAATGCAGAGATAAAAAGATCAGATTCTGTAAACGACTTTTGCTTCCATGCAATTTTGACAATAAGAACAATTATCCAGACTAGGGCAATTAAACCAATAATGCCTGTTTCTGACCAAAAGTTTAAAAAGATATTATGTGGGTAAATCAGCTTTTCAGTAAATTCACCAACCCGAACTTCTTCAAACTTATCGGCAAAACTCGCCAGCCCTAAACCTACGACTGGTGATTGTTTAAGTAATTGTGTTGTTCCTGTATATAATGCAATCCTACTTTGTCCAGATTCCACTTGAAAAGAGGCAATACGTACAATATCAGCCCGAAGCGATGGAAGCAAAATTGCCACAAGCAATAAGCCCGCAGAAATAATCATCACTCCTTTTTTTGAACATGCTTGCCAGAGCAAATAAAGAACCCCGACAACAATAGCAATCATTGCCCCACGAGAAAGTGAATAGCGTATTGCTGTTGCCCCGAATAGCAAAATAAGTAATTGAAAAAACCTCAGAGCATTCTTTCCCGTTTTGTTTTTATCTTCCAAAAGGAACCAACCGAAAAAGAGAATAAGAATTGGGCCAACTAACAAACCTAAAGCATTGGGCGAAGTAAAAAAACTGGTAGCCCTTCTTGTTTCTTCTATTGACCATTCCCATGTTGGTAATAATAAACCTGTATATGCTTGATAAAATGACAATAGTGAAGTCGCGATGACCAAACAACCAAGCGCAATGAATAGTCGTTTCCAATCTTCTTTTGTTTTAAGGGTATCAACCAGAATAATGTAAAAAAGAAATGGCTCAATAAAATAGGCTTTCCAAATTCCCAGTGCTGGCAATACTTCAGAAGCGGAGAAAACAGACAATGTTGCCCCCAACAGCAATAGAATTCCTGGCCAGAAAAAGGGTGTTTTGTTGATAGCAATAATACTTGAGAAAACATTCTTAACTGATGTTTTTTCAAAGAGCCAACGAATAAAGATAATCACGAAAAGAAGCTCAAGAACGGTTGTTGGAACAGGGCCAATTGAAAAGCGGAGTAAGTAGGTTGGCAAAAGAAATACGAAAAGGCTCATCCCAAATCTAAAATCTCGCCAGGTTAGCCAGGTAAATGTGAGTAGTGCAATTGCTATTGCGAGAAACATAATTGAAAAATATTAGCAGTAGGTAATAGGAGGGTAGCTGGGGAATCACAATTAGATAAGCATGCGCGAGAGGGCTCTCCTACTTCCCACTGGCTTCCTCCCTACTTCTTAGTAAATAAGATCAGCTCCGGGTCTCCGTACCCATCCCAATTTACTGTTTTCTCCAATGACCAGCCATGTGTATAAAACCATTGTTTTACAGGATCACGCTCATCAGCATTTGGAGTCGAAGAAATAAGTAAAACCTTATTGGTGTGGGCTACTTGTTGGCCTAGTGATTCGACATTATCAGAATTTACTATTGCTTGCCAATTATACCGAACTACACGCTCTTCAAAAGATAATTGATCATTTAATGGGTAAAACGGCGTGCTTTTTCTATCTCCATAATCATAAAAACTTAATGGCAAAGACCACACAAAACTATGGCTTAAAATCATTGTCTCTGGGTTTTCATTTGTAATCGCCTTCACTTCTTGCGCCACTTCATCCCAATGATGTCTTTGGGAAAAAAGTAGTTGAATTTGCATGGGCATTGTTATGATCAAAAGCGAACTAGCAACAACTACTTTTACCGGGGGGGATAATTTTTCAAATCCATTTGCAATCAATAAAAGAATAGCTAAACCGGAAACGAATAAATACTTCGTAACTGTTATCTGAAAAGCGAGTCCAAATAAAAACCCTGTCCCAATCAATAAAAGAAGAAAACGAAGTTCTTTATTCCAGAGAAAAGAAATAGAGACCCGCCAATGCGTTTTGTCAAAAAGGTTTTTTATTCTTCCCCACCACGTTGGTTGCTCTACAATAATAAGTGAAGACATGAAGAGGAAGAGCAATACCCCAGCGCTTATTGTCCGTAAAATAATGCTTGTCTCTCCAATGATAAAATAATTTGTTAAATGTGTGAGAGCAAACCCACCTTCTTGTTGAAAGAAAAACCATCCCTGAGAAATATGACCCGCCAATAATTTATTTTTCATGACTGGAATAAACCAGAGTAAAAAAGAGATCATAATAAAACCATTGGCCATAAGCCATGGTTGCCATTCACGTAATTTAGGTTTTGTTTCGGTAAGCCAGAATACCCAAATGGCTAAAGGCAAAACCCAAGCAGTAATATGTGTATGAACTAATAATGTGGTAAAGACCAAATAGAAAAATAACCACTTGCCCGCTCCTTTTTTTTGATTACTTTGTAGATAATTCCAAAATGAACCAATGCTGAAAATGGCAAAAAAGGCTACGAATGAATACATCCTCGCTTCTGTTTGATGATAAAGAAAAAAACTCGAAAACGTCATTAATAACATGGCCCATAACCCCGTTTGTTTCGAAAACAATCGTTTACCCAACCAATAAATTCCAAATAATGAACCCAGCCCTGCAAGTGCAGAAAGAGATCGAGCAGAAAATTCTGAAACTCCAAAAATATTAAACCAAAAATGTAGGGAAAGAAAATGTAACAGTGGATTATGTTCAAATTGCAAAAAATACCAAATAGCAGACAGTTGTTTTTGAGCAAAATGCACAGAGAAAGCTTCATCAAACCAGAATGAACCTGCCGTTTTAAGTGCCAAAAATCTCGTAAGTAAAAAAACAATCGTAATTATTGAGAACCAGAATAGGTGTTTTTTATTTGACATAGTTTTTTTACAAGTCTTAGAGAAAGCAGGAGTGAGGCGGAAGCGCCCCTCCTACTTCTTCATCTTCTCAATCTTTAATCTGTATAACATCAGAAAAAATTCAAGAATATCTTTTCTTCCAAGCTTTGATGCTCCTTCTTTGCGGTCCACAAAAATGATTGGCCTCTCTCTAATAATTGCCCCAAGTCTTTGTGCATGAAAAAGCATTTCTTCTTGAAAAGCATAACCAGTACTTGCAATTTGTTCTCCTAAAACTTTCGCCAGTAACTCTGCTGACCAAAAACGAAAGCCACTGGTTACGTCTTTCGTCTTTAACCCGAGAATAAGTCTTGCTGTTATCATAGCGGACTTACTACAAAAATGTCGCCAAAGATTCCATCCAATAATTTTTCCTCCTTTACTATACCGTGAACCCAAAACTAAAGTATTGTGGTCACTAATCGCTGATAATTCATTAATACTTTCCGGTTGGTGCGAAAAATCTGCATCCATTTGCCCAATAATGGTATACCCTTGTTTTAAAGCAAAGTCGAAACCTTCTCGGTAAGCAGAACCTAAACCTAATTTTTCTTTTCGAGTTATTAGACTAATGCGATTATTTTGTAGACCACTCACCAATGCGCTTGTTCCATCGGGGCTTGAGTCATCTACAATAATAAGATGAGCCTTGGATAATAAAAGAACCTCATTGATGAGATCAACTATATTTTCTGCTTCATTATATGTTGGAATTACAATTGCAAGTGAAATAGAGTTTCTTGTTTTAGTAAGCGATTATTATAATGATACCCGATTATTACGGCATGATCCACGCGATGAGAAACAAAGCTCCTCATAGAAGAATGAGGAGCTTTGTTATTTCTTTGTTTACACTTACGCAAGGTTTTCCTTGAAAAAATTGACCCACGGAATTGGGCATGGATCTTCCTTATACAGCATACTGAGATAAAAAACGATAAAATTACTGAGCAATAAAACTTCACAGGCTTGTGCTAATTTTGTTTTTCCCTGTGGTTTGTAACTAAGCCACTCAACAGAATTTTTCTCTACGACAATTTTTGTTACTTCAAGTCGTTTTTGGTTTCTTTTGTGGTAAAGGGTTGAATCAAAAGCCACAACAGCAAGATTCTTAATAATATCAGAAGGGTTTTTTAATCCCTCCATTAAGTGATGGTTTAAATCGGGCAAGACATAATAAGACGAATACACTTTTGGTGTTTCATTGGTAATATTATGTGCCACCCTGGTATTACCAGCCAAATGATCGGCTCCAATCCAAATAGGAAGCTTGCCTAATAAAGCATGTGCTAATTCTTTTGCTTGGTTATTTTCTGTTGATTCAATTTGCCATCTTTGTAATTGGGTTTCAAAATCAGAAAAAATTGTTTCTATTTCCTTTTCTTCAACAGCAATGAAACCAAGTTTTACAAAAAGCGCAATTTGAGAAAAGACCGCATACCCTAAACCAAGTCTTGGTTGACCCGCTTTATTATGCTTTGGGTCACAAAGATATATTGGAAATTGTTTTTCTTTAGCCAGCTCAGCTAATTTCCCTCCTGTCGTTAATGCAAATAATTTGGCTTTTTGCTCTAATGCAAGATTGGCCAAATGCAATGTTTCTTCTGTATTTCCAGAATAACTAGAAACAATTACCAGCGTATTTTCGTTTACACTTTGAGGAAGTCGATAGCCATTTACCAATTCTGCCGGTAGAGATAATTGATCTAAATAAACTTCTTTGACAATTCTAAATCCTAAATTAGACCCGCCCATTCCTAAAAAAACAATATTGGTAAAATCTGAATATTCTGCAGGAATGGTTAATTGTAAAATATCATCCCAAGCTTGTTTTGCCTGTTTAGGCAATGAAATAACGGAATCATAAACACCGCTTTTATCTATCAATTCTATTTCTTCTCTCTTATCTAAAATCATAAGTTTTATTGATTAAACTATTATCGTTTCTCAGAATACATCGAATCTACGAATTATCACAAATCCATAAATTACGAACGGTTTTATGTGTAGATTCGCAACAATTCGTCGATTCGAAGACATTTGTAGATTAGCATCATACCAAATGAATCAACCCCAAATTTAGACAAAACCCATTTCAAATGATAAAACAAGTCTATACCGTTAATATTTTTTTATATGTCTGGACATAGTAAATGGGCCTCAATCAAACACAAAAAAGGCGCAAATGACGCCAAAAGAGGGAAAATCTTTACCCAACTTTGTAAAACAATTACGGTTGCTGCTCGTCTTGGTGGTGGTGATCCAAATTTCAATTTTTCTCTCAGAATGGCAATCGAAAAAGCGAAAGCAAGTAATGTGCCCAAAGAAAATATTGACCGTGCGGTTAAAAGAGGAACCGGTGAATTAGAAGGATCACAAATTGAAGAAAAACGTTATCAAGGTTATGGCCCAAGTAGTGTGGCTTTTATTGTCGACGCTTTAACCGATAATTCGAATCGAACGGTGTCTGAACTTAAAAGTACTTTCTCAAAAAATGGTGGGAATTTAGAAGGAGCAGTTGATTGGCAATTTGATTCAAAGGGCGTCATTGTTATCCCTGGTAAAGCTGATCAAGCAGAAAACGAAGAATTGCTTTTAGAAGCATTAGACTATGGAATCGAAGACTTTGAACAAGCAGATGAAGATTTAATTGTCTTAACAGAACCAAAGTCATTGCAAAAAGCACAAGAATTTTTATCTTCAAAAAAGTTAGAAGCAGAATCAGCCGAATTACAAATGCTTCCTAAAGAAACAATGGAATTGGATGATGAAGCCAAAGAAAAACTAGAAGCCTTCATCGAACTTTTAGAAGAACATGACGACGTAGACAAAGTCTTTCACAATGCGGACCTCTAGGTTCTAGCGCTCGAAATACTTTGTCATTCCCGCGCGCCCCCTTGTCTCTAGCGCCACTCCTTGTTATTCCCGCGCCCCACTTGTCATTCCCGCGCAGGCGGGAATCTCCCTATTATGAACACCTACCATGTTTATATAATGACAAACAAAAAGAACGGTGTGCTTTATATTGGTGTCACAAGTAATATCTATTCAAGGGTGCAGCAACATAAGACAGGAATAGGTTCAGAATTTTGTAATAAGTATGGTCTTGATAAACTTGTTTATTGTGAAGAGACAAACGACATATCGTCTGCAATCACAAGAGAAAAGCAAATGAAGAAGTGGAGGAGAGAATGGAAAATCAAGTTAATTGAAGAAAGCAATCCGAATTGGAAAAATTTAAATCTTGCTTAACCCTGTCAACTTCGGACTTGATCTGGAGATCTCACTTTTCTAAGGAGATTCCCGTCTGCGCGGGAATGACAAGGTTAAGAAGGAATAACAAGGTACATATTATGAATATCCTAGGTATAGATCCCGGATACGGACGTTGCGGATTCGGGATTATAAAAAAAGAAGGAAATAAATTAACCGCAATTGATTACGGCTGTATTGAAACAGATAAATCAACTGAATTCCCTCTTCGTTTAGATCAACTCGACCGAGAACTTTTTGCATTGATAAAAAAACATCAACCAGAAAGAATAGGCGTAGAAGAATTATTCTTTGCAAAAAATTCTACGACCGCCTTAAAAGTTGCGCATGCTCGTGGAGTCATTTTATTGCGTGCTCAGAATGCAAATGCCTCTTTACTAGAATTAACACCAAATCAAATTAAACAAGCTATTACTGGACAAGGTTCTGCTGATAAAAAACAAATGCAACAAATGGTTAAAATATTGCTAAATTTAGCTAAAATACCAAAACCAGATGATGCAGCTGATGCTTTGGCTGTCGCAATTGCAACGGCTACTTGGAATGCAAATATCCGCTAATATTAGCAAAACTGAAAAACTGACGATAAAAATGGCTAATATTAGCTATTTTTTGTTTGGCAATTTTTTAGTGTAATTCGTCAAATTTGACTTGACATTTTTCCGATTTTCTACTAAGATCAAACATTATTTAAGTTCCCTTGGGGAGGACTTGAAACCCAGTCTTTGTCGTTTCATATAAGGAGCACTTCCTTACCTGGAATACAAAGACTGGGTCCTTTTGTAAATGAGGACTTCCGGCCAACCCAAGAACAAGGAGACACACTAATGGCTGACAGTTCACCTGCAAGAGGAAACAAGTCCACCACCAACGGAGTCGAGCGAAAGCTCGCCGAATCGGTGGACGGAGAGATCCTCCAAAAGAGTCAGAAGCGGGCTCGTCGAACGGCGCGCTCAGCTGAGATCGACAAGCTCTTGGCAGAGCTTGCCAAGATGACTGACGCCGAAAAGGCAGGTCTGGTGGCGGTCATGCACCAAAACGCAGAGCTCACCTCTAAGGTCTCCGACCTCGAGGCTCAGTTCAAGGCGTCGCAGGCCACCACCAGCACTCACGAGAGCGATCTGGACAGGGCTCGCAAGGAGCTCAAGCAAGCGCGCGGCAAGATCGAGGAGTTGGACTACCAACTCGGGCCGCTCAAAGAGCTCCAGGACAAGTTCCAGCAGCATTGCGACGCTGAGGACGAGGCCAACCGCGAGATCTGGATGAAGGCTGGCGCTAGCCAAGCCAACAAGGAGCTCGAGGCCTGCAAGAAGAAGCTCGCCGAAGAACAAGCCAGAGTCGCCCAGTACACTGCCGACCTCATGGAGCTCGTTAAGCTCCGCGCCAAGTCTGAGCGCCTCGACAAGATCGAGGAAGAGCTGGGAACGACCAAGGCCAGCCTGATCTCGACCCAAGGCGAGCTCGACAACGCCAAGAGCGAGGTGGCCCAGAAGGAGCTTGCGATCTCCGAACTGACCAAAGCTCTCGAGCAGAAGCTCGACAAGTCGCGCGACCAGATCGAGGTTCTCAGCCGTGAAGCATCCGAGTCGGAAGCCAAGCGTGCTCAGGCCGAGAGCGAAGTGAGCAAGATCACCACCGACCTCAAGTCCTGCAAGCGTCAGTACATGGTCCTCAACGGGTCGTACAACTCGCTGCAGGACAACTTGACCGCCCGCGCCGAGGACATTCGAGTCCTCCACGAGCGACTCAAGACGTAGGGACAGCACCTACCGCACCAGTCGCCGGAGGGAAGACAACTTCTTCCCTCCGGCTGACCAACATTTTTAACAGTATTTAGAAAAAAGGATTAGTCATTAACACTTTTTTCCAAGCACTGTTAAGTGCTCGTTGCACTTTGACAACTAAATAAATCCCCCCTCAAAGGAGAGACTCTTATGGCAAATGCCAAAAAGGCTCCCTCTGCGAGGGAGAGGCTTCGAGAAATCGAAGCCGAAGGCAACAATGTTTCGCCCCCTGGCTTCATGGACCGCGTTATGGAAAACGTTCGGGACAAAGAAGTAAGAAGCGAAATCATTGCTGTTCAAAGAAAAGCCCGTGGACGCATGGAGAAAATCCGTGCATTCATGAGCGCTCTTGCGAATGAGCATGATGTTATCCAAAAGGAGATTAAGCAACTCCGTGCTAAGGAAATTCATCTGCTCAGTTCAATAGACGCCAAGCAAGGCGAGCTCAAACAAGTTTCAGAAGAACTTATTGAACTCGAACGGGCACGCGAGTCCATTCTGGCAAATGAGCGCAAGCTCGATATCCAGAACCGCGCACTCGCGCAACAAGTCAAAGAGCTGACCACCCAAAGAGATAGTGCATTGGCTAAGGCCGAAGCGCTGAGCCGTCTGGCTCAACAGTCTCAACAAGTGGCATCGGCTCAAGCTCAAGATGATCTTGCGAAAGCACGAGCAGAAATCGCCGAGCTGAAGGCGCAAGCCCAGGCTAAGAGACAAGCTCATGGTATAGCACTCAATGCCCAAGGAAAAACCATTGAGGAACTTCGTTCCGAGGTGGAAAAGCTCAATGCAGATCGAGCTTCGATGCAAGTCGAACTCGATACCGCGAAGAAGCGCCTACGGGACCAAAGAGAAGATCATCAGCAAGTTCTCTGCGCTATGCAAGAACCTGCACCACCAAAACAAGGCCACGTATCCGAAATCGAGTTCTACGAAATGAGCATCGCTCTTTCTAGGTCTCACGAAAGTGCCGAACAAGCACTCGAGGCTGCTGAGCGCTGGAAACTGTATGCAACCAGCGCATCAAAAAGTCTCACGGATATGAAAGAAGCATTGGCTGAAGCCTTGCGCTTCAATAGTCAAACGCCTCAGGCAAAGGAACAAGATCGAGCCGAAACCGTTGCCCTTAAGCAAGAACTGGAAATAGCCATTGCTTCTCTGCGGCGACTTGCTGAGGCCAAGGCGCCTAAGCAAAACATGGTGATGGCTCGTCACCTGGTGGAACAAAACCAGCTTCTTACTGAACGCCTGCAAAAGGCGATGCAGTCTGGAAGCTACTGGCATGGTATCGCACAGGCTACTCAGGCCGAATGCGGTCACCTCGCCAATCAAGTATCTGACCTACAACAACAACTAAGCCAGATCATCGCCTCTGACGATGCGATGCTACGGCAATTACTAAAAGAAAGTGAGGAAACTCCCTCATGACTACCGAACAAGATCCTGTACAGGTTCGCTCCGAGCGGAACAAGCTCGTAAGCGAAGCACTCAAGCGCAAGCTCCAAAAGACGGAGCAGGTAACTGAGACTCTCGAGGAGCAAATCACGCGCCTCGAGGCTGACAAGCGCCAACTGGAACAAGAGAAAGAACGCCTGACCGCAAAGGTCGGCGAGCTCACCTCTACCAATAGCATCCAGCAGGCATTGCTGGGTCAAGACGAAGAACTCATGAACATGATCGCGGACCTTCTTGGTCCCGAGATCAAGGAAATCCTCGCCGAGCGCGAGAACGCCAATAAGGAGGCCAACAAGTGACCACCCCAGACCAAAGTGGTCGGCTCGACCCTAGCCTCCTGACAGAGGCCCTGAAGCGCCGGCTCAGCAAGCCAGACCATCCCTTCCCCGCAATTAAGGGGTGTGAGAACGATCGTCTGGTCTGCGCGATGGCGGTGGTGGTTCTGTCACCATTCCTCATCAAGCAGATCAACAGCTCCAAGCTCAGCGTCTCTGGACTCATCCGAGACCTGGGACAGCGGATGCGGAAGTTCATCTGCCAGCAAGGTGCGGAATTGGCCGATTGGGTCAACCAGCATATTGCCAACGGCAACACTGACACAGAAGTCATCAAGGTGCTGATCATCCTCGAGAAGATCGCACCCACCATCATCCCCCTGTACTTCACCAGTGGTGGCAATCATCTTCGACGCTTCGGCAAGAAGATGTTCACCCTCAACGACCAAGAGTACGAGGGGGTGGTGTTCCGAAGAGACTCCGTCAAGATGAGGTTCGACGAAGAGGTTAACCAGTGGGTTGCCGACAGCAACTCCATCGATGACACCACCTGGCTCTTCAACGATCTTCCTAACGATGTAGAAGGAGATCTCTACCGTCGCCGTAGTGACTTCGACTCCTTTTTCGGGAAAGCGGAGGTCAGCGGTGAGTGGTCAGCCCTGCCGTCTACCTCACCAAAGGGCGACATGCCCCTGGTTCTCTCCAACCAAGATGACACCGTCGACGTCCCCTCATCGGAACTCGACAGCCTCTACATCGAAGAAGATCGTGGGTCCGACGGCAATGTCAACCCCGTCGACGTGACCAACACGGATCTAGACGAGTTCTTCGGCGAAGAGAAGAACGAGGACTCGCTTGAAGAAGTGACCCCCGAGGAGCGCGAAGCAGTCCTCGAGGCGGCTCGCAAAGACGACGAACCTATCGACCCTCAAATTGCGGCAGCCATTCAGGCTCGTCTCGACGAAGAGGTCAAAGAGCAAAAACGTCGAGCAGCGGAGCACAAGCGGAACCGAGACTTCGAGGAGGGCCCCGGCCCAATCCTCAAAGAACTCGCCGCATCGGGGGTTGACACCGGTGCTTCGAGTGCCTGGATCCGCAGGACCACCGACGAAGGTGTGGTTGAAGAACCACTCAATCTCGGGCGCTCTCCTCAGACCATTGACCAGGCAATCGCCGGTCTCGTCCCTGAGGAGGAAGAAGACCCGGACGCCAGCGGAAGCAAGACGCAAGTCATTATCCCTGACGATCAGAACTTCGAAACGCTCACCCGTGAACCTGACCCTCGTAAGATTACGAGGGACATGGGCACCAAGGGCAAGTCTCCAGCCTTGGAAGAGGAGGGAGACAAATCCGATCCCTCCTTGTTGGAGGAAGAGGAACAAGCAGACCCTTCCACTGTGGGAGGTGAAGACCCCGTTCGTGCGCAAACGCGGACGAGCATCGGTATGGATATCAGTAACAAACAACCCAAGAAGGAGGACAAAATGTCCGAAACTAAGAACCCTGAGCCCATGCTCGAGGCTCGCCGAATCGAACTCGACGAAACTGGAAACATCGTCAACCGCGACGAGACGCTGGTCAAGCACCCGCTCAGCGCGTGGACCGATGCCTCTACCGGCAGCTTCAAGTTGCTCGGTGTGGACCCCAACCGTTGCCAGTTCCGCGCGAGTGACGGGAAGGTCGAGAAGTTCCTCGACCTGATCGCCCTCACCGAAGACCCGGACACCTTCTACGAGCACCCGCTCGCTTCGAAGTCCAACCCTGACCTCATGCTCGCCAGCCAGGCCCCCGGGTCCGGCAACGACGAACAAGGGAGTTACAACCTCGACGATGACGACTGGGACGAAGACTTCGACCTCGAAGGAGCCCCGAAGGACAACGCCCAAGCCGAGTACCAGGTCGCCGCCGCAAGCTTCCTCGGAGGTAGCGACGACGAAGACAACGATATCGAGCTGGACATGAGCCAGTTCGACATGGGAGAGACCGCCGGCCAACAGGACGACGGCTCCAGCGAGGACACCCCGGCTCTGCCTGGAATCCCAGCTGACCCGACCGCAACGCCCTTCGAGGGCAACAAGGGTGAGGATCTCGTGGATCCGAACCAGACGAACGAGAACAACGACAACACGTCCAACGGCTCCGAGACCGAGGACAACCCGCCCAAGAAGGAGACCGACATGTCCGACGCCCCCCCGAGCCACGCGATCCTCGAGATCATCTTTATCAAGGTCGTCAAGCACGACCAGGACGGCACGCTGACCCCGGACTTCGAGGTCAACAAGAACCTCGTCCGCAGCCCGCACGACCTCACGGACGGTGCCACCCTCAACGAGGGTGGCACCGAGTTCACCTTCGCGGACGGCGAGTCGGGAGCCCGAGCGGCCCTCGTCGACGACGAGGGCAACTTGGTCGAGGGCGTGTCGATCTTCGCCCCCAACGCCGAGAGCACCCGGGACATGCTGGAGGCCCAGGCCACCGGTGGCGCGAGCAACGACGACCACGTCCCGCCCTCCATGCGAGAGCGGGTCAAGGCGAAGTTCGGCGCGGCTCGCGACTGGGCGTGGAGCAACCAGGACAACACCCAGCGCGCCTTGCGCACGGGCCTGCCTGTCCTGTTGCTCCTCGTCCTCGCCGGCCTCGGGATCTGGAAGTACAACCAGACCCCGACCAACCAGCTCGCCGTCGAGCAGAACTGGTTGCCCACGCGAGGCTCGCAAGAGCTCGCCAAGGGCTACCGAGAGCTGGAAAGCCACGAAGGCCTCAGGGCCGACCTGGTCTTTCCCTGGCCTGGTGAGGAGCACAAGGGTGCCCTCACCGACCAGAACATCAAGCAGGTCGTCCGGCTCATGCCGCAGTACGACCAGAACTGGCGAGACGACCTGCGAGGCTTCCACCTCGCCTACACCGTCGACGACACGTTCTGTCACGAGATCGCTGGAAGGTACGGCACTGACCACCCGATCTGGCGTATGGGACTTCCCATGGCGCAGTTCACGGTTCTGAAGAACGTGCCCCACCAAGGCACGGCTCCAGCGAACCTGATCTCGATCGAACCGGGTCTGGCTAAGGGTGACCGAATTGCGGTGGCGCAATACGTCATCACGGTCTCCCCGGCCTACCAGCTCGAGCTGGACAAGGCCTGGGCTATCTCGCCACAGGCCTACGACCGGGCATTGCCGCGTGTGCTGTACAGCAGGTACCACGCGCCGCTTCCCCCACCGCGCATCAGCGGCAACTGATGCACTAGAACCCTTCCCAGGGTTCGCACTGAGCGCGGCTGGAACAATTCTGTTCCGGTCGCGCTCTTCTTTTTCTCAAAAAAAGACTTGACAATTAGCCCATAATTTGCTAAATTATGTCATTACAGCTATCTTGAATTTTCGTAAATCTTGTCGCGAAAATTGAGGATAGCTCCTCTTTTTCTATCAAGAGATTTATCTCTTGTTCAATCGGAATTCGCCGATTGAAGGACACACTGTTAAGGAGAGAAGAATCATGTCCGACCCCCAACCCCCGACCCAGCCCACTGGAGGCTCCATGTCCAAGATCAATAAG
>CAYGRO010000014.1:0-20458 GCA_964352335.1 uncultured Gammaproteobacteria bacterium | reverse complement strand
TTCGATATCACTTTGAATTGTGGCTTTAAACATACCCGGCATCATATGGTAGCCAACTTTAAAACCAGCATCACGCATTTTTTGTGTGGCTGTTTTTACGGCGTCCATGCCATGGCCTCGGTTATTCCATTTCAACACTTCTTCATTAATGCTTTGCACACCAATTTCTAATTTTGTACATCCCATTAAACGAAGATGTTGAATTTCGTCATCTGCTAGCCAATCGGGACGTGTTTCTAAAGTGATTCCAATAATTCTGTAATTGGCAGTTTCATTTTCTTTTTGGACTTTCATCAAATCTTTTAGCAATTCTTCATCATCTTCGTCATGAAGTCGTAAAGTTTCTTTAGCTAAATGATCTGGTTGGTCATTGAGTCGGTTTAAAATAGTAAGACGAGAATTATTCGAAGGAATAAAGTCTGTTGTTTCTTTATGATCACTTGGGTCAAAAGCATTGGCTGCTTCATAACAACGAGTGATAAACCAGGTTCGATAGCGACGAGGTAAAGCAGTCCAGGTTCCTCCATTTTCTACCAATTCAATTTTTTCTGGATGATGTCCATTTTGGTAAAGCGCTCGTAAACGCATGGTAACTTGCTTATACGGGTCGAAGTCATTTAAGATGGCTCGCATAGAACCAGGTTGGTTCGACAAATAACTCTTTGGCATTCCAGGTTCATTTGGGCAATACAAACAATTAGCAGGGCAACCTAAAGGAGCTGTCATTACATGAACAGGGGCCACCCCAGAAAGGGTGCGGATAGCGCGTTTGACCAAAAGCGGTTCTAGCCAAGGTTGAGCTTCAATTTCTTTTGCATCTACTAATTGCCGGTATGATTTGAGGATATGAGAAAATTTTGGAAAAGATTGTTTTTTGTCTTTAATAAAAACACGAACCATCGCCTGCATTGCCTGCCGGTCTTCTGGTTTCTTAGAGATGATGTATTTGACGAGTTCAGCGTGCATACAAATTATGATTCTAATCTACGAATGTATGCTAATCTACAAATAGACTACAAATTTAATCCTATATTCGTTGGTCATTTGTAGATTCGAATGTATCTGTAGATTAGTATCACACAAAGTGATTAACGTGATTATTTGTCATATGACGAATCCAAACTATACCCCAATCGAGCGAAAAACTCAAGAGGACTACAATAAAATTGCTGGTGCTTTTTATGATTCTCGAAAACAAATGCATTGGCCAGAATTAGACCAAATGCTTGCTGAGGTAAAACCAGGTCAAAAAGTATTAGATATTGGTTGTGGAACGGGGAGGGTTTGTCTTCAGCTAGAAGAAAAAGGGGTAGATTATTTTGGAATTGATATTTCGGAAGCAGAAATTGCTTTAGCGAAAAAAGCTTGTCCAACTGGTGATTTTCAAACAGGTTCAATGATGGAGCTTCCTTATAAAGACAATGAGTTTGATGTGGTTTTTCATATTGCGGTTTTGCATCATCTCATTACTAAGCCTGAGCGAGCAAAAGCGGTTTCTGAAGCTTTTCGAGTTTTAAAGCCAGGGGGGCAATTGAATTTAATGGTCATGGGGCTTTGGCAAAAAAAATATTGGTCTTTGTTTTTTTCAAAAGGATTAGGAAAAGCAAGTATGCCAGCAGAGCAAAGATCTATCGTCTCTTTTAAAGATTTGTTTTTGCCTTGGTCATGGCAAACAAGTGAAAAAGTGTATCGATATTATCATGCTTTTTCGAAACCTGAATTGAAAAGACTTTTTTCAGGAATGAAGTTCACACATTTTCAAATCTATTTTGTTGCCAATGGTAAACGAGTGCCATTTTGGAAAGGAAAAAATCTTGTGGTAACACTAAGGAAAGGGCTATAATAAAAACAATTGACGACTGACTTTTTCCGCCAGAGGCGGATCAGCCTTTGGCTGAAACATGTAACCTTTAACATATAACAAAGATTTATGAACAAAAATAAAATTTGGAAAATTTTGGCAGCATTGCTTATTATCTTTACTGTGCCAACAGCGGTATTAGCAGGGACATCAAGAGGAAATGTTGTTGTTGGAATAGACGAAACTATTGATGGAAACTTTTTTGCCGCGGGAGAACAAGTACTTATTGACGGTGATGTGAATGGAGATGTTATTGTTGCTGGTGGAATGGTGATTATCACTGGTGCTGTTTCTGGAGATATTATTGCAGCTGGTGGTCAAGTAAGAGTTCTTGGTCCAGTACAAGGTGATATTCGATTAACTGGTGGTGACGTTTTTGTTGATTCGGTTATTGGGAAAAATGCCACAATCTTTGGTGGTAATGTTTTATTGGGGCAAAACTCTGCCATTGGTGCTTCTGCTGTTGTTTTTGCTGGTAATTTAGATGCGATGGGGAGCATTGAAAGAAATTTACGGGCAGGAGTTGGCTCATTAAAGCTTAGTGGTATTATTAAAGAAAATGCTTGGCTAAAAGTTGGAGAACCAAATCAATTTATTATTCAGCCACAAGCTTGGATTGGAAAAGACTTGCGCTATACCTCACCAACGAGAGCAGAAGTTTTATCTGGAGCTACTCTTAACGGAGAAGTTGTTCATACAGGAATTGAAACAATCAATGAGCAAAAAACAAAAAAAGCGGCAGGAGTATTGGGGGCATTTTTAGCCATTGGTTTTGTAACTATTAAGCTTATTCAGCTAATCGGATTATGGATTTTAGGTCTCGTTCTATTATGGGCTATTCCAAAACAAATCGTAAAAGTAAATAAGCTATTACAAAAAGAATTTTGGCCTTCAGTTAGCAGAGGATTACTATTTGCCTTTCTACTTCCAATTTGTCTTTTCGTTATTGCCTTAACCATCGTTGGTTTACCAGTAACCTTTTTAGTTGGGGCTTTGTATTTTGCTGGGATTCTCTGCGCCACTATTCATATTTCGTTTTATCTAGGCGAATGGGTTTTACTAAAGTTTACAAAACGAAAGTGGAAGGGTGTTTCTCAACATTGGTCTATGGTTTTAGGGGTATTAATCTTTGTTCTTTTGATTAGCATTCCATTTATTGGGTGGCTCTTTAAATGGATTCTTGTTTCAGCAGGATTTGGGGCCCTTATAATGACTTGGATGGATGAGGTGAAGAAGCTTAGATAAAATTGCAAATCTACAAATTTACAAAACTGCAAAATGTCACTATTTTGCAGTTTTGTGTTTTTGCAAGATTACAGCTTTATAAGCTTGGATTGGATTTTTATGCTCTATTTTGCTTAAATGACCTTATTACGTATTATCTTTGTTGTAGATACCTTATGAATTTTTCTGAATTTAAAATCAACCAATCGAGTTTTAAAAGTTACGATATTCGTGGGATTGTTCCAGATGAATTGGATGCAAGTACGGCTTATGCCATTGCTCAGGCTTATGTAAAATTTAATCCCTGTAAAACGATTGCCATTGGGTATGATCATAGAGAAAGCACCAAAGAGCTTAAAGAAGCTTTTATGTCTGGTCTTACAGATATGGGGGTATGTGTTTGGGATATCGGCCAAGTGACAACAGATACGACCTATTTTACTTCTTGGAATTATAAGGATCAGTTGGATGGAGCTGTGATGATAACGGCCTCACATTTACCCGCACAGTATAATGGTTTGAAATTTATCACTAAGGATTTACAACCAATTGGCAAAGGGAGTGGGATGGAAGAATTGTATAATTATGCTTTAGAAATCAGAGAGCAAGGACCTGTGATCAATGAAGAAAAAGGTTTAGTGGAAAAGAAAGATGTCTTGTCTGATTATCTAGAGTTTCTATGGTCATTTATCCATACAGAAAAAATCAAGCCATTAAAAGTGGTGATGGACTGTGGGAATGGAGTTGCTGGTCCAATGGTGAAAAAAGTTTTTGAACCATTAGGGTTAGATATAACAGAAATGTATTTTGAACCAGATGCAACTTTTCCAAACCATGAAGCGAATCCTATTATTGAAGAAAATCGAAAAGCTATTGTAGCAAAAGTAAAAGAACTAGGAGCTGATTTAGGAATAGCTTGGGATGCAGATGCAGACCGAGCCTATTTTATTGATGAAAAAGGCCAGTTTATTCATGGAGATTTTTTGACAGCATTATTAGCTAAGCAATTTTTAGAAAAAAATCCTGGTGCTCATATTGTCTATGATTTACGTGCAAGCAATGTTGTTCGAGATACCGTTGCTAAATATGGAGGTGTGGCTCATAAACAAAAAGTGGGGCATGCGCATATTAAAAAAATGATGCGAGAAGTAGATGCGGTATTTGCTGGAGAAGTAAGTGGTCATTACTATTTTAAATCAAATCATTATATGGATAATGGATTTATTCCTCCATTGATGATTTTGCAATTACTTTCAGAAATAGATAAGCCAATGTCAGAATATATCGCTGATTTAGGGAATTACTTTGTTTCTGGGGAAATTAATTCAAAGGTGGAAAATGCTGATGCGGTATTTGCAAGATTAAAAGAAAAATACGCAGATGCAGATCAAGATTTTTTAGATGGGATTACCATTGAATATGATACTTGGAGATTTAATGTGCGTTCTTCAAATACCGAGCCTGTAATTCGGTTAAACCTAGAAGCTGATACAGAATTACTTATGCATGAAAAACGAGATGAAGTTTTAGGTGTGATTACGAATGTATAGTTGGAGTTCTTTAGTAGATTTTGCTATTCTATACATATAATCTAGCAATAAAAACATCTATGCAGAGAGGTCTACGAGAATTTAAAAAATCATCAACAGTTTTTCTTGAATCATTAAAACAATTATTCAAGCATAAAAAAGCGATTGCAAAAATGATTGCATTTGCCTTGGTTGTTGTACTGGCATTGCAATATGCTTCTACAAAAACAATCTCGTTTTATCTCGAATCTTTAACATTAGGGCAATTAACTTCAATTCAAAACCTTTTTTATGGTTTTGTGCTTTTAGGACAATTCACATTATCAGTTTTTCTTATTAAGTTAATGGATAACCCAGAATTGCCAGTAGGGAAAACGATTATTTCAGGTTCTTTTTGGAAGCAAGCATTTTTCGGTTTAGTTTTAGCTCTTTTGACTACTCTTGCAGTTGGTTTCGCAAGCTTTCTTCTTCTTGTTCCTGGGATTTATTTATCGATTATTTTTTCATTCGTTATTTATATTTATGTTTTAGAAAATGAAAATTTATTTGATTCATTCAAAAAGAGTTATCTCTTAAGCCGAGGGTTTCTTTGGTCTATCTTTGGAAGAATTTTATACATGTTGGCTTTATCTGTCTTAATTGCTTTTGTATCTATTGTTCCTGTAACTGGTGGTCTTATTGCATCGATTGCTTCATTTATTCTTTCATTGGTCTTAATTTTTTTCATGGGATTAACTTATGAAGAGTTAATCGTATTAAAATCAAGCGGGGTTGCAAAAGAGTCTATTTCTTTTTCTCGAAAAACCGTCTATGTCTTTTTATCTATCCTTCTTTTTGCTGGTTTAGCGTTATTTTCTTCAATAGGTTCATTTGTTATAGATGTTTCAAATTCAGGAGCTGAGGTTACCGAAATTGACTCATAGTTGATTTTTTTGTCTATTTTAGGTATGCTCATTCGTTCATTGTAATAACTGTATGAAAATTGGATTATTCGATAGTGGTTTTGGTGGTTTATCCATTCTTAAGGCCGTAGAAACAGTATTACCTCAATATGACTATGTCTATTTAGGAGATTCAGCACGTGCTCCTTATGGAAATCATTCTCATGAAGTGATCTATGAATATGTTCTTGAGGCGGTAGAATATTTATTTACTCAACAAGATTGTCAGCTTATTATTCTTGCTTGTAATACAGCTTCTGCACAAGCGTTAAGACGCTTACAACAAGAGTGGTTACCAAAGCATTATCCAGATCGAAGAGTGCTGGGAGTTATTCGGCCAGTTGCAGAACAAGTAGCAAAATTTGCTGGTCAAAAACGAATCGGAGTTATTGGGACACGAGCGACAATTTCATCTGGGGTTTTTACTACTGAAATTAAAAATCGATTAGGAAAAGACCCAGTTGTCTTTGAACAAGCTTGTCCATTGCTTGTTCCGATGATTGAAGAAGGGTTTCATAAACGACCAGAAATGAAAAAAGTTTTGAAATATTATTTGCGTCCATTAAGACAAAAAAAAGTGGATGTGCTTATTAATGGATGTACGCATTATCAATTGGTAGATAAATTTATTCAACAAGTAATGGGTAAGCGAGTACAAATTATTGATTCTCCACAAATTGTTGCTGAATCTTTAAAAGACTATTTACAACATCACCCAGAAATAGAATCTACTTTGACAAAAACGAGCTCAGTGACTATTTTAACGACATTAAATGATGGTCGTTTTGATACAATGGCTGGTCAGTTTTTAGGCAAAGAAGTACAAGCACAACAAATACAGTTATAATTCTCATTCGTCTTTTGACTTCTCGTTCGCAGTTATGTGGGCAAGGAATACAGAAGGTGAGGGTGGTTAGATGTTTGGAGAGATCATTAATTCGAACTGGGCAAAGGGTGCTCAGTTTTTGCCGAAAGAGAAGCCGCTACACGAAGAGCGGGGTCAACAGCCCTGCATCTTCTACGGTAGCTGTGCGCGTTGCACTCCCGAGAGTGTGATCAAGCGCTTGAGGCTCAGCAAGCCTTACCAAGCGAGCACTCGCATGGGGGGCGCAGAGCAAAAGGAGGTCATCAGATTTCCTTCGGTCGAGCGGTCGCTTGGTTCTCCTTTCGAGAACTAGTTTCTGCGTAGCTCTTGTGAGCGCAAGGGGTCTGGATCTTCACTGGTCCAGGCCCCTCTTTTTTTACAAAGAAAAAACAGATGAAATGTCATCTGTTTTTTAGGGTCTTTTTACAATAAATTATATCCAACGCCATCCTTTGCATTATGCAAACTAGCTTGGGCAACGGTATTTGCTTTCTCAGCTCCGTTTTGCAAAATAGCGTGAATAAGTGCTGGGTCATTATCTAGTTTTTGGTAGGTTTCTTGAATGGATCTTAATCCTTCAATAATCACTTTAGCTAATCCTTCTTTAAAGACTTTGTATCCACCTCCACCTGCATAGTGCTCAACGATTTCATTTATCTTTTTACCAGAAAAGGCTGAATAAATTGAAAGAAGATTTTTTAAAGCAGGTTTCTTTTCGTCGTACACAATTTCTTCTCCAGAATCTGTAACAGCTTTTTTGATTTTACGCTTAATTGTATCGGCATCATCTGTGAGTAAAATCATTCCACTTGGTTTAGGGTCACTTTTACTCATTTTATTTTCTGGATTGGCCAAAGACATAATACGAGCCCCTTGTTTTGGAGTGAATTGTTCTGGGATGGTAAAGGTTTCTCGGTATTGGGTATTAAATCTTTTCGCAATAGTACGAGTAAATTCTAAATGTTGGGTTTGGTCATCTCCAACAGGGACCAAGTTCGCTTGGTAAAGTAAAATATCGGCTGCCATTAAAACAGGGTAGGTGAATAATCCTACATTGATGTTTTTTGTATTCTTGGCAGACTTATCTTTAAATTGTGTCATGCGTTCCATTTCTTGCATTTTGGTAATGCTAGAAAGCACCCAAGCTAATTCGGTATGAGCAGGGACATGTGATTGTACAAAAATAGTCGATTTTTCTGGGTCAATTCCACAAGCTAAATACCATTTAGCGATTTCTAATGTTCGACGGCGCAAGTCTTCTGGATTATGTGTGGCGGTAATGGCATGGTGGTCAACAATACAAAAAAAGTTTTCGTATTCATCTTGAAGATCTACCCATTGTTTAAGGGCTCCGATATAGTTTCCAATATGTAAATCTCCAGAGGGTTGGATTCCTGAGAGGATGCGTTGTTTCATAGTTTTCATGGTTCATGATACAAGGGGCATGAGACAGTTTTGCCCTCTGCTTAGCTCTTTTATAGTCTCACTGATCTTTTTTTCTGTCAAAAATAGAAAAGCCTCCGTCGACCGCGCGGTTAGGCAGCGGGAGGAGGCTTGAGTCGCCAAGTCTTGTCGACCTGTACGAGGTTTCCGTAACTTTTCGAGGGGTCTCGATTGATTACGAAGAAGTAGACTAAGCGCTGGTTCTCTGACCAAGCTGGGGCTTTGTCAGTCTCCAGTTTCGCTTTGATCTTTTGCCAGGTTCTGTAGTGCTTCTTACAAAGGTCTTGGCAGTTGAAAGGCTCTTCACAGTCTTCCAACTGACAGGTGTCAGGGAAAACAAGTAGCTCATGAAATTCGACACCACGTTGCTTTTGGTTGTAGTGGTAATCGCAGAGGTAGCTACTATAATGTGCTCGCTCACAGCCCTCGATTGTGCAAGTTTCGGGGTAAGCGTCTCTGATTGGGGTGAACTCTTTCCCTCTACGAGATTGGTGTTCGTGCCCATTACACCATTCATTCGTTTTGGCTTTTCTTTGGCAGAAGCCTACTAAGCACCTTCTTGCCATTCCTTGTGCGCGTGGATTTTTCGAGATGATCTCGTCGTGGTCCTTGCACAGAGTTTGGTCCGTGTTTCCCACCTTGTCACATGTGAAAACCCGGCAGGTGTTTTGGTGGTTAATGCAAAATTCACTGAGTAAGTCTCTGCTCGCACATGCTTGAGACTCACATGCCCTGACCAGGCATTTACGCGCTGGCATGGCATAGAAGTCCTCTGAGAACTTCTCTTCGTGGCTCTCGCAGAAAACTTGTTTCGTCGTGGCGATTTCTTCACAAGTGTGCACTCTGCAATAGAGCTGGTGGTCTTGGCAGTACTCGTGATCTTGATCTGCCTCAGTGCATGACCGACTCTCGCACCATTCAATCATACATTTGCGTTCCAGCAACTCGTGCTGTACTTCGCTTACGATGAATTGATGATGTTGCCCACAGAGAACGAGTTCGGTGACCGCTGTCTCCTCACAGGTGAGAACTCGGCATTCGTTTTGGTGGTGCTCGCAGTACTCACCTAGCAATTCTCTACTGACACAATCTGGCACTGCGCATGTATGGCAATGCTTTTTACAGAAACCCTCTTCGACGAGTTCTCGGTCTCTGCACTTTGATTGGGCACATGGGGTGCGATGCCTCTTGCAATACTTTCCCGTCAGTTCGTGGGAAGTACATCGTCTCGCTCTGCACTTCGCTTGATGCTGAGCACAGTACTTTCCAGTGAGCTTTCGTTCTGCACACGTGTCGACAAGACAAGTTCTTCTGTGGTCGGGGCAATACTGGTATGCGCCAGACTTCGCCTCACAATCAGGAAGTTTACAAATCTTCACTCGTCTTGGTGGTTGATGTTTAGCGCATTTTCCCTCGCTTACGATTACGCGCTCTTGGCATTTTGGTTCGTTACACTCAATCGAGTGCTCTATGCAGTAAATACCACTATAGGTTTGATTGCCACAAAAGTCGTATTGGCAAAGAGTTGCCGACTTTGAGTTATTGGACTTAGCCTTTTGTGTAGGCGTTCCCTGAGGAGGTAGGTCAAGAATCCACTGTGGCTTCTCTTTTGCCACGATGTATTTTGACCACTCAAACCAGCAGTCAATGCAAAGTCCATTAAAACCTGCCGCTTGATTACACTCTTGTCGTCTGCAGACTCCCTCAGAAGAGGGGCGATTGATAGACATTCGATCTCTCCTGTTTTTTGTTTGGGTTTGACGAAAAATTATTTAACCTTGTTTTTTCTTATTTGTCAATGATTTTAGGTATAAATCTTTGTCAAAACCCCGCTTTTTTGGTAGGTTATCTTCATACATCAAGCATAAAGATATTTATGAAAAATCAATTAGAACAAATTCAAAAAGATGCAGAGCAAGCATTGACTGCAATCAAAGATGCTAAATCTCTGGAAGATTGGCATATTGCTTATTTAGGGAGAAAACAAGGGAAGCTAACCGAGATTATGAAATCCCTTGGTTCTTTATCTGTTGAGGAAAAAAAAGAAATTGGGCCATTAGCTAATATTACAAAAAAAGCATTGCAATCACTTTATGAAACGAAAAAAGATGAATTAGAGCAAGCAGGAGATACAATCGACGTGACTTTACCTGCAGCAGATTTACCAAAAGGGCATTTACATTTGGTTAGTCAAACAATTGAAGAAGTTACTGATATTTTTAAACGAATTGGATTTACTCGTGTACGTCATCCAGAAGTAGATACAGATCATTATGCTTTTGAAGCATTAAATATGCCACCGGAACATCCTGCTCGTGATGATTGGGAAACTTTTTTTATTGATTCATCAGATAAAAAAGAGCGAAGAATTTTAACACCGCATACTTCTAATGGACAAGTACGAGAAATGGAAAAAGGACAATTTCCTATCCGCATGATTAATATTGCTAAAACCTACCGTCGACAAGCTGATGTTACGCATACACAAATGTTTCATCAATTCGAAGGTTTATATGTCGACGAAAATGTAAGCATTCAACATTTAAAAGGAGTAATGGATTATTTTGCGAAAGCCTTTTTTGGGCAAGACCGAGAAATTCGTTTACGGCCATTCCACTTTAAATTTACTGAACCAAGTTTTGAAATTGATATTACTTGTGGCCTTTGTAAAGGTGTGGGATGTAAATTCTGCAAAGAAGGTTGGGTAGAGCTTGGTGGTTCTGGAATGGTGCACCCCAATGTACTAAAAGCTGGAAATGTAGATACCAAAAAATATAATGGATTCGCATTTGGTTGGGGAGTAGAACGTGTTGCGATGATGCGTGATGGGATTTCTGTTCCGGATTTGCGCGAAATGTACCGGAATGATTTACGTTTCTTAGAACAATTTTAATGCCTTTGTCATCTCGACCGTAGCCTTAAGGCGAAGCGGAGAGATCTAATAACATAATGTGAGCATGAGCTGGAAGATTCCTCGGCTTCGCTCGGAATGACAAAATTATGAATATCTTACTTTCTCTCAACTGGTTAGAAGAATATATTGACCCTAAATTATCTCCAAAAGAATTGGCGAAACTTTTATCGTTGCACTCAATGAGTGTGGAAAGAATTCAACCAGAAGTAGAATTACTTTCTGAGCATGTTGTTTTAGGTCTCATTAAAGAAATCAAACCACATCCAGATGCAGATAAATTACAAATTGCCATGGTAGATGATGGTGCTGGTATGCATCAAGTTGTTTGTGGTGCTCCAAATATTAAAGAAGGGATGAAAATTTTATTTACTCGCCCAGGAGCTATGGTTAAATGGCATGGAGAAGGGGATCCAGTTTTATTAGAGCCAGCCAAAATTAGAGGAGTAGAAAGCTATGGAATGATTACCGATGATTCAGAAGTTGGATTAGCCTCTACATTAAATGAAGAGGGAATTACAGATTATTCACATCTTAAAGCCAAGGTAGGAACACCAATGGCCAAAGCCTTAGGATTAGATGATACAATTTTTGATATTGAAATTACGACGAATCGAATTGATGCAGGCAGTGTTATTGGGATGGCGAGAGAAGTTGCTGCGATGACGGGGGCATCTTTAAAAAACTTAAAAACTGAAAAGCTGAAAAACTCGAAAGCCACACATAAGTTATCTGTGAAAATTGAGGATGATGCCAAAGATAAGTGTTTTGGGTTTAGTGGGGTGGTTTTAGATAATATTACAGTTGGTCCATCTCCAGATTGGATGCAAAGACGGTTACGCTCTGCAGGGTTATCTCCAATTAATAATGTGGTGGATGTGACAAATTATGTCATGCATGAACTGGGGCATCCTTTACATGCTTTTGATTATGAACAAGTTGCCGACGGAGGTATTGTGGTTCGTTCTGCGAAAAAAGGAGAACAGCTAATTACATTAGATGGAGCTACAGAAAAATTAGACCCTTCGATGGTGGTTGTTGCCGATAAAAACCAAGCTTTAGCACTTGCAGGAATTATGGGAGGGGAATCGAGCAAAGTATCTGAAAGTACAAAAACAATTTTACTAGAAGGAGCTAGCTGGAATGCCGTTACCATTCGTCGAGCTGCGATGAAATTAGATAAATTTTCTGATGCAAGTTCGTATTTTACAAAAGGAGTTTCTCCGCTATTAAGCCAAGAAGCTTTAATGCGAGCAGTAGAATTATTGCTAGAAATTACTGATGCAACGATTGCAAGTCCAGTGGAAATGAAAGGGTATAAAGCCTATAAACCAAAAGCTGTTTCTATGAGTATTGCAAAAGCAGAAACAATGATTGGGGCGAAACTCAAATCATCTACAATCAAGAAACAATTGGTTGCTTTGGGGTTTGAAGTAGAAATTGACGGAGATACTATTACTTGCACTGTTCCTCATTGGCGGCAATATGATGTGGCGATTGAAGAAGATTTGCTCGAAGAAGTTGCTCGGCTTTACGGGTATCAAAATATCGAAAATAAATTACCCTCTGGGCAAATGCCTATCCCTGTTTTTGATAAACAATTAGAAGGAGAAATGAACTTAAAAAATCTCATGAAATCGTTAGGGTATACAGAAATATTTACCTATTCAATGGTATCAGAAGAATTACATGCCATTGGTGGTCGATTTGAAAAAGAAGCAATTCGTCTTCTCAATCCGCTTGATGATGAACATGCTGTCATGAGAACTTCTTTGATTCCTTCATTATTAGAAATTGCAAAACAAAATCAAGGTGTGGCTTATGCTATGCATCTTTTTGAGATTGCAAATATTTACGAACCAAATAAAGGAGCAAATTTGCCAAATGAAATCCCAATGTTATCTGGTTTTGTTTTTACTGGTGATACACAAAAAGATTTTCAATTTGCCAAAGGAGCGGTAGACAGAATTATGTCAGAACTAGGATTAGAAAAAGAAGTCTTTTTTGAAAAAGGATCTGATTCTCCCTTGGTAAATAAACAGGCGAGCATTACCTATATGCTTGGAGATATATGGGCTGGAACAATTGGTGCAGTTAGCCATGAAATAGCGAAAGCAATTGGATTAAAACAAAAAGGGATTGTCTTCATTTTGCCAATTTCTTTACTTATTGAGCAATCAAAACATGCTTTGTCTTATACTCCGATACCAAAATTTCCTGCGGTAGAATTAGATCTCTCTGTTTTAGTTGATGCAAATTTACCATGGGGAGAGGTAGAACGTGTAACAACTGTATCTGGTGGTGAATTACTTCGTTCAATAGAATTATTTGATATTTACAATCAAGAAGATGGAAAGAAAAGTTTTGGTTTCCATCTAACTTTTAGAGATGATGAAAAAACTTTGGAAATGTCTGAGGTTGAAAAACTGCAACAAGCAATTATTGCGGGATTAGAAAAAGAGTTGGGGGCGGAGTTGAAGAAATAAAGAATATTTATGGATGAACATTTAAGAAAAGAAGGGCGTAAGTTTGAGGCTGGTGGAGAACTTGATGAGTCAAGATTGTTATACCATCGATTAAGGGCTGGAGAAATAACAAAGGAAGGGTTGCATATTGCTTCTGTTTTGGGAGTTGCTTCTGCTTCTCAGGTATTAGAACAATTAGGTGAACCGGAAGAAGATATTGAAGATGACAAACAATTGATATCTCGATTAGAATCTCTAAAAAATCGTGATGTCATTGTTCGTCTTGTTAAGCAAATGTTCTTAAATTATCTTGAACAGCAAAAAGGCTCAGAAGAATATGTGGAATTTCAACGGCAGATAGAATCAGTAATTGAAACAGTAGACCGTTGGTTGCTAGCAGAGGGGCATGCAGAAAGACAAAAAATAGCTAACAGTCTCGAGATTAACTGGCCGGATGATCCAAATGTTAAAAGTTTACGCTCGCCTACCATTAGCTTGGCATTTGTGATTAATCCTGCAAAACGTGACAGGTATGGAATTCGTGCACTTACTCAAACCTTGAATGACATTGTCGGGTTCAATTATGATGATGAAACAGAAGAGGTTCATATTGATGTGCAAGGAAGATTAAAGTTAATTAATGAAGCCAGACAGCCTGTTATTGATTGGGCTTTAAATAATGAAAAAGATTCTTAGTAATCAAAAAGGAATAAATGTGTAAAACCTGGGGATAGTTCTCAGGTTTTGTTTTTTTAGAGATGCTATACTAAAGAAAAGTAATAAAAATAAATATGATCAATACAACTTTAGATATTCTTTGGCTTGTGCTCGCTGGATCAATTGGTGTTTTAACCATTTTTCTGTGCTGGGCAATTTATTATGTTGTACGCATGTTAAGAAATGGAGTGTATATGGTAGAAAAGGTAACGACTGTAATGCAAAAGGCAGATGAAGTACTAGATATGGCCAAAGAAAAACTTCATTCAACAGGGACTTATTTAAGTGTTGCTGCGAGTGTGGCAAAATCTGCCATGGATTATTTGGGAGAAAATGGCCTGCCAGGAAAAAAGAAAACAACAAGAAAACGAGCAACAAAGAAAAAATAATCATCATCAACAACTAGAGAATAAGATCACATATACGAAAAAGCCTAAACGGGCTTTTTTGTTTTTCTTTAGAAACATGTTAATTTGTAGGAAGAAATAAAAAGTTGCTCTTTTCCTGGAGGGGATATGACCGAATTGAAGATGACTCCACTTAGCCTTTCTTTGATGAAAGGGCCTCGTAGTGATCGACTGAGATTTGAGATGGGTCTTGGTAGGATGTTCGACGAATATGGGTTTGCATTACTCACTGATGCTCACCCTAAGCTAGTTGAGCAAACTATCGAGCTCAAGCAACATGCCCTACCATACTTCCTTTCTCCGAGGTGGGAGGAGGAAGTTGTCGCCAATTGGCCTTTGCGTAAGCATGGTCAACTAGGTCCAACGAGTGAGTATGAGGAAAAACACCTCGATGCCAAAACCGGCAACTCACGAGACAAGGGGGAGCTGAAGCGCTATGTCAGCGTGAACGCTGAAGGCGAAGGCTGGGAGGCTCAGGACAACGTTCGTAAGCTCCTTCCCAAGATCTTCGGACGTCGTTACTCAATTGGCTTGCAGGTCGCACGATCATACGAAAATGCGCGTTTGCTTAAGCCAGGGACACTTTCGAATATGCTCTCGATGGGGCTCAATACCCATACGACGGCGCGTATTCAGTGGTATCCCTCCAATGGCTACTCGATCGACCATACGGACAAGTGCGCGATTACGGTTCTCGACTTTGAGCCGGGTCTACAAATCGAGTCCCCGCAAGGTTCTGGTAATTATCTTGAGCTGGTTGGCGCTCAGCCAGGGGATCTCGTCATCAATCTTGGTGATACCTTCTCACGCATGCTCAATAAGGACAAAACCTTGTCCACACGTCACCGAGTGCAGGTTCCGAGCACCTGCGCTGCAAGCGGCCGCATCGTCTTTCCTTTGTTTATCCACACAAACCTTTCAGCGCTATTCCCAGATGGGGAGAATGTCTGGCAATGGTGCGTGGATGAGTGGAGCAGGGAGAGCCACGTCAGCGAGCGAGCGGTCTGAAACATCATTCTGGCACCTGGGTATGTCAGTTCATCCGAGCTTTTGTGGGCATTATTTTGCTTCGAGCTCAATGCGCCTTCCTCAAACACCCATATGAGGAGGGCGCCATTTTTTTACGCTTATTTTCTCGAAAATTGTAAAGTTCTACGAGCCGTGATTTTATGTTAATCTATGTAAACTAAACTTCCGTATTTTCCTCTGATCATCCGTCTATTTTATTTACTCTATGGCTTTTGTTCACTTACATAATCATTCGCATTATTCACTTTTGGATGGTCTTTCTAAGGTTGATAAAATGGTTGATCGTGCCAAAGAACTTGGTTTCGATGCATTGGCAATTACCGATCATGGGAATATGTATGGGGCAATTGAGTTTTATCAAGCTTGTCAAAAAGCAGAGATTAAACCAATTATTGGGCAAGAGGTTTATATGGCGCCGAATTCACGTTTACAAAAGCGACCAAGAATTGATGATAAATATAATCATCTCATTTTATTAGCAAAAAACTTTGACGGATATAGAAATCTTTTAAAACTTACTTCCATTGCGAATAAAGATGGTTTTTATTATAAACCTCGCATGGATTTTGAATTGCTTTCAGAATATGCTCATGGGCTTATTGTTTTATCTGGATGTTTACGGGGAGAATTAGCACAATCGATTATTGCTAATGAATCTTTAGATAAACCTAGAGAAATTATTGAAAAATACAAGGCTGTTTTTGGGGAAGATTATTATTTGGAAGTACAACATCATCCTAATTTGGAAAAACAACAATTAGTGAATCAAAAACTTTTTGAGCTTGGTGAATTAACAGCTACCAAAGTTGTGGCAACTTGTGATTGTCATTATTTGCATGAATCAGATTCAGAAGCACAAGATTTACTTGTTTGTATTGGGACTGGAAAAGAAGTAACCGATACAAAACGACTTGATATGCGGGCCGTTGATTTGTCGATGAAGTCGGAAGAAGAAATGCGGCAAAAATTTCCTGAATACCCAGAAGTGATTTCAAATACAGTAGAAGTGGCAGATAAAATTAATTTGGAAATCCCTTTAGGAGAATATCATTTTCCTGAATGTGAAATTCCAGACGGATTTACTGCCGATGAATGGCTCTATGATAGATCTCATAGAGGTTTAGCTATTCGGTATAAATATTTAGATGAAGTAAAAGCGGAAGAAGTAAGTATCGAAGAAATTAAAGCCTTATTTGATAAAACAGATCCGTCTATTATTGAACGATTACGCTATGAATTGGATATTATTGAAACAAAAAAATATCCTGAATACTTTTTGATTTATTCTGATTTTTGTAAATGGACGAGTGAACAAAAAATCATGAGTACGACGCGTGGTTCGGCTGCGGGGTCTTTAGTCTCTTATGCTTTATCTATTTTAGATGTAAATCCACTTGATTATAATTTGCCATTTGAACGGTTTTTAAACCCATTGCGTCCTTCTGCTCCAGATATTGATTTTGATATTCAAGATGATAGACGTCATGAAGTATTAGAATATGTAATCGAAAAATACGGTGCAGAAAAAGTCGCACAAATTATTACTTTTGGAACCATGGCCGCTCGTGGAGCTGTGCGAGATGTTGGTCGTGCTTTAGGGATGCGCTATGGAGATGTTGATCGTATTTCTAAAATGATTCCTATGGGGTCACAAGGATTTGCCATGACCATTGCTCGGGCGATTGAAGAAAATGAAGAATTACAAAAAGCGTATAAAACAGAACCTAATACAAAAAGACTCTTAGACTATGCCCAGCAAGTAGAAGGCTGCGCTCGACATAGTTCTATTCATGCTGCGGGTGTAGTTATTTCTCCAGGTGAATTAACAGAATTTACGGCTGTTCAAGTAGATCCAGATAGTGGAGGGAATGTGACTCAATACGAAATGAATTCTGTAGAAGCAACAGGTTTAGTAAAAATGGATTTTTTAGGTATTCGAAATCTCTCTATTTTAGGGCGTGCAATTGAAATTATTAAACGAACACAAGGCAAAGAAATTAATATTTTAGAAATTCCGCTCGATGATAAAAAAACCTATGAAATGCTTTCTCGTGGGCAAACATTTGGAGCATTTCAATTAGGTGGTCGGGGGATGACGCGATATTTAATGGAATTAAAACCAACCACCATTCATGACATTATGGCCATGGTAGCTTTGTTTCGTCCTGGTCCAATGGAATCTATTCCAGAATATATTGAACGAAAGCGAGATCCTTCTAAGATTACGTATCCAGATCCTCGCTTAGAAAAAGTTTTAGAAAAATCCTATGGAATTTTGGTTTACCAAGATGATGTTTTATTAACCGCTATTACCATTGCCGGGTATGATTGGCTTGGTGCGGATAAATTGCGTAAAGCCATGGGGAAAAAGATTCCCGCAGAAATGGCCATTCAAAAAAAGAAGTTTTTAGAAGGGGCGCAATCACATGGTGGATTAACAGAAAAACAAGCGAAAGATTTATTTGCATTGATTGAACCTTTTGCTGCCTATGGATTTAATAAAGCGCATGCTGCTAGTTACGGTTTGGTGGCTTATCAAACAGCCTATTTAAAAGCGAATTACCCTGTTGAATATATGGCCGCTTTAATGACGGCTGAATCACATGATTCTGAAAAAATTGCCGAAGCTATTCGAGAATGTGGTCAGTTAAGCATTAAAGTTTTGCCTCCAAATGTAAATGAAAGTAGATCTCGTTTTGCTGTGATCGACGAAAAAACGATTCGATTTGGTCTTTTGGCTGTAAAAAATGTGGGAGAAGGAATTATCGATAAAATTATTGTAGAAAGAGAAGCAAATGGAAAATTTAAAGATATTGCAGACTTGGTAACTCGAGTGGATGATAGAAATATGAATAAAAAGGTTTTAGAAAATCTCGCTAAGGCTGGAGCTTTAGATGATTTGGCAGAACGAAATCAAGTTTTGATGAATATGGAATTGATTTTAAGTTATGCAAAGACGCAATCTCATATTAAGCAATCTGGTCAAAGTAATTTATTTGGTGGAAGCTCAGAAGAGCAAATTGGTCTTAATCTCGATCATGTTGAACCGGCAACAGAAAAGGAAATGCTTGATTGGGAAAAAGAATTGCTTGGAGTGTATTTAAGTAGTCATCCATTTGAAAAAGTAGCCAAAGCATTTAATAAATTAGTGAGCAAAATTACAAGAATTGATGATTGCCCAGATAATCACACTGTTTGTGTAGCAGGTATCTTAACGTCAGCCAAAACAATTACCACCAAAAGAGGTGATTTAATGGCTTTTGCTCAAATTGAAGATGATACTGCTAGTCGGGAGTTAATTATTTTTCCAAGAACCTTTGCTGAATTACCAACCATTTGGAATGCCGATACGACCGTTTTAGTTCGTGCAAAAGTGAGTACACGAGATGGGCAAGCCAAATTAATTTGTGATAAAGCTTGGGTGGTTACTGATGAAAATAGAGCTAAATTAACGGCTATTTTAAAGAAAGGGAAATTGCCGTCTGACCCAAATTTAGGGTCTGATGGAGAAAAACAACCAACAGGCGTTTATTTGCATATGCGAGAATTGCCTGAGCCATTTAAAACAGAGCAATTAAAATATCTTTTTCAACTCTATCAAGGACGAACTCCTGTTTACTTAAAAATAGGTGATACTGAACATAAAACAATTAAAACAAGTTTCCGTATAGAGATAAATGACGAGTCGAGATACCAAATTCAAAAACTAAGTGGGCCTAATAGTATGCGAGTAGTGACGTAATTTACAAAAGCTGAAAAACTGAAAAACTAAAAACCTTAAAATAACACTTTTTAAGGTTTTTAGTTTTTCAGTTTTGTAGTTTTATGCCTTTTTCAGTATAATAAACGATATTAAAGAAATATCCGTCCCTATGGTTAAAAAACAATCACAAGCGAGTATTCGTGAACATAAGATTCATTTTTATCGACAAATTGCTTTTACTTTTATCGGAGCAGCCATTGTTGTTTTATTAGGGTTAATCTATTTTTCACTTTCACAAGCTCAAATTACTATTAAGCCTTCTTTGGAGCCTGTAAAAGCAGATTTTAATATTTTGGTTAATACAAAAGATAATCAAACGGATGAAGGAATCATGGCTCAATTAGTTTTAGCAGAAGTAACTTTAGAGAGAACGGCAACCGCACAATTGCTAGAAGAAGGAGAGCCACAGAAAGCTAGTGGTACGGTTACACTAATCAATTCTTCTGCCCGCCCTCAGCCATTAGTAAGTACAACAAGACTTCTTTCTGAAGAAGGGACATTATTTCGACTAGATGAGGGAGTAACTGTTCCCGCAAATGGGGAAGTTACCGCTTCTGTTTCAGCTGATTTGCCAGGGAAAAGTGGAGAAATTGGCCCAACACGATTCACTATTCCTGGTTTAAATTCTTCTCGGCAACAAGAGGTTTATGCTGAAAGTTCAGAAGCAATGATGAATGGAACAAGTCCAATTTATAAAGTGACACAATTGTCTATCGACAAAGCGCTTATTGATGCAGAAGAATTGCTCATCTCTCAAGCAATGGCTCAACTGGAAGCAGAAGGCATTGAACTAGAATCATTATTAGCTTCTGTACAACAAGTAGAAATTATTTCTAAAGAAGTAAGTGCAGAATTAGATGCAGAGCAAGAAAACTTTACTGTAAATATGGTTGCACAAGTTGCATTTGTTCAAGCCAATGAAAATGATTTACTACAATTAGCACAAGCTCAATTATACGAAACAACAAATATTGGATATGAATTATCCTCAAGCAATGAAGGTTCATTCACTTATGAATTAGCGTCTTATGACGGGGTCGCACAACAAGCGCAATTGCATATTCTTTTAGAGGGGCAAAGAAGAATTAGTTCAAATAATCCAATTTTAGATACATCAAATTTTGTCGGAGAAGATCCTGAAACAGTACAAAGCCAATTGGAAGCAGATTCAGGAATTGATGAAGTGACTGTAGAATTACGACCCTTTTGGTTAAGAAAAGTCCCACGTTTAGTTGACCATATTTATGTGCAATTTGAATAAGTATAAACCCCTGCTTGCCAACAGGCTGGCTCCCTCCCTCCC
>CAYGRO010000013.1:9769-26255 GCA_964352335.1 uncultured Gammaproteobacteria bacterium | reverse complement strand
AAGCGATAACCAATTTTTTCTCAGGCATTTCTTTAAATGCTTCTGCTAATTCAACCACCCGTTTCACAATATCAATGCGAGCAAAACTGAGATAATAATCTCCTTGGTTAATCCAAGTAAATTTAGTGGTATCAATTGGTGGGTAAACAACCACAGAGTCTTTTCCGAGATACGTTTTAATTCGTTTTTGAATATGAATTGAATTTGCCACAATCAAATCAACTTTTTTCAAATTAAATTCATAAACAAATCGAATCAGCTTTACAAAAATCCAATAGGCAAAAGCTTTCCACCATGGCATTCTCTTTATATAGAAAGGGTAGAGGTCATAGGCATTGCGAATTGGGGTGTGGCAGTAAAAAATTTTCTTGGCTTCTTTTTTACAATTATGAATAGCCATTAAACAATTGGCAGAAAAAATAACAGAATCGTAGTCTTTCAAAAAATTTGTTTTTGACCAAAATCGCCAACGTATTCCAAAATAGCGAAACCCTGGGTAGGCAATTGGTTGGCCTAGAATTATTGATTCTACATCAAAATCCTTTGGGTCAAATGCTCCTTCTTCTCGATAAGCGGTGACGAGCTTGCTTTTGAGTCGTTTGGCCAAAGTTAAAACAAGGCGTTCTCCTCCGCCTTTATGCATTAAATAGTCATGTAAGATGATTGTCTTCTTTTCCATATCTTCATTGTAGAGTTTAAAGGGAAACAGTCAATTAAGCTTGTTTTATACATACTCTTGCTTAATTCGTTGAAATATGGTTGAATACTGAACTGGAAATGTTTTCCAGAACCAACTACAACCAGCAGAAAGGGGGCGATCATGTCCAAGCTGAACGATTTCATGCCTGAAGTCATGCACCTCCTAACCGAGGGCAAGAGAGTCGAGGCGCTCACGATTCTTCGCGATCAGTGGAGTGACCTAAAGTCCAATGAGGCTGTTCAGGCCATGCGGACTATTCGTCAGCTCATGAGGCTGAACAACTTGGGTGAGTTCCGTCTCGAAGACATGGAGAACCTTCCTCCTCGGTAGCTGGTTGATGCGGGGTGTAGACTTTTACGAGTTTGCACCCTGCCCAGCGATTTAAAATTACTTATTTCTTTTTCTCTTCTGTTATACTAGAAGGGCAAGAGAAATAAGTTTTTTTATGTCTGAAAAAAGGAATCTACTGCTAGATTACGAAAAACCTGCTCAAGCTGAGCAATTAGAATCTTCTGAACAAATTCGTCCAGAGCAACTTTATGCTGTTTTAAAAACATTCGACCATATTCGAGATTATACGGATCAACAATTAGAATCGATATATAAAACTATCTATGCGGATTTAATAAAAAATCGATTCTCAAAAATGGACCAAGCTCATTTAAAGAGAAATGAAAGTGAGTTAAAAGATGCTAGACATGAATACAAAATGCAAAAGGAAAAAGGGAATGACCCATTACCCGTATACGAAGAATTGACTGCTGATGACTTAATTCAATTTGTCTACCAAAATGGTATTGGAAACAAAGGGATTGATTTAATGGAAGTTGTATCTGATAAATTTAAGCGATTAGAGTTAAATGTAGAGGAGGGAGGGAGAGAAGAATTTGAAATGGCAAAACAGTCTATAACACCTGAGTTAATTTTGCTTGCAAAAATTCAATTAGAACAATATGCACGAGAAAATAATCAAAACCAAGATATCTTACCTCCAGATTCCAAGCTAAATTTAGATGCTGTCCAGAATGTAGATGCCGTGGGCCTAGCTTTTCAATTAAAAGCAATGCCAAATGTGAAGAGTGCAAAAGATTTGTTGAATTGGGGGTATACCTCTCGAGAAGCGATTTACCTCTTTGATTGGTCTACCTATTCGCAAAGTTTATTGGATCCAGAAGGTACAGGGAGTCTTTCTTTTGGCACAGAAGAAGAGATGGAAATTATTGCAGCGAAACTAGCTGAAGAAACGGAGAAAATTTATCCTCAAGAGTCTAATGTAAAATTACAAAAACAAGCGATGCTGAGAAGGATGATGAAGTATATCAACCACGAAGATGTTTTATTGTATAAAAAAGGCCCAGAATCTATTGGTTTAGCGTATGCAGAAAGAGAACAAGACAGAATGGAAAGAATTGTACACCTTATTGATGAAAACTTATATCAAGATACTGCTTTAGAGCCAGAAGAGACGCGTAATGCGACAAGAAACTTTCGAGAAATCGATTTGTCAAAAATTTCTCAATCTATATTAGAGATTAAACATGCGAAAAATGATGAATCACAATTAGCGAGTATTGCTGAATTGATAAAAATACTTGGAGGACATTATGATCTTTTTAATTCTATACAAAAAGATGAAGTTGGTTTACCAGAATTATATGATCAATCAATTCGACAAATTCAATCGGAAAAAGCAGCTGAACGAGTGATTGAATTTATTCGCCTTTCTGCTGGTTTTGATCTTCGTGAGTCAGAAATAGCAGAAGATCTAAAAAAATACATGCGACTTCTCGTAGAATTAGATCATAATGCTTCATTACGAAGAATGGTTTTTCAAAAGGGGGCAGAAATTTCAAATAAAGTTTTTACTAATTTAGAGTTACAAGAAAAAGAGCTATCAACTCAATATGCAAATGAGGTTAGAGAGTTAGATAAGGCAATTGGAGCTACAAGAATACGACCATCTGAACGGATAAGAAAAATTGATCTTGTGGATTCAAAGGCGCAACAAGAGTTACAAAAAACGAAACAACAATTGAGTGGAGAGCAGCCAGTTATTTCAAAAGAGCTAGAATTAGCGCAAAAACGAATGAATGATGTAATTAGTCAGCGCGAAGATTTACAGTTTTTATTGCAAATCTTTGAGGAAAAACTGGGTATAAACGCATAAGCCCACAATCCTTGACACTATTTAGGTCTTTTGATATCATTCGACCACGTGAAAAGGATGTTTTAAAGCTCCTTTACCGCTCCTAGAAACTCTAGGGGACAATCCCCAAAGAAAAGAGTGAGACCTTGAACTCCCGACCCGTGTCGGAAAGCGAGATTTCCCTCTTTTTGTTTCCTTGCAAATCGAGTTCTGTGTTCACGATCAGTTATCATTATAAACAATGATGGCTGATCACTGATTACGGAAATGAACTTTGACAACTAAATTATGGTAGAAGAGGTTTCTTAAACTTATCTTCTCATCTTTAAATTTATTTAAAGATCTTCTAACGTCAATAATCTCCCTCATGGATACAATCATGAGGAAAAGGCCAGGCATGGATTCCTTGATCACTTTGTGTTGATCGGATACATGCTGGATCATTAGTCTATATTTATATAGATTACAGTATCTCTTAATTAAGAGTTTGATCCTGGCTCAGGATGAACGCTGGCGGCGTGGCTAAGGCATGCAAGTCGAGTGCACTTCGGGTGCACGGCAGACGGGAGCGTAACACATTGGTAACCTACCCTGAAGAGGGGGATAACCTTTCGAAAGAAAGAATAATACCCCATGTGCTCTAAATACATAAGTGTTTAGAGTAAAACTTTAGTGCTTCAGGAGGGGCCTATGTCCTATCAGCTTGTTGGTGAGGTAAAAGCTCACCAAGGCAATGACAGGTACCGGGTGTGAGAGCATGACCCGGCTCAATGGGACTGAGACACTGCCCATACTCCTACGGGAGGCTGCAGTCACGAATATTCCACAATGCCCTAACGGGTGATGGAGCGACGCCGCGTGCAGGAAGACGCCCTTAGGGGTGTAAACTGCTTTTATTTGGGAAGAACAAATGACGGTACCAAATGAATAAGGGGCTGCTAACTCTGTGCCAGCAGCAGCGGTAATACAGAGGCCCCAAGCGTTATCCGGAATTACTGGGCGTAAAGCGTCCGCAGGCGGTTTAGAAAGTATGTTGTCAAATCTCAGGGCTCAACCCTGAGGCTGCAACGTAAACTCCTAAACTAGAGGGTGGGAGAGGCAACTGGAATTGCTGGTGTAGTAGTAAAATGCGTTAATATCAGTAGGAACACCAAATGCGAAAGCATGTTGCTGGAACACACCTGACGCTCAGGGACGAAAGCGTAGGTAGCGAATCGGATTAGATACCCGAGTAGTCTACGCCGTAAACGATGTGCACTAGGCATTGGTAGTATCGACCCTATCAGTGCCGCTGAACCAAGCTAACGCGTTAAGTGCACCGCCTGGGGAGTACGGTCGCAAGACTAAAACTCAAAGGAATTGACGGGGGCCCGCACAAGCGGTGGAGCATGTGGTTTAATTCGATGATAAGCGAGGAACCTCACCTAGGTTTGACATCTAGCTGCAAACCCCCCGAAAAGGGGGTCTCTTTCGAAGGTGCTAGACAGGTGCTGCATGGTTGTCGTCAGCTCGTGGCGTGAGCTGTACCGTTAAGTCGGGTAACGAGCGCAACCCCTATGATGTGTTATATATGTCACATAAGACTGCCTGTGCAAGCAGGAGGAAGGTGGGGATGACGTCAAATCAGCATGGCTCTTACACCTAGGGCTACACACGTGCTACAATGGCTGGGACAATGGGCCGCCAACCCGCAAGGGGGAGCAAATCCCATCAAACCCAGTCTCAGTTCGGATTGGAGTCTGCAACTCGACTCCATGAAGTTGGAATCGCTAGTAACCGCGAATCAGACACGTCGCGGTGAATACGTTCTCGGGCCTTGTACACACCGCCCGTCACGTCAAGAGAGTTGGGGGCACCCGAATGGCCATGGTTATGGTCAGAAGGTGAAACCAATGATAGGGACGAAGTCGTAACAAGGCACCCGTAGCGGAAGCTGTGGGTGGATCACCTCCTTTCTAGGGAGAAATGGAAATAACGTATGCCTTGAGAAATAAGCCTCTCGAAGTTATACAATGGTCGTACAATCGTTGAAATTTGTATCAAAAATCCTAGAAGATGCAAATGGAGATTGTCGTTTATCCATTGACGTTAGCAGAATAGAAGTAAGTTTAGTGCCTCTACTACCATAATTTAGTTGTTTAAAGTACTCTTTTTGAGATTACAAAAACTCCCGGAAGGGGAGTTTTTTTATTGTTCTTTTTTTGAAACTCTTTCAAAGAATCAATCTAAATTCATTCATTAAGAGAGTCGGTTTCTGGTTTGAATCAGATACCGATAGCATTTGCTCTCGCTTCATTGTATAGCGAAAGTGGGAATGCTTGTATGAAGTGCTTCGTTCAACGCAGGCTCGAGCCCACGGAGAAATGCTTCGAGTACTTCTTGTTGTGAGACTTGGGTTCGTCGCTTTTGAGCGTTCATGAGTTGAGTGATCGCAGGGATAACCTTAGAAAGTGCTCGGCATTCGCTACACCTGCTCTTATGGTCATCATCTGAAAACAAACCAGACAATCTTAGTTGTCTGGTAAGCACCTGTTGCAATGACTTGCAATCAGATTGAGGGATTCGGTTCATAGTGCCTCCTTTTGGCGTCCTTTATTGAGAATAAATAAACTAAATTGGATGGTCAATCTATTTCGTGAAAAAAAATTTACCCTGTTTATTAGCAAAATCTTGTCCTCTAGCCAATAGTTCTAAGAAGTGGTCTATTTCTCATAATTGGCCATGTATTGATTCTTTTTTCCTTTTTTGTTACTTTATATCTACTCCTTTAGGGGAGCTATTTTTTATACGGAATGAGAAAGTAGTGAGGCGGGAGAATAGGTAGTACGAAAAGAGTTTCAGAGGTCAATTGTCAATGGTTAATTGTCAGCTGTTATTAATAAGCCGAGGTAGCTCAGTGGTAGAGCAGAGGATTGAAAATCCTTGTGTCGGGAGTTCAATTCTCCCCCTCGGCACCATGGGCGTGTAGCTCAGCTGGTTAGAGCGCGTCACTGATAATGACGAGGTCGGAGGTTCGAGTCCTCCCACGCCCACCAAAAAACCGTCTCATTGAGGCGGTTTTTTGATTGGAGACATGTTGATATTTACTCAATTCTGTGTTAGATTATATTGTCGTATAACTCCTCGTCTATAAATAGAGGTAGAAGATAATTCTCTGTGCTTATAGACGAGGAGTGAATACAAATGAGTGTAGTGATTGAAGAAAGTTTTCCTGAAGAAGGTGTGAAGCTGTTCAAGTTTCCATCTGAGGGGAAGACCGCTGTGACCTTGGTCGTGCGCCAGTCTGGGTATGACAAAGGAGAGCGGCCAACTTGTGGAGACAATACCTTTGCATGGGTTGCTGGTGTATTTCGCATCAACAATACCTTTCTTAAGAAAGAGGGAGATCAAATCTCTTTTCGTAAGGGAGAGGTCGTCGACATCCAGGTGATATCAGAGGTTTGTGTCTACAAGCTCATCAAAATCAGTTCGTGAACAAAATTCACGAGAAGCATAAGAGGTGTATATGGCTGAAAGAGAAAACGGTTGCCCAGAAGCTGAACGTATCGTTCATGATGGAAGTGGTGCGAAAGGAGTTGCTGAGCATGCCAAAGACTGCAAGAAATGTCAGGCGCAGATGGACAAGATCCTTCAGCTCCTGACACAGAGGGACCAAGACGTCCTTCGCTTTCGCAAGAGAAGAAACACTTAGGTTGACGAGCTGATTCGTTGACCAAGAAGCGGTGTGCTTAACGAAGATTCCTCCACAAGGAAATTCGTGAAGTACGATCGGTGTCTGATTAGCTTCAGATACCGGATCCCTTAAGGGGTTAAAGGATTAACCTCTTAAGAGATTTGCGATAATAAACTGCTTTGCTATAATCCATGCGACAGACAAACTATCAATTAAATTCTATGAGTAGATTAGATCCGTTTCATACAATAACAGCATCATCAAAAGATCGGGAACTGTTCGAAAAGTTTTTTGCGACATTAGATAAAGATTTTCAAAATCAAACAATTGATTTACTCAAACATGGAGATGTGTCCTTCGATTTATTAATCGAGAATTATTTAAAAAAAGATCTGGCGACAAAGAATGAAGATTCAGAAGCACTTGATGAGCTTCTTGAAGACGAATCTTCTTTCATTGAAGAAGTTTCATAAAAACGATGAATAAAAGGATTCTCACAATTGGATTTCTCCTTGGGCTCATCTTTCCATTTATTGGGATTTTTCTTGGATTACAAGTGAGTACAACTTTAGGTAATGTTTTTGCTTTTCCATTTGTACTAGGTGCCATGATTTCTGGTATTCCTTTTGGTGAGTGGTCAACACTTGTTCAAATCCTTGTATTAGTTGGTTCAGGATTAATCTGGGCTGCGGTATTTTCTTTGGTTTCTTTGCTCTTTACAAGAAGAAAATAACTTTTTTGCAGAAAAACGAATCTTTGCTATACTCTTTTCAATATGCAAAATGAACTACAAAGCTCAGGAGGCTTTCTCATCCGCAAAGCATGCGGTTGCATACGCTATTTCTCTCAGAACTCCCGATAAGGGAGTCTTTTTTTATTGTCAGTTCTGGGTGGGGTATTGTTCTTTAATACACTAGGAAAACCAGTGAGGTTGATATGATGGATTCTTCTAAGGGCTTGAGGCATATTCTCTCGGCGGATCAGTTTGAGCCCGAGTTCTTGTTTGCCTTGTTCAAGACAGCAGACGACTTTCGACGGCAATTTCATCTGCACAACGGGGGCGGGCGATCGTCTTTGCGTATGTTGCTAGAAGGGCGCTTGATGAAGTATATCTTCTTCGAGCCTTCCTCGCGCACGCGCATGTCTTTCCAAGACGGTGCAACCCATCTTGGGATGAATGTCTCCGGTACGGATCTTGCTGACCAGTTCTCTTCTTTCGCAAAGTACGAGGAGATCGAGCCAGCGTTCCGGACCATGTCTGGGTACGGTACCGACGTGATCGTGATTCGCTCCAAAGTGGAGGGGCAAGTGAATCGTGCAGCCGAGTTCTCGCGCTCGCCTATTATCAATGCTGGAGATGGTGCAGGAGAGCACCCGACACAAGCATTACTTGATCTCTATACGATCTGGAAGCAATTTCAGCGACTGGACCATCTAGTTATCGGTCTTGGTGGGGATCTCAAATACGGTCGGACCGTTCACTCGCTCATTCGAGTCTTGAGCAAGTTTGAGGGAAATAGTTTCGTTTTCGTTTCCCCAGATGAGCTGAAGCTTCCCGATTTCTACAAGCAAATGCTTGAGGGGCGTGACTGCACTTTCAGCGAGGTCACGGACCATCACTCCGTTATGGGGCAAGCAGACGTCTGGTACTGGACTCGGTGTCAGTTCGAGAGGTCTGAGCTGAGTAAGGAGGAATCAGAGCGGATGCTTGGAGTCGCTCGCCGATTCAGTATCACAACAAACGATCTCAAAGAGATGCGGACAGACGCAATCCTCATGCATCCACAACCCATTGATCTGAGGATCTGGGAAGTGGCTAAGGATGTCGTTTGGCAAGGCATGCGTCCATTTGCAGAGCGCGATAAGCTCTACGAAAAAATTCGCATCTTCGAGCAATCAGATAATGGGCTCTGGTCTCGAATGGCATTGCTGTACTGGGTGATCATGGGTCACTTCAGTCATCAGCTCTGCTAGAAATGGGCGGCTACTTTCCGGAAGGGGAGGATGCAAAAAGCGGCTGGGATCCCTTACGGGGTCTCAGCCGCTTCTTCGTTTAAGGCCATCTAGTAGCCTGGTATGAGGGTTGTTGATCCAGTAAACTATGATTCGACGAGCAGACTGAGCGATGTCCTCAATCAATTTCGACTCTTTGGGAAAGACTTCTCTGAGTTGGAGGTTACCACAAGTGGTTTGTACCAGCCAATTTGTACCAGTTGTTTTCAAGGACTGGGAAAAGTTTTCGAGCAAGACAAAGGGGGTAACCCTGAGCATTTTTTTAGCGAAAGTCTTTGCTTGCTTGTGCGATGTAAATGTTTTGAAGCTGGTGCCGGTTGAGAGTTGAGACTTCATCTCCCATGTGGTAACGCCTGTCCAGCTCTCCATCTCATGAGCTAAGTCTGCGTCAACCATGCGAAGCAGTTCTTTTCTAGAGAGAGCACCCACATTGTACATCTGGCGCATAATCGCCTGGCTGATAACAAAGCCATAAGATCGGCTAAGCGGGTTGTAATACAAGTCACTCGTCAAAACAACTCGCAAAAGGAGCGCCATTATGAGCCTAACAGGATTAGCAAAGACGATTTTGTCGTCTACGATCATGACATCCTGCCAGAGATCGCCAATCAACTGTTTGCTTGCAAGAATTTGCTCAACACCTTGGTAGCTGACTTCTCCTGTTTTCGTGGTCACATAAGTGCCATGTAAGAAGGTGTGTGCATCACGGCAGATATAGGCGAGTTTATCTGCGATGTCTTTGATTTTTCCAAGCAGGTTCCGCTCCTGAACAATAGCTGTAAGTAGCTGAGGTTCTAGACCGTGTTGGGTTAGTGCTTCCTGAGCTTCTGGGCACTCAAACGCTAAGGCGAAGTGAAGGTCTTCGTCAAAGTCTTCAGGGTTCAGGAGTTTGGTTGTATCTCCTCCAGCGGGAGTACCATGGTCATGAAGGAGTGTGGCTATAAAGCCATGAAGACACTCAACTTCTGTGAACCTATGGTGATTGTTTTCTAGCATCAACGCCATGAGCGTAGCTGCGTCGAGCGAATGAGTAAATCGATTGTGTGGAAAATGCTCAAGCATAAAGAGGTTTTCTTCACGCAAGGAGACTGGCTGGGTTAAAAACCCAAGCTGCCTAATCCCACTCAAACGCCCAAGCTTAAACCCATGAATGATTTGAGCAAGAGGGGTATCAGATTCGAGCAAATAGCCAATAGAGCTTAGTGGAAACTGTGGCGTTACAATCTCAACACCTAAGCTATCGCTATTTTCTTCCCATATTGCACCGAATGCGCGAGATGGGAAAATAGTTAGTCCCTTTGCCCATGCAGACAAAGGAAGAGGTTGTCGTAGTTGATTGATGGAATCGGTAGTTAACCTAGGACTCATCAAATCCTCCTTCGTGTGGGGTTAGTTGAACTTGCTATAACTTATCGAAAAAACACATTTTCTGCAATCTATACACAACTTTTCCTATTCGATCATTTCGGTATGAATGCTAAACTAGGTTGACTATGATCAATCTGCTCCGAACTCATTTAGAGGAAAATAAATTAGATGCATTATTCGTCAGCAATAAGACGAATATTTTTTACTTAACCGGTTTTAAGGGGAGCAATGGATCTGTTTTAGTTACGAAAAATCATTTATACCTTTTAACAGATAGTCGATATACAGAAAAAGCGGAAAAAACTACTTGTAAAGAATGCAGAGTTGTAGACATGGCTCCTGGATTGTTTAATGTAATTCATACGTTATTAATTAAACATCGGATCAAGGTATTTGGAATTGAAGCTGCTGATCTTTCTGTCGCTTTTTTTAATCGCTTAGATAGTTTAAATGGTTTTGCAATTAAACCGGCTGATGAAATTTTATCTTCAATTCGAGCTGTAAAATCAAAAGAAGAATTACGACAGATTCGGCAATCACAAAAATTAAATGAACAAGTTTTGCGCTTGCTTTTACCAGAAATAAAAGTTGGAAAAACAGAAACGGATATTGCCTGGAAAGTTCATCAAATTTCTCGTGACTTGGGCGCAGATGGCGTTTCATTTGACCCTATCATCGCATTTGGTGCTAACACTGCCATGCCTCATCATGAACCATCAAATAAAAAGAAGCTCAAGCGAGGAGATATGATTTTAATCGATATGGGAGTCATGGTAAATGATTTTGCTTCAGATATGACTCGTACCTTTTTTACAAAAGCACCGACAAAGCAACAACGAGAAGTCTATGAAGCTGTTTTAGAAGCAAATATGCGAGCTATTCAAACAATCTCACCTGGAATAACTTGTGATGAAGTAGATAAAGCAGCAAGAAAATATATTCGAGATGCCGGGTATTATAAAAAATTTGGTCATGCAACCGGACATGGTATAGGATTAGACGTGCATGAAGAACCTCGTGTGGCCAAGGGGATAGAAACGGAATTACGAGCAGGAATGGTGATTACCGTAGAGCCCGGAATCTATTTACCTGGGAAATTAGGGGTAAGAATAGAAGATATGATAGAAGTAACAGATAAAGGAAAACAGGTTTTAACGAAATATCCTAAAGACATTGGCAAGATGATTTTGAAAAAATAAAAACAGCTTCATAGGCTGTTTTTATAGCGACCTTGACATATGCAACAAAGTTGCATATGCTGTATCCATGAATTTATCAAATACAGATCAAGACCTTAAGGCTCTTTACCAAGAAATTAGCACCCTTTCTTCTTTAGCGCCTTCACCCAAAGTTAACCAACTATTCCAAAAGTTGGTTGCTTTTGCTTTGGATCCAAAAATGTTTGAATCAGAATTATCATCTAAAGAGATAGCTCATTTGCAGCAACTTTGTGCTCAAGCGGAATTTGAAATGGAGGCTTATTGGGTGAAGAGAGTATTGGCAAGTAAAGACCCAAAAGCAGAATTACTATTATTTCCGTATTATAAAAATTACGAAAAACTAACCAAATTAGAATGGTTTTCTCTTCTTTCATGTGAAAATCATCTTTCGCATTCAGTTTTATTTATTGGGAGTGGTCCATTACCATTAACGGCGATTGTTTTGGCAGAGAACTATATAGATAAACTCACAGTACTAGATTATGACGACGAGGCGATTAATTTATCTATGCGACTGATTAAAAAACTTGGTCTGGAGAAAAAAATCACGGTTGTTAAGGGAGACGCAAAAACATTTTCTGATTATAAAACATTCAATACGGTCTTTGTTGCCGCTTTAGCCGGTGCCTTACCAAAAGACAAGCAAGAAATTTTACAAAAACTAAAAACAGATACTCCAACTCAGTCGCATATTATCGCCAGAAGTAGTTGGGGGGCTCGAGAAATTTTGTATACGCCAATCGATAATAAACTTTTCCAACTGTTTAAACCTCTTATCGAAGTACGTCCACATAATGATGTCGTCAATTCGATTATTATCTTTGAAAATGAAAAATAATATGAAAAAAATTCCAACTTATCTTTTGCATGGCCCTTTAGGAAGTGGGAAGACGACTATTTTAAAAGAAATTCTTGCTCATCCGCATTTTACAAAATCAATCGTGATTGAAAATGAATATGCGGATTACAATATCGATAAGCAATTTTTAGCAGAGGATTCTCATGAAGTAAAAATCATAGACGTTTCTGGTGGTTGTATTTGTTGTACATCGGGAAGCGATTTATTTGAGGCATTTCAAGCAATTACAAAAGAACAAAATATTGAACAAGTATTTATCGAAACAACAGGTGTGGCAAGCTCTGTTCAATTGATCAAACAAATGATGTTGTCTCGTGAATTTGACGATCATTTTTTGCTTGTGAAAAATCTTTTGGTTATCGACGCATTGGAAGAAAGCGTAGAGTTGTTAAAACAAGAAAAAATGCTAGATCTTGTAATGGCAGACCTTATTATTTTGCATAAAACAGACCTCGTTGATGAAAAAAAGCTGGCTGATTTTAGATCATTTTTACAATCACTTCCTCAGCTTGTTTTTATTGAAACAAATCATGGAAAACTGGATCCAAATGAACTTATTTCTGATGAAAAGTCCAAAGCGCTCACAACATTATTAGATCATCTTGATGAAATTTCTGATACGTCTATTGATCACAGTCAAGATATTCTATATCAAGTAGTCTACCCTAAAAAAACAGTTGAAATTGAAGAATTAACATCGCTTATTGAACAAGCTCGGGCTAATGGTGCTTCAATTCGTCGCGCAAAAGGAACATTCACACTCCCTTCAGGGGATCAGATTTCTTTGAACGGGACTACGAATGATTTAAACATGCAAGACGTTAAAACGAAGACGCAACAAGAAAATGTCTTAGTTTTTATAGGTAAAAATATAACGAAAGAAACAATTAAACCTATTCTTGATCGCTTATGTTAGAACAAACAAAAGAGTATGCAGAAATGGCGGTAAATCGTCTTATCATGCAATATAAAGAATATAGTTATTTGAGTGACTTGATAAAACAAATTGAGGAAAAAATCTTTATAGCGATGGCAAAGATTGCCAAAGAGAAATCAATAGATCTTGTTCAAATAAAAGAGGGGATGGATGATTACCCAGAAGTAATTTCTCTAGAAAAACAAAAGCAGATCTATGCTCGATTACTAAATCGAGTCTCTGATGAAATGACTTTTGCGACACCACTTATCTGGATGATGTATAAGCATAAAGCTTATCAAGGAACGAGCACAGAAATTGCCACAATAGAAGATTTTCGGCGTCATTGCCAACCAGTAGATTATATTTGTGGGAAACGGTATAGATTCCTCTTACAAGAATTAGATGTTAAGATAGATCAGGAAAGTGAATTTACAGGAAAAGCTCATTTAAACGAGCTCTATTTCAACGAAGTTATTCTACAAGCTTCTTGTGATAGCGATTTCATGGAAAAATGGTTAGCAAATGAATATTTCATAGCAGATAATCGTATTAATAAATGGAATATTCTTTCTTAGATATCAGGTATGAATGCACAGCAACAAAAGGACTTATTAAAAAAACATAACCTTCGCGTGACTGAGGGGCGTTTGACTGTGCTTAACTACTTAGTTGAGCAAAAAATACCTATAGGTATTAAGAACCTAGAGAATAATATTCCAACGATCGACCGAGTAACCCTCTACAGAATGATGGAGCAATTCGAAGCAAAGGGAATTGTTCGTATGTGTGACCTCGGTCATGGTCATCAAGATTATGAATTGAATTTAGATCATCACCATCATCTTGTTTGCAGAAATTGCGGTGATATTGAAGATGTAGAAGTTTGTGATTTAGAAGAAATAGAAAAAACCCTTTTAAAAAAATCAAAGAAATTTACATCGATTGATCAACATCGGCTTACCTTTATGGGGCTTTGCAAACAATGTGAAAAGAAAGACTAGGCTTTATACGCGTAAATAAAGGTTTTTCGGATCAAATACCCAGCCAGACCGATTGCAGGGAAAATAAGTAATTTTGAAATAAGGACATTGTTGATTGTTGCATCTATAAAGATCAAGAGCGGACCTGAAAGGAAAATTAAAAGAAGAGAAAGGATAAGTGTAAGTAGATAGGTTTTTTTAAAGCTTTGGTTATGGTCAAAGATTTTATAAAATTGCCAAAAGTGATTATGTGTACTTCCAATGAAAGCTGCAAACCATTGAGAAAGTACAACTGAGAGTCCAATTTTTTGAAAGAAGAAAAAAGACATTAGGTCAATAACTGACCCAAGCATTCCAACAATAAGATAAAAAGCCATTTGGTTCATAGTTTAGTATTCCCAAGATGCATAGTCTTCAGATCTGTTTTTCATATCTTCATAGAGCCAAACCATTCGATCTAAAAACCACATTTTTCCTAGATAGATTAGGATGACTCCTGTGACAGTTGGCCAAATGTCTAGGAAATAGAGGCCATAAACAGCCAATACCGTTCCAATTCCAGCAAGAGTTGTTGTAATAAAGCTCGCAATCGCATGATGTTTAGGAATCGGAAGTGTTTTTCGATTCAACCAAACACGTTCACCAAATGTCGCTTTACTCGCCCAATTTTTTGTTGACTTTGGGGCTGGAAAAATTTTCGGATTGAGTAATAGCCAAATAACAAGAAGTCCAATTGGAATAAACGACCATGCACCGATCCAGTCTCTACTCCAGATAGCGAGTGCTACAAAGGGGATTGTTGCAAAACGTGTCCAGACACTCCATGGGTTCGCATGGCGTTTCCAGGTCGCATCCGACATGATATGAGATTTTTTCATAGTATTAGTAATGGGTTGGATTAAGTAAGTGAATCATTGCCATATGAATTCCTTGTTCAGAATAATCTATTCGTGTGAGTTTGTCTTTTGTTAAAACACCCACCATTCCTTTTCCTTCGCGAAAAGCTGGGTCATCAGCAAATCCTAGGTCTAGGGCGGCATCAGTTATTTCTTTGCCTTCTTGTAAAACTTTTTCAATCATTTTTGCGGGATATTCAAAACAACTAGAAAACCCTAAGTGAAATTGCTTGCCATCATAAATAGCACAAGCAGAAGTATCCATATACCCAGATTTTGTATGAGGGACTTCAAAAATTCCAGACTCTAAACCAAACCCTAAAGTATAGTCACCACTCTCAAATGCTTTTTGAGCTCGGTTCATTGCTCCTTGCGTAATTGCATCAAGTCCAATTGGCTGGTCATCGACACCTGAGTCAACATCAATACCCATCACAGTTGCGTCTTTATATTGATCATAATTAAGCAAAGCATTTTGTAGTGCTTGAATTTTTCCTTTGTTTTGTGTGCCGATGGAGATATGCATAATGTCTATTTAATTATTATCAGACTATCATTTTTTTCTTTAAAACTGAACATGGTGTATTGACAAAAAGTGTTTGTTCTGGTATTATTGTATTCCCATCAAGACCTGTGTATCACCAGAAAAAAGAGCTATCTTAAACCTCATATCAACGGGATGGTCCCAATGATTGATGGTATAAGGTGGATTATTTGGAGGTACTAATGGTTGAACCGTGGGAATGCAGTCTTGAAGTGCTTCTGAAGTACTCTCGCATGTACGCTGATGAGGGGCTTGAAGCTGATCGGCGCTCCATGGGTTTGTACACGTTGCAGGCCGAGGTTGGTGAGATGAAAGAGGATTCAGATGAAGAGGAAGTGCTCGACTAACTCTCTTCAGCTCATTAATGAGCGCCCCTACTAGGTGTGGGAAAGACCTAGATTAGATCCGCGTTGAAGCCTCTCCGGCTCCGCGGGTCTTTTTTTTAAAAAAAGAATCAAAAAAGACCTCGCGATTGCGAGGTCTTTGTGTGCCGATTGAGATTTGCATATTGTCGTGTCTTTAGAGTATTAGACTATCATTTTTTTCTATATTTAAAAATAAATGCTCAGAATTAAGCACCAAAACAAACTCTTGACAAACCATGTTAATAATGGTAATGTCATTGTTCTCATGGAGAAACCGTAGCCGATACAGAAGATGAACTATCTGAATCTAGAGATCCGCGGGATGGTCCCAAGGATTGATAGTAAGATAGTCGGTATTGGAGGTTACTATGGTTGAACCCTGGGATATGACTCCTGAGTTGGCTGCCAAGCTGGAATCGAGTCATAGGCAACGCACTGAGGATGCTCAACGGCAAGCAATGCCTCTTCTGATCAGAAACCTCGAGTTTCTCGATTTTCTCGATTCGTTGTCGCCACTTGAAGAACAAGATGAGCTAATCGATTAGCTCTCTGTTCAGCTCATAAGATGAGCGCCCCTACTAGGTGTGGGAAAGACCTAGTTTAGATCCGCGTTGAAGCCTCTCCGGCTCCGCGGGTCTTTTTTTTAAAAAAAGAATCAAAAAAGACCTTGCATTCACAAGGTCGTTTTTGGTCGGGGTGCCGGGACTCGAACCCGGGGCCTCCTGCTCCCAAAGCAGGCGCGCTAGCCAACTGCGCCACACCCCGTTAAGGTGTTTTTTCGTAAATAGAAGACACGCCAAACA
>CAYGRO010000013.1:0-9669 GCA_964352335.1 uncultured Gammaproteobacteria bacterium | reverse complement strand
AACTGCGCCACACCCCGTTAAGGTGTTTTTTCGTAAATAGAAGACACGCCAAACAAGCGTGCTTTGTGCAATGACTTTAGCATGAGTCTATAGATCTTTCAAGTAGAGGCAAAAAGCACATAGAAATAAGAAAAAATGATATAATAAGTACAAATAAAAATACTATGTTTCAATTTTGGTCATTCTTTCTTATCCTTTTGGCGGCATTAACTTTTTCGACGCTCTTTCGTCGGATTCATTTGCCTTGGGTTTTGGCTTTAATTGTGGCTGGTATTGTGGTTGGTCCACATGGATTTAGTCTATTAGAAATAGACCCTACCTTAGATTTTTTAGGACAAGTTGGTTTAGTCTTTCTCATGTTCATGGCAGGACTAGAAACACCTTTATCAAAAGTCACACATGATTTTAAACGACTCTCCTTTTTGGCTTTTATCAATGGGGCTATTCCCTTTATTGTCGGATTATTTATTGCTCGATTTTTTGGGTATAGCTGGACAACGGCCTTATTAACAGGAATTGTTTTTATCTCTTCTTCTGTTGCCTTAATCATTCCATCACTAGAATCAAGTAAGTTACTTGAAACAAAAATCGGAACATCGGTTTTGGCATCGACTATTTTGCAAGATATTGCCAGCTTATTATTGGTGTCATTATTATTACAAAATATTCAACCACAAACAGCACTGCCTTTGCCATTATTCTACTTTATTTTAATTTTATTACTTATTGCGGGTAAGACAATTGTTAAAAAAGTACGAACCATTATACATAATCTTCATAAAGATTTACCAGATACATTTGAAGCAGAAACAAGCACGGTTTTTGTTTTAATGATTGGTGCTGTTATCTTATTTGAGCTATTAGGTTTACATTCAATCGTGGGAGGTTTTTTTGCAGGTCTCATGCTCTCAGAAATTATTACAAGCAAAGAATTACGTTCTAAATTACATGCAATTAGTTATGGTTTATTTATTCCAATATTCTTTGTGATTGTTGGGGCGAATACAGATATTTCTGTTCTAACGGAAACAAATACAACAATTTTTCTCGCAATTATGATTGTGATCGGCTCAGTCCTTTCAAAGCTAGTAAGTGGTTGGGTAGGAGCACATCTCGTTGGGTTTAATGAAGCTCAAAGTCAATTCTTTGCGGTAACAAGTATTCCATCTCTTTCTACAACTCTTGCGGTTGTTTTTACAGGGTTTTCATTCGGACTATTGGACCAAGCATTAGTCACTGCTATGATATTATTGAGTATTGTTACAACCTTTATTTCTCCAATTCTTATGAATAAGCTTATTGCCTCTCGTCGAAAGGAATTATTAGGTTCAACCGTTTATATAAATGAATAATATGTTTTTATTTTTCTCTATTTTTACTTCATCACTTATTGGAATTGCTATTTCTTTTTTCTTGATGCATGTAAGAAATACAGGAAAAGGTAGAAAACACACAACTTGCCCACCATATTACGATTGTCATTTAGTGGTTGCAAGCAAGTATGCCAACTTTTTAGGGGTGCCTATCGAATTTTTGGGGATACTTTATTATTCTCTTATCCTATGCGCCTATATTGCTATAGCTCTTTTTCCTTTTATTCATCATTCTAGTATCGTTTTTCTTCTTTTGGTCATAACTACAATAGCTTTTTGCTTTTCTCTGTATTTAACTCTTATTCAATTGGTGAGTCTTAGAAAAATTTGTGCGTGGTGTATTGCTTCTGGGCTATTATGTACCATTATTTTTATCAGTGCTTTGGGGCTTACTGGTGGTGGGCTTATTCCATTACTGATTCAGTTTAAATCTATTATTACCATTGTACATTTACTTGGATTCGCATTAGGTGTTGGAGGGGCAACCGTTACTGATATGTTTTTCTTCCGATTTTTACGTGATTATCACATTTCAAAATGGGAAGCGAATATTATGCATATGGTTTCTCAACTTATTTGGATTGGACTAGCAATACTCGTTATTTCTGGTTTAGGTCTCTATTTACAAGATGCAGAAGTATTAAATATGTCGTCAAAGTTTATTACAAAAGTAATTATTGTTGGCGTTATCTTGCTTAATGGAATTTTGTTAAATCTGTATATCTCTCCAAAAATGATTATGATTAACTTTGGAAAAAAACATAAACATCATCCAGGAGAATTGCATCAATTAAGGAGGGCTGCCTTTGCGAGTGGTGCAGTATCATTAGTAAGTTGGTATTCTGCGTTTATTTTAGGTTCACTTCGTTCTATTCCTTTACAGGTTTCACAGGCATTATTTATTTATCTCATTTTATTAGTCGGGGCAGTTGGGGGAAGTCAATTAGTAGAAAGGTTTTTTGATGCCAAGGCTCGACTAAAACAAGAATAAACTATGAATAAAATTTCCTATTCAATTGAAATTAATAAACCCGTTGAAGAAGTCTGGAATCTTTTTCATGATGAAACACAAATGGATAAGTGGTTGATGGGGTTTGACTCTATGGAGCTTATTGAAGGAAAGGAGCGAGAAGTGGGGAGCAAATATAAATTATATTTTGATGAAAATGGAAAAAAGATCGAAATGATTGAAACCATTACAGCATTTGAGCCCAATAAAGTATTTGCCAATACCATGAATACAGAAATGATGAATACAGAAACCACAATGCATTTTTCTTCTCTACCAATAGGAACAAAAATTGAGGTAGAATCGATATTTATTGCAGATGGAGTGGTGGCCAATCTTATGGTGAGAATGGGGCTCAGTTATATCGAAAATCGTTATAAGCAAAGTTATCAGAAATTAAAAGAATTAGCAGAAAGCCAATAATAAACAGTTAAAAACTGGCAGAAAGAGTCAGTTTTTTGTTTCCCTAAGGTTTATGCTAAGATGGCAGACATGAATCAAGTACAAGCACTCAATTTATTAAAAAAAGGACATAATGTGTTTTTAACCGGTGCTGCAGGAAGTGGGAAAACCCATACTCTGCAGTTGTTTATTAATTACTTAAAATCAGAATTCATAGAAACAGCAATAACGGCATCTACAGGTATTGCGGCAACTCACTTGGAAGGAGTCACAATTCACTCTTGGGCTGGGATCGGAATTAAAGATCAGCTCACAGAAGTAGACAGGCTTTCATTAATGAAAAAAACGTATCTAGCTTCTCGCTTCCGAGATACAGAAGTGCTCATTATAGATGAAGTTTCTATGCTCGATGGCAAAAGACTTGATTTGATTAATGAAGTTTGCCAAATGTTTAAACAAAGCCTTCAGCCATTTGGGGGGATGCAAGTTGTCCTTTGTGGTGACTTATTTCAATTGCCCCCGATTACAAAAAAAGGAGAAAAACCAGATTTTGTTTTCCGTTCAGATATTTGGAAGCAAATGGACTTAACCGTTTGTTATTTACAAGAACAGTATCGACAAGAAGATACTGAATTTTTAGATATTTTAAACCAATTGCGTGCCAGTAGAATTGAGCAAGAACATATTGACTTACTCTCTTCAAGAAAATTGGAATTAGAACATGATGGTCATATTATGACAAAATTGTTTACGCACAATATTGACGTAGATTCTGTTAATGAACAACAGCTCAATCAATTAGAAGGGAAAGAAAAAAAATATTATCTTACGGCAGAAGGGGAAGAGAAATTATTAGAAAAAGCAATCAAAGGCTGTTTAGCTCCAGAGGAATTAAAAGTAAAACAAGGTGCGATTGTCATGTTTGTAAAAAATAATTATGGAAAAGGGTATGTAAATGGAACCATGGGTACCATAATCGGATTTTCTGCCGATAAATACCCGCTGGTAAAAACATTAGCTGGCCCAATTATAGAAGCCACTCCAGAATCGTGGACCATTAAAGAAAATGGAGAAACACTTTCTTCCATTGAGCAAATTCCGCTTCGTTTGGCTTGGGCAATTACCGTTCATAAAAGCCAAGGGATGACATTGGATGCTGCACAGATTGATTTGTCTCGTTGTTTTGAGCCAGGTATGGGCTATGTTGCTTTATCACGTTTAAAATCTTTAGAAGGATTGTATTTGACTGGGTTGAATCAAATGGCTTTGCAAGTGAATGCCGAGGTTTTAGAGTATGATACTGTTTTGCAGGAAGCTTCTATGCGGAATGAGTAATTATACATTTTTTCTTTTAGACTGGCTCAAAAAAAATTGCCCTCTATGGGGCAATTTTTTTATAGTTTATCGTTGTAAATTTCTATATTCTTCTGATTGCATGAATTCTTGGGTGATTGCTTCTAAGCTCATTCCAGAATCATATTGTTGTTTCCAGTAGACATATCCATCTGGGTCGGGGTTTCGTCCTAAAAGACTTTGATAGATATTTGTAATACCATCTTCTGGAGCAACAAAAACAGAGTAAGGGTTTTGAAATACGGTTAAATCAATTTTTCCAGTTTTGCTTTGCCCTAATCGAGAAATCGTATATTCAAAGATTAGTGATTCACCTTGGCTATGAGCTGGGACAATAAATGAGGTTTGAATTGCATTTGTACTTTGTAACCATTCTACATTTGGACCATAGGTTTGTCGCCATGAAACTCGTAGCCCTTCTAATGAAGTAGAAGAAAGCATCAGGGTCACCGTTTCTTCTGGATATACATATCCACCTGGATTTGCATAAGCATAGATAGATTCAATGCCAAGATTCTGTTCATAGGCAGCCCATTCTTGTTCTAAGGATTCACCAAGAATAATTAAAGCTTGTTCAACTAAGAAATATTCTGGATCTGATTCGAATGCAAACGTATTTGTTTCTATAACCTTTCTAAGTTTATCGATAAATTCTCGTTCTTCTTTTTCTATTGTTAATTCAGGATGGTTTAAAGTATCCATCACATCAATAGCTTCAAAAATGGTATACAGAGCATTTACTGTATCTCCTTGTGAATCTAATCGATTTGCTTCTTTCATCAAATACATAAAATAAGCGAAATCTTTATTTTGCCAAATAGGGTCTACCGGCTGAATAACGGCACCTAATTCTTCTAAAATAGCTTCGTTTTCAGAGTCATAAGGATTCAAACGAGCAGAGCGATCAAAATTTGCTTGATCTTCCATTCGCTTAATTGTCACGGCTCCTCGTTCAGCTAATGCGATAGAAGGAAGTAATGCCATTGTCATTACGACTAAAAGAGTTGTTTTTCTAAGAAATTTGATCATAAGTAGCGATTAAATCTTAACGTATTAATATAGCACAAAATACAAATATTGTCAATAGGGTGCACCTGCTTTTGTAAGAAAACAGGTATACTAAGAAAAGCACTATGGCTTCATTTAATCGCAACAATCTAGATCTCTCATCTTCTCCCTACTTACAGCAACATCAAGAAAATCCTATTCATTGGCAAGAGTGGAATGAAGAGACACTTCAATATGCAAAAGATCAAAATAAATTGATCTTTGTTTCCATTGGTTATGCGACGTGTCATTGGTGTCATATTATGGCAAATGAAGCTTTTTCAAATCAAAAAATTGCTGAATATCTGAATGAGCATTTTGTCACTATTAAAGTTGATAGAGAACAACGTCCAGATTTAGATGATTATTTTATGTCATTTGCTCAAAGCACTATTGGGCATGGTGGTTGGCCTTTAAATGTGGTTCTCACGCCATTAGCAAAACCATTTTTTGTAGGGACCTATTTTCCTATTAAATCGAAACAGGGGATACCGGGGTTTTTACCATCTATGAAAAAAGTAAAAAAATGGTTTGAGGAAAAAGAAGATGAAATTACAGACTTTGTTTTAGAAGAGAAAGAACAAGAATTTGTAGAAGAGAAAAAAATATTTGAATTACTTTCTAGAGGGTTTGATGATCAATATGGTGGATTTGGGTTTGAAACAAAATTTCCGCCATCTTCTACATTATTATTTCTTCTTGCTTGGTATGAGGAAACAAATGATGCACATCTCGTTTCAATGATTACTCGAACACTCAATGAAATGATGAATAATGGCTTGCATGATCACTTACAAGGCGGTTTTTTCCGTTATGCTGTAGACCGCCAATGGCAAATCCCTCATTTTGAAAAAATGTTGTATGACCAGGCTATGCATTTATGGGTCTACTCATGGGCTTATCATCTATTTGGTCTAGAAGAATACAAATCGGTCGTAAACAAACTGATCAAATGTCTAAATGAAACATTTCATAATGGTGACGAACTTTTTTACGCCGCATTAGACGCAGATACAAATCATCAAGAAGGGGAGACATATCTTTGGGAGTATTCTGAATTACAATCAATTTTATCTAAAGAAGAATTACAAGTCTTTTGGGATCATTATTTAATTAGTAAAACAGGGAATTTTGAAGGTAAAAATCACTTAGTGAAGTCTAAAGAACAAAAGGAAGTGAGCAATGAAATAGGAGAGATAGAAAAGAAATTATTAACGTATAGAAAAAAACGAGAGCAGCCGTTTACAGATAAAAAAATTGTGACAAGTTGGAACGCTTTACTTGGTATTGGGCTTATTCAAGCTTCTCGTTATTGTGAGGTTGAGGAAGCAAAAGTCATGGCTGAAAACCTTTACTCAGCTTTGATGACGTTTCACTATGAAGGAGAAAAATTTACGCATAGTTCTTTAGAAGGGAAAAAACAATCCGAGGAGTTTTTAGAAGACTCTGCATCCGTTTTATTGTTTTGCAGTTATTTATTTGAGTCGTCGATGACTAATGAACATGCAGATAAATTGAATGTACTTGTTAAAAAAGTAAAAACATTTAACAAGCACGGAAAGTGGTTTTCAAACCCTGAGTTAAGTGATTTTTCTACAATTATAGCTTCTCTATATGACCATCCTATTCCATCATCCGTTTCTTTAGCGGAGATGGCTTTATTTCGTGCTAGCAAGCAATTGGAGCTTGATCAAGAAGATAATGAACGCCTCTCTTATGTCTTTCCTACTCAATATGATTTTGCAAACCTAACGACATTCTTTAAAAAAGGGAATTTACATGAATTGCATGTGAACACTGATCTGGCTTTTCATTTACTGCCACTAAATAGCTTGCGAATGCAGGGGAAGCAAATTCAAGATTGCTATAAATTTCACTGTCGTCTTTTTGGAAATGAAAAAGATTTGTTACAATCTATACATAAAAATAAACCAAATTATGAAAAAGAAGATAAAAAGTAAAAAAGCCTTGATTCTTGGCGTGGTCGCTTTCATTTTAATTGCTCTATTGATAGGGCTTCTCTTTTCAAATGATAAACCAGAAATGCAAAGTAATCAGCAATTAGAAGAGTCGATCCACATTTTCACTCCAGAACCAGATGAAGTGATCTCATTTCCTTTAGAGATAACAGGAGAAGCAAAATCTGAATGGTTTGAAGATGGGCAATTTCCTATACGAGTTTTAAGTGAAGTTGGGACCTCGATTGCAAATGGTATTGTTGTTATAACTGAGCCTATAAGTGAAGATGGATATACCTCCTTTACCGCTAGTTTAGATGAGTTTGATACAAGTAATTGGGAGTTTGGGACATTGATGTTTATCAAAAGTGATCCTTTGCAATTTAGCTCAAATGAGCAAGTCGTTTTCCCTATAAATTTTCCTAAAAAGGACTAAATAGAGAGGTTTTGCAATATCTCACCCCCAGCCCCTCTCTTTTCAAGAAGAGGGGAGTAATTTTTAACTGTCTAGACAGGAATGTATGTATGATGAATATAAAACGGAAGATTATTATTATCGATCAGTAGATAATAACGGTGATTTGAAATCTCATTCTAGCGAGTTTAAAGAATCTGTCCGTCAGCTTAGAGCGAGTCAAACAGAAAGCGAAAAGACCTTGTGGGGGTTATTGCGAAATAAGCAAGTTGGGGGATATAAGTTTTATCGGCAATTTCCTATAGATGGCTATGTTCTAGATTTCTTTTGCAGAGGAGCAAAACTAGGCATCGAACTTGATGGGGCTATACATGATAGAGAAGATGTTGTAGAAAGAGATAAAGCTAGACAAGTACATTTAGAGAAAATAGGGATAAGAATACTAAGATTTTCCAATAATCAAGTATTAACCATCCCTAAAGAAGTAATAACAATAATTCTCACTAGTTTAAATCAAAATTAACATGTATTCCCCCTCTTCTTTTGAAGAGAGGGGGCAGGGGGGTGAGATGCTGTACAAACCTCATTTTATGCAAACAATTTTTCCCATCATCAAGCCTAAAGGGCCAACTTCCCACGATCTTATTTACAAAGTACGTAAAATATCTGGGATAAAAAAAGTTGGGCATGCAGGAACATTAGACCCACTTGCAAGTGGGGTACTTGTGGTTGGTATTACAAGAGAAGGGACCAAGCAAATGCATGAGCTTGTAAAAAACGAAAAGGAATATATCGCCGAAATTACTTTTGGCCAAACAAGTACAACAGATGACGAAGAAGGTGAGAAGACACAAACAATGCAGAGTAACCAGAAGCCACCAGAGTTATCAGACATTGAATCTGTATTACCAAAATTTACAGGGATGATAAAACAAATTCCTCCTATTTATTCAGCCATCAAAATAAAAGGAAAACCTGCTTATAAATATGCAAGAGAAGGAAAAGAATTGGAGTTACAGGCGCGAGATGCAGAAATAAAAGAAATCGAAATTTTAGACTATGCTTGGCCAATCCTCAAAATCCGTTTTGTAACAGGATCTGGTGTCTATATTCGATCCCTTGCTCGAGATATTGGAGAAGCCCTTGGTACTGGTGGGTATTTATCAAATTTACAAAGAACAAGGGTTGGTGACTTTTCCCTAGAACAGGCAATGACTTTAGAACAATTTGAAGCATATACAAAAGAACATCCATTTACTATTGAATAAGGAGATATGAATTCACTTGCTGTACATGGAGTTGGAATGGTTGGGGGAGCTTTTTCTCGATACTTCAAAGAAAAAGGATTTGATGTAAGAGAAGTTGATCCTGGTAAAAACTTAGACGGAAAAATTGAAGATATTGATCTTCATTTTATTTGTGTTCCAACACCGTATAAAAAAGAAGGAGAAGGATTTGATCTCACTTTTGTGTATCAAGCCATGGAAAAAATTCAAGAAGTACGGTTTGATCAAGCTACTATTATTGTTATTAAATCTACCGTACTTCCTGGAACGACTGAATCTATTCAAAAAAAGTATCCAAGCTTTACGCTCTTATTTAATCCTGAATTTCTGACAGAAAAAAACGCTGACCAAGATATGCGAGAGCCAACACGACAAATATTAGGATATGTCGACGAAAAAGGAAGAGCTGTTTGTAATGAAGTCATGCAAATTCTGCCAAAGGCTGAGTATCAAGCAACGATGTCGGCAACAGAAGCAGAATTAGTAAAATATTTTGGTAATGCTTTTTTAGCAACCAAGGTGATCTTTTCTAATATGATGTATGACTTTTGCCAAAAACTAAATTTAGATTATGAAAAGGTATCAGACGCCGCTGCCCATGATAAACGGATTGGTCCAAGTCATATGAAAGTTGTTTTAGATGGTTACCGAGGATATGGTGGATCCTGTTTCCCCAAAGATGTGAGAGCCCTTGTTCAAAAAGGAGATGAGCTTGGGGTAGAAGTAGGACTGTTAAAAGAAGCTGAACGCATTAACTTTGATTTAACTGGGGGAGTAGATAGGTAGGGGTCACCCCCACCCAACCCTGCCTGCCGGCAGGCAGGGT
>CAYGRO010000012.1:0-29052 GCA_964352335.1 uncultured Gammaproteobacteria bacterium | reverse complement strand
CCCTAACCCTCCCCCCAAAAAAAGAAGAGGCGCAGGATCCTGCGCCTCTTCTTTTTTAATTTAATCACCCTATTCCAAACTTTTCGCAACTCTAAAAATTTCACTAATGGTTGTTAATCCTTCCGCCGCTTTCAATAATCCATCACCAGTCATTGGGATCATTCCTTCTTCTACGGCTAAGTCAGAAATAGCGTATTCAGAAACTTGGTCAGATGAAATGAGTTTTTCTAATCCTTTGGTCATTACCATGATTTCGTAAATACCAATTCGTCCTTTATATCCAAGTCCATTACAAGCGTCACATCCACCACCTTTTTTCCATGAAATCTCTTCGGCTGTTTTTCCTTTTAATTCACCTAAGTCTGCTTCTGGAATTTTCTTCAAAATTTCATCAATTTGCGTATAAGTTGCTTCATCAATACTTGTATCTGCTTCAATACATTCTGCACAAATACGGCGAACAAGTCTTTGACCAATAATTGCATTTAAAGCAGGGGAGAGCAAAAATGGTTTTACTCCCATCGAGAGAAAACGAGGAATAGCACCACTTGCTGAATTTGTATGCAAAGTTGAAATGACTAAATGACCTGTTAAGGCTGCATTAATAGCCGTATCTGCTGTTTCAAAGTCACGAATTTCCCCAACCATGATGACATCAGGATCTTGACGCAGAATTGAACGAAGACCACCAGCAAAATCATAACCTCGATCTTTTTGAATTTGACTTTGGTTAATCCCTTTTAGTTTGTATTCAACTGGATCTTCAAGAGTAATAATTTTTGTTTCTTCGTCATTTAATTTAATCAAAATAGAATACAAAGTTGTTGTTTTACCAGAACCTGTTGGCCCGGTAGTAATAATCATTCCATTTGGTTTTTTGATTTCACCTAATAGTCTTTCATAAGCGGAACCTTTTAACCCAAGGTCTTCAAATTCAATCCCGGCAGCAGATGCTTTAAGCAAACGCATAACAATACTTTCTCCCCAAGTTGTAGGGAGAATGGAAAGACGTACGTCAATTTTATCTTCTTTTAAAAAGATCGTGAATCGACCATCTTGTGGTTCGCCGACGATATTTAACTTCAATTTAGAAAGGAGTTTTAAACGATTTGAGATTTTGCTAAAAGTCTCTTTTCCTAGGTCTGCAGAATCATGTAAAACACCGTCAATACGGTATCGGACTTTTACATCAGCTTCTTCTGTTTCAATATGAATATCAGATGCACGCATTTGTAAACCAATGGCCACAATCGCCGTTACCATATCGGTTAAATTCACACCTTCTAATATTCCCTGTAAATCTTCGACTCGTTGAACTTTTTGTTGAAACTTTGCTAAATCTTCCTCAGTAATCTGTACACCTGCAATTCGTTTTTTTAATTTCGGAAGATTTTTATATTGCGCATGACCTGTTTGAAAACTGCTATCAGAAATAAGATAGAGTTTTACTGGTCTATGTTCGGCATCTTCTAATCGTTTTTTGATTGCTAGAACTTCTGGGGTTCCAGGTCGAATTGCGGCTAATCTGATTTCTTGTGCACTTTGATAAAAAGGAAGGACATGGGTTTGAGCCGATTCTTCTTCGGTAATTAATTTAAGTGTTTCTGGTCCAATAGGGAAGGATTCTAAATTAATATAAGACAGGCCTAGCATTTTTGCTTGTACTTCTGCCATCCGTTCTTTTTGTTCTTGCTGCATTTGAACCATCTTTTTCTGAAAAGCTCCCTGTGCTTGTGTGTCATTAGCAAAAGCTCCACCACCAGGTTTGGTCATTTTTTGCTTTGAGTCGTCAGAGAGTAGAGAATTGATGGAGTCCATGTATGGGAAAAACTAAAAAGCTAAAAATATGAAAAGCTAAAAACGGTTTTTGATGCAATTTTTAGTTTTTTAGATTTTCAGTTTTGTTATCTACATCATACCTTTTTTTTACTGCACCCGAAAGCTATCGGTGGTGTGGACAAATAATAGTAAAAAATGTGATAAAATAACTTTATGATACAAACAAAAAAACTACTGTTTCAAAGGAAACAGAAATGGATTCTCTTTTTCCTGTTAGCAATTTTTGCAGGGGTCGTTTTTTCATTTACGTACATAGTAAATCAACAGAAATCATCAAATGCAGATGCAATGGTTCAAGCAGCTGCAATTTCTTGGGATACTGGAGCTATTCATGCCACAAATACATATGCTGTACCTAGACTTGCATATGATTCGGACATACTTACATTTGCAGGTTTTCGGTCTGGAGCAAATGTTCCAGATTACGGTGTTTGTGATACGTCAAATGATTGTACATCAAGCTTAAACTGGTCATTTCATCAGATAGTAGCTGAAACGGGCGCACCTAGGGGAGTCGTGGTTGATTCTTCGGGGAATAAATATGTTATCTACACTACTTTCGTTGGAGGGGCAACAAAATTTTCTACTTGTTTAATTGTCTCAGGGTGTGATGAAACAGCTGACTGGAGTATCTACACAATCCCCGGAGCTAATACGTCAAATGGTGCCTCGAGTTTTCGAATTGATGCGAATGATAATTTTCATTTTACCTATGTAGATTCTGGTAATGATGTTTATTATCTTAATTGTTTAATCTCTTCTGGTTGTGATGAAGGGACAGACTGGACATCAGTTTTAGTTTTTGATAATGGGGCAGGTTTTGTTGGTGCTGATTTGAGTATGGTTTTAGACTCAAACAATAACCCACAAGTTTCATTTCCTTATCGAGTTAGTGCCGGAAATAATACAATTGTGCATTCATATTGCTCAACAATGACAACAACAGATTGTGATTTGGCCGCGGATTGGGCTTCGTATCAAATGATAGCTGTACAAGCAAATCAATCGACCAATACAGAAATAGCTATAGATGCTTCAAACAATTTATATTTATTGTTTGGAGAAACAGTATCTAACGATTATAAATTCATGCGTTGTCTTTCAGCGTCTGGTTGTGACGAGTTAGCCGATTGGACGACACCGTATAGTCTAGATTCTGGTCAAGCTTTTACAATTAGTATTGGACTGGCTGTTTCGGGGTCAGTTGTGCAAGCGGTTTACTCTGTTAATAGTCCTTCGAATGCTTTTTTATCAGCACAATGTGATGTTAATGCAACCAGTTGTGATGATGTTTCAGATTGGGATATTACAACCATCGATACGGGGTCAGCTGGTTCAGATGCTCAATTGCTGACAGATGGGGCAGGAGGTTATTATACAGTTTACCCTCATACAACAAATAGCGAAATCAAACTTGCTGTTGGTATCGCAAATATTGAAGTACTCTCTACTGCGCCTCTGCAAAATGCAATCGATGTTTCTCGTACATCTAATCTTTCTATTGTTTTTGACCAATCACTAAATACAGGGACTGTCTCACAAGCAAATTTACCTGTGTATGAAAATGGAAAACGAATTGATGGTGCATACTCATTTGCAACTACTTCAATCGTGAATGATACTGTTATTTTTAATCCCACTGTAGATTTTGCCTATGGTGCAAAAGTAGAATTCTTGATCAAAGATGATGTGCAATCCACAATAGGTGCAAGTGTAAACGAATATACAAGCACTTTTATTGTAGAAGCAGTAGAAGGGGATGGGAGTTTTCTTGCGCAACCGACAATTACGACAAATACTATTACTGTTACCAATAATTCAGCAGATCTTAATAATGATGGTTATTTAGATTTGGTTTCTATCGGTGGTGCTGTTTTAGAAGTGTTTCTTAATAATGGAGATGGAACGTTTGCAGCTGGTGTACAAACAGTAGATATTACCAATGCCCGATCATTAACTCTTGATGATTTTAATAATGATGGATTTGTTGATATTGCAACAAATCATTTGACTGGTTCACCAACTTTTTCTGTATTTTTAAATAATGGAGTTGGTGGTTTTCCTGCTCGAGTAGATTATGCTACCGCTGGTTCTGGAACTGGTATCGACTCGGGTGACTTAGATGGGGATGGTGATTTTGATTTACTTGTTGCAATTGGCTCAAGTGTTGCAACTTATTCAAATAACGGTGCAGGTGTATTTTCTTTAAATCAGACGATTCCTCTCACAAGTGTTCAGCATCTTATGGTTGATGATTTTAATAAAGATGGGAAGCTAGATATTGTAAGCACAAATGACACAGATATTACTGTCTTACTTGGGGTGGGGGATGGAACCTTTTTGGCTGGAGTTGATTATACGGGAACGGGTGCTCCTTTTAAGGTTCAAACAGGAGATATGAATAATGATGGAAATGTAGATGTGGTTACAAGTAATTTGACTGGAAATACTGTTTCTGTTTTTCCAGGTAATGGTGATGGAACCTTTGCAGCAAGAATTGATAGTGTCACAGATAAGCCAGAAGGATTAGATCTTGGTGATATAGATGCAGATGGTGATTTAGATATTATCTCAATTGATAATCAAAATAGTTTAGCGATTGCTTTACGAAATGATGGTGCAGGGAATCTAACAGTATTAGATTCCTATACAGTAGGGAATAATCCAAGTGGTGTATCTATTGGCGACTTTAATAATGATGGTGCATTAGATTTTGCTGCTTCAGGAACGAATGTAAGTGAATTAAATATTTATTTTGGGAATATTGCCTTAGCTGTAAATTCGATTACTCCTGATCAAAATACAATCAATATAGATGCCAGTACAAATATTGAAATTGTATTTGAACAAGGGCTTACTACTGGGACAGTCACACAAGCCAATCTTCCTGTCTTCAGCCTTCAACGAGGGCTTATTTCTGGGGCATATACTTTTAGTACAACAACAATTACAAACGATACTGTAACCTTTAATCCTGCTCAGGATTTTTTCCCTGGTGAGGTTGTTCAATTGTCTATTACAGATTCTGTTCAAAGTATAAATGGAAATAGTGCTCTAGCATCATTTTTTCAATTTACTGTTGCTTCTGGTGCTCCACTTACGACATTTGAGCCATTTGTAACAGTTGCTGCGAGTGGCCAACCAACTGATGTTGAGGTCGCGGATATTGATCTAGATGGTGACATTGATATTGTCGCTTCCCATGGAAATGCAATACCATTTAATTTAGGTGTCTATCTTAATAATGGTGCAGGAGGATTCGCTACTCCTGTTTTGTATGCTTCAGAAGATAATCCTCGATTTGTTACTCTTGGAGATTTAAATAATGACGGCTACCCTGAGGTTGTTCTTGCGACACAAAGTAGTCAGACAGTTAATGTCTATAGCAATAATGGAGATGGAACCTATGCAGCATTTGTTAGTTATTCAACGGGAGGAAGTACCACAGGGGTAGATATTGCAGATGTCGATATGGATGGGGATAATGACCTGATCGTTGCTGTTGCGACAGGTCAACAAAATGTTCAAATATTTTTAAATAATGGAAGTGGTGTCTTTGGTGCTGCTACTTTATATCCTGCAGTAACAACAACAAATGATGTTGTTGTTGGTGATGTAGACAATGATAATGACCCAGACCTTGTTGCCGTAACAGTAAATGCTGGTAATACAGCTTCTGTTTATTTAAATAATGGAGATGGAACGTATGCAGCAAAGGTAGATTATACGGCGACGGGAAGCCATGGTTTTGTAAACCTAGTAGACATTCATGCTGATTCCTATTTAGATATTGTGACTACAAGTCTCTTTACAAATGTTATTACGATATTAATCAATAACGGTAATGGTACTTTTGCAGCAGAAACAACCGTTGCAACAACAGGAAGACCTTCTTCAATAGCAGATGCAGATTTTGATAATGATGGTGATTTAGATTTAGTGATTATCAATGATGGTAATGATAATGCTGAAATTTTCTTAAACAACGGTACAGGGTCATATACATTTGATCAAAGTTACGCGGTTAATGCTTCAGCGAGTAATGCAGCTATCGAGACAGCTGACTTCAATGGTGATGGAGTGATCGATATTGTTACTGCAAATCAATCAGCTACAACTATTTCTATTATCTTAAGTACACTACCGCCTCAACAAGGTGGGGGAGGTTCTGGTTCATTTAATCAACAAGCATATACCCCAGCAGTTCCTACTCCTCAAGGTGGAGAAGCAATCAGCTCAACTTCTATCAATTGGAATTTCATAGATAATGCCACAATCGAAGTTGGGTTTAGATTAATAGATGAAAATGGAGTAATACTAAAAGAGCTCAATCAAGCAAATGCTTCGGTTATTACCGAAGATAATTTAATACCAAATACACTTTATTCATCAAGACGTCTTATTGCTCTAGGGCAACAAGCAAATTCAGCACCATCTCCAATTTTTGAACCTATTGCTACTTTGGCGCCAACTGTAACTCCAAAATTCATATCTGTAGGAACTGATTCAGTCACAGTGGGGATTAATGAGGAATTCATGAATATTGACCAAGGTGAAAGTGGATTGTTTTTTGAATTGCTTAGCGACGAGAGTGTTGTTTCAACCGCAATCATTGAATCTGGTTGGACAAAACAAACAAGCTATACATTTATTGGTTTAACTCCAGGACAGCCTTTTCAAGTACGGGTGAAAGCAAGAAATCAAAATGGTAGAGAAACTCCTTTTTCTGAATTAACAACACCTCAAGATACACCATTACAAGATATTACTTCATTTACATTGGGGTTATCAGGAACATTAGTTGGAGGAGGCCCTATCCCATCTCCAATGGATCCACAGAGTAATATTGTTATTACCGTACAAGTGGCAAATATTGGGACATTAGATGCAACCAATGTTTTCGTCACCGTGCCTGTCCCACAATACCTTAACTATGTTCCAGGCTCATTAATGATTAGTGGAGAATCACAAACTGATATCCCTGATACAGATATTGGGCAAGGGAATACAAATGCTGTTTCGGCGATTTGGTCAGCTATTCCTGCTGGTGAATCTGAATTCATTCGATTTCAATTTGCATTTGATCAAGATGCATTACGAATGCTAAAAGAACAAGAAGAGGCTCAAGCACAAGCTCTTTATGCATTCGATGGAATTAATAGGGTACGCGCATCTGCAAATCCAATTATTTCTGTACAAGCATCTGTTAATTCGGAAGAAACTGAGACACTTGCAAGTTCGTCAATTTTATCATTAGTGCCAGATTTAACACTTTTAACAGAGCCAACTCCTGTTGACCCAGAGCCAGATACAACAACTCCACCAACTCCTCCTCCTACAACTACACCTGGTGGTCCAAATTCATTTACCCCAAATCCACCAGTAACAACTCCAGATGAAGGTAGTGCAATAGGGGCAGACAAAGAACTTGTTTTAACATCTCAGGTAGATGTAAGTGAAGATCAGTTGATTTTTATGGGAACAACTTCTGAACCCAATACAATCGTTCTAATAAAAATTGCTTCTCAAGAATTTGAAACTATTAGTGATGAAAATGGAGTTTGGACTCTCATTGTTACTTCTGATCAGCTGGGTTTATCAATTGGAGACATGCGTCAATTTAATGTAGAGACCATTGCGATGAAGGATGGTGTTTCTAGCAATTCCGTTAATCAAGATGTATTCCTCTCTCGTGCGAATGAAGGTCAACTACTCATTGAACAAAACAACTTTGTTGACCAAAACCAATTGATTTCTCGTTTGAAGCAAACACAGGTATTTGCCGAAGAAAACCAAGATCAAGTGCAGGCCGCTTTAGCCATTGCAACACCACTTTTAATTATTAGTAGTGCGTCCTTAATTGGGTATTTACCATTTATTCCAACGTTGCTTTTCCATGGTCTCGCAGCATTATTTGGAATAACAAGAAGGAAAAAAGATAAACGCTTTTATGGTATTGTCTATGACTCAATTACAAAACAACCAATAGGTTTAGCAATTATACGTGTATACAATACGCAAACAAATAAATTAGTTGCTACACAGGTCACAGATAAAAAGGGGAGATATGATTTGCTTATCCCTCATGGAAGTTATCGATTAGAAGTAGCTCGGCCAGGGTTTATCTTCCCAACAAAAATTGTATCTGGGAAATCCGATGGAATGTATCAAGAACTCTATCAATTACAAGCACCTCTCATTATTGGTGATGAGTTAATTTCTCCTCCTGATATTCCTTTAGATCCTATTGATAGAAAAAGAGAATTAGTCCTCGCTAGTTTTTTCAAAAAAGCTTTATTAGGACTACAAAAAATAACGCATTGGTTTATTATTCCTTTGCTTGTGATTGGGTTTATTGTGAGCATATTACTAGTGACTATAAGTCCAACGAATATTGTGAACTGGATCTATGTGGCTTTCTATGGATTATTGGTATTACTGCAATTACAATTGCGACCAACAATAGAAAAAGCGTGGGGAGTTGTCTATGATTTATTTTCTGGAGCTGTGCTTCCATTAACAACAATTCAATTAATTGACCCAGAATATAATAAAGTGGTTAAATCTCGTTTAAGTGATTACCAAGGACGATATAGTTTTTTAACGCATCCTGGAAATTATATTCTCAAGGCAAGCCATGATGGATATGATCAAATAGCGCATACAGAGAAACAAGATCCATATCATCATCCATTAGATGAGCAAATCACGATATCTAAAGAAAATGAACACCTAAACGGTGATATCCCAATGAAATCGAAGGAATAGGGGCTAAATTGTTGCAAAATTGGGGTGTTTTGACTATACTTAAACCACTTTATCGCTAGATGAAAGCTTTTTTGCTATCATCTCGTATAAGATATGAGTCCTTTATCGACTCAGTTTTTTATCTACATTTAATGGAATTCACTTCAGTCTATGAATAAATTGAGCAAAAACATTATTATCACTATCCTCGTCATCGGTATCATGTCGGTTGGGTTTTATTTCATTCAAGTACCAGGGAGTTCACCAGAAGAAATTGGAGTACAAACATTTATTAATGAAGTTCAAGAAGGACAAGTTAAAAAAGTGATTGTTGAAGGGAGCAAAGTAACAATTCAATTAAAAGACGAAGAAGCTCGAGAACAAGTATTCCAAAAAGAACCACAAGACTCTATTAGTGATCTTTATTCAAATTACGGAGTTACAGCTGAACAAAGTTCAACCGTAGAAGAAGTCACTGTAAAAAAGACAAGTAGCGACTCTATTTTTGTAAATGCTATTTTACCATTCCTGTTACCAGTATTATTACTTGGTTTCATTTTCTACTTTATCTTTAAACAAATGTCAGGGGCAAATAATAAAGCCATGATGTTTGGTCAAAGTGGAGCAAGAGAAGTAGATACAACTGGTTCAAAAAAAGTAACATTTGAAAATGTTGCCGGTGCAAAAGAAGCAAAAGAAGAATTACATGAAATCGTAGACTTTTTAAAGCATCCAAAAAAATTCCAATCTCTTGGGGCTAAAATTCCTCGTGGAGTTTTACTTATGGGGGCACCTGGAACAGGAAAGACATTATTAGCAAAAGCTGTTGCTGGAGAAGCTGGTGTGCCATTCTTTACTATTTCTGGTTCAGAATTCGTAGAAATGTTTGTTGGTGTTGGTGCTTCACGTGTTCGTGATTTGTTTAAAAAAGCCAAAAAGAACGCTCCATGCATTATCTTTATTGATGAAATTGATGCAGTAGGGAGACAACGTGGTTCTGGTTTAGGTGGTTCACATGACGAAAGAGAACAAACATTAAATCAAATCCTTGTAGAAATGGACGGGTTTGATACAGATACAAATGTTATTGTCATTGCTGCAACAAATCGCCCAGATGTTTTAGATCCAGCTTTATTACGGCCAGGTCGATTTGATCGACGTGTGGTTATTGATAAACCAGATGTAAAAGAACGAGAAGCTATCTTAAAAGTGCATGCAGAAAATAAGCCTTTCGAAAAATCGATTGACTTAGAAGAAGTAGCTAAACGAACACCAGGATTAGCTGGAGCTGATTTAGCTAATATCTTAAATGAAGCAGCTATTCATGCGGCTCGAGCAGATAAATCAACTATTTCTCATGATGATGTATTAGAAGCTATTGAAAAAGTTTCTTTAGGTCCAGAACGAAAGAGTCATTTGATGTCAGATGAAGAAAAGAAATTAACGGCTTATCACGAAGGGGGTCATGCTATTGTTGCTCATCTTTTAGAACATGCAGATCCTGTTCATAAGATTTCTATTATTTCTCGCGGAAGAGCTGCTGGTTATACCATGACTATTCCAGAAAATGATAAGAAAATGCAAAAGAAATCATCATTCTTAGATGAATTAGCTGTTATGATGGGAGGACATGCCGCTGAAAAAGAAATCTATGGAGAAGTAACCACTGGGCCACATTCAGATATTAAACGAGCAACATCATTAGCTCGAGATATGGTTATGCAATATGGTATGGCAAATGAATTACCTCCAAGAAGTTATGGTGAACGTGGAGATATGATCTTTTTAGGAAAAGAATTACATGAACAACGTGACTATAGCGAAAAAGTTGCAGAAGATATCGATAAAGAAGTCGGTAACTTTATTAACGATGCTTTGGCTCGTGCAACAAAAGTAATTACAGAAAACAAAGAAAAACTAGATAAAATTGTTGTTGAATTATTAGATAAAGAAACAATTGAAAAAGAAGAGTTTAAAAAACTCATGGCATAGAGCTATTACTCGAAAAAAATCTCCCTATTCTGGGAGGTTTTTTTATTTGTAAAATTAAGAGAGGGGAGATATCAACTCTTAAATGTAGAGGCTCTAGATTCTCCATTCACCAAATGCTATACTATACTCATATGAAAAAACAAAAAGACACACCTTTTTTGCGTTCAATTTTAAAAGACTCATTTAACTTGTCATGGCAATATAAAAAAATGTGGCTGGTTGGATTTGTTGCTTTTTTTGTTCTAGGTACTTTTGGTTATCAGCTTGTGATTCAAGGTGTACAAAGCATTGTTCAACCCACGCAATGGTGGGAGAGATGGGAAGCGTTTTCTAATGGGATCTCAGTTACAGATATTCTTTCAGGTCAGTTTCAAATATTATTAAATGACCCTTATGGTTGGCTTGCTGCGGTAAGTGTTTGGGCATTATTTTTACTAGTTCTGTTGGTTATATATTTTATAAGCATTTACGCTCTTACCATTCTTGTTGTTTTTGCGAAAGGAAAGATAAATAAAAAAGAAAAGATCTCCTTTTCACTTTTATTACAAGAAGCAAAGTTTTCCGTTTGGAATGTCTTTGGCCTCATGCTTTTATTTCATTTAGTTTCCAATGTTTTGATTATCGCATTTAGTATTCCAGTTGTTTGGTTTGGTGTAACAAATCAAGGTGTCGCTTCAACAATCTTTTTAGCCATCTTTTTTGGGTTATTTTTAGTACTAGCTTTTATGCTTGCAATGATTTTTTTATATGCATTGCTTTCGGCAATTGTAGAGGAGAAAAAGATTTCAGATGCGATTATTTCTGCTTGGAGTGTATTTAAAAAACATTGGGTTATTACTCTTGAAATGTTTCTTATACAAGTGCTTGTCTTAATATCGTCAACTGTCATTGTGGTGTTATTTACATCATTATTAATTGTACCAGTTGCTATTATCGGATTTTTACTTGTATCAAACCAGATTTTCGCTGTTACAAGCTTTTTACCACAGTTGTTATTACTCGTGCTTTCTGTTGCGTTAATGTTTGTTAGTATCTTTGTAAATATGTTTCAGCTCTATACTTGGACAAATTTATTTATAAGGTTTGAAGAAGTCCATCCTAAATCACGGTTAGCTGCATGGATAGAAGTAAACCTTCTTACAAGCTAAAAACAAGATCCTACAGCACCATCTCCGAATACATAAAAAAATCACTCGTCAATGACGAGTGATTTTTTGACCTAGTTTTAGAAGCGTTTATTTTGCTTCTTCTTTTGGTTCTTCTGTTGCTTCTTTTTCATCCTCTTTCTTTTTATCATCCTTAGCTTCAGCAGAGGCTGTTTCTGCTTCTGGTTTAGCATGAATTGCCTTGATACTTAATCCAAGACGATGTTGTTCAGATTCAATAGAAATGATTTTGAACTCTAATACATCATTTGGTTTAGCAATCGTTGTAGGGTCTTCAATTGTTTCTTCTGCTAATTCAGAAACATGAGCTAGTCCATGAATTTCTTCGTCTAATTCTACGAATAATCCAAATGGATTCACTTTAAGAACGGTTCCTTTTACAATTTCACCTACGCTATATCGTTGTGCTGCTTTTTTCCAAGGATCTTCTTGGAGCTTTTTGATAGAGAGAGAAATCTTAGATCCGTCTACTGCAATAATTTCAGCTTTTACTTTGTCTCCTGTTTTTACAATATCATGTGGATCTTCAATTCGTTGCCAAGCAAGTTCAGAGATATGAACTAATCCTTCTAGTCCTTCGTCAAATTCAACGAAAGCACCAAAGTCTACAACACCTGTAACCGTTCCTTCTACAGCTGTTCCAACTTTGTATTTAGCTAAAATATCTCGTTGTTTTTCTTCCCAAGCAGCTTTTTCAGAAACGATTAATTTTTCATCTTCTTCATCAACGTCGATGATTTTAACCTCAAATGTTTTATTCACTAATTGGTTGAGTTTATCAAGAATTTTATTCTTATCTCCACCATCAACACGAGGGTAATGTTCAGTTGTTAATTGAGATACAGGTAAGAAACCTAATACATGTCCTACACGAGCCATTAATCCACCTTTATTGGCGCTAATGATTTTTGCAGTAACAATATCTCCTGATTTTTGTAATATATCCAAGCTGTCCCACGCTTTTTGGTGACCAGCATGCATGAATGAAAGTTCTACTTCTCCTTCTTCATTTTCTAATTGTAAAACGGTTGCTTCTACTTCATCTCCAATTGAGATATTAGAATATTCACCGCTTTCATCTTGTAATTCAGGCCCTCGTACAACACCTGTTAATACTCCACCTAAATCAAGTTGTACCAGATTTTTTGATGTATTGATTACAGTTCCTTTTACGAGTTCACCTTCTTTAGGAAGTGAAAGGGCACTTTGCTCATCAGATAATGCTTTCATTGCATCTAATTGCTCTGTGTCTTCAATCACTTGTCCAATTTTATTTGAAACAGACATAATTGTTCATAGGTTATAAGGCATGGGGCAATCGTTGGACATGGTAACTAAATGTACCATGTACCATGAACCATGTTCCTGAATTTGAGAATAAAAAAACAGGTCCTCAAAACCCTTATTCATTGATTAACCTTATTTCTTAGTGAAATAAAGTGCGTTCTATCACTCGCATTGTTGGGCGCGAGCTAGAAGAGTGGGTTATTTAAGTGGTTGGATTATAGCTGAAGACATTGGTTTTGACAAGGGGGAGGAATAATGGGGTATTTGCTTGGGTTTCTGATTGACAAAAATGGTGAAATAGTCTGTAAATAAAGGCTTTTCTGCTGAAAAAGGGTGGAAAACTTTACTTGTTTCAACTCTTGTTTTTTGCTAAAATAAGCGTAGCTTTTGGGGTCATTTAACCCCTTTTTACTAAACCAAAATCTAGTTATGCAAATTACCTGGCACGGCTTAAATTGCCTTAGAATTCAAGGAAAAGAAGTAAGTATTATTTTAGATCCATACAAAGAAAATGAAGGCCCTAAATTACCAGGGTGGCAAGCAGATATCGTTGCTATTTCTACTGAAGACCTAGACTCTAGTAAAGGAGGGAAAGAAGCATTTCTTATTGAGCATCCAGGAGAATACGAAATCAAAGGAGCTTTTGTCTATGGGCATCAATGGAAACGAGAAAAAACAGAAGGTGATTCAGTGTTATATCGTATCAACTTAGAAGAAATTTCTATTGGTCATCTTGGTGGATTAGATCGAGTTGTTCCTAATAAGGCTTTAGAATTATTGGAAGGGGTTGATATTTTATTTGTTCCAGTTGGTGACCCAGATTTACTGTCTGCTAAAGATGCTGTTGAAATTGTTGCTCGTATTGAGCCAAGAATTATTATTCCTATGTCCTATGCTTCAAAGGGGATTAAAAAGAATTTGGAATCACCTGATGCATTTTATAAGGAATTAGGAAAAAAACCTGAACTTGTAAATAAAGTAAAAATCACCAAAAAGGATTTACCAGAGTCAGAGCAACTTCTTTATCAAATTGAGTTGTCTTAATTAGCAAATCTCAAGTAGTCACCAATTGATGAACCATCGACAATAAGAAATTTATGCCAAAAAAATCTATAAAATCTAAGTCTGAAGGAGGAAGCAAGGCGGAAAAAGAAAAAAAGCAATTAGATGATCAAAATAATGTTGGTCATATTGAACCACAACCATTGGTGGACGAATTAAAAACTTCGTATTTAGATTATGCGATGTCCGTTATTGTTTCTCGTGCTTTACCAGATGTGCGTGATGGTTTAAAACCAGTTCATAGACGTATTCTTTATGCCATGTGGAAAATTGGTTTAAAATCTAATGCTAAATTTAGAAAATCAGCAACCGTGGTTGGGGAAGTATTAGGTAAATACCATCCTCATGGAGACCAAGCTGTTTACAATTCTATGGTTCGTATGGCTCAAGATTTTGCCATGCGTTATCAATTGGTAAATGGGCAAGGAAACTTTGGTTCCATGGATGGAGATAATGCAGCTGCCATGCGTTATACCGAAGCCAAGATGACAACAATTGCAGAAGAGCTTCTTTTTGATATCGAAAAACAAACAGTAGATTTTATTCCAAACTACGACGGTTCTCATCAAGAGCCATCTGTTCTACCAGCGAAATTACCAACATTGCTTTTAAATGGAAGTCAGGGGATTGCGGTAGGGATGGCAACAAATATTGCGCCTCATAATTTACGAGAAATCTGCCAAGCAATTAAACATCTTATTAAAAATCCAGATGCCACAGTAGACGACTTAATGGAGTTTGTAAAAGGGCCAGATTTTCCAACTGGGGCAACTATTTATAATGCCGCCGAAATCAAACGGGCCTATACAGAAGGAAAAGGTTCAATTGTCATGCGTGCAAATGCAGAGATTGTTGATTATAAAAAAGGAAGTGCCATTATTGTTTCTGAAATTCCTTACCAAGTAAATAAAGCAAATGTATTAGAAAAAATCGCTAATCTAGTTAAAGATAAAAAATTAGATGGAATTCGCGATCTTCGAGATGAATCAGATAAAGACGGTGTTCGAATGGTTATCGAATTAAAACGTGATGCTTATCCGAAAAAAGTATTAAATAGTTTATACAAATACACTCAATTACAAGATGCTTTTCACTATAATTGTTTAGCATTAGTAGATGGGATTCAGCCAAGAATGCTTTCTTTAAAGATGGTATTAGCTGAATATGTAAAACATCGTGTAACTGTAGTAACAAAACGCACACAATTTGAATTAACAAAAGCACAAGATAGAGCGCATATTTTAGAAGGTTTAGTAATGGCTTTGGAAGATATTGATAAAATCATCAATACGATTAAGAAATCTAAAGATAAGGAAGATGCCAAAGTAAACTTGATGAAACAATTCAAATTTAGCGAAAGACAAACAATTGCTATTTTAGAAATGCGTCTTTCTCAATTAGCAAATTTGGAACGATTAGCTGTTGAAAAAGAATTGAAAGAAAAAATGAAGCTTATTAAAGAGTTACAAGCTTTATTAAAGAGTGATGAAAAAATTAAACAAGTTATTTTTGACGAAGTTGATGGATTAGAAGAAAAATATGGTGATGAACGTCGAACAAAAGTTATTGCTTCTGCTATCGATAAAATTAACTCAACTGATTTAATCCCAAATGAGTCAACAATTATTATGTTGACCAACCAAGGGTATATTAAACGACTAGCTCCAGATACCTTTAAAACACAAAATAGAGGAGGAAAAGGTGTTATTGGTCTTACAACAAAAGAACAAGATTTCGTAGAGCAAATGTTTACAACCATGGCTCATTCAGATTTACTCTTCTTTACAAGTCGTGGGCGAGTCTTCAAATTAAAAGCCTACGAAGTTCCAGTTTCTTCACGAACGGCCAAAGGACAAGCTATTGTAAATTTCTTACAACTTGCTCCAAGTGAAACAGTTAATGCCATTTTACCAATGACTGACTTAATGAAGTCTAAAAATCTTGTCATGGTGACAAGTAATGGTTTGATTAAGAAAACAGGAATTGATCAATTCTCAAATATTCGATCTAGTGGACTTATCGCGATCAAATTACATGATGATGATTCTTTAACCTGGATTAAACCTTCTACAGGAAAGGATGAATTACTTATCGTTTCTGAGCTTGGTCAAGCGATTCGGTTTAAAGAGAAAGATGTCCGTCAAATGGGACGAACTGCTGCTGGTGTAAAAGCCATGAAATTAAAAGCAGATGACCATATTATCGGTATGGGAGTAATTACCTCAGAAATGAAAAAAGGATATGTTATTACTGTAATGAAAAATGGTTTTGGTAAGCGAACAGCATTAAGTCAATATCGTTTACAAAGCCGAGCTGGTTCTGGAATCAAAACGGCTAAGATTACTGAAAAAACTGGTAAAATCACCTTTGCGCGTGTCATGGATGAACAGGATTTGAACGATTTAATGATTATCTCTAAGAAAGGTCAAGTGATTCGATTGCCGATGAAAGGGGTAAATATTGTGGGGCGAGCGACACAAGGGGTAAGATTAATGCGATTCAAAGCAGAAGGTGATGAAGTGGCTTCTACAACTATTATTACCGATGATGAAGAGATTGCCTCTGAAGAGTAGACTTGCCTAATAAAAAGGTTTATGCTATAGCTAAGGGCATACTAACAACTAACTACTAACAACTCACGACTGACTTTTCTGCATGTTTTACCATGTCAGCAGTCAGTAGTAAGCTGTCAGTTGTATAAATATGGCTCATCCAAAGAAACAGACAACCAAATCGAAACGAAATATGCGTCGATCTCATCACGCATTAGAAGCAGAAGCTGTTCATGCTTGTGCAAAATGTAATCAAGCTGTGCAACCGCATCGTGCTTGTGCTAATTGTGGTACATATAAAGGACGAGAAGTGAAAGCTGCTACAGCATAATTGGTGATTATTCGCTTATAATCATTTACTAGATTTTTATGTCCAATCGCCACTTGGCTCGGACAATTGCAATGCAAACACTTTATCAATGGGATTTTAATCACACTGATAAAGCAACTGCTCTTAAATATCTTACAGACAATACAGAGGAGTTTGCTCCCGCTTTTGATGATGGCGGATTTATGCAATCATTGATTGTTTCCGTGATAGAAACACAAAAGGATATCGACTCTTATATTGCAAAATACGCTCCAGAATGGCCTATTGAACAAATAACCATGGTGGATCGTAATATTTTGCGTATTGGGGTTTACGAATTAGTTTTCTCACCAGATGTCCCTTCAAAAGTTGCTATTAATGAAGCCATTGAATTAGCAAAAGCGTTTGGTGGGCAAGCTTCTGGAAAGTTTGTAAATGGAGTATTGGGAGCAATCTACAAAGATTTGCACGAAAAGAAAAAATTAAAAGAACAAATAAAAAAATAAGACCCTTAACAATTATTACTAATAGACAGATGAGTGTGGCTAAAAACACTGTTCTCGCCAGCGTTTGGCCGTAGTCATCTTTCCGCAGATATGAAAACAGACCAAGAATATACCGATTTAGCAAAATCAATTGGTGTAGAATTTAAAGATGTAACTATTTTTAAACAAGCACTTGTGCATCGTTCATATTTAAATGAACATAGAGATTTTCCTCTAGACCATAATGAACGATTAGAGTTTTTAGGTGATGCCGTTTTAGAACTTGTTGTGACAGAGTATCTTTATACACATTATCCAAATCCAGAAGGAGAATTAACGAATTGGCGTGCAGCCTTAGTTAATTCAAAAATGCTTGCGACTCTTTCTACAGAGGCAGGAATCGAAGACTATCTTTTTTTATCAAAAGGGGAATCAAAAGATACTGGTAAAGCAAGGCAATATATTTTGGCCAATGCTTTTGAAGCCATTATTGGTGCAATCTATTTAGATCAAGGATGGGATATGTCAAAAGATTTTATCTCAAAGAGATTATTGTTCAAGCTTGATCATATTTTAGAAAAGAAATTATATTTAGATCCAAAGTCTAAATTTCAAGAAATGGCACAAGAACGATTAGGTGTTACTCCTTCTTATCAAGTTGTTGGAGAAGAAGGTCCAGACCATGCAAAAGAATTTGAAGTTGTCGCTTTATTAAAAGACACTGTCGTTGCAAAGGGAACTGGTACAAGTAAACAAGAAGCACAAGTTAGTGCAGCTGATGCTTCCTTAAAAGCGAAAGGTTGGGACTAGTCATAAGACATGATTCAGCTTACATGATACAATTTTGTTATCAGTGATCAAACTATTTCTTCGTTCAAAAACAAAAATACATATGAAAATTTCTGCAGACCAATTATTTTCTCTTGGTGCACAAATGGGAGCATCTGATGTGCATCTTGTTGTTGGGCAGCCGCCACTTATTCGAAAAGATGGTCAGCTTTCGCATTTACCAGATATGGATGAATTGGCAGAAGTAGATACACAACAATTTGTGACTGATTTACTGGTAAAACCACAACGAGAAAAATTTTATCAAAATAAAGAATTAGATACTGCTCATGAATTAGAGGACGGTACTCGGTTACGTATCAATTTTCATTGGAGCATGGGGACTGTGGCATTGGCTGCTCGGATCATTAATAATGAAATCCCGACAATGGAGGATATTATCATGCCTCAAATTGCTTATGATCTTATCAATGCACATGCGGGTCTTATTTTGGTAACAGGGCCAACAGGGTCTGGTAAATCAACTACCATGGCTGCTATGGTGGAAAAAATCAATCAAGATCAATCAAAACACATTGTTACTTTAGAAGATCCTGTTGAATATATTTATCATTCGAAACAAAGCATTGTTAAGCAAAGAGAATTAGGTGCAGATTTCCTTTCCTTTCCAGAAGGACTTAAGCGTGTCTTAAGACAAGATCCAGATGTCATCATGGTTGGAGAAATGCGTGATTTAGAAAGTATTTCTTTAGCGATTACATTGGCAGAAACGGGTCATTTAGTTTTCGGGACTTTGCATACATATAATGGCCCACAAACAATTGATCGTATTGTAGATAGTTTTCCCCCCTATCAACAATCTCAAATTCGATTACAACTTTCATTAACGCTCAAAGCAATTATTTCGCAAAGATTGCTTCCACGAATTGGTGGAGGACGCGTAGCTACAAGAGAAATTTTGGTAAATACCAATGCTGTAGGAAATTTGATTCGAGATAATAAAATTGCACAATTACATACAGTTATTCAAACAGGATCCCAATATGGGATGATTCCAATGGAAAGATCCTCTCAAGCATTGTTAGATCAAGGTCTTATTGACCCAGCTGTTTTACATATGTATGATGATGCCCCAAATATTTACGAAAAGTAGGAAAAATTGACAGTAAGGGCTAAATTCACTACCATTAGAAAAATCGCAAAGCGCGGTTTTTTCTTTCTCCTTTCTTGTTCTTAATGAGCTTTGAAGGATGAATCCGAATATGCACTCGTAGCTTCCTCCTCTGCTCAAAACTTCGTAATGAGCTCCGGCGGACAAGTAACAGTCTATCTAAGCCTTGTTTGATTATCAAAGCCTTAGTCGATTGTTCAAAGCTAAATATGCACTCGTAGCTCAATTGGATAGAGCGTCTGGCTTCGGACCAGAAGGTTGGGGGTTCGAGTCCCTCCGGGTGTACCATCCTATGCCAATACAGATTGGCTTCGGATGGCAGGCCATCCATGTGAAAATCATTGCTGGGTTGCCATCCGATTTTTTATATTCATAAGGGTTCGTAGCTCAGTTGGTAGAGCAGTTGCCTCTTAAGCAAACGGTCCTGGGTTCGAATCCCAGCGAGCCCACCCCTCGACTCGTCCTTCACTTTGCTCAGGACTTGCTCGGGGTCTTCGACCTATCATCATCATGTGATTCACATGAGTCGAGGGCCTTGAGTGAGTGCTATGAACGAAGTGAATAGGACGAGCCGAAAGGCAAAACCTTTTATTGAGGTTTTGCCTTTCTGAATAGTAAATCAAGTTTTCTGTACTATACGTATATCGCATTATGTTCGGACAAAACACTTTACACGGGGTATTGTGCAGATTTGATTGCTCGTGAAGCTAAGCATAATAGTGGGGAAGGAGCGAAATATACTCGTCAGAGAAGACCTGTAAAGATTGTCTTTCATGAAGAGTTTAAGACTCGTTCTGAAGCAATGAAAAGGGAAGCACAGATTAAAAAATGGTCTAGAATCAAGAAAGAGAATTTAGTAAAATATGGTGACCCAAATGGGGTTATTTAAAAATTCTTATAAGGGCACGAAGCTTCCTTCGGCAAGCCTGCCGGCAGGCAAGGCTCAGGATCTTCGACAGTTGGTATATTAAGGGCACGTAGCTCAGTTGGTTAGAGCGCTACATTGACATTGTAGAGGTCGTAGGTTCGAATCCCGCCGTGCCCACCATATAAAACCCTAGAAATAGGGTGTTTTTTTATTTCTACATTTCTTGCAAAATACGCGAAAATGGAGTTAGACTATAGATAGTCTCAACTAACACCCTAGGAGGGAGCATGAGAAATCTGATTTTGGCTGTAATGCTCATACTTCCTCTGGCAGGGTGCCAGTCGACAACAGTTGAGCAAGATCCTTTGGGCAAAACCTTGCCCTTGGGAACCATTTCAACGCTCAATGTAGCGTTTCACCCCAATAGCTTGCCGTATGTGCGCTCGGTCTCCATTTGGAGATTCGAAAAAATTCCTGATATCGTGGGGATTGGCGCCACGGGGGCTTATATCCCTTTTACCAAGACCGTCTTGATGGGGGACAATGCGACATACCCCGACCGTACGCTCGTTCACGAGATGTTGCATGTTATCTTCTTCAAAGAAGAGTATCCTTACCCAGAGCTTTTTGCTCAGGATTTGGAACGATTCTTGAAGGATGAAGACTACGCTGACATCATCCAAACCATCGAGCTGTCTCTTGCTTATTACCGAAAGTCTCCAAGGTGTCCCAAGGCCTTTATGGATGATGAGTACTATGCCCATATCGGTGAGCGCTTGTACGCACAAGATCGTGGTGGTGAGAAGGGCTTGCCGTTTTATATGGCGCGTCATTATCACGGGGTACTCAATCCACTTTTGGTATTTGATTCTCGTTACTACGAGGACAAGGTCAGACCTCAGTTGGATGAGGTCCGAGCTGAGTTTCAGCTTCGAGGTCGGTCAGTCATCGTAACGGACTCGATGTTACACCTACGTGCTTTAGTGCGACATGGTGGCGTTATACGTCCAAAGGATGGATCAAGCACAGCGGCACTTGTTGTTGGTTCAGTTGGTGCGGCGGAGCAACCTGTGCAGGGTGAGTATCTGGTCGCACCTGGGACTGAGCCCACAAGCATTGCATTGCGTATACAAGCACCAGGCTATAGGATCCCTTCCATCGGCACGGTGACTTGTGTCTCATTTGATAGTTGGGTAGATGGGAAATTCAGCTATTCGATGGGGACAACTTCTTTGCAAGAGGTTCTACAAAATGTCGTGCGCATGAGTATTACTTGGGCGGAATCCGAGTTGCTCATTTCGCTGTATTTGCAGAAGCGACTGGATATTCGTTTCAAATCGCATCTGTACATACCGCTGAGGAGAGATTGAGGTGGCCCCCTAAGTATCACACTTTGGGGGCCTCATTTGCTTCTTGGGCAACTTTTTTCTATAGTGGTTTCATAAATAGATAACCAGTTTTTTTATGAATAAAGCACAATTCTTTTTAGCTCCTTTAATTATTGCATCACTGTTTTTAACAGGTTGTATTTCAAAACAACCAGAACCAGTTAATATTGGTACAGCAATGCTCACAGAAGAAAATAGTCTTTTACAAGAATCTCCGTCAAAACGTTTTTCTCTTCGTTTGCCAGATGGGCTTCGTCTATTATTAGATCAAGAAGAGGAGACAGCTAGTCTGTATCGTATTTTAGATGAAGCCAGTGCGACTAAAATGTTTTTCGAAGAAAATTTAACAAGTGTAGATAATGCTATTGGCTTATTGCTCAATCTAAAAGAAGTTACGGAAGTTTCTCAAGAAGAAATTGAGATTAATGGTTTGCCAGGTAAAAAAGTACTTGTTGAGCTTTCTACAGCACCAGGAAAAATTGTTCCATATTACGTACTCCAAGGTGGAAAATATGCCTATGTATTCAGTCTTGTCACAGGGCAAGAATTTGAATACTACTTACCAATTGTAAATAGTTTTCAATCAAACTTAGCGAACTAATGAAGTAATTAGTGGAAGTGATTGTTTTAACTTTAATTTCCAATGTAGTTTTGGTTGGTATGTAAAGAGGTCGTAGTTTTTTTCTCGGATATTTTCAATCAAATGTTGGTATGTTTGCGCAATCGTTATAAAGGCTAATTGCGAGTGGTCAGGAAAATGAGAAGTATTTTTTAAGCCGGCAGAAATGTCGGCTTCGGCTTTTTGTAAGTAAGACTCAATAAGCTTTCCCCAAGATTTTGTGACTTTTTTCCTATCTAAACTTTGTTTTGTATAACCAAACTTTTTTAAATCCTTTACGGGTAAATACATTTTTCCTCTTTCCAGTGCCTTTGAAAAATCAGACAGTAGCTCAATTAATTCACCAGCTTTTGCTAATCGCGCAACTTGTTTTTTTGCTTTGGGATGAGAAATCTTTAGTATTTCACATAAAATCTCAGCAATTCTTTCTGATATTGCATTCAGTGATTTTTCTAATTGTGAATAGGTTTGAAACTCTTTCTTTTTATGAAAATCAATTCTACTCTTTGCTAATTTAGAAAAAAGTTTTGGTTCAATAGTAAAAATTTTTGTTGTATGCAAAACAGCATGTAGGTAACTATTTTCTTGACCTGATTCATGCATTCCTTGTTCAAATGCTTTTTGCCATGCTTTCATTGCGTCTAATTGTTCTTTTGCTTTAATACCTTCTTTTGGGTTTCGAATCATTTCTAAGAGAATACGATCAAAAGCGCAAAGACCATGAATATGTGGTTGCAATTGGCGAGGGAAGTGATTTATTGCATGATAAAAGCGTGTTCCATAATGTTTATTAAGAACACGACATTCTTCGAATGCGGAAGTGAGGGAATTCATTTATTTACAACTAACTTCTAACAGCTGACTACTAACTTCGAGTTAAGGTAGTCAGTTGTCAATTGTTAGTTGTCCGTTGTGCGTTTGCGCTTACGATCATGAAAAGCTTTATGAACATCTCGTAATTGTTGATTGGTAATATGCGTATAAATTTGGGTTGTCGTAATAGAAGAATGGCCAAGCATAGATTGAACAGAACGAATATCGGCACCATTCATTAATAAGTCTGTCGCAAATGAATGGCGTAATGTATGAGGGGTTACATTTTTTGTAATACCAGCAACCTTGGTATATTTTTCAACCATTCTTTGCACGCTTCTCGGTGTTAGTGGTGTAGCCTCACTTGTTCGTTTGCTCGCTCGATCATGCCGAACGAATAAAAATTCAGCGTCATCATTACGGTTTTCTAAATACTCTGTAATTGCATGTCTCGCTGAATTTGATAAAAAACAAATACGAAGCTTTCCACCTTTCCCACGAATAGTAAATTCATCCTTTTTTAAGTTGATAGAATCTTTTTTTAATGCAACCAATTCAGAAACACGTAAGCCAGCACTAAAAAGTAATTCCAAAATAGACTTATCTCTTAATTGGAGGATCTTTGCTTCCTTTGTTTTTAAGGGTGCTTGTAAAAAAGATTGTAAGTCTTCACCATCTAAAAAATCGACTTGCCGTTCTGGGGTTTTTCCTAATTCAATTTTTTCTGGGGCCATTGTTTTTACATCTCGTTTTGCTAAGTATTTGAGCCAGCTTCGTAAAGCCACCAAATGATAATTTTTTGTATTACTTTTTAACTCGTCGCCGGCCTGGTTTGTTTGCTGGTTCAACCAAAGTCGATAACGCTTTACCAAAGCTTGGTCAATATCTTTTGGGGCTTTCACATTTTTCGTCCCAGCAAAGTTTACAAATCGTTTTAAATAAAAATCGTAGTTTTGAATTGTTTTTTGCGAACGCTCTTTTTCTAATTCCATGTATTCTAAAAAATCCGTAACAGCACGGTCGAGAGGGGAAGTGGACTTGGTTTGTTGTTTAGACATTCTTTTTGCAAAAGCTGAAAATCCCAAAAACTGAAAAGCTTAAAAGATAGAAATTTTAGGGTTTTTAGCTTTTCAGTTTTTTAGTTTTCTTAATTACATTATACGACGCATAAGAGAATCAGTCATGTGGATAAGATTGACAAAAATCGCAAAATTAGTTAATCTCTCATCACTTAATACCTAATCCCTTCCTGGGGTTTTCGCGGTGTAGACTACCTAGAATTCAGCGCGTTCACTCTGGTAAGAGGCAAAACACTATGTTAGACCCAAAAGTCAAAGCAAAGATTATCAAAAAGTTTCGAACCCATGAAAATGATACTGGTTCGACTCAAATCCAAATCGCGATTCTTTCTTACGAAATCGACGAATTGGCAGATCATTTAAAAGAACATAAAAAAGATTTCTCTTCTCGACGTGGTTTGATTAAAAAAGTAAACGAACGTCGAAAATTGCTTAACTATCTTCGTGGAACAGACTACGATGAATATGTTGCGATTTCAAAAAAATTGAAATTAAAGTACACAGCTCAAAAATTAATTGCTGAACCACCGCAAGAGGAAGAAGTTGCTAAAGAGAAAAAAGCTGCTGCCAAGAAATAAGATTCTTATTCGCCTCTCCATTGTGAGAGGCGTTTGTTTTTTTTGTCATGCCTCATGGTGCCTGGGGCATTGTACAGTTTCTCATTGAAGCGATTCGCTATCCCATGTCCTATGTGCCATATCCCATGTATCATGCTATACTAATCTCTTAAAACAATTATTATTTTTCGTGAAGATAAGAAGGCTATTTTTTAAACCGTTCTTTCTTATTTTCCTTTTTTAAAACTATGTACAAACATCCAGACCAGCGTGTAGGCGTTTTTGTTGATACAGCTAATATGTATCACTCAGCAAAAAATTTATTCGGAAGCAATGTCAATTTTGGAAATGTCTTAACAGAAACAATTCAAGGAAGACGACTTGTTCGAGCTATGGCTTATGTTGTTAAGTCTGTGAGTGGAGAAGAAAGTCCATTTTTTGACGCATTAGACAAACAAGGATTTGAAATTAAACAAAAAGATTTACAAGTATTCTCTAGCGGGATGAAAAAAGCCGACTGGGATGTTGGCTTAGCAATTGATGCTATTAAAATGGCTGATCGATTAGATTCAGTTATTATCGTTTCTGGTGATGGGGACTTTGTTCCTTTGGTTATGTATTTACAAGAAAATCGTGGCTGTTTAGTAGAAGTTGTGGCTTTTGCAGAAACTGCTTCAGCGAAGTTAATTGAAATTGCAGATGATTTTATTAATTTGAGCGAAGATAAAGACAATTATTTAATTGGAGGGAAAAAAGGAAAGAAAACAGTAAGAAAACCCCTTCGAAGTGGTGTCGTTTCAAAGAAAAAAAGAAAACTTACTTTTTAAGTCCGTTTTGTGTTTTTAGATACGAATCAATCTGGTCAATCAAAGATTTCTATGGCAACGGGTGCTTTGGCAACTATTTGTTTGATTGCCATAATTATTGCTGGCGTTGTTTATACACAAGCAAATTACAGTGAGCCAGAAGCGCCTCCAGTTGTTGTTAATACGCAACATGGTCCGGTAGTATTAAAAGATAATGCCATTGAATCAGGGGCGTTATTAACTGCTCCAGATTTAGGTTCTATTTATTACTTAAATCAAGACATGGAGCGAATTGTTTTCCCTGATGAGCAAACATTTCTTTCTTGGTATCCAGACTTTTCTCAAGTTCAGCATGTTTCAAGAGACAAACTAGAAAGTTATCCTTTGTCTGGAAGAAATGTGACTATTCGTCCAGGAACATTACTCGTGACCATTCCGTCTTCGCCACAAGTTTGGGTTGTTTCATTTCCAAAACAATTGCACTGGATGCAGGGAGGGGAAGAACAAGCAATTGAATTGTTTGGTGAAAATTGGTTGGATCGATTAGTTGATTTACCTGAATATTATTTCGTGAATTATTCTGAAGATATTGCTTTTCAAAGCACAGATGCTTTTCCATCTGGCTTACTCATTCATGTTCAATCAAATAATCAATACTATCTTGTAACCGAAACTGGGCAAAGATTAATCACAGAAGAAGGTTTAAAAGCAAATCATTTTCAAACAAAATTTGCTATAGAGCGTGAAGAGCCTATTGATTTTGCCGAGTTTGGTCCAATATTAGATTCGTTTGAGCCCAAATGGGGTTCTCCAGATCCAAAAGAGCAAGAAGCTGATCCAGGACCAGAAGATATTGATATTGGAGGCGCTGCTACACAGGCTGGGTAGAATCACAAAAAAACGACAAAGTTGCAAAATTGCAAAGCTACAACGAGCATTATTTGCCGTTTTGTCATTTTGTGCATTTGCAGTTTTATCAATTTGCTCCTATTGAAAAATACTGAGTTACATGGTACATTATTGCCAATTACTACTAATCGACGATCGATTGGTCATAAGGCAGATGGACTACTGAAACAGGCGTTTTGGTGTCTTTAGTCTCATGGTCAGGCGACGTCACAATTTATGGATATGCATCCAAACAATACGTGGATTAACCCACGTGAGTTTTCTATTGAGTGGGCAGGGCGTCAATTAAAAATCTCTACAGGTCTTGTTGCCCAACAAGCTGGAGGTTCTGCAATGGTTCAGTATGGAGACACAGTTGTTTTAGTTACAGCAACAATGGCTTCTGAATCTCGAGGTGAAATTGATTATTTCCCTTTAATGGTTGATTACGAAGAACGACTTTACGCAGCGGGGATTATTAAAGGTTCTCGATTTATTAAACGAGAAACTCGTCCTACAGATGAAGCTGTTTTAACAGCACGTCTTGTTGATCGTTCTATTCGTCCGCTTTTTGATGAATCAGTTCGGCTTGATGTACAAGTTGTGACAACGGTTCTTTCTGTTGATGGAGAAAATGACGCTGATATTCCAAGTCTTATTGGTGCTGTAGCGGCATTATTAATGTCAGACATTCCATGGGCTGGGCCAATTGCTGCTTCTAAAGTAGGAATGGTAGACGGTCAATTTATTTTAAATCCAACTTATGAGCAATTAGAGTCTTCTGACCTAGATGTTTATGTTTCTGGAAATGGAGAAACAACTATCATGTTAGAAGCTGGGGCAAAAGAAGTTCCAGAAAGTAAAATGTATGAAGCTGTTCAATTTGGTTTAGAAGGGATGAAGCCAGTAATGGAATTATTGAAAAAAGTACAAGCAGAATTAGGTGGAGAAAAACGTCAACCTAAAGCTGTGGACTTAACAGAAGAAGAGGTTGCTGCAAAAGCAGAAATTGAAGAATTACAAAAATTTGTTGATGCTCATATTGGAGAACAAATCAAAGCCTACTTTGAAGCTGGGCCAGATTCAACAAAAAAATTACGTAAACAAACACTTAAAGAAATCAAATCCGAATTGGATGAAATGCTTAAAGAGAAGCAAGTTGGTAAAGATAAAAGAAAAGAAGTTCTCAAGCCATTTAAAGAAATGATTGAAGAACATATTGCCGAAATGATTTTGCAAACAAAACGTCGTGTTGATGGTCGTGAAGTAACAGAGGTTCGTCCATTAGACGTTCTGGCAGGTGTTTTACCTCGAACACATGGTTCAGCAATCTTTACTCGTGGTGAAACACAAGTGATGACAGTTGCAACCTTAGCTGGTCCGGGTGCTGCACAAATTATGGAAGGAATCGATGAAAATGGAGAAAAGCGTTATATGCATCACTATAATTTCCCAGGATTTTCTGTAGGTGAAGTTAAGCCATTACGTGGTCCATCTCGACGTGATATTGGTCATGGTTCATTAGCTGAAAAAGCCTTATTACCAGTAATCCCTGCTAAAGCGGATTATCCCTATACGATTCGTTTAGTCTCTGAAGTTTTAGGGTCAAATGGATCTAGTTCTATGGCTTCAGCTTGTGGGTCAACTTTGGCATTAATGGATGCTGGTGTACCAATTAAATCTCCAGTTGCTGGAGTTGCTATGGGGTTAATCCAAAATGCAAAAGGTGACTGGGTTGTTTTAACGGATTTACAAGATTTAGAAGATGCTAAAGGCGGAATGGATTTTAAAGTGACTGGAACAAAAAATGGTGTAACTGCAATTCAGTTAGACACAAAGACACATGGTCTTTCAAATGAAGTTATTAAACAAACGCTTACACAAGCTCAAGATGGAGTAAATCATATCTTAGCTGCTATGGCTGCTGTCTTACCAGAACCACGATCAGAAATGTCTGCTTATGCTCCACGGATTGAAACAATCATGATTAATCCAGAAAAAATTCGAGATGTAATTGGGCAGGGTGGAAAAACCATTAATAAAATTATTGAAGAAACAGGAGTTGAAATCGATATTGAACAAGATGGAAGCGTCTTTATCTCTTCTGTTGATGGTGAGGGGATGAAAAAAGCAAAAGCCTGGGTTGAAATGCTTACTAAAGAAGTAGAAGCTGGAGAGGTTTATGACGGTACCGTTACTCGTCTAATGGACTTCGGAGCTTTTGTAGAAGTACTTCCTGGTAAAGAAGGATTAGTTCATATCTCAGAATTAGAGCATCGTCGTGTAGAAAAAGTATCAGATGTCCTAAATGTTGGTGATAAAGTAAAAGTAAAAGTGAAAGAGATTGATGACCAAGGGCGTATCAACTTATCAAGAAAGGCTTTATTAGAACGTCCTGCGCGTGAAGAAGGTGGGAGTTCTACACCACGTCCACCAAAATCTGGAGACTCTTCTCAACAACCAGAAAAGAAAAAAGGCTTCTTTAAGCGAGGGTAATAATTATAATCAAAATTAAGGTTAGTCAACATACCACCCCTCAATCCCCCCCCTAGGCTAGGAGGGGAAGGTGTTATTTCTGTGTTCCTCCTCCCCTTTGCCAAGGGGGAGCCTGCCTGCCGGCAGGCAGGGTTGGGA
>CAYGRO010000011.1:0-33057 GCA_964352335.1 uncultured Gammaproteobacteria bacterium | reverse complement strand
ATCTTGGTAAAAGAGCGGTCTAGCATATCACTGAATTTTTCATAGGTTTTGTAAATGAAATATTTCATCGACAAATTATAGAGTTTTTCTGCTCGCTTTAAATATGCTTTAAATTTTTCTGCACTTCCTGGTTCAATCGATTCAAAAAGAGCAAGGTTTTTTTCCAAATCAGGAACCAAATCAACTTGCTCTTGGTTTTCAAAAAAAATGCGATAATGTGGGTCTAGCTGAATAAGTGAATAATAATCACTCGGTTTTTTCCCAAATTTTGCAAAAAAGTCTTCAAAAACTTCGGGCATCATATACCAAGAAGGCCCCATATCAAATGAATATCCATTTTCATGAATCATTCGAGCTCGCCCTCCTGCTTGGTCATGTTTTTCTAGTAAAGTCACCTCATGACCTTCTTTAGCCAATAAAGCTGAGGCCGATAACCCTGAATACCCAGCACCAATAACAATGATTTTCATATATCTATACTCTTATTCATTCTCAGGTAAATTGCAACTATCCCCCCAGAGACCTAACTGTTCATCTTTTGCTCGTTTTTCAGCTTGCTTAAATTCACTTTGATACTTATAAGGCAGGTCATAGGTATATTCATAGGCAAAACCTTGAGCAATAAGTTCTTTATTTACATGGATTCCATTCTCTAAAAAAATGTATCGCAATAATCGACCATAGTTATCTATCTCACCTTGGGTAGGATCTGCTTCTAAAATAACGACTTGATTCAATAGTAGTGATTCTGTTTTTCTTGAAGCCTCTTTACCAAAACACTCTACTTCTTTTCTAGGGTCAACTGTTTCTGGAGTATCAATCCCAAGTAAGCGGACTTTTGTCTCTTCCCCATTTTCTGTAACCACAATTGTATCACCATCTACAACTCTTGTAACAAGAATCCCATCAACAAGAGGAGCTTCTTGGTCAAAAAGAATTTCATTGAATTGCTCATACAAAAAATCCTGCTCTTTAGCAGAATCCATTCCAAATAATGCCCCAAAGAGCACCACGAGCAAACTAAGAATAATCGATTGAAGTGTTGCCATGGAAGTAGTTTAACACATGTGAAGAGAGAAAGTAGTGAATAGATAGGTGGCAGATATTAGATCAATCGCCCCCCTAAATATTCGAGTCATCAACAAAAATGCGGTATACTAAATCCATTGCTAAACCATTTTTTTTATGAAAAAACCAACACTAAAACGTCTTTGGCCTGCTTTCGCCCTTTTCCTTATTTTAATTTTAGGAATCAGCTTACGTATCAACGGTATTGACCAAAGAGACTATTGGTATGATGAAGCCTTTACTGCTGTAACAATTCGCCAAGAGATCCCAAAAATGAATGAAATTATTACTTCTGATGTCCACCCGCCAATGTATTATTGGGCATTACGAGGATGGTCTAGCATTGCTGGAACTGAGGCGGTTGGATTACGTTTATTCTCTGTATTGTTTGGAGTTGGAACAATTATTCTTGCGTTTATCGCATTAAGAATGTGGTTTAAAAAAACTTGGGTCCCAGCTACATTGGGTGCATTAATCTTTGCAATCAATCCTTTCTTGGCAAATTATAGCCAAGAGGCCCGCATGTATACCTTTTTAGGATTCTTTTTATTACTTTCTGCCATTTTACTCTGGCAAGCAAGAGCAACAAAACATTGGGGCTGGCAACTTGCCTATGGAATATCTGCAAGCATTTGTTTCCTTACTCACTATCTTGGATTCATCTTTATTTTTTCTATGGTGCTTTATGATTTTTGGCAACAATATAAAGATCATCCAACCATTAAATATGCAAAGAGCCATCTTAAATGGTTGCTATGGAGCTATTCAATCCCATTACTTGCAGGTCTTGCTTGGATACCAAGTTTTCTCAAACAAACAGGGAGACAAAATACATTAGGTTGGGTGCCAAATGCAACTATTAGTGATATTGGTCTTTCTCTACATAAATTTTTATTTGGCTCTCCTGTTGGGGTGCCTGGGGTTCCGCCAGCATTAGGTTATGTTGTTGATTGGCTGACAATCCCAACCATCACTTTCTTATTAACAATATTGATCTCTGGAATGGTGGTCTATATTTCTACAAAGAAAAAATGGGATCCAACTCTCAGTTTTCTTGGATATATGGCTGCTTTTCCTTTATTACTTACATGGTCATTACAAGCTGTTGCATTACAACTTTATGTTGAACGATTTCTCTCAGGATCAGCCATTTTCTTACTTCTCTTTTTAGTGGCAGCAATTTATTCAATGACCAAACATCATTATTGGCTCATTATCGCGACTGCGACTTATACTTTTTTAGTTGTTATGGTTCAACCATGGGATCATAAAGTAAGCTTTGACCAACTTACAAGAACTGCCAATAGTTTTATTGGTGAACAAGAAATTGTTTTTAGCAGCCCCTTTGATTTTACTGTTGGAAGATTCTACCTAGGAGAAGCAAACCGAAATAAGTTAAAACTGTATAATATCAATAACCCTCAAGAAGATGTAACTAGCTGGGCCATTATTGACCAGGGCGATCAACTTTTTGAACTTCCATCAATACCACATATCATTATTACACCTCAACCAAATGACTTCGAAGGATATCATATTATTGAACGTGTAAATCAATTTACAGTCATGCAACCCAATTCTTAGAAACATACTTTTGTTTTACCGCCCCCGGCCCCTCCTAGAAGGAGGGGAGATAAACATAATTTTGCATGCAGCTCCTTCCCCCTTCCTTCTAGGATGGGGATTGAGGGGGCAGTAAAGGAATAACATCGATAAATTTTATGAAAATCAAAAACTGGATTACCCATAACTGGAAATACTTCTTCAAATACGCCATCGTCGGCGTAGGTGGAACCGCTATTGATATTGGTGGATTTGCCGCACTTTTAAAATTCACGTCACTTTCCCGATTTCCTGCAGCCACAATTTCGTTTATTGCTGCGGTCGTAAATAATTTTACATGGAATAAAATTTGGACCTTTCATGATCGAAAATCAGCAATCGGTAAGCAATTTACTATTTTCTTTTTTGTGTCGATTATTGGACTAGGATTAAATTTATTCTTCCTTTGGTTCTTCGGTCAATTAATTGCAAATTTTTTACAATCAAGCCCAGAATCATTGACTGTTGGACTCAATAGCCTTGCCAAGCTAGGAGCATCTGGTATGGTACTTACATATAACTTCTTTGCGAACCGTTATATCACGTTTAAGCCTGAATAACTTAAATTACCCACACCCGACCCTGCCTACCGGCAGGCAGGCTCCCCCTACATTAGGGGTAGGAGGTATGAAAATACGATTATTTACCTTCCCCTCCCATTCGGCTCGAGCTCATGGCCGAGAGCTAGGATAGGAGGGGATCGAGGGGTGGTAAAATAAATCACCCTGCCTGTGGTGGGATGACAACATCATCTATGCCCACTTTATCTGTCATCATTCCAGCCTATAATGAAGAAAAACGTCTTCCAGCAACTCTCAAGGATATTGAGAAGTTTTTGGCTAGCTATGATAAAGAAGTTGAAGTACTTGTTGTTGACGATGGAAGCAAAGATAAAACAATCGAAATCGCAAAAGAATATGGAAAAGGGATTAAAAACTTTCGAGTTATCGCTCAAGAAAAAAACCAAGGAAAAGGTGCAGCTGTAAAACGTGGTTTTTTAGAAGCAAAAGGTGATTGGCGTTTGTTTATGGATGCAGACAATGCAACTCCTTTAAATGAAATTGAATTACTTTGGCCATTTACAAAAGATTATCAAGTTATTATTGGCTCACGACATTTAAAAACAAGTAATGTTGTCGTCGACCAACCATGGTATAGAAAACTTATTAGCCGAACAGGTAATTTGTTAATTCAAGCAACCATTGTTCGAGGCATTACAGATACACAGGCTGGATTCAAACTATTTAGCAAAAAAGCTGTAGAAAACATCTTTTCAAAACAACAAATTACCGGTTGGGGGTTTGATATGGAGCTTCTCGCAATCGCCCAAAAGATCTATAAATACAAAATCAAAGAAGTGCCTATTTCTTGGTATAACTCAGCGGATTCTCGCCTTCGTCCGATTCGAGATGCCTGGCGAACCCTCAAAGAACTGATGAAAATAAAATGGAACCTTATTTCTGGTGTGTATAGAAATGTAAAGACGTAGAATCGTAAAAACGTAAAACGTAGAGGCGTAGAATCGTAGAAGTGTAAAGTTTTATGAGAGTTTTTTTATAATTGTTGTTAGGATTTTGCTTAGTTGTGTTAATTCTTCTTCAATTTGTTTTATTTTATCGATATGATCAGGATTTGTTTCTTTGAGCAATATTAACCAATGTGCTGTCTCTTTTGCTTCTTTTCTAGAAATTTTTAGAATATACACTTTTGCCTTTCGCGTTTCAGCAACATTCGCTTCTCGATAATTAGCACCAATCGAGCTAGATGACCGAATGATTTGATTAATAATAGGGATATTCAAAGGAGTGTATTTAAATTTTTTCAACATCCTCACTACCAAAACAGCAAAGTTTGTCATTCTCTTCTCTAATTGATTCAATCGCTCACCATCAAACATAAAGCCCCACTTTAATAATTAAAGATGGGGCAATATTTTTTACATTTTACGTCTCTACGTTTTACGTTTTTACGATTCTACGCTCTACGCGTCTACGCCGAAGGCTTTTACACATTTACACTTCTACAACCTCTCCCCTTCATGCCAAACGCGAACATGGGTTAATTCTGGAATTTTTCCAAAAGGGTCAGATGCCGCAATAATAATAGGATCTCCTTTTTTAATCAATCCTTGTTGTTTTAACAATTTTGCAGCTTTTTCTACCATACTTTTCATTGTTGCCTTTTCTGAAACTTGTACTCCAATAACCCCCCAAGTTAAAGCCAATTGTCTTTGTGTTTTTTTCTCAGGTGTTAATGCAATTATAGGTAGTTCTGGTCTATGACGAGCAAGCAAACGGGCGCTATGTCCTGTTCGAGTAAAAACTAATGCAGCTTTTGCTTGTGTCGACATGGCTAGGTGACAAGCCGCAAAAGCCAGTCCAGGTTGGCGACCTTGCGCATGCTCGCGACCACAAAGTAAATCGTCATAACAAGATCCTTCTGTCTCTAAAGCAATATCATGCATCATTTTGACCGCTTGAACAGGATATTTCCCGACAGCAGATTCACCAGAAAGCATAATTCCATCGGTATGGTCGATAATGGCATTCGCAACGTCAGAAACCTCTGCCCTTGTTGGACGAGGATTTTTAATCATGGAATCTAGCATCTGTGTGGCAACAATAACAGGTTTAGCTTGTTGCAAGCATTTTAAAATCATTGTCTTTTGCCAAATAGGAACTTTTTGCGCTTCAATTTCAATCCCTAAATCTCCACGCGCAACCATAATTCCATCGACCTCATCAACAATGGCATCTAAGTGATCTAAGGCTTCTTGTCGTTCAATTTTTGCAATCGTTTTTGTTTGAATGGTTGTACCTTTCTTCTCTGCTTTTTTAATAAGCATTTTTAGTCGCTTGATATCACTAGCATCTTTTACAAATGATAAAGCCACATAATCTACTTCTTGTGTTTGTCCAAAAATAATATCTTCTTTGTCTTTTTTGGTAATCACATCAACAGTTAATGTAACCCCTGGGATGTTCATTCCTTTATGAGACTTGATAATACCGCTAACTTTTGTTTTGCAATAAATAACACCTTGTCGAACATTTACAACTTTTAACTGAATGGTTCCATCTTCAATCAAAATAAGGGTTCCTTTGTGTACGTCTTTAAAGAGATCTTCATATTGAATCGGCACTGTTTGATAACCTCGGATACCAATTGCATGCATTTTTTGGCTAACTAAAGCGATTTTGCTTCCCTTTTTTGCAGTTATCCCCTTTTCATCCACATTTCCAATACGAATTCGAGGCCCTTGTAAGTCTTGTAAAATAGCGACTTCAATTCCTAGGTTTTTTGCAGCCTTTCTGATATTTCTAACCAGTTTTTTATGACTAGGATAATCCCCATGAGAAAAATTTAACCGAGCTACTCGAAGTCCAGCCTTCATTAACTGTTCTAATTTAGACACAGAATCTGAAGCCGGTCCAATAGTCGCCACAATTTTGGTGCGAATATCATTGTGTACCATAGATTATATTTTTATTTTAATAGTTCGAATCTACGAATTAGGACCAATCTACGTATAGAGATTTAATATTCGTTTTGGTTTGAGGTGTTTATCTCGAAAATTAACTAGTAATCCTAATTGTAATTTTGTTATATGCAAGTATCTTTTTAGTTGTGCGTAGTCAGCCTCTATCATTATCTGCCTTGCCTTAAGCTCTATTATGAGCTTATCTTCAATGACAAAGTCAAGTCTATTACCTGTTCCAACAACTGTGTATTCTCTTTTAAAATGAATGTTTTTCCCCTTTAGCATCAAGGCTACTAAATCTGAATACTGTTTTTCCTTCCCGTAGCGTCCAATTTTTCGATGAGCTTTAAATAATACCCCAACAACTATATAAGACAACTCAGGATATACTACCTCTACCCCATATTTTTTCATATGTTCATGGGGCATTGATTAATTCTAATTTGTAAATTCGCAGATTTGTCCTAATTCGTAGATTCGAACTCTACTTAATCATTTTCCCAAAAAAAGGAACAACAAAATCTTGTCCGCTCAAAGCATACGCGATCCCAAGTATTGCAGAAACAACAACGAAGAGCCAACCTAAAAGGAAGATAGCCCATCCGATAAGTGGAATCCAACCTATCGCCGAAATTACTAATTCGATTACAAATAATACCAACCCTTGTTTTGCATGTTTGTGAATAAAAGGTTTATTATGCGCTAAAACAAATGGTATTAAACAGAAAAAACCAATATAACTGCTTGCCGCGAATAGACGCTCACGATCAGAATGTTTTGTTTGTTTTTTTGCCATAGGTTTTGGACAACTGACAACGAACAATTGACCACTAACACTTTCTGTCTAGAAGTCATTTGTCTATCGTCAGTTGTTCATTGTCAATTGTTAGTTGTAACAATTATATCATTTTTTTTGTTTCTTCGATATTGGCAATGCAAAAGAAAAAATACTCCCCTTATTTGTCCCTTTACTTGTCGCCCAAATTCTTCCACCATGTCCATCAATTACTCTCTTTGCAACAAATAAACCTAAGCCAACCCCCTCTGTATCAATAACAGAAACACCTTCTCCTCGAGAAAACTTTTCAAATAATTTTGGAATGGTGTCTTCCGAAAGCCCCATACCAGTATCTTTAACTTCAAAAATAACTTCTTTGCCATCTTTTTTAACAGATACATCTATTTTTCCACCATGTGGAGTATATTTCACCGCATTATCAACCATATTCATCATTACTTCTCTTATTTTGGTTTTATCCAAATGAACTTGTGGTGCTTTTTTTCTAGATCGATGAAAAGTTAAAGAAACACCATGCTTATCTGCTCGAGTATATAATTCATCAACAACACTCTCTGCTAAGAGCTCCAACCTACCTGGTTGTATATCTAAAAGTAAAATCCCTCTTTCAATTCTTGAAATATCTAATAAGTCATTTACCAATGAAACTAAACGATCGGTGCTCGCAGACACCTTTCTAATACTCTCCATTGCAACTGGATCACACCTTCCAACAGATCCCTCCATGATAAGGGAAAGATAGCCCTTGATAACAGTTAGCGGTGTACGTAATTGATGTGAAGCAATTGAAACAAACTCAGACTTAGCTTGGTCTAGTGCTTTAAGACGAGAATTTGCTTCTTCTAATGCTTCGCTTTGTTTTTGAACCTTAATGTATTGCATTTGCAATTGATCATACAGACCTGCATTCTCAAGTGTTACAGAAATTGTATTGGTAATAACTTCAAAGAGTTCCTGCTTTCTTTCATTTAACACTTTCAATGGTTTTGATAAAGAAAAAAGAACGATTCCCTGTGTTGTATCACCATGAACAAGTGGTATCGCAGCATAACAAGCAATATTGGTTAGTTTTTTTATTTTTTTCTCAATTGACTTCGTTACAATATCTGGAAAAGCTATCGACAAATGCTCAATAACCTGAGGCTGCTGCTTTGATAATACATGACTTAATAACGGGCTATTTGTAATTTGTTGAGAAGCACTTTGCAAGTTTATCTTTAGCTTTGATAATACTTTTGTTGTAAACGCCCCCTCTGTTAAAGCAAAAACATGAACCGAAGAAAGCGATTCATCTTTTAATAAAATTGCTCCACCAATAACGTCAACATGAGATAATTGATGAGGTAAAGTATCTAATAATTCTTGTAAGACGGCATTTTTATCTAAACTTGATCGGGCAATTTCTGAAAGTTTCAATAATGTTTCTAAATCTTGTTCTCTTTGCTCAAGTGCATTTACCTGTTCTTGAACACGTGCAAATAACTGTGCATTGTATAAGGCAATTGAAATTTGATTCGCCAATGTTTGTAAAAGTGCTTGCTCACTTTCTGCAAATCGATTTGCTTGAGAAAAAGCAATTAATGTTCCAATTGTTTCACCTCGTAAAATGAGGGGAACGCCAATAATGAGATGCACGTCTAATGAATCATCTAATAATCCTGATTGTTCTTCTGTTAAAAATGGTTGTGTAAAATTTGTAATATCTCTAGTTACAACTATTGCATTTTTTTCTGCAGCTTTTACAACTAAATTATTCTCAGCCGAAATATCAAAACGAATTGACTCAAAATCATGATCGATAAATTGTTGTAGTGTTTTTCCTTCATCTGTCTGTACTCCAATTTTTTTCATGACAAGGCTTGTACGAGTTTCATCGTATAAAAAAATAGCAGGAAATCGATATCCAAGCTCTTTACCCAACCGATGAATAACGGAAGTCAGAACCTCATTTGGGTCTAATACTCCCATTAAAGATTGTGACACCTGTAATATTGCATCTAATTTATTAGAGCAATCTACTAAAACATCGTCACAAGTTGCCAATGGCTTTATTGGCTGTTTTTTCATAAATAGTATTTTGTTTGTTTTTTTCAATGGTTGTATCAGAAAGAAGCACGACTGACTGTAAATATGCTATTACAGACATGATTTCTTCTTTTTTCTTTTCTTTTACATTCTTCTCTTGTATATATTGTAGCAAAATTTCTTGTACTTGATCTAAAAAGGATCGCTTTACTTCAATAAGCTGTAAATAATCTGAATTGGTATGTAGTAATTGTGTATTTAATTCTAAAGAATTTTTTAATGCCCATGTAATCATTAAATGAGAACTAATTTGTGTAACAAAGTTTTGTAAAAATAATTGTTCTAAATATGAGAGCGTCTTTTGGTCTTTTGTTGCAAAAACAATAACCCCAATTGAGGTTTCTCGAACAGAAATAGGTAAAAGAATATAAAGTGATGTTGATTGAGACGACTCTTGTTCATCAGTCGGCTCTTCAAATATTTCTTGATACGAATTGGTTGTAAAGAATTGTTGATCCTGAAAGCTTTTTGCCAATAAATGATTCGCATTTTGCAGAGGAAATTTTAAATGAGCTTCTCCATGCGCCAAAACAAGCTGTTCATGGGCATGATCATACATAAACAGCATTGGGCTTACAAAGCCAAATTGAGATTGAGTAATTTGTAAAATATGTAAAACCAAAGCATCAAAGTCTTTTAACATTGCTTCGGATAGTCGTAAATCAATAGACTGTAAAGACGACATAGCTATAACTTAATCAATCAAATCGGTAGTTCTTTGAGATAATTTATAGTGTAACCTTACCCTCATCAGATGTATATGCATCTTGAATAAGATTTGTTGTTACAGACGGCAATTTAACTGTGATTATTTGACCCGTCACAGTATCTCTCCCCTGTATCTCAATACTCTCAAGTAGCGTTAAAATTTCACCGATTTGTTCTGCCCCAGGTGTAATGGCAACTTCAAAGGCAGCTCCATAGCTTCGCTTTTCGAAATTATTTTTATAGTCTACTAATTCACCAGTAGGCCATTGGAAAAACCTTGTTGCATCATTAAATGTTAGGGCTCCTCCCTCTGTCACACTTTCTTTGCCCGTAAAATTAACCCCCTGTGGAAGTCTTCCAGATACATTAACTTGTGTTAATGGATGTAATTGATTATCTAAATGGACAAAAACCCAATATTTTGTTGTTTCACCAACAATTGGAGGAATAGGTCCACGACCAATTTGATCGCCCTCTACACTAAAGTAGCGCGCAAAAGCCCGCCCAACAAGATCACTATTTAAAGCTGTTTTAGCAGATTGAACAGGTAATACAATTTCTTGTCCGTTTTCATCTTCATAGAGTAACTCTAAAGGAAGGTTGGCAGTAACTTCATTTTGTCCAAAAGCGATTGGAGCATTTATTGTTGAACGAAGTCGTAGTGACTGAACATAAGTTGATGAAGTATTTGGATTTAACTGACCAAAAAGAATTACTTCTGTTTTAGATCTTTCGTCTAATGCTGCTGGATAAGATTGTGGATCATAAATCCCTCGATTGATTTCTAATCTTGCTCTTACATTATTAAGTGCATAAGATTCATTATTTTGTACACGAATCTCATATTCAATAAGTTGACCAAGACTTGCTAATCGAGGAGAAGAAGTTATTTCTGCAAGAACATTTGGATACTTTACTGGCAAAGATAATTCTACTGTATTTTGTAAGAGTGGTAATCCTTTTGGAGAGGTGAATACTTGCAAAGTAATCTCCGCCTCTTCTAAATCAGGGGTTCGCAAAATAGCTTTCCCCACAATTTCCTCTTCTTCTAAACTACCGACGCTTTCAATAAACCAATAATCCGTCGCAGTATCTAAATTAAGTGAGCTTTCGATAATTTCCCACCCAGGTGGCCAATTTGGTAATAAACTAACTTGTTCAAAATTTGTTACCTCAGATTCATTTTTATAAATAATTTTAAAATCAAATGGTTGATTCGCCACAATTGATTCAGGTAATTGAATGTCGGCGGTTAAAGATGATCCTAAAACCTGGATTGGTTGTGAAATAAATTTTTCATTTGTTCCTAATAATGCAATTTTATCGAATCTAAAAATGGCATTAATTCGAACAGAGGAATCAACATCACTAATAACAGAACCAATAACTTGAATTTTTGCAGATTCACCATTATCTAATGTTCCAAGTTGGACAGTATTTGACTGAAGCTTTTGTGGACTGGTAGAAGCAACAATAAACTCTCCCCCTTGAGGAAATTCAACAAAGGCATTAGAAAGTGATTGGCCAGTATTATTTTCAACTAGTAAATCATAGGCTAATAAATCTCCGCTTCGAACTGATTCAGGATAGGAAATAAATGAAAGCTCTACACTTTCTTGTAAGACTCTATTTTGATAAAAAAGAAAAATATATCCCGCAAAAAGGACAAGAAGCGCAACAATAGCAGCCAAAACAATATCGATGATCAAATGTTTTTTGTGATGCTTATTTCTTGGATGATAATGCTTTTCATATCTGGCCATCGCAATATCCATTCCAGCTTTCTGAACTTGTTTAGGCAATTCACTAAATTGCGTCATCGTTGATTTTGAAGATTTTGTACGATTCATATAAGTTAGTTTAGCAAAGATTCACTAATTCGTTTATCTTCGTGAAATAAGACCATTTTCCCAGCTTTACAATTTTGTAGCTTTGCAGTTTTGCCGCTTTGCAGCTTTCTCAACTATCCACCAAATAGGAAGAAATCATCCGTCATTGCAACAATTTCATCTCGACGATCTTTGTCAAAATCATAAGCAGCTACACGTACCCCCTGGTTAGAACTAGCTGAAAAAGCAAAAAACTCAGACAACATTCGTCCTTCTTTATTCCAAATACGTACATGAGGACCACCTCCACGCCCAGGACCACTAATAATTTCATCAATACCATCTCCATTTGTATCACCAACTGCAACATTTACCCCTCCTCGAAAGGCTGGGTTATAAGCAAAGAAACCAGGATTAATTAATTTCCCATCTTTATTGAAAACACGAATATGAGGTCCACCACCATTTCCTGCTCCTGCAATAATCTCATTTATTCCATCACCGTTTAAATCCCCCACTGCAACATTTACTCCTCCCCTAAAATTTGTCGCATAGGCAAAGAAACCAGGATTAATTAATTTTCCTTGGGCATTAAAAATTCTAATCTGTGGACCACCACCGGTATCTGTACCAGTAACAATTTCTTGGGTTCCGTCACCATTTAAGTCACCAATACCAAAATTGATTCCACTTCTATAAGCAGTTGTATAAGGATAAAAAACAGATTTAACCGCACCATTGTCTGCATAAATGGTAATATCAGAAGCTCCTGCAACAAGCGTTTCAATTCGTCCATCTAAATCGATATCACTTTTTAATACTCGTTTACCACCATCAAATCGTTCATCATAACTAAAGAAGGATGAACGAGAAGTATGAGTATCTGCAGAAAAAACACGAGCAAAGGCTCCATTTTCAAAGGGATTCCCAAGGACTTCTTGTAATGGCCGTAAAAGAACAAGTCCGTCTCGTGGCGGAATAGAAACACGACTAACAACTTGACCATTATTTACAAATGGATCTTGTTGACCATGAATTTTTTCATATTCAGCTGGCAATTCAATCGTTCTTGTAGTTGACGTTGAATTTACAATACTAATTCCATTTTCAAAATCTCTTTGCCATAAACCAGGGGCAATTTCTGCAGCAGAAGAAGTAAGTAAGTTGATTGAGCCTTTTACAGGACGCCCCAAAGAAATAGAATACTCATCATAATAATTTACAAATGATCTATCTGTTGTTCCATAATCAAAATTATAGTACCCATTTCCAATTAATGTACTCGTAAGGCCATAACGCATGGTGGCAAAGTCTCTAAAATTCCCACTATTGTCGGTATCTGTATTCAAAATATTTACACGTGGTGTAAACCCACTTGCATCTGTTGCAATATAACGTTGAACAGAACCGGTCCATCCGCCCTCCCAAAACTCTGGAAAGCTTTCAAACATTCGCCCATTATTTAAATTGGTGAAATTCCCATCTCCATTTGTAATCAAAAGATAATCATCACCTACACGATTTCGAATCGTTTGTAACATTTCTGCTTGTCCATCATGCCACTTGCTATCAATTTCTTGTTTACTATCTTTTTGTCTGTCATTGTCGATATCAATATTTTCATCATGCCAACTTATACCATCCCAAGTTGTGTCAAAAAACAATCCATCAAATTTGCCTGCAGTTAAGACATTATCAACTAAAAAATTTCCAACATAATTGGCATATGTCTGCCCATTGCTCGCTTTAGCAGAAGGATTCATAGACCAATGTCCTGGCCAAAAACTTACTTGTTGTCCATTTGTTGTTTTCAATTTCCAAGCCTCGTTAATTCCTTTTCCTAAATCATGCCATACTCCTTTACCAGAAGGCTCCACTTCATTTAAGCGACCACCTGGAAATTCTACTGCCGAAGTATAAGCAAGAATAATAACATCAGGATTTAGTCGTTTAAGTTCGGTAAACAATTGAGGATGCGTTCTTACTGCCGACATATTTAAAATAACTGAATCGTATCGTGCTAATTCTCTTTCTGGGGTTTTACCTGTATTTAATTGCCAAGCAGTTGTTCGAGGAAAATCATGGTTTACAGTAAAAGCATAGGCAAAGAGGGGTAAACACAAAACAGCGATACTTAGTATCACTGAATAAAATTGTTTTTTATTTTTCCCAATTTGCATAATTTCGAATTTACAAATTATGACAAATCTACGAATCGCAAATGCAATTTATTTGTAGATTAGTTCTAATTCGTAGGTTCGAACTACTTGATCAAATGCTCATAAACAGTTTTAAGTGTTTGATAATGTATTTCAGGAAGATAGAATTTTTGTATTTGTTCCGCAGCTCTTTTTTGAACTTGTTTTTTATCCCATCCAAGCACTTCGGTTAAAGCATTGGCCATTGCTTTTTTGTCATCACGAGGAAATAGAATACCAAGATCTTCTGGAATAAGATCTTTAAGCGCACCAGCATTAGAAGCAATAAGAGGAATTCCTAAGGCCATACTTTCTAAAGCGGCAAAACCAAATGTTTCATAAAAACGAGATGGCATAATGACAGCGCTTGCCCCCTTAATTGTCGCAATAAGATTATCTGCCTCTAAATGACCTAAAAATTCAACATTTTTGAGGTTATTGCTAGAGACATATTCTTGTAATTGCTCTTGTAAAGGGCCTGTTCCAGCGATTTTTAGGTCAATCTCTGGTTTATAAATATACATCATTTCTAGTATTTTGTCAACCCCCTTCTCTTCTGCCAAACGCCCAAAATAAAGGGCATATGGTCTTTTTGCCTTCGAAGGTTTGATAGATTTAGCCTTGTCTAAAAAAGTTGGGTCGATAAAATGTGGAATCGTAATGATTTTTTCTGGATTTTGACCAAATTCAATCAATGTCTTTTGAACGAATGGACTAGGGGCAATAAAAAAATCTACCTGTTTTTCATACACTTGCATCAATTTATGAATAGACATTTCTAAAGCACCATAAGCACTTACTGCTCGAGAATCTTTAAGACATTTATGAATAATTGCTTGGTAATATTTATGCCCCTTACAGCGTTTACAAGTATCATCTTCTGTAAATAATAAATAATTTGGACAAATCAATTTATAATCATGCACGGTCATTACAACGGGAATCCCATGTTTCTTTAAAATAGGTAAAATAGAGGGAGACAAATGATGATAGAGCATGTGAATATGAGCAATATCTGGTTTATGCTTTTTAATCAATGCTTCAATATTTACTTGTGCTTGTTTATACCAAATAGGGCGCAAGGCTTTATTTAACAATTTCAAACCGGGTTTTCCAACTTCAACATTAGGTACAAAAAATTCAGAAAATTTTGAAGGATAATTTTTTTCATCCTCCATAGAAAAATGAATGACATCATGTCCATTTTCTTCTAATAATTTCGTCAAAGCAAAATAGTAGCGTTCAACGCCACCTCGCATGTAAAAAAATTTATTAATATTTAGTATTTTCATATTTTTTGTTTGTCACATTACCGCCCCCTCAATCCCCCTCCTAAAAGGAGGGGGAAGGCACAATTATATGGTGATATCATGCTCCCCTCCTTCCATTCGGCTTGAGCTCATGGCCGAAAGCTAGGAGGGGTTGGGGGGCGGTATGTCAGCTATTCTCAGCCAATCGTTTTATCTCACCTTCATCCAACCTTAATGATACCACTAATAATCCCATCAAAATCCAAAAGAATATCCCAGTAAAATTTGTTTCAAAATAAGGTTGAGTAAAAGATGAAATTAAAAAGATCAGTATCATGGAAAAAAAAGTTACCTGATAAGGAAAAAATATCCCTCTTCCTCGCCAAGAAGAATAGACTTGTCTAAATAATTTCCATAATAGATAAAGAAAAACAACTAAACCAACAAAGCCCATTTGCACAAGCATTACTAGTAAAGAATTATGTAATTCACGCATTGGCACAACAATTCGATAGGTTTCAAATTCAATTGTTAATTCTTTTCCATATCCAACTCCAAAAATAGGAGCATCAATAATACTTTCTTTGGCAGCGCTCCAGGCAAAAAATCGCCATCGAGCCGAACTATCAGCCGTTGTTCTCGCCAATGACCGAGCACGATTGTATAAAGGGTCTGTAATTCCTTCTAACCGATTCACTGTTTCTGATTGCGGGAAGATCACAAAAACAAAAGCAATAAAAAGAGAGAAAAAGAAGACAAGAACAGCATTTTTCGCAAAGAATGTAAGCAAAAGCTTTTTCGCTTTTTTAGGCAGCATCACAAAAACAAATACGGTTGTGGCAAATAGCGCCAACCATAAGTGACGCATTAATGAGCCAATTACCCCCAGAAATTGTACCCAAAGTGTTAATACCGTCGATCGTTCTGGGCGAAGCCTATATAACAACAAAATCAAGGCCATCATCATCACAAGAGATAGATAAAAGGCATGAGGAAAAGAAAGTAACCGAACCCCATCTGTTGATAAGGGATTATACTCTGTCCAAAGACCTTGTCCTCGCACAATCCCAATAAAGACAAAAAACAATATTCCCCACCCGCCGACAAGAAAAACTTTAATCATTTCTTTTAGTTGATCTAAGTTTGTTATTGTAACTGTGACTAAGAAATAGAGTAATCCATAAAAGGCATAATTTTTGAACGAACTAATTGCTAAAGCATTATCCGCCGATGAATCTAAAAAGGCACGAGCCAAAAAAGCAAAACACATGACCATAAAAATACCCAAAACTACTTCTATTTTTTTAAAAGGTAATCTTCTTTTTTTATTTCCAAAAATTTGATGAAACCCTAGTCCAACAAGAGTCGCAATAAAAGCAATGTCTAATGGGTACAGTTTTACAATAATATCTCCAAAAACAATTGGTTCCAATGTAAACCAACGTTGAAACCACATGGTTGAAAGAATAATAACTGGCAAACCTGCTTGAGGAGTTATAAAGAGCAATCCAGAAACAAAAAGCATGACAATAAAATAGATCGGTAAATTAAAACCAATCGTTAAAAGCGAAACAACCCATATAGCAAGAGCAAAAACAGAAAAAATAATAGTCGCCGTCCACTGTTTAGACGACGAACTGTGGTTTTTCCCGAATAAGATAGTTAATACATTCATATTAATATGATGCTAATCTACGAATGAATACTAATCTACAAATTAGAACAAATCTACGAATCTACAAATTATTTGTAGATTGGTCATAATTCGTAGATTCAAAACTGATGTGATCTACTAAAGTATACCAAACAATCTTGTTTTCTCCCTAAAAAAGAAGCACCCCCGACGCGTAGCGTTGGGGGTGCGGGGTGAAGCGAGCGGCTCTGGGGTGAGCTGCTACTTCTGGTTGTTCAGGGGTTGACCGCTGGTCGAGCGATTGGAGCCCTTGAACGTCCGAATATGGACGTGGCTGTCAGCAGCAGGGACGAGCCTGTAGTCGTCTCGCGTCCCACCGTAGATGTACTCACGCTGCAGGGTTGGACCACAGCTAGTGTGCTGAGAAACCGACGGTTCGGGAACCAACACAGTGCTCGAGGGACGAGAAGTCGGTTGAGTCCGAAGATCGCGGACGATCGCAGGGCGCGACTCGTCCTTCTCCGTGCCGTTGAGCGGCTGGAGAGCACCCTCGGGTTCGGTCCGAAGATCGCGGACGATCGCAGGGCGCGATTCGTCCTTCTCCACCTCGTCGCCGTTGAGCGGCTGGAGAGCACCCTCGGGTTCCGTTCGAAGGTCACGGACGATCGCAGGTCGCGACTCGTCCTTCTCAGCCTCGTCGCCGTTGACTGGCTGGAGGTCTCCCTCGGGCTCGGTCGGAACGGCCGGGTTTTCTTGGGTGGCCCGACTGGGGGAGCGATGCTTGTCGACCTCCAGCTCGACCCCATTGGCCGGGGACGAAGCTCGAGGGAGTGGAGCAGGCAGAACGGGCTTGGTCGAGTCGACCGGAGCCGTTCCCTTGCCGTCCTGGGCGTTCACCTTGTAAATCCCGAAGATCGCCAATACGGCGACCAACGAAATGATAATGACAGTCTTCTTCACGAATTCCTCCTGGGTTGATTTCTGCCCAATTTTAGGCATTGAACTTGGGCCAAAAAGCCGAAATTCATTACCAAAATTGATATACCATCATAACAATTTTACCCCAAATTGTCAAGACTTGGCTTCAGCTAAAAATAAACCTCAATGTATGACCTCTGCTCGCTGATACATGATTTATGATACATGTTTTCCCCATAAAATGATGAACCCCCCGAAGCACGTATTGGCTTCGGGGGGAACGTTGGTTGCCAGAGACTTGGGAGTCTCTGAGCATCCCTAGGGCAGAACGGGGTTCATGCCAATCGCGTGAGTCATAACACCGTTGGGCTTGCGACCGTTGGTAACAGCCCCCGTCAGGACTCCGGACCCGTTGTCCACACTCACGCTTTCAGACGTGTACGAAAGCGGACCGATGGAGCTCGTGGTGCCGTCCTCAAACGTCACCCAGACTCGCCAGTGGATGCGATACGCCGGGTCAGCGTGAAGCATGGTTTCACGCACCCCATGAGGGAGAACTGCGAACTGCCAGTTCCAGACCTCGTCAGGGTAACCAGGCTGAGTGAGCGGGATCACTCGGAGCTTCTCCTTCAAGCCAGTGACCTCGAACGCACAAGGGCGAACGGGCTCCGAGTCGATGAAGCCGAGCTTGTCGACGTCCACCTTCCCACCTCGGTGAGTCGTCCCGTTGGGAACGTTGAAGTGAAACGTACGAACCCGCTTGCCCCTGAAAGAGCAAAAACCGAAGAGGTCGTCACGAGATGTCTGCGTATTGCCGAAGACCTTCTCACAACGGAGCAAGGGAGACCTGATCTCCATGCCAGCCAGGAGAACGCTGGTTGCAAAGTTCTCCGGCACGGGAAGAATCCCGTGCGAAGGAGTGTAGCCGTTCGCAGCAGCTTCGATCTGCACCGGAGGAGCAGCCTGCTCCACAGGAGCAGGGTTCGAAGCGCCTGCCTGGGCCACGTTGACCTCGCGCTTGAGTCGCTCTACCTCGGCACGCAACTCGACCAACTCGGGGTTCGAGCTGTCGACCGCGGCCGGACTGGCCGGCGCGGGCGCTTGAGTCCTCTCGTGCTCGTCGGTGTTCAAGGGCTTATGGACGTACTTCACGTCATAAGCCGGGTCGTTTTCGTTGAGGTTGCCAGAGCGGCACCCCATGACAGTGAACAGGCTAACCGCGCAAAGCACGGCCGCCAGGGTGATTCGAAACTTCATCTTTTCCCTCCTTTGGGAAACTTGCCAGAATAACCTCTGGCGGGCGTGAATGTTGATCCATTGGCACAATGCCTCCGAACCATGTTCTAGCTTGATACCACTACAAGCCGAAGCTCATAGAGCCGTGATTCAATCACGAAGGAAAAGTTTATCTTATCTCTTTTATGAGATCAACTTTTTCTTCTAGAATGAAACCGCAAATTAACAAATTTTAGCCGAATTGTCAAGGTTGTTTTGAAAATGTTGGGCGGGAGGGGGCATGTTTTTTACACACGCCCCCTCCTCGCTTTCTTGGGCTCGTTCTCGCTAGAACGAGAACCCAAGGTTCAACTGGACCTCGCCGAGGACCTCGTCAGATCCTCGTCCCAGGGTGAAGTTATCGAATGCCTTCTTCACGACGCCCTCGACCTGCACATAGGCGGTCTTGTTAATCGTGAGATGAAGGCCGAAACCACCACCGAGTCGGTTGCTGAAGTTGTCGTTGCGGACTTGAGCGAACCCATACCGCGTGCGACCTTCGAAGTGACCGATAACGACGGGATCAAGCTCAAAGAGCCACTCGTCGTTGATGTCAGCTGTCTCGTTATTGAATCGCCAGAGGTGAACCCTCAAGCGTCCCATATACGAAATGTTTCGCTGACGATCGCTCCCACCTTGGCGAGTCACCGTCGTACGACGCTTCGTACTGAAGGCGTTCTCGTACTCCGCGACAAGCTCGATGCGGGGGAGGAACCCGTTCAAGACGGGCGTGGCCTCTCCACGGATCAAGGTTCGTTGGACCTGCGTACCCAGTCCGTAGACCGGGAAGAGCAGTGCCGCCTGTGCCCGCAGGCCGAGGGTATAGGTTACTGCCTTCGACCGATAGCGGAATGGATCATTGTGACCCACGCTACCTCGATCGTAGTTGTAACCAACCCAGGGGTTGAGGGAAAGTTCCCACAGAGCTGGCTTGCCACTTCCTCCGATATCTCGAAGGACGACCTTGCCACCCAATCGGAAGTTCCGGAACACAGAGCTATAGCGGTTATCGCCACTAGACATGTTCGCGTCGGGTCCCTCGGAGCCCTTGTACTCACCTTGTGGCGAACCGCCAATGGTGAACCCAGCTTCCAAGCGGGTGTGCTTTGCACCAGCAGGACCGAAGTTCGTAACGTGCCACATGAACTCCGCCGAAGCGAAGGTGTAGTACACGTCTCGGTTCGCCTCCTTCCCCCGGTTGAGCGTTCGCTCGACACCGAAAGAAAGGTTGAGGTTGACCGACAAGTCTCTCAGGATCACATTGGATCCCGCGAGAGCTTGTTCCGAACTTGCGTCGTCCTCCTCCGAGCTGACCTGCCGAAATGAGGTCTGGGAAGAGAATGGACTTAGCTTGACCGGCGACGACAAGAAGTCGCTGCTGGACGAACCCGAATCCGCGAAGCTGAGGGTGGGGTTGATCACCAGGAGCAGCATCGCCGCCCCGATGATCTGGAAGAAACGGGTGACGATGTTCTGCTTGCTCATGGTGAGCTCCTTCATGCTAAAGACCAGATGGTCTGTGGGTGATGACGGACTGAGCATCTTGCTCGTCTCGTCGTGGTTGATGCATCCGAGTAGAACTCTCCACACAGATGACTTAATAAGATAGCATAAAATGAGTTTTTTGTCAAGAGATACAAACAGTTTAATTTAATTAAACCTAATATTAGCCAAATAAATGTGTCAAAATGACCAGAATGAGCTAATATTAGCTAAAAATGCTTGACATTTTTAAAAATAATTAGTATAGTGATATGAAGCTCAAATAAGGCTTCAGTTGGAAATGGAAAAGAAAGGGCTATCATGCCAAAGAATTACTTGTCGTATTCAGGCGTGATCGCCACGCTAAGCACTCTCGTCTTAGCTGCTTGCACCTCTGCCCCCACACCTGAGGAAGCTAAGCTTGCTCAGGTGCAGGAAGAAAACAGGAGGATTTACGGGGAAGACTACTCCGAAGAAATCGACTTGCACGAGCTTGCTCGACAGGTCGTTTTTCTTGAGCAAGAGCGCCAAGAGCTTTTGTTTGAGAATGCGGTTCTTCGTGGAGTCACGAGAGACCGAAACAACCGTGCAAGGCAATATCGCCTCTTGCCGGTCGATATCGCCTACTACCGTACATTTGCGGTTGAGGAAGATGTCATTCACATCACTTCACTAAACCGACCTGAATTACCCACCTTCTCATTCTGCACAAGAGGCCCAGCTTCTTGGGATGATTTCGACAGGAATAACTTCTACTACGAAGAACTCCCTATCTACTTACCAGGGGGTGAGTACAAGGTCGAGGTCTTCAATGCAGGAGTCCTAAGGTTCACATCCAGACAACCGGTGCTGATCAGCTCACCACCAATCCGAACGACCATTGTCGGACCAGAAGGAGAAGCGGTGACCATCGCTCCACCCAATAACACCATCTTCATGATGGCGAAAGGCTATAAGATCGAGTAATCCGCATATCGACAACAGCAAAAAACAAAGGGCCCACTTCTCACGAAGCGGGCCCTCCTTTTTTTGAAAATAGTTTATTTAGTACCTTGATTCCCTGTACTAGTTGAAGCTGGTTCAGCACTTTGATTCAATGCATTCGTAACCTGTGTAATAACAAAGCTTGTAAGAATAAAGGCACCTAATGCGATAATCAAACCAATAATCCCATTGATAATATATTGTTTGGCTTTTTTAATTTGATCTTCTTTCCCACCCGCTGTTAGCCACAAGAAACCAGCATAGACCATAATCACAAGCAAAATAACCCCAATAAAAGCAATGAAAACCGAAATAACATTCCCCACAGCTCTTGGTAATGATTTATTTAATTCACTTGAACTACCAGTATCAAACGTACGACCAAATGAATCTGTAAAATATTTTCCAAAAGCATCTCCTCTAACTTGTGCCTGCGCAGGAGAAAAGACAAAGAACGAACTTAAAAGAAGAAGTAATAGCAACAATTTTTTCATAAAGATAAAATGATAATAGTACCTTTAGTATAGCAAACCAAGGGCAAAGAACAATAAAGAAACAATAATCCATCAGCAATCATTCTCATTATTACACCACAACAAACCATTGCTCCATGTTTATTGCTAATCGTTTCTTGATGAATAAAAAAAGCCCTCAAATTAACGAGGACTTTTTTTATTATGATTCCTTAAGCAATGGGCAAATTTTTTGGAGGCTCAGACTGATAGCCAATCTCTGTTTCTTCATTTCTCGAAATAAAACTTGGTGTTTTCATTTCCGCTGGCTCATAAAGCGAGCCTTCATTCGTAACAGTTGGCTGAACCATATTCATCGCTGGTTGCATAAAGTTTGGTGTTGCTATTGGTGCTGACCAGTCTTCATAATCATCATTTACCAAACGTTGCATACCTTCACCGGTAAACGAGAACTCTCGTTTTGGGAAAAGATAAATAAATGCAAGTCCGGCAAAAATTCCTAAGACTAATCCAGCGGATGTATTTAACAAAATATTTGGCTGAACAGGTCGTAAAGAAGTAATCGGTTGGTCAATAACTTGAATAGTGGTTACATCACCACGACTATGGTATTGAGCATGTTGTTTTTGTAAGACATCACCAACAGCTAAAGCTAATTGTTCCGTATCGAATTGGGTTCTATGGTATAAAGTAATTTCTAAAATACCTGTATCACCCAAAACACGTGTACGCAAACTTTTATTCCAAGCCTTTTTTCTTTTCTTTGCTTCTAGTGGAAACAAGTCTTCATCCAAAGCATATCCAGAATCCATAACTTGCGCCATGAAATTTTGTGAATACACAATTTCAGAAAGTAAGTTTGCTAAATATTCAGTCGAACGAGTTGCCGCATATGGGTCAACATCTTCTGCATACTTAGATACCACTAAAAATCGTTGCTCTGATCGGTATTTTTGTGGCTGTGCAATACTAAACACAAAGGCAAGTATTGCAAACACCACCATAAAGAGAGCGACGGTTTGCCACTTCTGCTTTAGGAATGTTGTCATTTCTTGTAATTCCATATTCTTGTCTTTGTTCTTAGTAATAGACAGCCTAGAATAAGTAAATCATCAGACCGGCTGGTGCCTGATGACTTGAAAACAATAGCAGAAAAGCTATTTTTTGTCAAGACCCAGCTCTAAATAACAAAATAGTTGGCTAATATTAGCCAACTATTTATGGTAATGCTTATTGACAAATTAATAGCTAAAATGCTTTAGCTAATAAATGCTTATTTTCTTTTAAGAGCTTATTCATTGCTGATTTTTTCAATAACCCTTCTTGTGGACCAATTGCCTGAATAACTGATGCTGAATTAAACACTCCCCATCTTAATGCTTCTTGTAAAGGCTTTCCATAAACCAATGCAGCAATAACCCCAGTAGAGGTACTATCTCCTGCTCCCGTTCGTTCTATTACAGGAACATCATAAATTCCCATTTTCCAAAAATCTTCTCCATCATAGGCATAAGACCCATTTGGGCCATCTGTCACAACCACTTGCTTTGGACCCGTTTCATGTAAGGTCGTCAATAATTTTTTCATTTCAATGCCATTATGCTTCATTCCTAAAAGCCGATGAGCTTCTTCTACATTTAAAATCAATACTTCACAAACCTCTAATACTGGTTTTAAGACTTTATACCCAGCTTTTAATTGTAATGTCCCTGGATTAAAGCCAAGTTTAATTTTATGTTTTTTTACATGTTTAACTAAAGCTGGATGTATGGCTTCAAATCCTTCTGCCATAGAAGAATAATAGATCCATGAAGATTTTTTGAGCGTAGGAAGTTTGTATTTACGTTTATTATGGTAAATCAAAATGGTTCTTTCTGCTTCATGATTTAAAACAACATGAAAATTTGTTTTCCCTTTTTTTTGTTCTACGACATAATCCGTATTAACACCTTCTTCAGTAAAGGCATCGGTCATTGTTTTTCCAATTCGATCATCACCAACAATGGTATAAAAAGAGGATTTTAATCCAAGGCGAGAAGAACCAATCGCAAGATTCGCTGAATTCCCTCCTGTGGCAAATGTTTGTCCATCTGCCTCAATTTTGTCGGCATAACTTAGTAATAAATAACAGTTTTTTGTATCTTTTTTACAAAGTCGGCTTGCGCCAGTATCAACTTGTAAAAACATATCCATGGTTGAATCACCAATTGAAATAACATCAAAGGGATTTCCTGAAACTGATTTTTTTGATTTTGCCATATTATTTTCTTTTGATTACTTTTTTAACCGCCTTGATAATATCTGGGGACATCAGACCAAATGCTTTTAATAATTGTACTGGTTCACCAGATTCTCCAAATCGATCTTTTACTGCAATTGGCTCAATTGGCACTGGCTGATTCCAAGCGAGTACTTCTGCAATGGCAGATCCCATTCCACCATGAATTTGATGCTCTTCCACGGTAACAAATGCTCCGCAATCTTTTGCCGCTTTTACAATTGTCTTCGCATCTAATGGCTTAATAGAAGTAATATCAAGCACACGGCAGGAAATCCCCTTTTTTTCTAATTCATTTGCCGCTAATAATGCTTCATAAACTAATGGTCCGCAAGCAGCAATTGCAACATCTTTCCCTTCCCATAAAACTTGTGCCTGACCAATTTTGAAAGGAGTTTTTTTCGTGGTAAATACAGGGGTCTCATTACGCGCAAACCGTAAATAAACAGGCCCCATATGTTTTGCAGCCGCGATTGTTGCTTGATACGTAACTAATTGATCACAAGGCGCAAGAACAACCATATTCGGTAAGACACGAGTAATCGCGATATCTTCTAAGGCTTGATGAGTAGCGCCATCTGGGCCAACAGAAATGCCAGCATGTGCCCCAGTAATTTTTACATTCGCATTATTATAGGCAATTGCCACACGAACCTGATCCCAATTTCGACCAGGAGAAAAAACAGCATAGGTAGAAATAAAAGGCACTTTTCCGGCTAATGCTAAACCAGCTGCTATCCCAGTCATATTTTGCTCAGCGACACCACATTCAATAAATCGATCTGGAAATTCATCGGCAAAATAATTCATCCGGGTTGATTCGACTAAATCTCCAGTGAGTCCCACAATGTTTTTATCTTTTTTAGCAGCATCTCGAACACCTTCCCCAAATCCATTTCTTGTTGGAACTTTAGAAATATTTTTATCGAAAAGATTTTTTACTAAATTTGCTTTTTTATTTACAGGCATAAAATATTACAAGACTAATACAGATTAATTCAGACCTCTTTCAGACATTTACAGACAAGGTGTCAAAACCAGCGGTTTGCATTTGTCTGCAAATTATCTACCACAGTCTGCGATGTCTCCGCCCCCAGGCGGCTTTATTCATGCTCACCAACAATCTTTCCCTTTAATGTACGAATATCATGTAAAGCTTCGCGAGCTTGTTCTTCTGTTGGTGGTTTTCCATGCCAAGTATAATCGTATTCCATAAACTCCACCCCTTTTCCAGGAATAGTATGCATAATAATCATGGTTGGTTTTTCAATAATTGCTTTTGCAGTATTTGTGGCATCGATAATTTGCTCAATATTATGTCCATCAACATCGATAACATGCCAACCAAATGCTTCCCATTTTTTCTTTAATGGCTCTAAGGGCATAATATCTTCGGTCATTCCGTCGATTTGAATATTATTTCTGTCCATATAAGCCACCAGATTATTCAAACGATTTTTTCCAGCAAACATAGCCGCTTCCCAAATTTGCCCTTCTTGCATTTCACCATCAGATGTTAAGCAATAAATCCAATGACGCTCTTTATTCATTTTTGCAGCAACGGCCATTCCAATTGCAACAGATAATCCTTGGCCCAATGGCCCAGAAGAATGCTCTAAAGCCGGCCATTCATTATATCCTGGGTGACCTTGTAATAAAGATCCAAACTTTCTCAATGTTTTTAAATGTGATTTTGGTAAATACCCAGCGTGAATCATCGCTGTATATCGAATAGGTGCAACATGTCCACAAGAAAGACAGAGTCGATCTCGTTTGTCCCATTGTGGGTTTTTAGGATCATGATGCAAAATATGAAAATACATTGCCGTATAAAATTCCGCTAAATCTAAAGGCCCCGCTGAATGCCCTGAACCAGCCTCAACAAGCATTTTAATTAAGTCGGCGCGTAAGTCGTAGGCTTTTCGTTCTAACTCTTTTAAACTTAATTGTTTAAAAGCCTTCGGTTTTGTTTTTTTCTTTGATTTTATTGCCATAGTTGTCATTAAATATCCATTGCACTTACTATATAGTACCACTTAAACGTTTTTTTCTTCAATCAAAAAAACCTTCTCAAGTGAAGGTTTTTTTGCGCGCTTACTTTGATTAAGATAATTCAGCCACCATTAATTCAAATGCATGTGCAGGGTCTGGGTTTTCAAAAATAGCAGAATTGGCACAAAAAATATTGGCACCAGCAAGTTTTGCTAATTTAATTGTTTGTAAATTTACCCCACCGTCTACAGAAATATTTAAATCAGGATAATTTTGTCTCAGCTCCCTTACTTTTTCTAATTGATCTTCTAAAAAACTTTGTCCTCCAGATCCTGGAACAACAGTCATAATCATCACAAGGTCTAATTGCTCAATAAGCCCATCTAATTCATCTAAATCTGTTTCTGGGTTTAAAGCAACACCGATTTCATAACTTTGATTTTTCATTTTATCGATAAGACCAAATAAATCATCCGTTGATTCGGCATGAACAATGACTCGGTCAATCCCAGCTTTCGCAAGATCATCTAATCTATCTTCTGGATTATCTACCATTAAATGCGCTTCTATTGTTAAGGTCGTATTTACTTCTTGTATCATTTTCAAATTAGAAAATGTTTCATTTTCCACAAATTGACCGTCCATAATATCCCATTGAACGGTATCTGCGAAATCTTCCGCAATTTCAATTTTCTCTTTAAATTCATCGAAATCCTCAACGAGGATAGCTGGAATTAATTGATTGTTCATAAATAACTTAATTAGTAGACTCAATGTCTTCAATTTTTTTTAAACGTCGTATATGTCTTTCTTCATTTGAAAAATCTGTTTCTAACCAAACCTTTACCATTTCTTTTACCTCTTCGTCTTCCATAACCCTTCCTGGAATACAAAGAATATTTGTATCATCATCTTCTCGGCTGGATTTAGCTGCATAGGCACTATACCCTAATGCCGCCCTAATTCCATCTACTTTATTTGCAACGATACAAACACCTTCAGCATTCCCACAAAAAAGCAATCCACGAACACTGTCTTTTGCCACAGCTTCTGCTAAAGGATGTGCATAATCCGGATAATCATCTTTTTCGTCTAATTGATGAGCACCAAAGTCTTTCAGTTTATACCCAAGCTTATCAAGATACTCTTTGATTTGCTCTTTTCTCTCAAACCCCGCATGATCAGCTGCTAGATAAATCATAGAATTTCTCAATAAACAATGAAAAAAATATTTCTCGTGCATTATAACAATTAGCAAATTGTGCGCAACCTATTATGTGGATAAGAAGGAAAAAAGAGAGTGTAGAAAGGTAGGAGAGTAGGAGAAAAATTTCAACTGATTACTGCCCTCCCCCTACTCTCTTACCACCTACTAGCTAACAAAAAAGACCCACGATCTCTCGCCGGCCTTTTTCTATTATACCAATCGAATTTATAATCCTAATGTTTCTTTTAGTTTTGGCTCATCAAAACCAACAATGATTGTTTGGTCTTCTCCTTCTCCAATTGTGACCACTGGCACTCCCATTTGGCCAGACAAATCTACCATTTTTTGAGCCTCTTGTGCGTCAACAGAAACATCATGTTCTGTATACTCAACTCTATTTTCTTTAAAAAATTCTTTGGTCATTTTACAAAAACCACAGGTAGGTGTTGTATAAATAGTTACTGGTTTCATAATTCTATTTAGCTAGTAGCCAATAGCTAGTAGCGTCAATTATTAATAGGGTTTAACCACTTATTGTATTCTCTTTTTCTTCCAATAAGTGCTCAATTTCTTTTTGAATGGCAAAATATCCACCTTCGCCAATATGTCGATTGTAAACATTGCCTTGCTTGTCTATGAGGTAAAGTGTTGGCCAATATTGCTGACCATATACCTGCCAAGTCATCATATCATTATCAACAGCAATAGGAAATGTAAGCTTTTTTTGTTCACAATAGTTCTTAATAGCTTCAATTTTTTTATCTGACTCTAATTCGGGTGAATGTACACCTATTAATACAAAGCCTTGTGATCGATATTTCTCATAAATAGCTTGCATCTCTGGAATCGCATTATCACAATTGCCACAACTATGCGTCCAAAACTCAATACCAACAACTTTCCCTTTCAAAGATTCCAAACAAATTGGATCACTATTAACCCATTCGCTAATTCCTTCAACTTCAGGCGCTTTAGTTTTGTTCATAATTTTTTTCAAAAAGTTTTTGCAATTTTGAAGCTTTGCAACTTTGCCTTTTTTTCAGCCCCTCCCCTACGAATAATGTTTTTCTAAATGCTTCACAATATCAGCAGATTCATACAAAACAAGATCATGATTAGGGTCAACAAGCATCGGAACTTGTGTCTTCCCACCTATTTCCATAAGCTTTTTTTCCACCTCAGGATTCGTTCGATTATGTGAAATGTAGGATAGCCCAAGCTCCGTCATTTTAGACCGAACCAATTGGCAATAAGGACATTGTTCTATTTGATAGAGTTCTAACATAATTTATTTTTAAAAGTAGGAAATGGATTATTTTCAGTTTTTTAAATTTGCCGTTTTGAAACTTTGCCGTTTTGCAGTTTTGAAACTTTGCAATTTTGCCGTTTTATAATCTCGTCAAACCTCCACCTGATGCCCATACTTATACCATTCAATCGCTAAATACTCTCTTAATAACATTCTCAACCCTTTCCACCTTCCTAAAAATGAATTCTCTAAAATAACACTTTGTTGAGGGTAATCAATTTCGATCTCGCGCTCTGGCATAAGAGTAGTAAACGTTGCAAGAGATCTTTTTGAATGAAAGGAAGAGGTAATCAATAAAACTTTATTTGATTCAATCGATTCATCTGCCGCATCTAAAAGCTGATCTGAGAAAAAAGCATTTTCATATGTTGATCTTGAGCTCCCTTCTGTATAATCTGGACCGCTATAACCATGTTCAAACGCATAGCTATTCATTGCTTGAGCTTCTACACCATAAGGAGTATCCCCACCAGAAAAAAACAAAGGCAAATCTATTTGTTCATGGATAAGTAAAGCATACTCCACCCGCTCTTTTGCAATATCTGTAAGCATTCCATTGGTTCTAAGGCCAGCACCTAAAACAATACCTAAGTCTAAAGGGGCATCGTCTTGTACACGAGGGGCCAATAGTCCTTGTAAGAGAACTTGATTATAGTTTTGCTCAGAAAAACTAAAGAGTACTCCAGCACCAAAGCCTGCAGCAAGAACCCCACCCAATAAATAGTATTTTACTTTCATATCATTCCACACCAATTGGAAAGACCATTATTTATGCATCTTGTTTTTGTACTTGGTCTTTAATCCATTGTAACGTTTTTTTGTTTCTTAAAACAGTCTGCAAGTATTCACGATAAGCAGGTGAGCTTACTTGCTCCATCATTTGTGGATTGATGGCATATGCTTCTTTCATTTTTTCCACTTCTGCATTTACTTCTTCCTCCGTTGCAGAAATATCTTCTTTTTTCGCTAAAGCTCGAATTGCTAAAGCACTTTGAATCCGCTTCATTGCATCTGGGGCGAAATCTAATTTCAATTGAGGTCGATCTTTTTTAAGATGCACCAAGTAATCTTCAAACTTTAATCCTTGTTGCGCTAAATTATTTTCTAATTCTTGCATCATTTGGTTTGTTTCTTGGTTCAACATATTTTCTGGAATATCCCCATACGTTGTTTGCTCAACAAGCCCTTCAACAACAGCTTTCTCAAATGCATTTTCAATTTGTTGTTTCTTTTCTTCTAATAAATTTGTTTCAATAGAATCTTTTAATGCTTCTACCGAATCAAAATCACCGATTTCTGCGGCTAAGGCTTTATTTAATTCTGGTAATTCTCTTTCGTAAACAGCTTCTACTTTTATTTTGAAATCAGCTTCTTTTCCACCCAATTGTTTATTGTGATAATCCTTTGGGAACGTTAAAGCAAATTCTTTTTCTTCTCCGGCTTTCATCCCAACAACTTGTTCTTCAAATCCAGGGATCATACTTCCTTCTCCTAATTGCAATGGATATTTTTCTGCTTGACCACCATCAACTGGAATAGAATCTAAAAATACATTGAAATTGATTTCCAACTTATCTCCATTTTGTGCTTCACGGTTAACAAGCACTTCCTTTGCTCTCATTGCACGTAAATTTTCAATAACTTTATTTACTTCTTCTTCATCTACTTCTGATTTTTCTCGTTCCGCTTTAATTTTAGAAAGATCTCCAATAGTCACTTCTGGCATGATTGGAACAATTGCCGAATAAACAAGTGGATTATCTACTGCCAATTTATCGATATTAATACTTGGTTGCCCAACAGTTTCCAAAGCTTCTTGTTTAATTACTTTTGGCAATGTATCTTGAACAACAAAACTCGCTGCTTCTTGTAAAACAGTCATTTCACCAACTTTTTTAGCGATAACATCATAAGGGGCTTGTCCTTTTCTAAAACCAGCAATATCTACTTGCTCAGAAATTTTCTTTACAGCCTTTGCAATTGCAGGTTGTATGTCTGCCCAAGGAATTTCAACTTTTAATTCTACTGTTGATTTTTCTTTTTCAGTTTTCGTGATTTGCATAAAACTTTGTTTAACAATTGACCATTAACCACTGACAATTGACCACAATTGCCAGCACGTAAACATTCAATTTATTTTGCGAATTTTTCTTTATAGAGCTCTACTCCTTTTTTAACAGCCGCTAAAGCAGAGTCTTTTCCTTCAACCCCGGTTACTTCAACTTTTTTTCCTTCTAACAATTTATAGGTCTCTAAAAAGTTTTGAATTTCTTTTACTTTATGTGAAGCAAGGTCAGAAATATCTTTAATTTCATCAAACCGAGGATCAGCAGTAGGAACAGTAATTAATTTATCATCACTTTCTCCGCCATCAATCATTTTAATAACTCCAATTGGGCGAACCTTTACCAAACAACCAGGGAATAAAGAATTTGTTGTTAAGACATATGCGTCTAAAGCATCACCATCTTCCCAAAGTGTTTGAGGGATAAACCCATAATCAGCTGGGAAGAAAACTGAACTAAAAAGCACACGATCTAATTCAATCACTCCAGATTCTTTTTCAATTTCGTATTTATTGTTACTTCCTTGTGTATTCTCTACCACAAGAGTAAGTTCTTCAGGATTATCTCCCAATGAAATATCATGCCAAAGATGCATAAAATTTATTTTAGTTATTAAAGCGTTTAATCATTAAAATCTTTTTAGATTTTAACCGTTAACCACTTTAAGCACTCGGCAAAATTGCTTTAAATTTTCGCAAACTGTTTAATCCAAACCAAAAGTAGAATAGGAAAACCATTGTATAAAGCCCAAATACTGGGGCAAAAATAAAGCTAATATAACCTGCAACAATAGCAGGTGTAAGGCTATAAATAGCAATTGACCACATACGCATTAAGTCATATTTAAGTCCTGTTAAAAACCAGTACAGAACAGAAAATAATAAGCTATAGAATAATTTTGCTACTACTGTATAAAGGAAAACAATAAGAGGGATAAAAATAAATGAAGCTGGTATCAGCTTTTGATCGATAAAAGATCCAATGCTTTTTCCATCAAAGTTGATTTCAGCATCTGAAAATTCAGAAAAATTGATTGTCTCTATGCTTCGTGCGTCTTTGAAAATAAGTTGATCACTTGTAATCAAAATACCTGCTTCATAAAAACTATCGATAGCTGGTTGTTCTTCACTCGATTGAGTGGGGTCTACTTTGAAAAAGAATGTATCACTGTCTGTAAAACTGATTGTTTGATCATCTTTAATAGAAAGTAGCCCTTCTTGTAAAGAAACTTCTGGAATAGAGGCAATTGCCCAATCACGAAAACTTTCTATTGCTGGTCTTAAATTGATGAAAAAATAGGCAGTAGAAACAAGCGACAAAACAATACTAAGCAAAACCAGATAAACAACTGATCGTTTAAATGGTTGTAGTGCCCACTTAAGTGCCTTATTGGGTTGCGAAATTGCAACCCAGGCATCTTGCCAAATCGTTAGCACAACAGGCGGGTAAGTATGAGTTAGTTTTGTTTCTTTGTTTTCTGACATGCAAATAATTTAAGCTTCAGTTTCTGTTGATTCATCTTCTGCTCCTTCTGCAGATTCTGACTCTTCTACCTCTTTTGATTCTTTTTCTTCGGCTGGGGCTTCTTCTGCTTCAGATTCTTTTTCTTCTTCGCTTGATTCTGCTTCATCTGTAGCATCTTCATCTGTTTCAGATTCTTTGCTATCTGCCCCTTCAATATTGATACTCCACCCAGTTAGTTTAGAAGCGAGTCGAACATTTTGACCAGAACGACCAATAGCTAAAGACAATTGATCTTCCGCAACTTTTACAATAGCTTCATGTGATTCTTCATTTAACTCAATAGAAACAACTTTTGCTGGAGACAAAGCATTTGTAAGATAAGACACAGGGTCTTCATCCCATTCAATAATATCAATTTTCTCTCCTCCTAATTCATTAATAATTGTTTGTACACGAGTACCTCGTTGCCCAACACAAGAACCAATTGGATCAATCCCTTCTTCCATTGCTTGAACAGCAACTTTAGAACGAGAACCAGCTTCTCGAGCAATAGACATAATTTCAATTGTCCCACTACCAATCTCTGGAATTTCTGTCGAAAACAATTGATGAACAATGTTTTCATGAGAACGAGAAAGAGTGATTTGCGGACCCTTTGGTCCCATTTCTACAGAAACGATATACAATTTTAATCGTTGACCTGTTTTATACCGTTCTCCATAAACTTGTTCAGAGGCTGGCATAATAGCAGTTGTTTTTCCTAAGTCGATAAGAACATTTCGTCCTTCCCGTCTTTGAACAACTCCCATAACGATTTCACCTTCACGATCTTTGTATTCTTCAAAAACAGTAGACCGCTCAGCTTCTCGTAATTTTTGTGTAATAACTTGTTTCGCTGTTTGTGCAGCCATACGACCAAAATCTTCTGGAACTTGTAATTCCGTTCTGACCATTTC
>CAYGRO010000010.1:0-37270 GCA_964352335.1 uncultured Gammaproteobacteria bacterium | reverse complement strand
TAATCGTGCGTGCGTGAACCCAGAACACCTAAGAGCGGTCACACATCAGCAGAATATTGACCGCGCGGATTACACTTCAAATCACAGAAACGGCAGAAAGACGCATTGCAAGCGCGGGCATCCGTTCTCCGGCAACAACGTTGTTATTGAAAAATATGAAGGTGGCCGCATACAGCGCAAGTGTAGGGAGTGCCGCAAGGCGCGTGAGCGCGCTGCGTGGCGACGCGCCAACCACCCGGATATTCAGTTTGTCGAGGTTAACAAGGTTCGCGCGCCCAAGGTCGAGGGGTTCAAGTCCATAGGCCAAGCCGCCCGCAACGTAGTCAAGGGGATGCCCAAGTGAACAACATGGCCCCCAACACGGGACAGCCCGTCGAGGTCGAAGCCGAAGCGCAGGTGCTAGGCGCAATCCTCGTCAACAATCGCACGTTTGACCATGTGTGCGACTATCTTAAACCCGAGTATTTCAGCGACCCCGCGAACGGTGCGATCTACGACTGGACGCGCGAACTGATCGAAGGCGGCAAGTCCGTCAACCCGGTGACGCTTCGCAGCCTTGCCGAGCAGCACCTAAAGGACAAGGGCGGCGTCCGATACCTCACGGATCTAGCAGCGGGTGTCGTCAGCGTCATGAACGCGCCCGACAGCGCCCGCGTGGTGATGGACGCATACCGCCGCCGCCGCCTGATCGAAGCTGGTGAGCGGCTGGTCAACGACGCGCACGACGCCTTCGTTGATCGCACCCCGGATCAGATAGCCGGGAGCCTGATGCTCGAAATTGACGAGATTGTCGGCGCTGGCAAGCCCAAGGGCGATCTGCACCACGTTTCCACGGGTCTGGACATTGCCATTGAACGGGCACAGGCCGCTTACCGCGACGGGCCGGACACGTCGGGGTTGTCAACGGGTATCAGCGACATGGACCGCGCCATGGGTATGTTGGGCGCTGGACGGCTCTACATTGCCGGTGGTCGCCCAGGTATGGGCAAGTCCGCATGGGCTGTCAGGGTCGCCCGCAACGTCGCCAAGGCCGGTCATTCGGTCGCGTTCTTCTCCCTCGAAATGCCAGCCGATGAAATCTCATCCCGCTTACTCGCTGCCGAGACCGGCATCAGTCAGGAGCGGCAAGAGCTCGGTGACATAGACAAAGCCGGTTGGGACGCGATGGTGGACGCCAAATCCGATATCGGGTCATGGCCGCTTCACATTGACGATACAGCCGCATCCACCGTCCATGAGATCAAGCGCCGCGCCATCAAGCTGAAGCGCCGCCACGGGCTGAAACTGGTGGTCATAGATTACCTGCAATTGATCGGCGTGGACCGCGACCGGGCGGGACGGAACAACAACCGCACGAACGATCTGACCGAGATAACCGCAGCATTGAAGGCGCTCGCCAAGGAACTGTCGGTCCCGGTCATTGCCTTGTCTCAGTTGAGCCGCGCTGTCGAAGCCCGAGAGGACAAGCGCCCCACGTTGGCAGACCTGCGGGAATCAGGATCGATCGAGCAAGACGCTGATGTCGTCCTGTTCCCGTACCGGGATGAGTATTACGCGGAGAAGGCAGTGCCAGTGCAGCGCGAAGGCGAGACCGACGCGAAGTATCAGGAGCGGGCGAACCTATGGGATGAGCGCATGGACCGCGCTCGCAACACCATGGAAATCATCGTGGGCAAGCGACGCGGCGGCAGAGCCGGTCACGCTGTCCTATACGCCAACATGGAAACGGGCGTCATCACCAACGGCGCGCGGGAGATGAACTGATGAAGTGGTTCCGCCATTATCACGGCTGTCTGTCCGACCCGAAATTCGGCAGCATCGCACGCAAGACGGGGCAGACCAGAGAACGGGCTGTGTTCGTATGGCTCGCCATCCTGGAAAGCGCATCCGAAGCAGACACGCGGGGCACTGTCACCACCGACATAGAGGCTATCGCGGACACGCTGAATTGCGACGACGCAGACGTTCAGACGATCTGGGATCAGTTCGTTGAACGCGGCATGATCCGTGACGGCGTGGTGTCAAAATGGGAGGAACGCAATCCCGCAAGGGACGATAGCGCTGCCCGTCAACGTGCAAAGCGTGACCGTGACGCAGATGTAACGCGCACACCGCGTGACAGTGACGCGCATGTGACGCGCCTAGATACAGATACAGATACAGATACAGATACAGATACAGAAAGAAAGAAAGTCTCTCCCCGCGCGGAAGGAACATCGCCTCGACAGCGCGGCATGTCCGAAGCCGAATGCCAGATAGAGACTGATTTCGAAAAGTTCTGGCAGATCTATCCGCACAAGGTCGGCAAGGGCCAAGCCCGAAAGGCGTACCGGACAGCCCTTCGCAAGGTCGATAGCCCTGATGCGCTGAAAGTCGCTGCCGAGCGGTTTGCGGAATCGTCCCTCGCAATGGGCCGGGAGGCGAAATTCATTGCCCACCCCGCAACGTGGCTCAACGGCGAACGCTGGCTTGATGAGCCGGTCGAACGTCCACCCGACAGCCCCGAAACCGACCGGCCACGCGCCGGGGGCAACCCACCATGGGCCAAGTGGCGCGCGCACCTCACGTTCACGAGGCAAACCGACACGCTCAAAGAGTTCAAGCAATTCCAGGAAGCCCACGGATTCGACGCAGCTAACCAACGCGCCATCGCGGACGCCAAACAAGCGGGAGTGCCCCTATGAGCCTCGCAACATTCGCAGAACGTGAACCGCATGTGCCCGAGCGGGAGTTGTGGCTGACGGTCATCCGGCAAGCCTTCGTAGACGCATTCCCGACGACGCGCATTTCGCCGGGGACAAAATTCGAGGCAGAACATCGGGCGGAGCGGAACAACCAGATGCAACAAGCGCGGGCTTGGTTTGACAGCGCAGGCCGTGACTTCCGAGAGGTCTGTTGGCTTGCGGGGTTGCAGCCCGAGGTCGTCGAGGCTCTGTATCGGAAGCGGCTTAACGAGGAGCGCGCGGCATGAGACAAACCCCCATCCCCGACGATCTAACCGACATGCTTTGGCACGTCCTCACGGTTGACCCGCAACGGCAGTTGAGGGCGGAGACGGAAGCCGACAGAGACGCGGGAGTGGCGACGGTGTGTCCCGTCCGGTGGCGCAAGGCGTTCGTTCGAAGGCAGAACACAACACCAAACACCCGCACCAAGGCCAAGGCAGTCCCACCGATCCCACGACCGGAGCTGGTGGGTTATCTCATCATCGGTGTGGAGCGCGGCCACACCATCCCGATGGATCTGATCCAGGGGATCGACGGCATTCGCGCTATCATGTGCAGGGCAGGCATGGCAGCCGTCATCCCCCCGTACATGATCCGCCCGATGCTTTCGCTTCCCGACCAGTGGACGCCACCAGGGCCGGAGACAACGCCTGTCATACGCTTGGCAGTGGGTGAGTACCTGAAACCCATCAGAGGCGTGCTGGAGGGGCAGAGCGTGCGGGTGGCAGAGTTGCGGGACAATCAAGCGCGGGTGGAGATGGGCGAAGGCGGGCACGCGCCGATGTGGCTCAATAAAGCGGACTTGAAAGAAGCCGGATAGATTTAGTCTTGAACGAAATGTCAACCCGCGATATATTGAACATCGGATGAGCTTGGCCCGAGATGGCGGTCTCTACGGAGATGCTGCCCCGCAAGCCCCGAGGGCGTCGGAATCACCGGCCCCACAGTGCTACGCAATACACAAATCCCCACAATCCAGGAGGCGGGCATACGCGCAAGCGCCCCGCGAACGGCATGGCAAAATTCCCGCCTATAAAGTGGCCCGCTGATTCTGTCGAGCGGCGCCCTATCGCCGGTCTAATACCATATGCGAACAACGCTCGGACACATAGCGACGCGCAAGTGGCGCAGATCGCAGCGAGCATGAAGGAATGGGGTTGGACCAATCCTGTTCTTGTGGACGAAGCGGGGACGATTATAGCGGGGCATGGGCGCGTTCTCGCTGCCCGTCAGTTGGGCATCGAAGATGTGCCTGTGATGGTGGCAGAGGGTTGGACGGAGGCACAGAAGCGAGCTTACGTTCTGGCGGATAACCAACTGGCGGCGAATGCCGGGTGGGATAATGACCTGCTCAAGATCGAATTGCAGGGGTTGAAGGACTGGGACTTTGACCTGTCGCTAATCGGGTTTGATAACCTAGACGCGCTGCTGGCAGACCCGACCGAAGGGCTGACCGACGAGGACGCGGTTCCCGATGCGCCAGATGTTCCGGTAACGGTCGAAGGCGATGTGTGGCTGCTCGGGCGGCATCGGCTGATGTGCGGCGATAGCACGTCGATTGATGCAGTTGAGCGGCTGATGGATGGGCGTCCGGTAGATATGATATTCACGGACCCACCCTACAACGTCGCTTTTAATGGACGTAGCGGCAAGCACGATATTATCAAGAATGATAATTTAAACGCTGAAGACTTCACTGACTTTATTGGTGAGGTTTGCTCCGTCATCAGCGCTCAGTCTGCAAAGGCTGTTTACGTTTGGTGCAACTGGAAATTCTACGGAGAATTACAGGGTCGGCTACCGTACAAGGCTTGCATTGTGTGGGCCAAGAACGTTTTTGGACTTGGTCGTGGCTACAGACACCAACATGAGTTTTGTTTGTTTGATGGTACAGTTGACGACGCTGTCAAAAATGAAAGCGACCTTTGGGATGTTAAAAAAGACACTGCCTATGTCCACCCTACTCAAAAGCCTGTCGCGTTGTCTGTTCGCGCGTTTGGTAATCATATAAGACTTCTTTCGGTTTTGGATTTGTTTGGCGGATCAGGGTCAACCTTAATTGGTGCCGAGCAGACTGGACGATCAGCACACTTGATGGAACTCGACACCAAGTATTGCGACGTTATCATAACCCGATGGCAGGACTTCACCGGGCAAGAGGCAACGCTAGAAGGCGATGGCAGGACGTTTGCCGAGATATCGGAGGGGCGCGATGCCGGGACGTAAGGCATACCAGCCCACAGCGGACCAACGCCGACAGGTCGAAGCAATGTCCGCATATGGCATCCCGCAAGACGACATTGCGCGGGTGGTGCAGATCGACGCCAAGACGCTGCGGAAATACTACAGCGACGAACTCGCTACGGGATCGACCAAGGCCACGGCGCGGGTTGCGGAGAATTTGTACCGCAAGGCGACGGGTGACGGTCGGGAGTCGGTCACAGCGGGGATATTCTGGCTCAAGACGCGAGCGGGCTGGCGTGAAACCACGCACCACGAACTTAGCGGCGACCTGAATATATCGCACATCAAACGCACACTGGTTGACCCCAAGGCGGAATGACGGTCCTCGACATTGCGACGCCTCGTGTGTTCGCACCGCTTCTCGACAGATCACGATACAAGGGCGCTTACGGAGGCCGTGGGTCTGGCAAGTCCCACCACTTCGCGGAAGCCGCTGTTGAGAAAGTGCTGATGCAGCCGGGTTCGCGCGGTGTGTGTATCCGTGAGGTCCAGAAGTCGTTGAAGGATTCCGCCAAGCGCCTGATCGAAGACAAGATCCTGGACCTTGGCGTTGCCTCGCACTTCGATCCGATGCAGACCGAGATCCGCACGCCCGGTGGTGGCGTCATCATCTTCCAGGGGATGCAGGACCACACGGCGGAGACGATCAAATCGCTTGAAGGGTTCGATTGGGCGTGGGTTGAGGAGGCGCAGACGCTCTCGGCGCGGTCGCTCGAGATGCTGCGCCCGACCATTCGAAAGCCGGGTTCGGAATTGTGGTTCAGTTGGAACCCACGCAATGCGAATGACCCGGTTGATGCGTTCTTTCGTGGCGAGAATCCCCCGCCAGACGCGGTGATGGTGAAAGCCAACTACAGCGACAACCCGTTTTTCCCCGAAGAGCTTGCGGCGGAGCGGGCATGGGATGAAAAGAACCGCCGCGACCGCTACGGGCACATCTGGCTTGGTGAGTACGAGCCAACAGCCGTCGGCGCAATCTGGTCGCGGCTGATCATCCACCAGAACCGCAGGGCGGAAGCGCCGGTCATGGATCGCATCGTGGTTGCGGTTGATCCTGCTGTATCGAGTGAATCCGGGTCTGACGAACACGGCATCATCGTTGCTGGCATGGGCGCAGACCAACGCGGGTACGTCCTGGATGACGTGAGTATGAGGGGCACGCCCCGACAGTGGGCAGACCGAGCCATCGCGGCGTTCGACCGATACGAGGCCGACGCGGTTGTGATTGAGGTCAACCAGGGCGGTGACATGGTGCGGCACACGTTGAACAGCGTGCGTCCGGGCCTACCGATCATCGAAGTCAGGGCGACACGCGGCAAGCACGTCCGCGCCGAGCCAATCGCAAGTTTATACGAGTTCGGGCGGGTGTCTCATGTGGGCACGTTCGCCCCGTTGGAGGACCAGATGACGCAGATGACCGCAGGCGGTTACGAGGGGCACGGCTCGCCAGACCGGGTTGATGCGTTGGTCTGGGCGTTCACGGAACTGTTCCCGCAGATGACGCGGGTACAGAGCCGCGCTGTCCATGTTGAGCGGCCAATTCTTGAAGGCGGGTGGATGAGTTAATGGTCGACAAGCCCAAAGGCGAAACCATCATCAACGAAGCCCGCGAACTGTTGGACGAAAGCCAGCAGGGAAGCGGGTACAATCGTGAAAACGCGGAGTCCGACATCCGGTTCGCGCGCTTGTCTGAGCAATGGCCGGATGAGATCCGCAAACTCCGCAAGGAAGAAGGTCGCCCGTGTCTGACGATCAACCGATTGCCGACGCTCATTCGGCAGGTGGTCAACGACAGCAGACAGGCCAAGCCGGGCATTAAGGTGTCTCCGGTTGACAACAATGCCGACGAGGACACGGCGGATGTTATCTCCGGGCTGATTCGCAGCATCGAGCGCAACGGCGACGGTGCCGAAGTCGCATACGACACGGCGATTGATCACGCGGTATCGGGTGGGTTCGGGTTCTTCCGCATCGGGATTGACTATGTGTCGCCCGACAGTTTCTCGATGGAAGCGCGGATTGAGCGCGTCCCGAATCAGTTGATGGTTCATTGGGATGTGAACTCCACGAAGTACGACGCTTCCGATTGGGGTTATGCGTTCGTCTCCGATTGGTTGACCGAAGACGAGTTCAAGCACCGCTACCCCAAGGCCAAGCCGGTTGACTTTCAAGGCGACACGCGCGGCGATGTTGCGGATTGGATTGACGGCGAGCAGATCCGCATTGCCGAGTATTGGAAGCGTGAGGAAAAGAAGCGCCAGATATATCTGCTGAACAACGGTCGGACCATCCGACACGATGTGGTTATCGCTGAAGGCCGCAAGCTGGACCTTGGCGGGCAGGTGTCGGACGATGAAATCCTGGTGTTGTACCAGCAGATGATGGGCGTCGAGATCATCAAGGAGCGAGAAGCCACGTTCTTTGACGTGACGCGCCGCATGATCAGCGGTGCGGAGGTTCTGTCAGAAGATCCGTGGCCGGGTTCGATGATCCCGATCTGCCCGGTATGGGGCGAAGAGGTGTTTGCGGATGGTCGTAGGCATTTTCGGTCGATGATCCGGGATGCCAAAGACCCGCAGACCATGTTCAATTTCTGGCGTTCGGCGTCAACGGAGCTGGTGGCGCTTGCACCGCGTGCGCCATGGGTTGGTCCGCAGGGGTTTGTCCCGAAGGGCCATGAAGAAAAGTGGCAGACTGCCAACACGCGGTCTCATGCGTTCCTCGAATACGATCCGACAGCCGGGAATATGCCTCAACGTCAAGCGTTCGCGGGTGTGCCTGCTGGCGTGGTGCAAGAGGCGCTGAACGCTGCGGATGACATCAAGTCGGTTACCGGCATGTATGATGCGGCGATAGGCGCGCGCTCGAACGAGACCAGCGGTAAGGCCATTTTCGCCCGTCAGCGTGAGAGCGACAACGCCAACTTCCACTTTATCGACAACCTGAACCGCGCCATCCGATACGCGGGGCGCTGTCTGCTGGAAATCATCCCGGCTGTGTACTCGGAGCGGGAGACGATCCGCATCCTTGGTGAAGACCAGCGCGAAAAGGTCATCAAACTCACGCAAGAGGATGGCGGCGGCCAGATAAACCCGGAAACGGGCGAGCGGGAACTCTTCAACCTCGCAATTGGTGATTACGATGTCGACGTGACGGCAGGCCCGTCCTACGCAACGCAGCGAGAGGAAACGCGGGAGTTCCTGACCGAATTTGTGCGGGCGGCTCCGTCGCTGTTGCCCATCGTTGGCGACGTGTTGCTTGATCATTTCGATTTCCAAGGTTCGGACGTGATTGCGGAACGGCTTCGCGCGCTTAATCAGGCGCAGCAGGCTCCGCAGGGCGCTCCACAAGGTCCGGGGCAACCCGGTCAAGCCCCTGGAGGACCAGGAATCCCGCCGCAGGTATAGCGGCAGAAGCCCCGCGCAGTGATGCGCTGGCCATCCCATAGAGGAATATATGTCCGACGAGACCATCCCTGATGCTCAGGAAGTCGAAACGGCTGAAGTTGAAGAAACCCGGGAAGTCGAAACCGAGGCGACCGAGACGGAAACCGTTGATGAGGCGGAAGAGACCACCGATGCCGATGAGGAAGGTGGCGATGATGACGGTGAAGACGAGGAACCCGAAGAGATAGAACTGAAGGTTGGCGGCGATGTTCTGAAGGTGCCCAAAGGGGCGATGCCGGAAGAGATCCGAGACCAGGTGCAGAAGTTCGTCGATTCAGCGGAGACCAGTTACACCAGGAAATTCCAGGAGGTCGCGGAGACCCGCAAGGCGTTGGAGGCCCGTGAACAGGCCATCACCAAGATTGCGAGCCTCAACGATACCCAGCAAGACCTGTACGCCCGTGGGACATCGATCAGGGGCGAAATCGAGCAGTTGCAAGGCATTGATCTGAACAGGCTGTGGCAGTCCAACCCGGATGAGGCGCGGCGTGTAAGTGATCGGTTGTCACAGCGGCAGCGTGATTTCCAGACCGTTGTTTCACAACTCAGTCAGACCGAATCCGAGTTCAATCGTCAGCAGGAGGCCGCAAGGGCTCAGGCGGCGGAACAGGGTAAGGCAACGATTGAGCGCGTGGTTCCGAAGTTCAATCCCGACTCCGTGATTGATTATGTCGTCGCGGAATATTCGAAACTTGGTCAGTCCTTGTCAAAGGATGAGGCCAAATCGAATTGGTCGCTGAACCCCGGCTACGCAATTATGGCGCACAAGGCCATGCTTTATGATCAGCAACAGGCCAAGGCAAAGACTGTAGGGGGCAAGGCTCCCCCGCCGAAAGTCACCAATCCGATTACGGCTCAGAAGGGCAAGGCGGCTGCCAAAAGCGGCGTTGTCGACCCTGACAAGCTGTCACCGGATCAGTGGGTGAAGTGGCGCGAAAAGCAGATTGCCAAAAGGGCCTAGTCATCAACGCCGCGCAGTGATGCGCCGCATCCCTTAGAAGGAACGAGGCCATGAGCAACACGCTCCTGACTCCCACCGCAGTGACCCGTGAGGCGCTGCGGATCTTGCATCAGAAACTGAACTTCATCGGCAAGGTTAATCGCCAGTACGACGACCAGTATGCCCAGTCCGGCGCGAAGATCGGTGACAGCCTGAAAATCCGCCTGCCGAACGAGTATTCGGTGCGGACCGGGCGCGTCATCAACGTGCAGGACACGGCGGAAACCTCCGTCACCATGCAGGTTGCAACCCAGAAGGGCGTCGACATGGCGTTCACTTCGCGCGATCTGACCATGGACCTGGACGACTTCTCCGAGCGGGTTCTCGAACCCGCCATGTCCGTGCTTGCGGCGAACATCGAATACGACGCCATGAGCATGTACAAGGACGTCTACCAGGAGATCAGCGACGTTGGTGCGGCTATCACGCTGACCGATGTTCTGAACGGTGCCAAGGCCCTGACCGACAGCCTGACGCCGACATCCGAGCGTTGCCTGAACATGAACACTCAGGACAACGTCGATTTGGTGGACGCGCTCAAGGGCCTGTTCAATCCGAACAGCAACGTGTCAAAGCAGTACCGCGAAGGCATGGTTGCCAACCAGTTCGTTGGATACAAGGAGGTGTTCGAGAACACCCTCTGGCCGATCCACACGACTGGCACGGATGACGGCACCGGCGACTATCTCGTCAACGGCGCTGGCCAGACAGGTTCGTCTGTAACGGTCAATACGGGTGCGGGCACATTCAAACAGGGTGACATCATCACCTTCCCTGGCTGTAACCGCGTGCATCCCGAGACCAAACAGGACACCGGGCAGTTGATGCGCTTCGTCATCACCTCCGATGTCGGTGCCAACGCGACGAGCCTGCCGATCTCCCCGGCCATCGTGGTTGAGGGCGCGCGTCAGAACGTCTCTGCATCCCCGACTACTGGCGGCGCTGTGTTCAAGCGTGAGTCCGACAACTCGACCGCAATCGGCGCATCGGCTGATTACGGCATCTCGATGGGCTTCCACAAGGATGCCTTCGCGTTCGCCACCGCGGATTTGGTCATGCCGAAGGGTGTCGATTTCTCGGCACGCGAGGTCATGGACGGCATCTCCATGCGGGTCGTGCGCCAGTACGACATCAACAACGACAACCTGCCGTGTCGTCTCGACGTTCTGTACGGATACAAGACCATCCGTCCGCAGCTCGCCGTGCGCTATGGCTTCAACTAAGGAGGCCTGAATGGCTATCAAGCAACTCTCGGACAAAAACCCGGACGGCACCGTCCTCGGTCAGTCCGCAGCCGATCTGGTGGCTTTTCACGGGGCAACCCCCGTGGCGCAGGCTTCGGCCATCACCACCTTGGCTCTTTCGGCCACGACCACAAGCCTTGCAAGCACCGTCAATGCGATTTTGGCGGTTCTCGCGAACAAGGGTCTGACGGCCTAAACATGAAGGGCTGGTTCCGGTCTGGGTGCGCACACCCTCGCGCCATTCTGGATCGGAACCACGCCGCATCTGAGAAGCGCGGCCTCCCGTGGATTGATTGGGAGGACGTGACACCAACCCCGCTTGCCGTTGTCGGCGGTGGGGAGTCGGCATGTGAAGCCGTGCATTGGTCCGGCGATATTATGGCGATCAACGGGGCTGCGGATTGGCTCCGCACGATGGGAATCACCCCGAAATACCATGTGATTGCAGATCCCAGAGAGCGGGTCGCCCGCTTTGTGGCATCTCCAAGCACGGATGTTCGTTACCTGATCGCGTCATGCTGTCACCCGTCCGTTCTGGACGCGCTGGACGGCCAAGACGTGACTTTGTGGCTGGCGATGCAGGGCGACGAAGACGACAGGCCAGGGGGCATTCCAGGCGGGCCTAGCACCCTTTGCCGTGCCCCCGTGATTGGCGCGTTTCTCGGTTATCGGGATGTACGCATTTTCGGTGGTGACAGTTGCTATCTGGGCGACACGACTCACGCCTATGGCGACGGGCCGGACGATAACAGACACTTCAACGTGATCTGCGACGGGTGCGAATACGAGACATCGGGCGACCTGATTATGCAGGCCGAATTCATGGCGGAACTGGTCCCGCAAATCCCGTTCCCGGTCACGTTTGAGGGCGAGCACCTAATGGCCGCAATGATCCGCACTGGTGGTGAGTGGCAATTCGCTGCCGAGGCAGTCCCACAGATCGAACTTGAACCCTTTGAGGTTGTCGAATGAGCAACATTGAGAACCGCCGCTACAAGGTCGAGGGCGACCGCATCATGAAGGTGTGGGATGGCCGGGATGATGATGGTTGGTTCGCGAGCAAGGCCGATGCGATTGCGTGGGCATCCCCCAAAAGCGCGACAATCCCCGCAGCTATTTCCGCGCCTCTGGATTGGAACCGCAAGTGGATGGCGGTGAAGTCGGATCTGCGTGCACTTGGGTTTACGGGCGACACCAAGGCGGAAGCGATTGAATGGGCGCATGAGAATGACGTGGAGTGCCCGTCATGACGTTGTTGTCAATTTGCCAAGACGCAGCCGACGAAATCGGTATTTTTCGCCCCGGTGCGGTCGCATCCTCAACGGACCCCGACGCGCAGAAGCTGTTCCGGCTGGCAAACATGGTCGGCAACCGGCTCATGAAGATCTATGCGTGGCAGTTTCTCCGCACGGAACAGACGTTCACGGCATTGGGGCAAGAAGCGCAAACCGCCATCATCCCAAGCGACTTTGACCGCATCATCCCCGAGACGTTCTGGGACCGCACAAACCGCTATCTGGTGAACGGCCCGATCACTCCGGTTGAGTGGAACGGGCTGAAGGCGGTGTCCTACAGTGACACGGCGTTGCGGAAGTTCATCTACCGGAACAACGGTGTTTCGGTCATTCCCGCGTTCTCCGGTGGCGAGAGCCTTGCGTTTGAGTACGTCAGCAAAAATTGGGCGACGGACTCAGGGGGCACGGCGCAGGCTAAGTTTTTGGCTGACACCGATTTGACGCTGTTTGACGAGGATCTGCACACGGCGGGTCTGGTGTACGCATACCTCGAGGGGGAAGGCCTGCCGTCCGACAGCGCCAAGCAGATGTATGACATGCACTTCAAGCGGCTGATCGACAATGACCAGCCCAACAGTCAGATCATGGTTGCGGGCGACATCTTCGGCAGCGGGCGGCACTTCACCGGAACGCCCCCGTATCAGAACACCGGGTCGTCGGTTATCTGATGGCCCGCGCTCCGTCGCGTTCACAGTCACTACAGGCCCCCACGGGTGGTTGGGATACGGAAACCGCGCTTGCGGACATGCCGTCAGATCATGCCGTGGTGATGGACAACTGGTTCCCGGATACCGACCGCGTGATTATGCGGCGCGGTCACGAGGCATATGCCACCGGCATGACCGGGGCCGTTGAATCGCTGATCGAGTACACGCCACTGACCGGCGTTGGTGAGTTGTTCGCGGCCAACGATGGCAAGATTTACGATGTGAGCACGAGCGGGGCCGTTGGTGCGGCGGTTGTTTCCGGTCTAACCAACGACCGCTGGCAGTTCGTCAACATCGGCACATCGGGCGGGCAGTTCGTGGTTGCGTTCAACGGAGCGGACACGGGCCGAACGTACAACGGCACAACGTGGTCGACGGTGTCCATATCTGGACCGACCGAGGCCGATTTGGTCTGGTGCAACCTCCACCAGCGCCGCTTGTGGGTTGGTGAGGTCAATAGCCTCGACGCCTATTATCTGGCCGCAAACGCCATTTCGGGGACAGCGACGCTGTTTTCGCTTGGTGGGGTCGCCAAGATGGGCGGTTACATCATGGCGATGGGCACATGGACGCGGGATAGCGGCACCGGCTTGGATGATGTTGCAATCTTCCTCACGTCTGAGGGCGAGGCCATCGTCTACCAGGGCACCGACCCGGCGTCGGCGTCCACATGGTCGCTGATCGGCGTGTTTCGGATCGGCAAGCCCATCGGACGGCGCTGCATCATCAAGGCGGGCGCGGATCTAATCATGATTACGCAGGACGGGTTCGTGCCTGCATCGGCCATCCTACAGACTGATCGAGCGCAGGCCGAACGTGTGGCAATCTCCGCGCAGATCGATAAGGCGGTGAACGATTCCGTCCGGTCGAATGGCGGTGATTTCGGGTGGCAGCCGATCCTGTATCCCAAGGGTCGGCAGATGCTGGTCAATGTCCCCGATGGCGGGGCCACGTCCGTTCAATACGTTTTCAACACGCTAACGGGTGCGCCCTGCCGTTACACGGGCCTGAACGCGGTGTGCTGGGGGTTGCTGAACGATAACCTGTATTTCGGCGGATTTGACGGGAAAGTCTATCTTGCCGACAGCGGGACAGCCGACCAGGGCGCGAATATCGTCGGGGATTGTTTGCAGGCGTTCTATGACTTCAGATCCCCGCAGACGGTCAAGGCGTTCAAACTTGCCGAGCCGCTGATTCAGAGCGACGGAAACCCGAATATCTCGCTTGAATTGAACGTCGATTACAACATCCGTATCCCGACAGCGCCCGACAGCGTGCTGAACAGCAGTGCGGGATTGTGGGACGTGGGGTTGTGGGATGCGGCGCTCTGGGCGGGGGCTGACACCGTGTTCCGAGGATGGCGCGGTGTGCGCGGCATCGGTCGGACAGCGTCCCTTCGCATCCGTTCGGAGAGCAACACGGCGCGGCCCGCGTGGATCACAACGAGTTTCACCTATGTTCCGGGCGGGCAACTATGACCGAACTGCTTATCGGGTTTGATGAGCAGATTGCGAGATGGACAGCCGAACGGATACCGCATGTGAGCGACTTCGGCCCATGTACGGCTATCGGCGTTACGCGCGGCCCGCTTCTGTTGGCTGGCGTGGTGTATCACGACTACCAGCCCGACGCGGAGACCATTCAACTCAGCATGGCATCCGCGTCCCCCATGTGGGCAAAGCGGTCGATTATTGGCGGGCTGCTCCGCTATCCGTTCGAACAGTTGGGCGTTTTCAAGGTCTGGACCGCGACGCCCATTGACAACGTGCGGGCCATCAAAACGAACGAGCACATCGGTTTTAAACGGGAAGCCACGCTTGCCCATCACTTCGGGCGCAAGCGTCATGCCGTTATATGCCGGATTCTCGCCCCCGATTACTTCCGGCTCTATGGAGAGACCAATGGGTAAAAGCGCCCCCTCACCGCCCGATCCCGTCGAAACGGCCAACGCGCAGGCTGCGGCGAACCGTGACGCCGCGATTGCGTCTCAGACGCTTTCGATGGTGGATCAGTACACGCCGCAGGGCAGCATGACCTATTCCCAGATCGACGGGACGGGGCCGCAAACCAACTTCAATGAGGGTGCGTACAACAGCGCATTGAGCGCGTGGCAGAACGCGGGCGGTAGCAATCAATCGGGCTTGCCCGCCGACTTCAACTATCGGAATGCCAGCACCGAAGACATCCGACTTGCGGAACAGGGCAACCGCTCGGCAATGCCGACAGTCGCGGACTTCACGACCACGACCAACGAGGACGGTGTCCCTCGCTATCAGGCGACCACGTCCTACAGCCCGGAAGAGCAGTCCATCTACGAGAGCGGGCGCACGGCCCGTCAGACCTACGCGGACATTGGCAACAGCCAACTGTCGCAGGTGCAGCAGACGCTATCCAACCCTTACGAATACAGCGGCGCGGCCCGTCAGATGTCGGTTGGCACGGACGGTTTGCCGGACATGCGTTCGTCGGCTGCGGCAACTCAGAACGTCCGATACAACATCGACAACGCGGGCGCGATCAATCGCGACATAGCCGACGCGGGGTCTATCGCCCGTGATCTGGACTTCTCGCGCTATGGCGATCTGAATATCACGCGGGACAGCGTGCAGGACGCGCTCCTACAGCGGTTGCAGCCGTCCCTCGATACGGATCGGGCGGCGCTGGAAACGCAGCTTGCCAACCAGGGCCTGACACCCGGCACCCCGGCATATGACCGGGCGATTGATGCGGCCAACCGTCAGTCCAACGACGCGCGGCTTGCGGCTATCGCCCAGGCGGGCACGGAACAGTCACGGCTGTTCGGCATGGGGCTTAACGACGCTCAGTTCCGCAATGCGGCGCAGGGTCAGCAGTTTGGCGAGAATGCCACGCGGGCCGGGTTCACGAATCAGGCGCAGGCGCAGCAGTACGGCCAGAACGCCAACGATGCGGCGTTCTTCAACACGGCGCAGGGTCAGGAGTTCGGGCAGGACTTCAGCAACGCCCAGCTTACCAACTCGGCACGGGCTCAGGGCTTCAACGAGCGACTGTCGCAGGCGCAATTTGCGAACGCCGCGCGTGACGCACAGATCGCGCAGGAGTTGGCATTGCGTGCCCAGCCGATCAACGAGACGGCGGCGCTGTTCCAAGGGTCGCAGGTGCAGACACCGCAGTTTGTGAACACTCCCACGGCGGGCGTGCAGGCTCCCGACATTGCGGGTCTGACGATGGCGAACTATCAGCAGCAGATGAATCAGTCGAACGCCAACACCCAAGGGCTTTACAGCCTGTTGGGTGCGGGCGCGCAGGCGGCTCCGTTCATCTTCTCCGACCGCCGCTTGAAACGTGACGTAACCCCCATCGGCAAACTCCCCAACGGGCTGACGGTCTACTCGTACCGCTACACATGGGGCGCGAAGCCCGAGATCGGCCTAATGGCTGACGAGGTCGCAGCACTCCGTCCGTGGGCCGTCAAGCGCGTCGGGTCGCATGACATGGTGAACTATGCGGAGGCAGTCCAATGAGGCCGGTCAATAACGTATACGGTGGCAGCGTAGGGCGCTCTCGGTTGCTTGAGAAGCTGTTGCGTGACAGCGGGCGCGCGAACAACGGCACCACGGCAGGCGGGCTTGCGCACATGCTGCAAAGCGGCATGGCGGGATATCTCCAAGGTCAGGAGCGGCAGGCGGAACAGAAAGCCGTTGCGGACGAGGGCGCGGCTATGGCGGCGATGAACCGGGGCATGAGCGCGCAGCAGTGGCAACCGCCCGAGGGTGAAGTGCTGTATGCCGGTGCGGGTCCCGATGCGCCACAGATCAGCCGCGAACAGTTCATGGAACAGCAGCCAGAAGCCGGTGGGTACGGCGGGGCCATCACGGCGCTTCAAGGTCTCGGCCCGGATAATCAGGCGGCGGGTCGGCTTACGTCTCAGTTGACGATGAAGAAGATGGACCGTGACCAGTCCCGAGCGGATCTGATGGACGAACGCCAGTATCAAACCGGCGTGCGAATGGAAGACCGCGACTGGCAACGCAACATGTTCGACCTTCAGACCAAGCGTCAGACGGGCATGTTGAGTGCGCGTGAGGCCAGCGAGTTGCGGGTGCTTGAACGCAGGGCGGAGATGGAAGCGGCCAAACCGCCGTCTCCTGTCGGCGGGCCGACTCCGATGCTGGACCAGACAACCGGGCAGCAGGTGCTTGGTCAGCGGTATTCTGACGGCAGTATTAAGCCGGTGGATGGGTTCGCTCCCGTCCCGCCGCCGCCGCGTCCGGGTGTGGATATCCCGTTGCCGGATGACGTGGCAAAGCAGAAGGCAGAATTTGCCCGCGTCCAAGGTGAGGCAACCGCCTCCAATCGCCCGTTGACCGCAGACGAGACCAAGTCGGGCACGTTCGCCGTGCGTATGGACAACGCCAACAACGCCATCGGCGGTGTCATTGCAGGCCCGGACGGTCAGATGGGCACACCAGACGACTACGACCCGACGCAGTACACCGACAGCCTTGCGCGCGGCGTCCCGTTCGTCGGCAACAAACTGCAATCCGATGCGGGGCGGCAGTATTACCAGGCCATGCAGGATTGGGTCACGGCCAACTTGCGTAAGGAATCCGGTGCTGTCATTGGCGCGGACGAAATGGAAAACGAGTTCAAGAAATACTTCCCGATGCCGGGTGACGATCAAGCGACCGTCGCGCAGAAGGAACAGAGCCGCCGCATTGCCGAAGCGGGTATGCGCACAGCAGCGGGACGCGCTTTTGGCGATATCCAAAGCGACATGCAAAAGCCGGAACTCAACGCGGGCTGGTCCATTAAGAAGGTGCAGTGATGGCGAAATTTCAGGTCACGTCACCAACCGGCGAAGTCTTCGAAATCGAGGCCCCGGACGGCGCGTCAGAATCCGATGTGATGGGGTACGCCCGTCAGCAGTTCGCGCAGCAGGCTCAGCCGCCCGCACAGACCCAGCAGGCCCCAGAGCGGGGTTTGGTCGGGGAAGCCTTGCGCAAGGCGGAGTATGGCGCGCGTGGCCTGTCTGATAGCATGGCGGAGACGGTCGGCGCGGTCCCTGATCTTGTGTCGCGCGGCATGAACTATGCGGGCGACGCAATGGGCATCCCGCAAGACTATCTGCCATCCAAAGACGGCTACTGGACCAACGCCATCAAGTCGGGGATGCGCGGCGCTGGCGAGTTGGCTGGGCAGGGCATGGAAGCCATTATGCCCGGATCAACCGAGTTCGCCCAAGGCCCGGCTACGGGTGGCGACCGAACCGCATATGGCGCGGGGCGAGGCGTGGGTGATGCCGCGTCCTTCATGCTTCCGGCAGCAGCCGTTGCAGGCGCGTCTAGGGCCGGTGGAGTGACAAACAACGTCGCTCGGTCGCTGATGGCACAACCGGCGATGCAGGCGACGGCGGGCGCTGCTGGTGGCGCTGTTGGTGAAGCGACGGGCAATCCGTACCTTGGGGCGGCGGCGTCTCTTGCTGTCCCTGTTGGGGCGGCTATGGGCGCGCGTGCAATCTCTCCCTTCCCGAACCAGCTTTCGCCTATGGAACGGCAGTCGGCGCAGATGGCGCAGCGCATGGGCATCGAACTCACGCCCGGCCAGACCACCGGCAGCCGTCCACTTCAGGCGGCGGAAAGCCAGCTTGCGAAGATGCCGTTTTCCGCTGGACCGCAGCAGGCGATTTACGATGGTCAGCGGGGCGCGCTCAATAAATCCATTCTGTCCAAGGCTGGAATCGACGCGGACAACGTCACCCCGGAGATGGTCGACGATGCTTACCGCACGCTTGGCGCGCAGTTCGACGACTTGGCGCGGCAAACCCGCGTTGAAATCACACCTCAATTCTTCGACCAGATCGACAATGTCGCGAATGAGTATGGCCGCAGGCTCCCCACCGACATCAAGCCGGTCTTCCAGAGTTATGTGGACGACTTGAACGCGATGCGCGGCGCTGTCCCGAACGGCCCGGCTGGTCAAACGCTTCCCGGTCAATCCCAGGTTTTCGTGGAAGGCCCGGAATTCCAAAAGATCACATCCGGACTTAAAGCGGCAGCACGCCGCGCAAAAAACAACCCGGATCTACAGAACGCGCTGAACGGGCTGATCGACAGCGTTGACGACGCCATGGTGCGCAGCGCATCCCCAGAGGTGGCGCAGGGGTGGAAGGCCACCAATCGGGCATATCGCAACTTGCTGACGATTGACGACGCTATTGCGCGCGGCTCCCGTGGGGAAAGGTCGGGTGGCGATGTCCCATTGCAGGGGTTGAAGAGTGCGGCGCAGTCGAAAGATCCGCGCGGCATGGCTCGTGGTCGTGGCGACTTCGCAGACGACATCCGCGTTGGCGAGTTCCTTGCCGACAAGATCCCGAACAGCGGCACGGCAGAGCGCAGCCTTCTGACTGGCATGGTGACCGGCGCGACCGGCCCCGGCACCGGCATGGGCGCGATGTTGCTTGGTGCTGATCCGGGAATGGCTATGGCGGCGGGTGGTGCGGCCTATGCGTTTCCCCCGCTGGTGCAGAAGTTGATTAACAGCCCGATGGGGCGTCAATACCTGACAAACCAACTTGGTGTGGCGAACACGATGTCAGGACCGTTGACCGCGAAACTACTCGCCGCGCGGGAAAAGGATCGTCAGCTTAACCCATCGCGCTAAACGCCAGACGGCCCACTGCCCGCCAAGGCCAAATATCATCGCGGCAAGAAACGGAATCTTGGGGTTGGTGTCATTCGGGACATAGAAGGTCCAGAACCCGACAGCAGCAAGCACAACGGCGACCGCGCACTTGGCGGTAAACTCTCGGTCGAATCTGTCTATTTGCACGGGAATGCTTCGTGAAGGGCGCGGGCGATCAGTTCGCTTGCGAGCGTGCCACGGTCTTTCGGGTGGTCTTTGATGTACCGCACGGACACGTCGATAAGCTGTCGGGGTGTAGCGCCATTGGGCACGCATACAGGCGTCGAGGTGGCAAGCCACGCCCCGGTTACGAACCCTTGGCAGTATGCCAACTGCTGCTCGCTTTTGGATGTGCAGAGCGGGAGTAACGAGTTCCCCGTCTCAGCTTTCGCGGGCGACGACAGGGCGATGAACGCCAGGACCAATAAATATCTCATTCCCCGACAATAAGCGGGAATCTCGCACGCTTCTAGTGTAAAATGTCCAACAGATTACAGCGTCGGATGACGCCGTGACCCATGAAGGAGGGGCATATGCCTCGTAACGGTTCAGGCACGTTCACCCGCCCGGTTGCGGATTACGTCCCCAACACGGCCATCAGCTCGACTAGCGTCAATTCCGAAATGGACGGGATTGCCACGGGTCTGACGAACAGCCTTGCAAAAGACGGGCAGACCACACCCACGGCAAACCTCCCGATGGCGACGTACAAGCATACCGGCGTCGGCAACGCATCGGCGCGCACAGACTACGCGGCGGCGGGGCAGGTTCAAGACGGTTCGTTCATATGGTGCGGAACAGCAGGCGGGACCGCCGATGCGCTGACGCTCACGCCATCACCGGCAATTACCGCATATGCAGCCGGTCAGACGTTCCGGTTTATCTCTGCGGCAGACAACACCGGAGCGACGACGATAGCGGTCAACGGTCTGGCCGCTAAGGCGGTGCAGCTTAAGGGGGCGACGCTTGCTGCCGCCGACATCGCAACTGGCCTGCTCTACACAGTCACATATGACGGCACGCAATTTCAGCTTGGTGGGGATGTTCCTTTCGGTGTCGGTTGGGCAGAAGACGACAGCGGCAACGTGACCGCTGGCGGCACACTCGACATGGACGGGAACAATCTCACGGTTGATTTCACGACCGTCGAGGCGGCAGGCGAGCACGCTGAGGAAAACGACGCGAACGCGACCGGCACCGTCACGATCCAAGCCACCGATAAGACCGTTTTGCGCCGCACGCTGACGGGGGATGTGACCTTGCATGTGGCGGGCGCTCCGACACCGGGCAAAGGCTGGTCCACCGAACTGCGGACTACCCAAGACGGCACGGGCGGTCGGGATCTGACAATTCTGCCCGCGAACCTACTGTCATATAGCGAGCAGTTCGATAATGCGTATTGGACTAAGAACAGTTCGACAATTTCCGCGAACGCTGCGGCAGGGCCTGATGGCCGCACGACTATGGATAAAATCGTTGAAGCGTCCGCCACTGATATTCATGGAGTGTTGAAGACTCTTACCAAGGCCGCAGCCGCGACAACCTACGTCTTTTCTGTTGATTTTAAAGCGGACGAGCGGACCTGGGCATTCGTGTGGATCTACGGGACTAGCAGCGGGAACAGGGCGGCAGCGCATGTGAACCTGAGCACTGGCGTTGCGTCTTCGGTCGCATCGGTCGGAAATTTTAGCGACACATCGGCAACCGTAGAAGACCTGGGCGGCGGCATATACCGGCTTAACCTTACGACAACGACCGACGCCAGCACCGGGCTTACTGTGTTGCTGGGGGCGTCCACTGGTGCCGGTACAGTGAGTTATGCGGGTGATGGTTCCAGCGGCGTGCTTATCGGGCGCGTGCAAATTACCGAGGGGGCCACAGTACTCGGGTATTCCCGCGTCGATGCCACCCGTGCGGGCATGGTGATTTGGCGTGCGGGTTCGGGAAACGCCATCGACTACACGGCCCAAGCCGCAGCCACCGAAAGCCGCATCATTCTTGGCATCGGGTCGGATGGTGAGATCATGGTCGATGATGTCAGTGTGGAGGCGTAGAGATGCTTATCCGTAAAATAGGCGGAGGTCTACAAATCCCCGCGAGCACCCTTTTCCGGTGCGACGCCACGGTCGCGACGGACATCCCTGTTCAGAAGGGCATTGTGCAAAACGCGGTCGGCGTGACCGCCGCCCCGGATGCTCCAGCAAATTTCAGCGGGGCGTTGCAAGTAGACGACACAGAATATGTGACGTTTGGATCTGTCCCGTCTTTGGCAGATGGAGATATCGGAGATATTCGCCTTTCGTGCCAAGCAAAGTTCTACGGGACGAGCGGCTGGCAGCAGGTTGTTCTTGCCGTGTTCAGTAACGATTCTGCCACGCTTCGCCTCAACATGTACTTTGACACCGCTTCGATGTTTTTACAGAGCGGCGGGTCAAATAGAATCACTGGAACCCCCGCCGCCGCATCATCTGTTGCATGGCGCGAGTACAAACTTGAGCGCGTATCCGGTGTCTGGAGAATGTACGAAGACGGCGTTCAGATCGGCAGCACTTGGACTGAGTCAGGCATCTCTTGGGCGGATTACGACCTTATTGATACTGGGCGCTTTTCTTCCTCCGACCCGCGCGGGAATCATTACATCGCTGGTGTCAAAGTAGAGACCATTTAGGGAGGCGCAGATCATGGCTTATTCAATTTGGGATTACGATCTGGAAGAGTGGAACTCCCACGGGCAACCATTCCCGCGATCTGGTATGGACGTGTCTGTCCGCAAAGACCCGGCCACCATCCTCGCGAACTGCCCGGCTGATCTCAAGGGACCGCCGGTCTACGGCGATGTTCCCGAGCCGGATGAGCGTGGTTTCACTGCACCCGCTCCGGTTATTGGCTACCGCCATTGGGGATGGTTTGAGGAATTCTCCGTGGTCGAGGGCCTGGGCGCAGATCAAAAGCATGGCGATCCGGTGTGGGGAAGCCCGGACTTCGAAGCCGGGACCGTCACGAAAACCACGCCTGCGGTGGACATGACCAGCGGCGAGATTGCGGCGGCGTTGGATGCTCGTATGGATGCGGGCATCGCGGCAGCGCAGGTGCGGCGTCGTGAGGTCGAGATCGGCGGTATCGCGTGGACGCGGACCAGTGACAGTGCGGTGTTCGGCATTGCAACGGATGTTGAGAGCCAAGGCAAGCTGACGGCTGCGCGGGCTGCTGCTGTGGCCGGTCTTCGTGCGTCGGGAGCCAGGTGGAAATGTCAGAACGCAGCAACCGGCGCGACCGTGTTTGAGGCGTTCAGCGACGCGGACATGATCTCCATCGCCAACGCGGCGCTTGCCCATGTCCAGGCGGCATACGACCGAGAGGCGGCAATCGTCGCGGCCCTGACCGCAGCCACCGATTCGACAGGGATGACGGCGGCGGAAGCCCTGATTACCCCGTTCTGGCCAGCAGACTAACCTCCCCCATCAATGAGGTGATCTCATGACCCGCATACTGTTAGCGGTGGCGCTGTTCTGCGCCTCCGTAACCGGCGCGCTTGCGAAGTGCTTCGATACTCGCCAAGCCGCCATTGATGCCCTCGGCTCACAGCGCGGCGTGTCCGTTGTTACTGCTGGCATAACCATCCCCGGCACGCTGATGATGTTGCTGGCCAATGAAAAAACCGGCGAGTGGATCATCGTCGACGTGAAGCCCACCGGGCGCGCGTGTGAGGTGGTCCAGGGCACCGGCTGGGAGCAGACACCTTTCGAACCTTACGCGCAGCGGGTGCCGCTATGAGCCCGGTGGATCAGATCGCCCGTGAGGTGGCGAACAAGGCGCTTCAGCGGATCGAGGGGCACGAGGATCTGTGTGCCGAGCGGTGGCGGCAGAATCAAATGGCGTTGGAACGGCTGACGCGGGCGATTGAACAACTCGGCGGGCGCTGGTTCTCAGTCATGACATGGGGCCTTGCGTCCATGGCAGCCGTGATAATCGGCCTGCTGGTCTGGATTTTTGAGGCCCGGATACTCCCACCATCTCTGTAACCCCATTCGCTACACCGGCTTATGCCGTGAGGCAGGAGGACTGTTTTGGTTGATTCAGCGACGTTGATCGAGCAGCAGGACACGGCTCTACTGATGCAATCCGCCGGGTTCACATACGAACAAATCGCCGCGAAAATGACCCTGTCTGTATCAGCGGTGAAGCGCCGACTGGTAGCGGCACGCAAGCGCGAACGCCTTGACCCGCACATAGCCGCGAAGCTGGCGGAACGGGGCGTTACAGATCTATCCGGGTTGCACTCCGGCTGGATCATGGACAAGGACGAACACGGCGCGGGGCAGTCGCTGTATTTCTACCTTGGCCCGGACGGTCCCATATCCCCCGAAGAACATGCGGAGATGCTGGCGGCGGCGTTTGCCAATGTGCCCCCGGCTCCTGACATAAAAGCCCCGGAGTATGTCGCCAAGGGCAAGGTGGCGTTCTTCCCGGTGTCCGATTTCCACCTTGGCGCGGTCATCACAGAGAAGGAAGCGGAAGCGGCCTACAATCGCAATATCGCGGTTGACCGGCTTCGGTCGGGGTTCTCTCTGTCCCACGCGGCCATCCCCCCGGCAGAGACGGCCATAATTTTGTATAACGGCGACACGACCCACGCCAACGATTTCAAGGATCGGACGCCCCGTAGCGGGCATGTGTTGAAGGTCGAGGGGTCGCACCATTCCAACGTGACGCTCGCGTGTGAGTGCCTCATTTGGCAGGTGGACATGGCCTTGGAACGGCACGGGGAGGTTATCGTTTCCGTCCGGCGCGGCAACCACGACCCGTCTACGCCGACAGCCCTTATCCTTGGGTTGAAGGGCCGATACGCGAACGAGCCCCGCGTCACCATCCAGGATGACGAGAACGACTATTTCCTGTTTCAGCGGGGCAAGCTGTTCATCTGCGCCCACCACGGCGATGGGCAGAAACCCGAAAAGATGGCACTCAATATCCCCCACAAGTTCCGGAGGGAGTGGGGCATATCCGATCATCATTATTTCTTTACCGGCCACCTTCATCACACCCGGTCCGACACGTTCGGCGGGCTGTACTGGAAGCAGCTTCCGGCGCTGACCGTCCTCGACCAGCACGCGCAACAGATGGGCTATGCGGAGACGGGCGGGATGTTGGCGATGCTGTTCGATACGGCGTCGGGGGCGTGCTCAGAATTCACCACCCGCCTATGACCTACGAAGCCATTTACGCGCCCGTGAGCGGCTTTCTCGTGTTCCTCGCTGACGGGTGGACGTTGCCTTTCGTGGTGGAACCGATGCACGGGCACCACGGGGAATACAGCATCCTACTGACGAGGACATCATGACCTTGCTCGATTGGCCATTCATCGAACGTCTTGAAGGCGGCATCGTGCTCCGGGGATATGTCCCGACAGACAGCAGCGGTGCGCCCCTCGGTCAGTCCGGCGTGACCATCGGGTCCGGTGTGGATCTCGGTCATTGGAGCGAGGCGCAACTACGGCGTAGGCGCGTGCCAGCAGACACGATTGACCTGGTGCGCCCGTTCCTCGGGCTGCGCGGGTGGAAGGCGTTGGAAGTCGCGCGAGACCTCCGGTTGACCCACCAGCAGGCGGAGACGCTGACCCGCTGCATTCAGGGCGACATCGTGGACGCCGTGCGGGACCGCTACGACGCGGCAATCCAGCCGGGGGTGCTGAAATGGCATTACCTGTCATCGGCACCCAAGACCGTCATTGTCTCGGTGGCGTTCCAATACGGCCCGTCACTCGCTCGCCGCTGCCCGACATTCTGGAAACACGCAATCGCCCAAGATTGGCCTGCGATGGTCGCGGAGTTGCGCGACTTTGGCGACCGATACCCAACCCGCCGCAACAAAGAGGCGGATTATCTCGAATCGTCCCTGAAAGGAGACTGACATGGAATGGATCACTGCGAATTGGGCTGAAATCGGGGTCGTCATTGGCGGCTTTATTTTTGTTTTCGACCGGATCGCCAAACTCACACCGACCGAGACCGACAACAAGATTGTAGCGTTGCTGTACAAGGCTGCGTCCGTCTTGTCGATCAAGGTCCCCGACAACCCCGGCAAATGAGTTGGGCATCTATAGCGGCGGCATTTCTCAAGATTGCGGGTGCCGTCGCTGACTACCTCAAAACCCGCCAACTACTCGACGCAGGGAGGGCCACACAGCGTGACCAGGACCGTTCCGAGACTGACCGGCGCGTTAATCGCGGCAGGGCTGCTGCTGACGCTCCCAGCGTGCCAGACGACAGCGAGTTCCGTGACTGACGCGGGCTGCACGATCTGGCGAGAGTACGGTATCAAACCATCGCGAGCCGATACCGCAGAGACCATAGACGGGCTGGTGCGGCTTAATCGGGGGATGGGAGCGGCTTGTTAGGGCGCTCCTATGTTCGTCGCTTCGTCGTCTCGGCTATCCCACCCACAATCGGCGCATTCCAAGTGCAGGTTCTCGCAATCCCAACATGGCGGGGATATGTGGCACGAACAGTTCTCGGGCTTAGACAATTCAATGCGGCCGCAGCATCCGTCTCGACGGCATAGCGCGCCTTCCTCTGTGCCGGTCTCGGACATGCCCTGCGCTCCTTTGTTCGTCGTCAGCACGATCCGTCGCAAGGCTTCCACCCGCACGTCTCGCACTCAGTCGGGGAATAATGGCATTGGCTAAAAGCTTCGCCATCAACGGTCGGCTCTTCGCAGTCCGGGCACTTGCCGTTGATCTCGGTTTCACTCCATTCCATCGCTGCGCAACAGGACATCACTCGGCTCCTATGTCTCTCGTTGTGTCGTTCAAACCTGTCTAACAATATGCCGTGGCGTTTTGGCTTGTCAAGCAACTGTGTCCAACAATATGATGGGCATCACCGCTGAAAAGCCGAACGACGGGAAAAGTTATGTCGGACAACGCCTGGAACTTGATCGGCTATGCCCGCGTATCCACCGAAGACCAGAACCTCGACCTGCAACTGAACGCCCTCAAGCGGGCGGGGGTGCGGGAGGATGCGATCTACCGGGAGCATGTGTCTGGTGTGTCCAAGCGTCGGCCCGAATTGCGGCGCTGCTTCGATGCGCTCCGCGATGGCGACGTGCTGGTGATCTGGAAGCTGGATCGGCTCGGGCGGGACCTTGGCGAAGTGGTCCGCATGTCCAAGGAACTCGCTGACCGGAACATTGAACTCCGGTCGCTTACCGAAAGCCTCGACACCACCAGCGCCTATGGGAAGTTCTTTTTCCATGTGATCGGCAGCTTCGCCCAGCTTGAACGTGACCTGATTTCTGAGCGCACCCGTGCGGGCATCGCCGCTGCGAAAGAACGGGGCAAGGTGCCCGGTCGACGCCCTGCCATCACGCCCAATCAATGGGCTTGGATTGGTGAACGGCTGCGTGAGGGCATCCCGGTGACGGCCATGCTCAGAGACCCCGCGCTGGCGGCTCTCGGCTGGCCTAGCAAGCCGATCCCGAACCGCGCCACGGTCTACGAGTACAAGGAACTCATGGCCCTTGGTGCGCCGTACCCGGCTGAGTGGGAGAAATATCTTCACCGCTCGGAATCCTCGGACACCTGACCACGCCCCGCACCACCTTCCTCCGTATCAATCGCGTTCGCGTAGTAGTGGGTTGTGTAATCGACGCTAAACGAATAAGGCGTGGTGCATTCATCGCAATCCACCGTTCCTTCCCCCATTTCCTCCGCCCAATAATCACTCCCCTGTGATTGGTTTTCGTGACCGCAATACGGGCAGATAGGGCCGGTTCCGGTGCTATAGGTCTTTTTCATGCCTCACCTTCCTTGTCTGACAGACGACCAACATGCTGCGGGAGCGGGGAGTGCTTGGGCTTCGCGGCCTGCTTGGCTCGGATCGCCGGAACCTTCGTCCACACGCGGGCGAGTTCGTCTTCTCCCGCCTGCACCATGTCGATGCCGCTTGCGGTGCAGAGTGCCGACAACGTGTTCATGACGCCCCCGACCTCTTGGTGCGGATCTCCAACCGGGCGGTTGAAAACGTAATCGACAAGCTGGTGAGCTTCGGATGCCGTACAGCCGTTAGCCTGGACAAGCTCCAGCGCCTCCTCAATGAAGCGGTGATTGCGTTCAATCCGATCCGCGCCGATCCGCGCCCCGAAGCACTCCAAGATCCAATCATGCACTCGAAGTTGAAACGTCCTCATGACTCACCTTCCTTGTCCGACATCTGACCACACGTCACGTCGCCCCCTCGATCAAACACTTGTCGACGGCGACGTTTTGAGGAATGGCCCAGCGCCCGCACGGCTGCTGCGTCGCCAAGTTTCGGTGCAGTCGGGCTTCTGCGAAGTCGCTCGACAAAACGACGAAATCACCGTCGTCTCTGACCAGATCCAGCCAAATGAGAACTCGATGGCCCTGCTTTCGAAGTGGATAGTGCATCACCGTTCCTCCTGTTCGTGGTTGTCCGACAGACGACGGCGCTTCCACGGCTTCTCCATGCGCCGGCGCTGCTGACGTGTCATCTTTCCCCGGTTCGCTTCCTCTTGTGCTGCTTTGGCGTCGGCAGCGGCCTGCTGTTCCGCGCGTCGTTCCTCGTTCTCCCGGTCGATCGCCTCTATTTGCTCCGGGGTCGCGGTGGCGAAGCGGGCTCCAGCCGTGATCAACGCAGTGGTCGCCAAGATTCCTAGGCTTCTCATCACTCTTTCCCTTCGTTCGGTTGCCCACGTTCCGCTACCGTTCCGCTACGAGTGGGACGGACGGTGAACATGGGGTGTGGAGATTGGCGGAAAACGGCGGATTTCTGCGAAACTCGGCGTCGCGCCAAGTCTTCGGGAGGCAGGGGCCGGAGGTTCGAATCCTCTCTCCCCGACCAATGACTTAGCTGGTTTTCAAACATCTTCACGTTCCGCTTCCCGTGCCGCTACCGCGCTGCACAAATCTGATTCTGTGTAGCCCGTCAGATCAAACGCAGCTTGAAATGCAACGTCAGTCGGCGTTCTTTCCGGTAAACACCTGTACAAAAATTCAACATGAAACCTTAGAGATTCGATTTCTTCCGCAGCGTCATTTAACATTGCTGGATAGTCCCATAGTGCAGAGTTAGCTATCTCGGATTCTTTTGATGCTTCGCGCATTTCGTCTAGGTCCATCGTTATTCCCATCACTTCTCTCCCATTCCACGCCGCACCACAGACCGCAGATGGTCAGGATGATGATGCAGGTAGGTCGATTGCAGGACTTCCATTGAGACCCCGAAGTATCCCGTGACCTTGAACGGGTCTAAGCCGCGCTGGCACGCCCAGGTTATCGCGGTGTGCCGAAATGTGTGCGGCGTCATGTGGTCGATCCCCGCGCGCCTCACAGCGGCGGCTATGGTCTTTCTGACGCTGGCGACCGGCTCGCCCTTCCACTCGATTGCGTATGAGCGGTTGACGTTGCGGACGTGCGCGAGATGCCGCGCGAGGCTTTCGGAGATCGGCACGCCCGTCCGGCGCTTTTTAGTCTGCCTGCGTCCGGCCGGGTTGAAGTGGATCTGACGGCGCTCCAGGTCGATCCAGCCCCCCTGCACATTCTCGACGAACCGCAACCCCAGAATTGCCCGGTGGCGCGCTCCCGTCTCCAGAGCAATCCGAATGAACGTGACGGCATGAGGCGACACTCGAGCGGCCCAGAGCACTCGAGCGGCTTCCGAGCGGGTCAGCCATCGTTCCTTGGCGGGTGGCTTCGGCGGGAGCGTGACGGCGCGCGGCTCTATCAGGGTGCCTTCCCGATGCGCGTGGTTGATCGCGGCTTGGAGCGTCGATAGCTCCTTGCGTGCGGTTGATTCCTTGCGTCCGGCTTTCACCCGCGCAGCCGTATAGGCGCGGCAGGTGTTCCCCCGGATGGCGTCCACAGTCCGTTCGCCCCACCATGCAATGAGAGGGCTTGCGGCATATGCCAGCCTCTCAATGTCGGCAACGTGGCCTTGGCGGTCGCGCAGATACATCGTCAGGACATCCGCGATTTGGAGTTGATCGGCACGACTTGGGCCGGTGGCGATTGGTTGCTCGGCAAGATAGGCGGAGAGGGCTTCAACAGCGCGTTGATAGTCGTCCGTGCCCGTTGCACGCTCGCGCTTTGTGCCGCTTTCGTACCAGCGGATGACGTAGCGGCTGACGTCTTTGCGCCACATGATTCTTGGGCCGGTGTTTCGCCTTGGCATTGGTCGAGTAACCCCTTGCAAAAGTCGATGAACTTCGGTTCCGGGACAAGGTGGCGCTTGCCGACCTTCACCGATGGCAATTGCCTGCGGAGCCAGGATTCCGTGACGATACCACCACCATCCGGGTCGAGGCGTCGTTTGCATTCGCTGAATGTCAGGAGTCGCATCGTCGCCTCCTATCCTGCTGTGTGGTCGGGGGTGGCGAGAGCGGCGCGGGCGATCTTTTTGTATTCATGCGCCTGTTGTCCGTACACGCCATCGCCTGTTGCTATCTGTTCCAGCGCCTCCCGCAGCCGCTCATTCTCGGCCTTGAGGTCGCGGAACGTCCGCCACGCTGGCCCGTCAATCGTCTCCCAAGCCCCGTCGCCGATCATGTTGCTGACATCTTCTTGGGTAAGGCCGCGTTCGTCATCCATCTACCCCTCCCCCTGTTCACGGGCGCGGAGCATGGCGTCGGCCATTTCGTAAGCCGCTTCTGGAGCCGAAATCGCCCACCCTTTTGTAGCCAACCCCGCCAGCGCCTGCCCCGCGAAATAGTCCCGAAGGCTCATGCCGGTAGCGTGGACATGATTGCCAGCGGTGACGGGGTATGCGGGAGTGTCGTCTTTGGTGTCAGTCATCGTCTCACTCCCCCTTCGGTGCGGGTGGGAGGGGCATCCAATGCGTTGGCGCTTCCGTCAGAGGTCGATACCCGCCGCCAAAATGCGACCAGTGCCCCGCATCGGGGTTGGGCTTGGCTTTATCGTCCAGCGGGACAACCCACGAAACGATGTATGTGTTTCGCCACGCAGGGCACCAAACAAGCCGCGCTTTGTTGTCCTTCGGCGCGGTCTCAATCGGCTGCCACCCGTCCATGAGGGGCAGAGCGGCGGATAGGGCGGCGCGGGCTGCGAAAACTGTTCTCAACCACCCGCCTGATTGGCGCTTCTGGTGCTGGTCAATCTCGTCAGGCTCATAGAAACAGGCTCGAAAAAACTCCCGCGCAGCCGCCTCGACCATCTCGTCTGTTATACGGTCGGTCATGTCAGGAATCCTTCAACCTCTGCCCGCAGAGCGTCTGTCTCGACACCCGGAAGGAAATGCTTGGCGATAACGTCGAGGCACTTCTCGTAGAACGCCTCAAACTCGGATTGATTCATCTTGTGAAACGCAATCGACTTCGGGACCGCGACCAAGTTGCCACCCTTGCCGGGGACTAAATCGCAGTGCCCAACAGCGGCTTTTAGTGCGGCCACCAGGGCGTCAACGCTTGGGTAATGCTCCTGATTACTATACACTACATTTGCGAGCGCCCAAAACTTTCTGTGGTGCATAATGTTGCGAGGGCGCTTGACTTCGACCTGCACCAACTCGCCCGTCTTGACCTTCGCCAGGATGGCGCGCGACGCCTCGTCTGCTGGCACCAGCTTCCCGCCAAGCTCTTTCATCCATGTTGTCGCGGTCATGCCGTCCTCTTCATCGTTACGTCCTGCAATGTCCTCAGCGTCGCCCGTTGGCCTGCTGCCAAATCCCCGGACTTCGTCCATAGGTGTTCGGCAAACCCGGTAGGATCAACGCCACGGCTTGCCCAGAATGAAACTTCACCGTGCTGGTGCTGTTCCCGGTGGTGGCGCGCGCAGAGCGGCACCGTGTACTTGTCCGATGGCTTCAGTCCCATTCCCCCGTCCGTTCCCATCCGAACGTGCGCGGCTTCGCTCCGGGGGGCCTTGCCGCAGACGCAGCAGGGCAGATCCCGGATGAAGTCGAGATGCGTCCGGCTCCGTCGCGGATTTGGTCCACGATTGGAGGTGGGAACGGTGCGGGGGATACGGGGTTTCACGACAGTTCCACCAGCGCGATCAACTTGCCGTCTTGAATTGAAAGGCTGATCGGGAAATCAGTGTTAGAGATGCCTTCATTGACATCCCTAATTGATTTCCTAATTGCCTTAAGCCCGACAACCGGTTCTGAAACTGAAGGCCGAGTTTCAAGGGGCGGTTCAACGAACCTTTCAACGCGAACCGGGGTCGTCTTCCGAATGTCTGGATTTGGGGTGACTGCCGGTGTTGATTCTTTCGCGAACGTAATCAACGGCGTCCAGTCAAATGGATCGGATTTGACCTTTGATGTCGTGGATGTGCAATCAACAAAGATCGGCGACAAGTGCGCGTTTTTCTTGCTGATATCTGCCATGCCACTGATCGGGAACGCCAAACCGATCCCGTAAGGCGTGGCCCCGATCCCATATCGCCCATGTGGCTGCGTCTCCACACAAAACCCACGCGAAGGCGTGCCAGTCACACGATATCGCAAGTGCTCAAAGTCTCCGCCAAACGCTGCGGCCCATACGGCTGGCTCCGCAGTTATAAAAAGGCTTTTCGCTGACCGAGGCTTTGCGAGTTTCATCCGGCCTTGGGTGCATTCTGGTACTAGGCTGGTCGTGGCGTGGTGTGGCCCACGCATATATTGCTGTGTTAGCATATTGTCCTCCATTAAAACGGGATTTCGTCTGACAGGTCTTCGGCGGGTGCATCCCACTTGGTGCTGTCGTCGGCGGGCTTGCTCGATCCACCGTGCAGGCTGATCTCCGATACGCTGATCTGCATCTGAGCGCGGTGTTCGCCGTTGGCATCGTATTGCCGGATGCGCGGCTGACCGCATACGCTGACGGTCGTGCCCTTCGTGAGATATTGACAGAACGCGTCGCCACGCTTGCCCCACAGGGCGCAGTCCACCCATTCGGTGCGCTTCTTATCGCCGCTGCCCATGTTGACGGCCACGGTGAAGCTGGTGACGTTATCGCCACCCTGTGTGATGCGGGTCACGGCGTCCTTGCCGATTTTCCCGGTGAGATTGAGGTTAAGCATCAGGCGGCACTCCTTCGGGTATAAATGCGGTCGCGCGTGCGCTGTTCCGCTGTCATGATTTCCTGGTATGCGTCGGGAAGCCGCTTGTGCAACCGCTTCAACCCGGCTTCGGACTTCTGCCAGAGCGCATCCAACGCGGCTTCGTCGTCGATGGCCTGGATCTTCTCAATGAGTGCGTCGGCCCATTCCTGAGCCTTGGCCATCGCCTCGGCTTCTTCCTCGGGAGCCATAACCCGCTGATCCGGTGCGCCTGATTTGGTGCCCGCGATTGGCTTTGCGGTCCCGGTCTGAGCGGCGTTGGCGTCGTCGTCTTCGTCGGCAGCAATCCCGCACATGGCGGCAAGGCTGTATCGCCGGGCGTATGTCAGCGCGGACCCCATAACCTGCGGCTTGTCGACGGCAAGCGGATAGATGCTCTCGACCGTCTCGCCTCCGGTGTGGCGCAGCGTCGTGACCAGCACGAAAGCACCGTCGCGGAATGTCGGGGTTTGCGTGATTGCCAACCCATTTGCGGACAGGGCAGGCGTCACGGCATCGCGGATCGCGGCAAGATCAGCGTACTTCGATTTGAAGTGCGGGTTGGTCTTGTTCAGCGGCGCGTTCTGCATGTTGGCTTGGGCTTTCGCCAGAGCCTCGGCAAGTGTTGATTTTTCGGTCATCAAATCTCTCCCATAATCCCGAACCGCTGCGCCGCGCGCTTTGCGGCATTGCTAACGGTCGGGTTGCTGTGGCCACAGAGGTTCACGAGGTCGATCATTACCGCCGACAGGATCTCGCGCGGGTTCTTCGGCTCGAACCGTCCGGCGAGGTACATGCTGGCGGTCCATGTCGCTCTGAGCGCGTTCTCTAGCGGCATGTCGTGGCGGTGGCGGGTCATGGCATATTCCCCACTCCAAACATTGCGTGAGCGACCAGCGCCATTACGGCTACGGTCACGGTGATAAGTGCGACATGCTCGTAATTCATGACGCCACCAGAAAGCCGAGCGCGAAGCTGCCAGCCGCAACGATCAGCAGTGCTGCGAAGGCGTACCCCCCGATGATGTGAGCGGCGCGGATCTCGGTCATGCTGCCACCCCATTGTTGCGGAGTTCGATCTTGGCGCGAAGGCCGTTCAACTCACCGATCACGTTGTCCTGAATGCCCTTGATGATGTCCTCGACATCGTCTTCAATCTCGGTCTCGGCACCCTTGCGCATGTCCTCGATCAGAGAGTTCGCCCGGTCGATCATGAACTGAACGGCATCGTCAGCGTCTTGGAACGTATCGGAGCGCGGGTCGTGTTTGGATTGGTCGCGGACCATCACTTACCTCCCCGTGCTTTGGTGAGGACTGCGCGGGCTTCATCGAGATACGCAGGCGCTGACGGATGCGTGGAGTCGACAATTTCGGTCAAGTCGACGATGGCCTGATACATCTCCGAAGCTGCGGCTATCAGGGCGGCGTTGGCGTGCTCCGGTTCGACCTTGTAACCCGCGCCAAGAACGACCTCAGCGACAATCCAGGGGGAGTCGTCAATGTCTGGCGCGCAAACCTGAAGCCGTCCGTATTCGCTGCGTTCATCGCCCACAAACCAAGGCCCCGGCGTAAACTTGGTATCAGCCATCACGCGGACTCCTTCTCATGCTCGGCTGTCAGCGCGTCGATCTTGCCGAGCGCGTCGTGTGCAATGTCCTGAATGCGAGACGCGGGATGCTGAAATGACGCGACGCGGACCTTGGCGATCTGCTCAAGCGCGTCTACGGCGATGCTGTATTGCTTCTCCGCCAGTCGGGCGCGGCGTTCCCAGTGGGCTTCCATGATGGAGGTCATCACGCGGCCCCTTTGGTGAAGTCATGAACAACGGAGCCGGAAAGTCCGTACAAACATGCCACCCTCAGGAGGTGGTGAGCCCAATCGTCAACTAGATTCGCATCGTGGATGCGCTGTAGATCGATCAAAAATTGTGCGTTCCCCCGCGCGTTGGGTATCGCGGCGGGGTAATTCTTAATCAAGATATCTACGGCCAAACCTTCCATTTTCGGGTCGTACGCTTCGTCAGGGATCAAGCACCCGATAGCGCACTTCCTCCCTTTGCCGCCGCGATACGCGCAGGCCCCCATCTTTTGTTCCAGAAATGACTCTGCTTTCTGCGTGAGTAGGTGCCGCGCAACCGTGTCGAATATCTCTTGGGCGGTCATATCCATCTCCCCTCTGAATGGTGCCGGGGGCGGGTGTGTCACCCCCGGCGTATCGACCCATTCAGTTGACCGGTGCTGCCTGTCGCGGCGTCTGCTACCGGGTAGCCCCAACTGCGGGGCACGGGATGGACATTAAGTCCAATGAACGGACATTGCAAGACTAAATGTCCATTGAGCGGACAAAAAAATACCAGCCTATGTCCAGAGCCATTTTCCGATGATCCGCCCGTTGATATGTATATCCTCGACAGGGCGCTCGTATGTCTCAAAAACTGAATTGCGGGAAATTAGACGCACCGTCACGGGGTCACTGCCGGGGATAACCTCAACGTATTTGACAACCAGGCCGAATCCATCCCAGAGCGCGAAGGCTCCGGCTGGCGATGGGCATCGGTCGTCGGTATCCACCAACACACGTTCACCGGGCCGGAAATCCGGCTCCATTGAGTTCCCTATTACGGTTATGATCCGAAGAGACTTCGACGGGGCGGTTGTCTGCGCGGTCAGCATCTCGGTCGGAAGCGACCATTCATTTACTATTTGCTCTCGCTCCGGTGTCTCCAACCCAGCGCCGCCCGCTGCCCGCACGTCCAACTCAAATATGTTGGTTAGCTTGCGACCATGAGTATCAGTGTATTTCGCGCCCGAATCAATGTTTTCGCCTAAAAATTTATTTAGTTTCTCAATAGTCCTCCCGCGCGGGTTATCGGTGCGGCGCTGCACCTGTTTTGCAAGCGTGTCGTAGTCAACGCCTGCCCCCACCGCCGCGTCTTTCAACGTGAGGTCTCGGAGGCTTAATTCCCGCGAAAGTTTTTCTGTCCAGTGCATAGGCGGAACATATGCCCGCTTCCGCACGAAATCACTAGACAAAGTGTCTTGACGATTGTCCAATAAGTCCATATTGTCCATCCTATGACAACGCACAAGGACATCGTTGAACGGGCTGGCGGCGTTCTAGGCGCAGCTGCTCTTTGTGACTGCTCTGAGCACGCGGTTCGAAAATGGGCCATTCGCGGCGTCCCGCAACGTCATTGGTATCGATTGATCGATGCCGGTTTTGCGACTCGCTCTGAGTTAGAGGCAATCTCCGAAAATTCCGTGTCGCGGGCCGCGTGATGTCCAATGTCCGTTCCATGTCCAGAAACTTAATTAACGCTTCTGAATCTGTCGCGTGAAAACAACTGGGGATTTTGCACCATGACCAAACTTCGCCCTATCGGAAGTCGCCACGAAGCAATCGTCCGCGTCTGTGACCGGCTCGGATATGCCCACGTCTCCGAACTGATCGGCAAGACGGAGAGTTATATCCGGCAATGCTCCGATCCCGATGCACATCATGAATTGCAGGCGCGGGAAGCCGCCATCCTCGACGCGGCGTGCAAGGCGGAATTTGGTGAAACCCCGTTTGCCGATTGGCTGACCCGTTCGAACAACTCGGTCGAGTGGGCAGGCCCAAGGATGGATCTTCGCGATGCCGCTTTCGACGTGTCCATCGCCCAAGGTCGGCTCTGTGAGGCCATCCGTGCGGCGAAGTCACCGACCGGCCCCGGTGGGCATCGGATCACGCCAGCCGAAAAAGCCGCTTGCCTGAAACTCGTTCACTCAATGCAGAACAAGCTGAACCACATCGTCCGCGAACTCGGCGCGGAGGACAACGTGGTCGGCATTACCGGATAGCGCCGACGCTTCCACGGCGCTTGGGTGCCGACCGGTCAGACTCCCCATCGGATCGGTCGGCACCACCCCAACACAACGAAAGGACTGAGAGCATGAAAATCGACATTGAACTCTTCTCTGCGGACGAACTTCAGGCAGGTGCTGATTTCATCAAGGCTTTGGCTGACGCGATGGCGAAGCGGGAGGAGGAGAACCGGATACGCGAGCAGGAAATGTTGAAACGATACGCCGTAAAGGGGCAGGGGCAGGAGCGGCAGTACACGTCGGGGCCTACCGTCCCCACGTCGCTCGGCTAACCCCCGCGAACACCTATCGCCCCCAACCCCAAACAGTCCGGCTGCTGGGGTTTCTGGGTGCCCACCTTGGGCGTCTCCCTCCCCACCTACCCCCGGCGTGGCTCCAGAGCGCCGGGGGGATTTTCAACGGAGGCCGTGTGACCAACAAATACCACGCCCGCAAGCACCACCTCGACGGCCATACGTTCGACAGCGGGGCAGAGATGAGACGATACGCCGACCTTCGCATGATGGAGATGGCAGGCGAGATCAGCGGGCTGCTGGTGCATCCGGTGTTCGACCTGCTGGCACACACCCCAGACGGGCCGAAGTCCATCGGCAAATACACCCCCGACTTCGAATACACGCGAGGAAACACGCGAGTTTGCGAAGACTGCAAGGGGGGCAAGAGCCAGCGTGGTGCGGCGCGGTCGGACTATCGCATGAGGGTCCGCATCATGCTCGCCAACCATCCCGAAATTCAGTTCATAGAGGTGGGCCGATAATGCCTGCGAAATCAACACCAAAAGCGCGGATCACACAGCGGTCTTCTTTCGACCCTAAAACTGGCTGTTGGGAGTGGGACGGCTCTAGAGATAAGTGCGGGTATGGTCGGACTGGGGTCACTATGCCCCACGGGAAAAAGGAAACCTTGGCGCACAGGGTGTCGTTCGAAGATTTTAATGGCCCTATCCCGTGTGGAAAAGAGATTGACCACATCTGCAATAATCGTGCGTGCGTGAACCCAGAACACCTAAGAGCGGTCACACATCAGCAGAAT
>CAYGRO010000009.1:31702-49219 GCA_964352335.1 uncultured Gammaproteobacteria bacterium | reverse complement strand
TTTACAAAACCTATGAAAAATTCAGTGATATGCTAGACCGCTCTTTTACCAAGATGGGTTTATCATTTGATTATTTTGCGAGCTTAGATCGATTATTGCATAACTATTTTAAAGATGATCGTCTGTATAAAATTTTGTCCTATACCATGGTCTTTTTAGGAGGGGATCCAAAAAATACACCAGGAATTTATTCTTTAATGTCGCATGTAGATTTCAATTTAGGTGTTTGGTATCCAGCTGGTGGAATGAATGCTGTTGCTCAAGGAATTGAAGAGCTTGCAAAAGAACAAGGTGTAAAAATCATTTATAACCAAGATGTAAAAAAGATAGAAGTAGAAAATGGCAGGGCAAAAGCAGCAATAACAGATGACCAGCGATATGAAGCGGATCTTGTTATTATGGCAGGCGATTATATTCATGGAGAGCAAGCCTTATTGGAAGAAAAAGACCGAAGCTATTCAAAAAACTATTGGGAAAAGAGAACAATTGCTCCTTCTGCTTTTATTCTCTATTTAGGGATAAATAAAGAATTGCCTAATTTACAGCATCATAATTTATTTTTAGCGAATGATTGGGAAGCACATTTTGATCAAATTTTTAGAAATCCTTCTTGGCCAGATAAGCCTTCTTATTATATTTGCAATCCAAATAAAACAGAAAAGGGACTTGCTCCAGAAGGAAAAGAAAATCTTTTTGTGCTTGTTCCTATAGCACCAGGCTTAACAGATACCGACGAAAAACGAAATGCCTATGCAGATAAAATTATTCAAGATATCGAGAGTCAGTTAGGAACTCAGTTTGCAAATGCGATTGAAGTAAAACAAATTTATTCTCATAGAAATTTTTATCAAGATTATTATAGTTATAAGGGAACGGCTTTGGGGTTGGCTCATACATTAATGCAATCAGCAGTTTTTAGGCCAAAACAAAAGAGCAAAAAGGTTAATAACCTCTATTTTACAGGGCAATATACGCATCCTGGTATTGGGGTTCCTATGGTTATTATTGCTGCGGAAAATCTTGTGGGCTTAATTAAAAAAGACTATGAATAAAAAAAAGATTTTTAAAAAGGGAAGTACAACCTATTTTTATTCTAGTTTCTTTTTTCCAAAAGAGACTTTGGCCGAAGTGACAACACTGTATGCATTTGTTCGCGTAGCAGATGATTACGTTGATGCAATCCCGCAAGAAAAAGAACAGTTTTTCAATTTCAAAAATCAATTCGAACAATCTTGGCGGGGAAGTCCCTCCGGGAATGAAATTATTGATGACTTTGTTTTCTTGGCCAAAAAACTTGCATTTGAAAAATCATGGATTGATGCCTTTCTGGATTCTATGGAAATGGATTTAACAAAATCTGATTATGCGACCATGGATGAATTACTCATCTATATTTATGGTTCGGCAGAGGTGATTGGATTAATGATGGCAAAAATTATGCGTCTACCAGTTGAATCGCATACCACAGCACAAATGCTAGGCCGTGCAATGCAATATATTAACTTTTTACGAGATCTTGATGAAGATTTAGTATTGGGTAGAAGGTATCTTCCAAAATCGGAATGGTCACAATTTGATCTCGCGACTCTATCAAAAGAGGAAGCGCAACGTAAAAGGGATGAGTTTATTCGTTTTTACAAAAAGCAAATAAACCAGTATAAACAATGGGATGCAGAAGCAAGGTCTGGATTTGCTTTTTTACCTAAACGATTCCGTATTCCAATCAAAACGGCGTCTGATATGTATGGCTGGACTGCAAAGCAAATTGAGAAAAACCCACAAATCATTTTTGAAAAGAAAATGAAGCCACCAAAGTGGTTAATTATTATCACCGGTATTAAAAATTGTTTGAGTATTTATGCCTGAAGATTTTTTTACAAATACAGAGCAAATTAAAAAAACGATTGAACGTTTTTTACAATCACAAACGACCTTTTCACAAATGTCCTCTTTTGGTTCAGAGCTGACGGAAAAACTTCAAGCATTTGTCCCCAAGGGAAAATTGCTTCGTTCAAATCTTTGTATTAAAACCGCGGAACATTTTGGACTTTCTGACACAAATTCATTACTTCCTATTGCGGCAGCATTGGAGTTTTGTCATTCAAGCTTGCTTATTCATGACGACATTATTGATGAAGATGAATTACGTCGAGGAGGGCCTTCTATTCCAGAGCAATACAGACAAAATTATCCAAATCAACCAAAGTTACTTTCTCAAAGTTTAGCCATTTGTGCTGGTGATATTGGTTTTTTCTTTGCCTTTGAATTAATGATCCAAGCAGAAATTGATCCTTTAATAAAGAATAAGCTTTCGGCCTTTATCGCAAAAGAAATGGCATTGGTGGGTCAAGCAGAAATGATTGATTCAGAATTTGGTTATAGAAATGAACACCCTGAAATTGAGGAAGTTATTACTGCTTATACCTATAAAACCGCCCGATATACATTTTCTTTACCTATGATGGTAGGTGCTATAGCGGCAGAAGCAACAGAAGCAGAGATTAAGCAAGTAGAAGAAATTGGTATTTGTTTAGGAATCCTTTTTCAAATTAAAGATGATGAAATCGGTTTACTTGGCGATGCTCAAACAATTGGAAAGCCCGTGGGTTCAGATATTTCTTCCAATAAAAAAACATTATTTTCTTATTACCTTTTTTCTAAAGCTACTGAAGATGATAAGAAAAAACTTCATTCAATCTTTGGTAAATCTGTCCTTACAGAGGGAGATATTGAATTTGTCAGATCTTGTTTAATAAAGAATGATGTTCTTTCAACCGTACATAATCTAGCTCATGATTATGCAGAACAAGCGAGAACAAAAATTGACGCTTTACAACAGCCGAAGTTAAAAGAGTTACTCCTTTGGTTTGTTGACTATAATCTTTCACGTAATTACTAATGTCCGCTCTCACTCTCTTGCAAATTTCTCGACCAAGATTTTGGTTTTATTTAGCTGGGCCATATCTCTTAGGATTTCTCTTTGGGGGCGGAGATTTTTTTAACCCTTCGTTATTGGCTATAAGCAGTTTTTTCTTTTTTCTTATAATAGCTAATCTTTATTTATATGGAATAAATGATCTTTTTGATCGTGAAACGGATGCCTTAAATCCTAAAAAGCAAACTAAGGAACATTTATTACAAATAAAAGAAATAGCAGTACTAAAGTTACTCCTCTTTTTTTCTTTATTTATTACCGCTGGATTCGTTTTTTTTCAACCAAATACAATTGCAAAAGTATTGCTTGTCGCCTATACATTACTCGCTACATTTTATAGCGCCCCACCATTTCGGTTTAAATCTAAACCGATTATTGATTCAGCCTCAAATATTTTATATGCATTCCCTGGTTTTATTGCTTATTCAGCCTTAACAGGGGAGATGGTCAGCTTTTCGGTGCTTCTTTTAACCCTTTGTTGGACGGCTGCCATGCATTTATATTCTGCTATCCCTGACATTAAGGCGGACAAAGAAGCTGGTCTTTTTACATCGGCAATTTTGCTAGGTAAAAATGGCTCATTGCTTACTTGTTTTCTCTTATGGTCGGCTTTCTCTTTGCTGGTGATTAATTCGGGTTGGCAATATCCATTTGTATTCGTAACACTGATTTATCCTGCTTTACCAGTAGTTATTTTCTTTTCAAAAAAAGACATTGAAAGGATTTATTGGTATTTTCCTTATCTAAATAGCTTGCTAGGATTTCTCGCATTCCTTTCTTTTTTTACTAAATAAAAAACCTCGCATCAAGCGAGGTTTTTAGTCTGTACTGAGTTTCCGTATTTAACCCTATACCTCCATAATAATCGGCAAAATCATTGGTTGTCGCCGAGTTTTGTGGTAGAGGAATTGCGCTAAACCTTGGTGGATTTTATCACGCAAGTAAGCTGGGTCTGCTCCAGAATTTGGGTCTTTATCTTTAAGGATTTCTGTAATTTTTTTACGTGCTTGGTTAATAAGCTCTTTATTTTCTTTCATATACACAAATCCACGAGAGATAATATCTGGGTGGTCTACTAATTGACCTGTTCGGTTATCTACTTGGGCAATAACGATTACCATTCCATCTGAAGAAAGATGCATACGGTCACGTAATACCACATGACTTACATCTCCAACTCCGGTTCCGTCTACAAAGACATATTCAGAATTTACGTATTCATTGGTAATTCTTCCACCAGTTTTTGTAAATTCCATGATTTGTCCATTATCACAAACGAAGGCTTTCTTTGGGTCATGTCCCATTTCTTCTACCACTAATCGTTCATGAATACGTAACATATAATGATACGCTTCGATTGGAACCATGAATTCTGGTTTCATGACATCGTAGAATTCTTTTAGATCTTCTTGTTTACAATGTCCACCAGCATGAACGTCTAAGTTTTGGTAATGGAACACTCGGGCACCTTTTCGCCAAAGTGTATCTTTAAGACCTTGAATAGTTCGTTCATTCCCTGGAATAACTGAAGAAGAGAAAATAACACTATCTCCTTCTTTTAAGTGGAAATGTCTGTGTTCATCGGTTGCCAAACGCATTAAGAAAGCATTCTTTTGACCTTGAGCTCCTGTTCCAACAACAATAACTTTTTTAGATGGAAGTTTAAGTGCGTCTTGTGGTTCAACAATTGTTGATGATTTGAATTTTAAGTAACCTAATTTTTGTGCAACTTCCACATTGGTATGCATGCTTCGTCCTTCAATAACAACTTTTCGTCCGTATTTTTCTGCAAGTTGCAAAACCATTTGGATACGAGAAATCATAGAAGCAAATGTTCCAATGAAAATTCTTCCTGGAGCATTCGCAATAAAGTTATCTAATTCTTCTAAGACATCACCTTCTGATGTTTGTTTCCCTGGTCGTTCAGCATTTGTTGAATCGGCCAATAGGACACGCAATCCTTTTTTAGCCAAGTCTTTCATTTTTTGTACATCGGCTGGTTTGTCGAAAGGATTGTTTTTGTCGATTTTAAAGTCACCCGTATGCATAACACTTCCAACAGGAGTGTGAACAATTACGGCAAATGTATCTGGAATACTGTGATTCATTCGGATAAATTCTACTTCAAAAGCTTTTCCACATTTGTATTTAACAGTTGAATCGATATTTAAATCGTTCATAGGGGGCGCATTAAACTCGTCATAACGAGCTTTTACAATTCCCGCTGTTAATGGGGCCATATAAATAGGAGGGTTTCCTAAGACTGGAAGAATATGTGGGATTCCTCCGATATGGTCAAAATGTCCATGAGTAATAAAAACTCCTCGAACATTTTTTGCTTTCGGTTTTAAAGAAGAAATATTTGGAATAATATAATCGATTCCAGGCATATTTTCTTCTGGAAATTGTAGCCCAAGATCAATGATAATAATATCATCATTGTATTCTAAAACGGTACAATTTCTTCCTACTTCTTGTAATCCACCTAAAGCGTAAATACGTAATTTATTATCATTCCATACTTTTCCATCAGGAACACGTACAACGCGTTCACCAGTGGATGTCACCATCATTTGGCTTTGGAATTCTGATAAATCTGGGGCAATAGAAGGGATTCTTCCTCTTCGATTACCGCCACCACCTCGTTGTGGTCCTTTTCGTCCTCTAGTGGGTGCACTACTTCGAGTTCGGCTTTGTGGAGTAGAACTTTTTTGTGTATTTGGTTTTGTTGAAGGCGCTCGATCTGGAGTTCTCTTTTGTGGAGCTCGGTTTGTTGTCGGCGTCTTTCTTGGTTGTGCTGTCATTTTTTTGCATGATTCATGAGACCTGTTATATGGTGCAAAAACCATCAAAGCTCATGAATCGATAAATTAATAAGTGCTTATCATTATTTAGATAAGCGTTAGTTATTGAAAATAATCGTTCGACAATTGATTACTTTATTTGTACGTTTATGTCTTATCAGACATCATGCGTAGTTGTTCCAGCAAATTGCCGAAACAGGATACGAATGACCTCATCTTTATGGTACATGATTCATGGAACATGGTACATGGAATACTATTCATGGTGCACATGGGACATGATTCAGTTTGGTTGCCCAGCCAACGTGCTCCATGCGCCATGAGACCTATTTCCACTCCCGCTTTGTTTTAATATACCATTCATTGATATTTTTCCATCTATCTGCGGGTATTGTGATTTGGGAAACGGTAATCCCTTTGATTTTTGTTGGTGTTAGGTATGTGTATTGAGGACTAAATAAGAATAGTGCTGGTAAGTCCTCAGATAATTGTTGTTGAAATGCTTGGTAGCTTTCGATTTGTTCTATAGGGTCTATACTTTCACGAGCCTTTTCAAGTAATTCATCGGCATCAGCGTCTGCATACCCAGCTAAGTTTAAACCGGGGTATTCAATTTGCGAGCTATGCCAAAAGGTATAGAGATCAGGGAAGACATTTAAGATTTGTCCGTAAAGCAATGCTTCATAGTCTCTTGAAGGTAGAAGATCTGAGGTTAATAGATTTACGGGTACAATGTCAAGCTCTACTTTAAAACCGATGGTTTGCCAGGCATTTTGGATGATTTCTGCGGCTCGAATATTTTCTGGTTGGTCGACAGTGGTTAATTTGATTTCTAAAAACGCACCATCCTTTTCTCTAAACATTGCTTGTTTTCCTGTTTCAATTAAGACAGGGTCAACTGGGGGCTGAAGTGCTTGTTCGTCTTCATCTGAGTCTACTTCTGTTAATGATTCCGTTTTTAATGCGACATATTCTTCTGCTGAGATTTCTACCCACCCTTCTTCATCTAAGAGTCTCTGCGCTTCTACTGGATTATAGGGATATCCTTCAAAATCTGGGTCATAACCTAAAAGCCCTGGTAAAAGTGGGCCATCTACTTTTTTCCCTAAGCCATCTAAAACATCATTTACCAGTCGGTCTCTATCTATACTATAGGCAAGTGCTTCTTTAATGGTCTTATCTTTTAAATCAGCATTATTGTCTTCGTTAAAGAAGATAGATGTATATTGAGGCAATTGTAAGTGATGAGTGGCATTATTTTGTGCATTTGTAAGGCTAGAAATTAGCTGTCGTGGAACAAAACTCATTCCTTCTATTTTATTACTATTCACCGCTTCGATAGCTGTGCCAAAATCAGGGTAAAACTTGAAAGTAAGGGTTTGAATATACGGTTTTTTCAAATGATATTCTTCAAATGGAATGACAGTATAAGAATGAATATTTCCTTGTTTATCTTTTTCTAGTTTAGAAAATTTCCAAGGTCCAGATCCAATAGGTTTGATATTTAATTCAGCTAATCGAATATTACTCGCTGGTAAATTAGACCATAAATGTTGTGGAATAATTCCAATGGTCAAAATAGATTCAAATGGTTTAAAGGGTGTTGCTAAATCAAATTCAATTGTTCGATCGTCCACTTTAGAAATATTGACATCTTGTAATGCTAAAACAAGTGGAGAGTTTACAGCTGGTTCTTGGATTGCTTTATAAGTAAAAATAACATCATCAATGGTTAAAGGCTCACCATCATGCCATTTTAAAGTTTCTCTTAATGTAAGGGTATAAATTTTACCGTCATCTGTGATTTCCCATGATTCGGCTAAGTCAGATTCTAGTTGTAATTCTTGGTCATACTGTAGAAGCCCAGAAAAAAGAAGACTTGTTAAATCAAGGTCGATATCATTTGTATTTGCTAAAACAGGATTGATATAGAGAGGGTATCCAATTAATGCCTCTGAATAAGAACCACCTTCTGCTGGGACAACGGTCACAAATTGTAGGTAGGTCATATATCCACCTAAAAAGATGGCAAAGACAATAGAGAGAATTGATGTGAGTACAAAAAAACGTTCTCTTGCGGAAAAGAAACTAGAAATATATTTAAATTGTCTCCAGCTTGGTAGCCGTTTATGCTTTTTTTGTTGCCAAACAAGTTCTTGTTCAAAAGCAAGCCTTTGTTGGGCTTTCGAAGATGGAGCTTCCCAAACTTTCGAATTCTTCAGTTTTTGGGGAAGTTTTTTTCGTAATTTTTTTAACATGGTTGAAAATACCGCCCCCTGACCCCCTCCTAAATTATGAGGGGGAAGTATTTCTACTTAATTTACCTTCTCCTCCTAATTTAGGAGGGGATTGAGGGGTGGTAAGTAATAAACGTTAAAGACTGTTTTAAAAGATCACCACAAATAGCGATGAAAGACAGAAAACAAATGACATTGCAACGGTGAAGTAAGATAATACTTGTTCAATACCGCGTTTCGTTCGGTAGACATTTCCACCTCCACCAAAAGCGCTTCCTAAACCAGTTCCTCGTTGTTGTAAAAGAATAGCAGCCATCATTAAGATTCCAGAGATCATTTGTACGACAATAAGAGGAGAGTTCATAATTCTTGTGAGACGAGTTCCAGACGAATGCAGATTAAGTTGCAGACGAGTTCAGACTGTCAGTTATAGGGTAAATAAAAGATGAGGGAAGCCCTCAATGATGCGCTAAATATAGCGGAAAATAAGAAAATAGTCAAGTAGTGCTGAACAATGAGCAGTAAACAATTAGCTATCCCGATTTTCACCTCAATACTCCATTTACTAATGGTTTATTGAGGCTTTGTTGATTGTTTATTGATTCGTTGTTTTTTTATACTTCGCCCATGAACCGCCATCTTTTTTTGATTGGCTTTTCTATTTGCACGTTTTGACTGACGCGTTTCAATGGGTTCAGCTGTTTTCTTTTTCATAAATAGAGATAAACAAGGTATAATGTAATTGTATGAAAACAATTGACAATTAACAACTGACGGTTGACTTGATACGAAAATAGTACAAAAAACTTATTACTCATAACTTAAGACCATGCTTCACGAATCTTCACCAAGAAAAACGATTGGAAAAAAAATTGGCTATGGTGTTTTAACCTATCTTGGAATTATTCTGGCTTTAGTTTTTATTCTCATTTTTTTCACGAATAAATTTGAAAATTCTGTAGAACCAGAAAGTAATGGTTTTTCTCTTTTATCTGCCACAGATCAGCCAGCATTAAATGCTTCTGAAAAGTTGGTTCCAGATCATTCTCCTATGCTTGGTCCAGATGATGCCAAAATTACAATTGTTGAATTTAGTGATTTTTCTTGTCCTTTTTGCAAAGCCTCATTTCCTATTATCAGGCAATTGCTTAATAAATATCCAAATGACTTGCGACTGGTTTATAGACATATGCCATTAAAGAGTATTCATCCTTTAGCAGAAGAATTGGCTCATGCTTCTATGTGTGCAAAAGAACAAGGAAAATTTTGGGTTATGCATGACAGGCTTTTTCAAAATCAAGATTCAGTTACCGAAGAAAATATTGTAGAACAGGCAAGAGCTGTTGGTTTAGCTATTCCTCAGTTTACTGCTTGCCATGAATCTGGAAGATGGGAAAATGCAATTCAACAAGATTTAGCGGATGCTGTACATAATGGAGGAAGAGGAACGCCTACTTGGTTAGTAAATGGTCAATTAGTACAAGGAACTCTTCCATTATCTACATGGGAAACTATTATTGATCAGCTATTGGCTAGTGATTAGTCACGAATAGTTAGAATCTTGATTTTTACCCATAAATCTGTTAACATTCAATGCTTACTTATGAAATTATCTATGCTTCGATTGTCTGAAATCATTATTACTGGACTAATGCTTGCCATTGGTGGCGTATTGCTTTTTATCGCAACTGATCCAATTCAAGCCCAATCACTTGCTCAATCCTTGAGTGGAAAAATTTTATTACAAGTAGAAGACAATGGAGAAGCTTGGTATGTGAACCCTGAATCAAAGGAACGCTATTTTCTTGGTCGCCCAAATGATGCCTTTGAATTAATGCGTACATTAGGATTAGGGGTATCAAATGAAAATATTCAACTCATTGCAGAAGCTGGTTCGTCAGATTCTGGAAATAAAACATTTGCCAAACAATTAAGCGGGAAAATTTTATTACAAGTCGAAGAAAATGGAGAAGCTTGGTATGTAAATCCCGATGATTTAAAACGATATTTTTTGGGAAGACCTAAAGATGCTTTTGCGTTAATGCGTCAGCTCGGTTTGGGGATTTCTACAGAAAATTTGATTTCAATTCCTGTTGCCATTGATTCAAAAATTCCAGAAACAAATACAAATAAATCAAATGGATCATCTACTGAAGGTCAAATTGGTGATATGCATGTTGCAGATAGAGCCACTGTTCTTGCTTCAATGAATACAGAGCGTTCATTGCTTGGGTTGGCAGATTATAAGTTGGTACAGGAATTATCAAAAGCAGCTCAAGCCCAGGCTAATGATATGACAACAAAAAACTATTTTGATTTTACTTCACCAAGTGGGCAAACAATTACGAGCTTTTTAACGCAAACAAATTATGTGGCGCATACAGTGGCTCAAAACTTAGTTCAAACAAATAAAGGAGCTGGCTCACTTGTGACTGTTTGGAAAAATGAAAAAAATGTTAGTTTCACAAATGTTGTACATGAACAATATAAAGATATTGGAGTGGGAATTGGTGAGTTCGAAGGATTTCCTATTTATGTCGTTGTCTTTGCTATTTCATTAGATGATTTTTTTACACATGAAACAGAATCATTACAAGATTTAGGCCAAGTGCAGTCAGAAATGTTAGCTAGACTAAATGAGGAGCGTATTAATGAAGGATTTGCTCCTTTGGTATTAAGTACTTTGTTAAACAAAGCTGCCCAAAATCATACCAATGATATGTTAAATCGATCCTATTATGCGCATGAATCACCAGAAGGACTTACCTCACATGATCGTATTAAAGCCGTTGGGTATGTTCCAAGTTTTACAGGAGAAAATATCGCAAAAGGACAATTCTCCGTTCAAGAGGTTATGGATTCATGGATGGATAGTCCCGCTCATAGAGCCAATATTATGAGTCCGAATTTTACACAAGTTGGATTTGGGCTTTCATTTGGAGCCAATCAAAATGGATTTGAAATTATTTGGGGACAAAATTTTGGACGCCCGATGTAATTTAAAAATGAAATCCTAGAGTATAAAACCTCGTTATACGCGGGTTTTTTTGTTTGTCTTTTTTGGGAGAAATAATTTGTGTAGATTAGGTGAATTGACGATGGTTTTATTTCCTGATAAAAAGAGTTGTCGCTTAAGTCATAGAAAGGAGGTGATGATGAGTGATAAACAGTTTCGTGAACGAGAGAGACGGTTTCTACAAACTGACGATATCGAAGATGAGGTTGCATGGTTGCGTCAAATGGCACGGATGAATGAGGAAAAGAAATCAAGAATTCAGATTGCTGCTTTTTGTGGTCATCGAGCGAGCTGTATTGCGCTTGACTACACTCCGCCTTCTTACTCAACCGTAGAAGCGTGGGCGGAAGGAGCTGATCAAATTCACCCTCGTCTTGTTGCGCGAGCGTGTACGTTACTTGTGTTTAAGTTCTACCAGGATTTTCTCACAACCGTGCCTGCCTTACTACTTCATTTGATAAGGGGGGCGCTCATTGTCGCTGCCGAGTCACTTATCGAATTAGACGCTACCGCAACCATATCTGATACTCGTGCAGAATCTCTCGCCGAGATTTTGGCTACTCTTGCTCAAGAGATGGGGCTTGAACAAGGGCAAGAGATCAATCAGGTGGTAATGCATGGAAATGTACATACACTTCCGATGTCCTATCGATTGATTCGTGGCATTCAAGATGGAATGAATCGGCAAAGGTTTGTTCCAGCGATGGCTGAAGCTGCGAGATATACGAAGCTAATGGGGTATGAGGAAACTCTTTCCCCTTCCTTAAGAAACTTTCTCAATGAGCCTCTTTTGTCATGGGCTCTTTTAAGAGGAGATTCTTTAAACAACCTACTTTCACTACTTCAACAAAACGAGTAATGAACGATAGGGCTCCGTGTGTAGACGAAACTTGCACGGGTGCTTTCCTCTTTGAGGCTTCACGCCAAGAAGAGGGAACCAATAGTATGATGAACTTGATTGATCAGACTATTGGTTTTTTTGACCCATGAATAGTGCTCTATCTGCCAATGATGCTCTATATCTGGTAGAATCCTTGATCATATCGGGTTTCTCTTGTATACTGCTTGCTACTTTCATCTAGAAGAATGTGTGACGAAGATTTCTTGGTAAATCTCTCTCAGACATCTAATCCATTTTCGTTAAAAAAGAAAAATCCATGCCAAAAACAATTGAAATAAAAGGAGCTCGTGTTCATAATTTAAAAAATGTTTCTGTTTCCATTCCTCGAGAAAAGCTCGTTGTTTTTACAGGGATTTCTGGGTCAGGAAAATCATCATTAGCTTTTGATACTATTTATGCAGAAGGACAAAGACGTTATGTTGAAAGTCTTTCTTCTTATGCTCGCCAATTTTTAGGTGTTTTAGATAAGCCAGATGTAGAAGCAATCGAAGGATTGTCTCCAACAATTGTAATCGACCAAAGAGGTGGGGCTCATAACCCTCGTTCTACTGTTGGGACAATGACAGAAATCTATGATTATTTACGATTGATGTTTTCTCGAATTGGGACTCCGCATGACCCAGTAACAGGAAAAGAAGTAAGCAAACAATCGGCAGATGAGATTTCTCAAAAAGTTGCGGAGTTGGCAAAAGACGGACAAGTGCGATTAATTATTCCTCTCGTTCATGAGCAAAAAGGAACACATAAAAGGACTATTGCAGAAATTCGAAAAGCGGAATATCCACAAATTCGAATCAATGGGAATTATTATGATGCAGACGATTTAGAAGGAATTGAATTAGATAAAACAAAAGTTTGGACAATTGAAGTTGTGCATTCTCGTATTATTCAACAAGGTGCACCTAAAGATGCAATTGATTCTTTAATTAAACAAGCACTCGATTTAGGGAATGGATGTTTTTCTGCTTCTTTAATTGGTGATGACCAGCCAGAAATTTTATTTAGTGAATATTTTATTTTTTCTGGCGGTGATATTCAATTACCAGAAATTGAGCCTCGACTTTTTTCTTTCAATTCTCCTCATGGTGCTTGCCCGGCTTGTAGTGGTTTAGGGACTCGACTTGTTGTTGACGAAGAATTAGTTATTCCAAATGCAAAACTCACAATTTCAGAAGGAGCTATTCGACCATGGACAAGGGTTTATGCAAATTCTTCTTCTATTATGAAAAAAACAGCAGAAGGGATTGCCTCTTTGGGGTTTGATATTGATACATCCATCGCCAATTTAACAGATAAGCAATTGAAAGGTTTGCTTTATGGAGAGAAAAAATATGGTGGGATTATTCCAGATTTAGAAAATAAGCATACAAATACAGATTCTGATTATGTTCGCAAAGAAATTGAAAAATTCATGCGGATCATGGTTTGTCCTACATGTGATGGAAAACGTCTTCAGCCAGTTGTTTTAGCCATTAAAGTTGCAGATAAGTCTATTTCAGATTTGGTTCAAATGAATATTTCTGAACTGAAAGGTTTTTTCAAAGAATTAAAACCAGGGAAAAAATCAGGGAATCTTTCAAAAGAGATTTTCGGAATTATGGAGCAATTAATTGCCGAAGTTATTGATCGGCTTTGTTATTTAGAAAATGTTGGTTTGCAATATTTAACACTAGATCGTTCTGCCGTTACTCTTTCTGGTGGTGAATTACAACGTATTCGTCTAGCAACACAAATTGGAACCAAGTTAACAGGAGTGATCTATGTTTTAGATGAACCTTCTATTGGGCTTCATTCTCGAGACAATGAAAAATTGATTCAAACAATTTTACGACTAAGAGATTTAGGCAATACCGTGATTGTGGTAGAACATGACGAAGCAACTATGCATGCTGCTGACTATATTATTGATATGGGGCCAGGAGCAGGGGAGCATGGAGGAAAAATTGTTGCTCAAGGAACTGCCAAAGAATTAATGAAAAATAGTAAGTCTTTAACAGGAAAATATCTTTCTGGAAAAGAAAAAATTGCTAAACCAAAAGCGTATCGAAAAGGAAATGGAAAAGCGATTACTATTCATGAAGCTAAAGCTTTTAATTTACAAAACGTAACCGTTGATATTCCTCTAGGAAAACTAGTTGCGATTACTGGTGTTTCTGGTTCAGGAAAATCAACATTAATGACAGATATTTTAGCGAAAGCTTTATCGCATCATTTTTATCGTGCCAAAGATTTACCGGCAGACCATAAAAAAATTACTGGAATTGAACATATCGATAAAGTTATTACCATTGACCAAAGCCCGATTGGAAGAACTCCTCGTTCTAATCCAGCGACTTATACAGGAGTCTTCACCTATATCCGAGATTTATTTACGGAACAACCAGAATCTAAATTAAAAGGGTTTAAAGCAGGTCATTTCTCATTCAATGTTAAAGGTGGTCGGTGTGAAGCCTGCCAAGGAGATGGTCAAGTAAAAATCGAAATGCAAATGCTGTCTGATGTTTATGTGCTTTGTTCAGAATGTCATGGAAAACGCTACAATAAAGAAGCTTTGGAAGTATATTATAAAGGAAAAACAATTGCCGATATTTTAGAAATGACCGTAGAAGAAGCTCGCAAGTTTTTTAGAGAAACAAAAGTTGTTTTTGAAAAACTTTCTACCCTTAATGATGTGGGGCTTGGGTATTTGCGTCTTGGTCAACCAGCAACAACATTATCTGGTGGGGAAGCACAACGTATTAAATTAGCTTCTGAATTATCTCGTCGATCTACAGGGAAAACATTGTATATTTTAGATGAACCCACAACCGGTCTTCATTTTGAAGATATCAAACGTTTATTACAGGTCTTAAATAAATTAGTCGACAAAGGAAATACGGTTTTAATCATCGAACATAGTATGGACGTGATTAAAAATGTCGATTGGATTATTGACATGGGACCCGACGGTGGAGATAAAGGTGGGGAAGTCGTAGCAGAAGGGACTCCGCCCGAAGTTGCTAAGGTTAAACGCTCGTTTACTGGGAAGTATTTGAAGGAAGTATTGTAGAGGAAAACTGAAAAGCTGAAAAACTAAAAACCTGGAAAAAGTATTGTTTTCAGGTTTTTAGTTTTTGTTATTTTTAGCTTTTAGGGTTATCATGGGCACATATGGAGCAAGATCCTCGTCAAGCAATTATCCAAACCCTCGCCTTCTTTGATGGGTTTTCTATGCCTTTAACAAAAGGGGAGTTAAAGCGATTTTTGTATACATCAAATGAGCCATTTGTTTGGGAGCATGTTGAGCGAATTTTAGAAGAGATGGTACAAGAAAATCGAGTTGTTTTTCATCAAGGTCATTATCAATTAATGGATCGAGATCTAGATTTTGTTGAGCAAAGAAAAAAGAGCCGTGAACTTGCAGATGATCTTTTTAAACAATCAAAAAATTGGTTAGAAGTTATTTCATCATTTCCTGGGGTAGAGTCAGTTGCGATTTGTAATAACTTAGGGTTTTTAAATGCGACAGATAATAGTGATATCGATTTATTTATTATTACAAAGCCAGGTCAACTTTGGCAGACAAGGTTTTTTCTTGCCGCTCTATTACAGGTATGTAAAAAACGTCCAACGGAAGCATCTAATTATGGAAAATTTTGTTTAAGTTTTCTTGTTTCTGCCGATGCCTTATCTATTTCCCATGTTTTATTAGAAGACGACCCCTATTTTGAATATTGGTTTACCTCACTTTTACCTGTTTACGACCCTGCTGGTTTATTACCGAAGTTTTTACAAGAAAATAAAGAACATTGGGGGCATATTGGTGTTATCGCACCAGTGGCTGCTCGTCCAATTGAGCCAAACCGATCATTTATTAGTCGAGTCGTACATTTTATCCTCAAACCTTTTCATGCGCTTTTAGAAAAGCAAACAAAACGATGGCAACAAAAACATTTTTCAGCCAATATTCTTGCTAAACTAGAAGAGGACCAAACCGATGTCGTTGTTACAGATACAATGTTAAAATTTCATACAACAGATAGACGAAGACATTATCGTGATTTGTGGCGAGAAAAGATGATGAAGATTAACTAATCACATACCCCCTCCCAACCCTGCCTGCCGGCAGACAGGCTCCCCCTGAAACAGGGGGAGGAGGAACAAGAACAATGTTCCTTCCCCTCCTTGTAAAGGAGGGGATCGAGGGGTGGTAATTCTATGCTCAAAAAAATCTTAAACTATCTACTTATCATTTATCTCTTCCTCCTCCCATGGCAGGCAAGATTTCTTTTTGCTGAATATTCATTAACAACACCTTATTATGGTGGGCTTTCATTGTATTTAACGGATATTCTTTTCCTTGTTTTATTCGCCGTTTGGGTCTTTTGGGTTATTACAAAAAGAAGTTCTATTCGCGAGCAATATAAAAAAATCACGACGAAACAAAAAATGGTGCTTGGGTTATTTTTGGTATTTCTCTTCTACGCCTTACTTTCAGTAACCTGGTTTCCTTTCGACTCACAAAGCTTAATAGGGTTTTGGCAACCATTTGAATCAATAGCTTTTTTAAAGTGGTTGCGATTATTGCAGGCATTTATTCTTGGTCTTATTCTTGCCACTGCACCAATAAAGATACGCGCAGTTTTTATTGCGCTTTTGGCATCTGGATTATGGCAAAGTCTTTGGGGGATTCAACAATTCTTTTTACAAGAAATATCTGCCAGTACCTTTTTAGGTGTGTCGGCTCAAAACCCTGGTGACCTTGGTGTTTCTGTTATTGAATACGCCGACCAAAGATGGTTACGAGCCTATGGAGGTTTTCCTCATCCGAATATTTTGGGTGCATTTTTAACCATTTGTGGACTTATTGCTTCTGCATGGATTTTTTCTGTCTATAAACAAATGGAAGGACTAAAAAATCGATGGCAAACAGTTACAGCAAAAGAAGTTCAACCAATTCGTATTCAGGTGATGGCAAGTTTGATGACTTTTTGTTTTATATTTATTGGATTGTTATTCACATTTTCTCGTACAGCTTGGCTTGGATTTGCTTGTGGGTGGATTGCTTTATTCTTCTCGCTTATTTATTTAGCAAAAACAAAATATGGAAAGAAGTTAATGATTCTTTCTGGTTTAAAACAAGTTATTGCTGGTGCCCTTATTTTTTCTGCACTTACATTGCTTATTGGTCCGCTTTGGTCACAACGAGCAAATGATACTTCGCGCCTTGGTCAACGTTCAACTATGGAGCGAGCAGATTTAATTGACCAAGCAAAAAGTGTTATCGAACAAGATCCGGTCAAAGGGTGGGGTATTGGTTCCTATGTAATAAAGATCCGTGAACTAAATCCGAATGCAGATGTTTTTGTGTATCAACCGGTTCATAATTTATGGTTATTGCTTTGGGCGGAGCTTGGTTGGATAGGACTTCTTCCTTTTATCGGGTTACTCACTTTTTTCTTTATGACATTAAAGCGTATTGCCAAAAAACAAATTGATTCTTTAAATCAAATCGCGGTGATCGCTCTCCTTTTCTCAATTGGGGTGATGGTCTATTTTGAACATTTTTGGTGGACGCTGCTTTTTGGAAATCTTTTGCTCGCAATCTGGGTGGGACTCTTTTTACGCATGCAATTGTTGGAAAA
>CAYGRO010000009.1:0-31602 GCA_964352335.1 uncultured Gammaproteobacteria bacterium | reverse complement strand
ATCTTTTGCTCGCAATCTGGGTGGGACTCTTTTTACGCATGCAATTGTTGGAAAAGAAATAGCTTGCTCGAGCTCGCCTCGAAGAAAGGATCGAAAAAGCACTGAACGCTTGTGGAGATCTGCAGACTTTGCGAGTGCAAATCATTGGTGATCTACTTAGCGTCACTGCTCAGGTTCGTCCGGTTGAGTAATTGGCTTGCGATCAAGTCATGCGACCATAGGAAGTGAACCTTGTTCTTCTCATTCCCCTCACGTTTTAAGCAAGAATTAGTTATGGGCAGCGTTCCATGATCTATGATTCGCGTTTCCGACACGAGGGTTCCCGTCTAAACAAAATCCCTGTTGAAGGTGCGCGATATATTGCGCCTTATCAACAGGGATTTTGTTTTGCGTCCAAGTCACACGAGGGGTCATATGCTTGGGCGCAGGGAGGTTAGGCTTCAGGGAGCTCCTCCATATCGTCGGTCACGTCACCGTAGACATCGATGAATTTAACCGGGTTGAAGATATTCTGCCTGTGCATTCTTGCTTGGGCACGATTACCTTCTTGTTGCTCAAACTCGTCAATCAAGGACGGCTCAAGGTCCACGTCGAAGACATGGAGGTGGCTATGGACTCGGTATGCACCGAGGAAGGGGGTTTTGCCAGAGAGAAAGAGGATCAAGAAGATCCCATGGCATCTAATGCCTTTCCCAACCCAACACGCTGTGTAAGCGCCATATCGACTGGGCTTTCTGAGCATGTCATTTCTCCAGAAGAGCAGTAAAGGGTTTTTCCTTATTTGCTCCTCAGTTTGCTTTTCAAAGACTTGACGGCAAATCCAGATGGGGCCTGCTTCGCTTCGAAAGGCGTGGTGGATGCGGAATGGATAAAGTTGCATGCATGTATTCTCCTTGTTCGAATTGCTTGCTTTTACTACAGTAGGCTCATTTTTCTGTCTTGACAGAAGCTTCATTCCCAATTATCATAAGCACATTCATTAGCACTCTCCACATGAGTTTGCTAATTCTTTTTTCCTTAATTTTATTCATGATTATGCCAAATCTAAAACCATTACACGATCATTTGATTGTCAAAGCGGTATCAGATGAACAAGCAACAAAAGCGGGAATTATTTTACCAGATACTGTTGATAAAGAACGTTCAGAAAAAGGAGAAGTTATCGCAGTTGGTCCAGGGAAATTTTCTGAATCAGGTCAACGCTTAGAAATGTCTGTTGCTGTTGGTCAAACAATTTTGTTTAAAAAGTATTCTCCAGATGAAATCAAATTAGATGGAGAAGACTATCTTATTATTGCTGAGTCAGATGTACTCGCAGTCATCGAATAACAATTAACCCTTTGTCATTCTCGCGAAGGCGGGAATCTCCTGAGAATTGATGAGACCCCTCCCTCGAGGGAAGGGTGACAGCATAAATTTATGGCAAAACAATTACTTTTTAATGAAGAAGCTCGCGCAGCTTTAAAGCGTGGGGTAGATAAATTAGCGAATGCAGTAACAGTCACACTTGGTCCGAAAGGACGAAATGTTGTTTTAGATCGTGGATATGGGGCTCCTGTTATTACGAAAGATGGAGTTTCTGTTGCAAGAGAAATCGAGCTAGAAGATAAATACGAAAATATTGGTGCAGAAATGGTTAAAGAAGTTGCTTCTAAAACTAATGATGTTGCGGGAGATGGAACAACAACAGCTACATTGCTTGCACAAATCATGATTTCTGAAGGATTAAAGAATGTTACAGCCGGTTCTAATCCACTAGGGATTAAACGTGGTATGGAAAAAGGAGTTGAAGCTGTTATTAAAGAATTAAAAGAAAATCTTTCTCAACAAGTTTCTGGGCAAACAGAAAAAATTGCTCAAGTTGCTTCTATTTCTGCAAACGACAAAGAGATTGGTCAAATTATTGCCGACGCGATAAGTGAAGTTGGTGAAGATGGTGTTATCACCATTGAAGAAGGGCAATCTTTTGGGGTAGAAAAAGAAGTTGTAAAAGGAATGCAATTCGACAAAGGGTATGTTTCTCCCTATATGATTACCCACCCAGATCGAATGGAAGCTTTATATAGTAATGTACAAATCTTAATTACAGATAAGAAAATTTCTTCTATCGGTGAAATTCTTCCTCTCTTAGAAAAATTGGCGCAAGCTGGAAAAAAAGAATTAGTTATTTTGGCAGAAGATTTAGACGGAGAAGCCTTAGCAACATTGGTTGTAAATAAATTACAAGGAAGATTTAATGTACTTGCGGTAAAAGCCCCAGGTTTTGGAGATCGACGAAAAGCCATGTTACAAGATATTGCCATTTTAACTGGTGGAAAACTTATCTCAGAAGAAATTGGTCTTAAGCTAGAGAATGTAGAATTGTCTGATCTTGGTCAAGCAGGAAAAGTTATTTCAACAAAAGACAATACTACCGTTGTAGATGGAGAAGGAGATAAAGCTGAATTGGATTCACGTATTGCACAAATTCGTACTGAATTAGAATCAGCAAGTTCTGATTTTGATAAAGAAAAATTACAAGAACGTATTGCTAAATTAACAGGAGGTGTAGGTGTTATTAAAGTAGGTGCTGCAACAGAAGTTGAAATGAAAGAAAAGAAACATCGCATTGAAGATGCTTTAGCTGCAACAAAAGCTGCGGTAGAAGAAGGGATTGTCCCTGGTGGTGGTGTAGCTTTATTACGTTCATTAAAAGCTTTAGATGGAATGAATTTAGAAGGTGAAGAAGCCATTGGCTTAGCTATTCTTAAACGAGCTTTAGAAGAACCTGTTCGACGTATTGCGATGAATGCTGGAAAAGATGGTTCAGTTGTTGCAGAACAAGTGAAAAAGGGAGAAGGTGGATTTGGGTATAATGCTGGAACAGATACCTTTGAAGACTTAATCGAAGCAGGAGTCATCGACCCAACAAAAGTTGTTCGTTCAGCTTTAGAAAATGCTTCATCTGTTGCAAGCATGTTGCTTACAACGGAAGCGGTGATTACAGATATCCCAAGCAAAGATGATTCAGGAATGCCTCCAATGGGAGGAATGCCAGGAATGGGTGGAATGGGAATGCCAGGCATGATGTAAATACATTCAAACTTTTTAAAAAGCACGAGGTTTTGGCCTCGTGTTTTTTTTTGAGCACATGCCTGCCGGCAGGCAGGCTCCCTCGTTTGTACCCTTCGGGTACAGCACATTTCCCTCCCTTTTCAAGAGAGGGGAGATAAAACTATTTTATTAAACCTCTCTCCCTAACGTAAGGCAGGGGGAGATGTCACGCGGAGCAAAGCGACTAGTGACAGAGGGGGCATAATAAAAACACCCCCACGCCAGCCGAAGCTAGTGTGGGGGCTTGTCGCTACTTTCCTACTCTCCTACTAGCTAATAATTACCTTGACTCCACTCAAAAATAATGTTTAAATACCCTGTCGATGAAGAACTCCTTCTTCGACATTTCTCGTCAGTGGGCTTTACGCTTGCTGGCTTTTCGCTTTCCGAGCTTCGGCTCAACACATCCTGAGGGGATACAGTACGTAATGGAAATCAACAAGTTGAAGGATCAGTGGATCACTGAGGGGCGTCTCACGCTCGATGCGCGAGAGCTCTTCTACATCGCTGGTCGTGAGATCGAGGACATCCCGCTTTCGGATGCCGCGGCGACCATGGACAGCTGGCTCAACGAGCCGGACTCGGACCGCTGGCGCTTGGCGGGCGTCGAGAACAGCTTGCTCATCGAGATCGAGCAGGTTGCGACGAAGTTGGGCATGCTCTCCGCCTGGCCTCGGTCTGAGACGGAGCCGACGACCGACATGATCGTGGTGCTCCCCAGCGAGTACCACGAGATGTCGGCGTCCATGTGGTATGCCCTCAAGGAGATGAGAGGGGTCAACCACCTGCTCATGCTGGCATCGCTCCGGCAGGCGACTGAGGCCGAGATCGACATCCTCGGTCACCACAGGTTGGTGCCTGGCTTGTCGATCCAGGCCACCGAGGCCACCATGGCTCAGCTCGCGCTGACCAAGGCGGTCTTCGAGGTCAACACCCAGATGCGTGGTGTACTCGCAGTTGGTTCCTCCGACGGCAAGCCCGCGACCCTCGAGCAGATGATGACCAAGTTCATCTCGACCATCGAGCCTGGTGACATCACCTTCGTGATCACCCAGCCCGCGGCTCACAAGGCCCTCGTGGTCGAGCGCATCCTGCAAGATCACGGCTTCGAGGGCACTGCGAACTACATCGCGGCCAGCCCTGTCCGCCCCATCGACGTGAACCACGTTGGTCGGATCCTCGACGAGGGTTGCCGCATGGTCTTGGCGCTCGCCAAGCTCGAGCGCATCATCGCCTAGCCCTCTCCAGGGCAACCAAGCTAGCGGCCACCGAAACTTGTTTCGGTGGCCGCTTTCACTTTACTTTTTAGTCTTTTTTGCCTATAGTTTCAGAACTGCAGTAGCCTTATTGCCTCTTTTTTATGTCACATTCTGCCACTCATACCACAATCGTTGCTTCCATTACTATTGTGCGAAATCAAGAAGGAAAATATCTCTTTTTAAAACGATCAGATCAAGAAGCGTATGCTCCTCAAAAATGGGATTTTCCAGGGGGCGCAAAGGATTTTCTCGAATCAACAGAAGAAGCCGCAATTCGTGAATGTAAAGAAGAAAGCGGATTAGATGTAAAACTTGAAAAACTTGTCTGGCATAGAGTAAGCCAAGGTGGTTTAGATCCTAGTTTAGAATTTGTAACCTTCTACTACCTCGCATCTACTGAATCGACTGATGTACAAATTAGCAATGAACATTGTGACCAACAATGGTTAACTCTTGAAGAAGGAAGAGAACTAGACTCTATTCCATGGATGAAAGAATTTTATAAAGCTATTGATAATGGAGTAATAAATTTGTAAATTAAGTTGGTCACAATACCCCCTCCCGACCTCCCCCTGAGACAGGGGGAGGAGGAACCAGAATATATTTCCTTCCCCTCCTAAGATAGGAGGGGATCGAGGGGTGGTACAATGATAAACACCATTACATAACCACTGAGACAATAAATCACTGCCGCAGGTGCTGAGCCTGTCGAAGTAAGACAATGAAACCTATGAAACAATCAATCCCAGAAATCGAAAAATCAATTCTCGAATATTGGAAGAAAAATGATTTTTTTACAAAATCTATTGAACAAAGATCAAAAGATCATTCTTATGTTTTTTATGATGGGCCTCCATTTGCAACAGGGCTTCCTCATCATGGTTCGCTTTTGGCAAGTGTTATTAAAGATATGATTCCTCGATATAAAACCATGCGTGGTTATCGTGTTGATCGTGTTTGGGGGTGGGATTGTCATGGATTACCGGTAGAAAATCTTGTAGAAGGAGAATTAGGATTAAACTCTAAAAAAGATATTGAAGAACTTGGTGTAGATAAATTTGTAAATGCTTGTGAAGCGTCTGTTTTAAAGTACGATAAAGAATGGAAACAATATGTAGACCGAACAGGACGTTGGGTTGATTTTGATAATTCCTACAAAACAATGGATACGTCGTATATGGAATCTGTTTGGTGGGGATTTAAACAAATTTTTGAAAAGGATTTAGCATATGAAGGAAAACATATTTCTCTCTACTGCCCACGATGTGCAACTCCATTGTCGAATTTTGAAATTGCCATGGATAATTCCTATAAAGATGTAGATGATCATGGAACATGGGTAAAATTCCCTGTTAAAGGAGAGAAGAATACTTATTTTCTTTCTTGGACAACAACTCCATGGACACTTCCTGGAAATGTAGGATTAGTTGTTGATGAAAAGGCAGCCTATGCATTAGTTGAGCATGAAGGTGAACTTATTTATGTTGCCAAAGATCTTGTAGAAGCCATTTTTGGTGAAGGCGCAAAAATTGCAAAAGAATTAATAGGTGTAGATCTTGTTGATATGGAATATGAACCTTTGTATACCTATATGGATACAGAAGGGAAGAAGGCTTACTATGTTATGGCTGGTGATTTTGTTTCTTTAGAAGATGGTACTGGGATTGTGCATACTGCAGCAGTCTATGGAGAAGATGATTATCGTATCGCACAAGAAAAAGATCTTCCACGTGTTGCAACACTGGACGATAATGGAAAATTCTTAGATTCAGTGACTCCATTTGCAGGGATGTTTTTCAAGAAGGCAGAAAAATATGTCATTGAAGACCTTGAGTCTCGTGGACTTCTTTTTAAAGATGAAGTGTATAACCATAGCTATCCATTTTGTTGGCGATGTTCAACCCCACTATTTTACAATGCGGTTCCTGCTTGGTTCATTAATGTAAAAAAAGTAAAAGCTCGAATGCTTGAATTAAATGAAGATATTAACTGGTATCCAGAGCATTTAAAAACAGGCCGATTTAAATACGGTTTAGAAAATGCTCCAGACTGGAATATTTCTCGTAATCGTTATTGGGGGTCTCCAATTCCAGTATGGCAATGTAATGCCTCTGAATGTGAAGAATTACAAGTACTTGGAAGCATTCAAGAACTTGCAGATAAAGTAGGTATTTCACCAGAATCAATCGATGATCTTCACTTGCCAAAAATTGATGAATACTCATGGGGGTGTGATAAATGTAGTGGAACAATGAAACGAGTTTCTCAAGTTTTTGATTGTTGGGTAGAAAGTGGTTCTATGCCATTTGCTTCTTTGCATTATCCCTTCGAAAATAAAGAAAAATTTGAAAGTAATTTCCCAGGTGAATTCATTGCGGAATATATTGCACAAACACGTGGATGGTTTTATACACTCCATGTTCTTTCAACTGCCATTTTTGACAAACCCGCTTTTGTAAATGCGGTCACAACAGGAACAATTCAAGCAGAAGATGGGCAAAAAATGTCGAAGAGCAAAAAGAATTATACAGATCCATTAGAATTATTTGATCAATACGGTGCCGACTCTTTCCGATTCTATTTAATGGGGTCGCCTGTCATGTCTGCCGAAAATTTAAGTTTTTCTGATGATGGAGTAAAAGAAGTGATGAGAAAAGTGGTGATGTTATTAACAAATATCCATGGCTTATACGAAATGTTCGCCCATGTAGGAGATGAAATGCCTACAGCGGAGTCATTAAAAGAAATGAATCTTACGGCTTTAGATAAATGGCTTCTTTCTCGTTGGTCAGAAACAGTAGAAGAAATCACAAAACAATTAGATGAGTATAATGTTGTAAAACCAGCACGATTATTGATTGAATTTATTAATGATTTTTCAACATGGTATTTACGTCGAAGTCGTGATCGTTTTAAAGGAGATGATGCAGAAGATAAAGCGAAGTCATTGGCAACAACTCGGTATGTATTAGAACAATTGCTTCTTGTGCTTGCTCCGTACACACCATTTATCACAGAGCATCTTTATCAAAAATTATATCCAGTAGCGGAAACATCAATTCATTTACAAGATTGGCCAGAAGTTGCTGCTTGGATGAAAAATGAAACCATCTTAAAAGAGATGAACCCTGTGCGAGATATCGTAGAAGCCGTTCTGGCTGCTCGCGCTGAAGCGGGAATTAAAATTCGCCAAATGTGTGAAACGGTTTTAGTGAAACTTCCGTCAACATTACCATCATTAGATGAATATGAAGCCTTACTAAAAGATGAATTGAATGTACAAGAAATAAAAGCAGTAGGAAGTATTGAAGAACAACCAGGGTATTTGTTAAAAGAAGGAAAAGATTTATCAATTGCCTTAAAAACTGAATTATCAGATGAATTACTCAAAGAAGGTTTATCTAGAGACCTTGTGCGGCAAGTAAATAACTTACGCAAAAAAGCAGGTCTTAGTTTAGAAGATCGTGTGATCGTGCATTACCAAACAGAGAGTGACTTTGTTGAATCTGTTTTGACAGAATTTGATGAAGACTTGAAGAGGCAAACATTGTCTGATGGTTTTCACCCAGAACCAGTGGGCGAAGAGAATACGGCAAAGATGAAGTTTCATGAGCATGAAGTCGTGATTAGTATTAAGAAGTCATAGGTCAGGGGACAGTGATCAGGGCGCGGTAAGCCTCAGCTTTTCAGCTGAGGCTTTTGATTTTTTAGTCATCCCTGTCAATTACCGCCCCCTCAATCCCCCTCCTAGCAGGAGGAGGAAGAACAGAAATGAATAATTGTATTTAGCTCCCCTCTTTCTAGGAGGGGCTGGGGGCGGTATTTGATTAAACCCTTTAATTTAGGTACAGTAATCTCTCAAAGATGTTTTATTAAATGTAAAATCTATGAAAATTTTGTCTAAATCGGGCAAATGGAAGGCCTCAGAATTCGATGCTTTAATTCTTCCGCTTGCAGAAAAAGAGTCAATTCCAAAGGGATTACCAAAAGTTGCGGAACAATTACTTGCTGATGCCATTAAACAAAAAGAATTTACAGGTAAATCAAATCAATTAAAACATTTTCTTATTCCAATGGTTGGGAAGTCAGGAATGCGTCATCTTTTCGTACTTGGTACAGGAAAAAAAGATGATTTGAATGAAGTTATTTTCGGAGAATTGGTAGGAAAAGCAATTAGACAAGCGCAAGCGATGAAAGTAAGTACAGTTGGGTTTTGGTATAGAGATATGCTGGAAGAACAAATTGAAGGTGTTCGTCATTTATCAGAGTTGGTTTCGGAATATGCATTAATGGGTGGATATGAGTTTTTAGAATTGAAAAAGAAAAAATTAAGCAAAATTAAATCACTAATTATTTTTGTAGAAAATAAAAAAGAAGAAAAAGCAGTAGCAGAAGGAATCAAAGTGGGTTCTACGATCGCTCAATTAGTAAATGAAAGTAGAGATTTATGTAATCGGCCTAGTAATAAACTGTATCCAAAAGATATTGCAATCTTTGCGAAAGAAGCAGTGAGTTCAGATACCGCATTAAAAGTAAAAGTCCTAGGAGAAAAAGAAATGACCAAATTAGGGATGGGAGCCTTACTTGGTGTGTCACAAGGTTCCGCACAAGAAGGGCAATTTATTATTCTTGAATATGCAGGAGGAGAAAAGAATGATGCTCCCCATGTTTTTATTGGAAAAGGTGTGACCTTTGATACAGGCGGTATTTCGATTAAACCCAGTCGAGGAATGGAAGAAATGAAATTTGATATGTGTGGTGCTGCTGCGGCTTTAGGTATTGTACGTGCAGCTGCTGCATTAAAACTGCCATTAAATGTAATTGCTTTAGCTCCAGCGGCTGAAAATATGCCTGGCCAAAATGCTTATAAGCCTGGAGATGTTATTACGGCAATGGATGGTTCGACAATTGAAGTCTTAAATACGGATGCAGAAGGAAGATTACTTTTAGCGGATGCTTTAGTTTATGCTCGAGATTTAAAACCTAAAACAGTGGTAGATCTTGCGACGCTTACAGGAGCTTGTGCAGTTGCTTTGCACGATTCAGCGGCGGGAATGTTTACAAAAGATGAAGTAATCGCAAGTGGTCTAGAATTAGCAGGGGAAACAACAGGTGATATTGCATGGCGAATGCCTTTTCCAGATCGTTATGATGAATTAATGAAAAGTAAAGTAGCTGATATTGCAAATATTGCTTCTACGCCATATGGAGGAGCAATTTCTGCTGGTGCTTTTTTACGACACTTTGTTGCAAATAAATATCCATGGGCTCATTTAGATATTGCTGGTGTTGCTTGGTCTCCAGGAGGAAAACATTTGGCTCCAGGTGCAACAGGAGCAGGTATTCGCGTTTGTATCGAATGGCTACGCTCGCTGGCGCGAGAGGTGAAATCAGAATAATCAGAATCTTTAGACCATCAGAAAAACAAATCTCTGGTGGTTTGGTATAATCTGGATAGTCTGCTTTCTTAAAAGTTCCTCCCTCTCCCTGTTAAGGGGAGGGCTGGGGAGGGGTAAAGGATAAACAATGATTTCTTACGTCACTGGAATAATTCACGAAATTTTTGACCACAGTATGATTGTACTTGTGAGTGGTATTGGTTATGAAGTTATCGCCCCTGCATCGATTATACAATCAAGTACGGCTGGTGAGGATTGCTCGCTTTATATTCATCATCATATTCGTGAAGATCAACAATCTTTATACGGGTTTGAAACTTTGCAAGAACGAGATTTATTTAGACAATTTCTTTCCGTTAGTGGCATAGGTCCCAAAAGTGGTTTAGCTGCATTATCTGCTGCCCCACGTTCAGAATTAATTCGTGCAATTCAATTAGAAGATCATTCTGTTTTTCAATCTGTGAGTGGAATTGGCCCAAAAACGGCAAAACGTTTAGTGCTCGAGCTTAAAAGTAAAGTGGAGTGGGATGATTCAGTTTTATCTTCATCGTCACGAATTACACCAAACTCTGTTCGTGTGGATCTACTTTTGGCTTTAGAGCAATTGGGATATCAGCCAAGACAAGTGGAATCAATTGTTTCTCAACTCAAATTAGAAGATCTTTCATTAGAAGAAGCGCTCAAAGAAGTATTAGCTCAGTTACGCTAAGAGAAAGTCATTAGCAAGACAGTTTTTTTCTGTGGTATACTTGTTTATATGAAACAAGGAACTTTTTTTTCAAACTTTTCTTCACATTTGGCGAATTTAGCATTTCTATTAAGTAGCTTTGTTTTTTTTGTCTTCCTTTGTTTAAGTTTTTTCTCTCTAGCCAAACCAGCATTTGCTCAATCAAATCCCTGTTCTGCTTCAGCGAACTTTAATACCTGTTCATGGGCTTGGAATGATGCGATTGGGTGGTTATCACATAATTCCGTAGATGACCCAGAAACAGCGGTCTTTGGTGTACATATCGATGAAAGTGGTGGTACAGTAGCTGGTCATGCTTGGAATGATCTTTTGGGCTATATCGACTTTTCTGCTGTTACCTATGATGAAACAACAGGTGAATTAGATGGACAAGCATCTATTCTTGATTTAGGAGTAAATGGAAGCGTTTCATTAAGAGGGGATTGTACTCCTAGTTGTGGGGGTTATGGTGTTGCCATTGTTGGAGACCAAGTAACTGGTTTTGCCTGGAATGACACAATAGGATGGATTAATTTTCAACCTGGTCTAGGAGGGGTAGAGTTTCAATCAGCACAAAATCCGAATGTACGAGGTTGGGCCTGGAATGATAGCTATGGATGGATTGCTTTCCGTTTTACTGACTATGAATTAGATTGGGGAGTCAATTTAAACCCAGATGCGACTATTACAGGGTATGCATGGGGAGACAATGTTGGTTGGATCGACTATGACCCAGCTGGTCCCTATCCTGCAGCCCCTTCGAATAGTGCTCGATATGATTCTGCCACAGGTGAAGTAACTGGGTGGGCGCAAATTGTGGGGATGGGAAATGACGGTTGGATTCTTATGTCAGATAATGGAACCATTCCCTTTGCTACGACAATTGATCTTTTGACAGGGGAATGGGGTGGATATGCGTGGAATGATGACTTAGGTTGGATTGCTTATAGTCATACATTTGGTGAAGTATTTACTTCGGTAGGTTCAAGTGGCCCTGTAGCCCCTGTGCTTGAAACACCTCTAGATTGTGTCGATACATATACAATTAATCCAACCGCTGGATTAACACCTGCCTTGGACTGGAATGATTATTCTACTTTAGATGGTTCAACACAATTAAATTATCATATTCAAGTGGATGCAGATCCTTTGTTTGGAGCTCCAATTATTGATGAGGTTGTGAACTCTACATCCTCTCTTTATAGTATTGGTTTAGGAACACTTAGTTATAATGGAACCTACTATTGGCGTGTAAGGGTGGAAAGCTCAAATAATGATTGGTCAGATTGGGGAGAAATTGGTGCATTAGGTGAAAGCAATTGTTTTAGAACACCATTACATGCTCCGCCACTTTGTGATTTTTCTATGAATCCCGCACCGGCAATTGTAGACCAAGAAACGCAATTTACAGATTTAACGATTGCTTACGGAGGAGCTACCAGAGATTTCTGGGATTGGGATTACGGAGATGGAAATACGCAATTTGGATCTGACCCTATTGAAAATGAAAAACCAAAACATACGTATACCGATGTTGGTGATATTACCGTCACGTTGCGTGTGGTTGATTCTGATGGATATGAGTGTACAACTAATTCTGATGAACTAGTGGCATCACAATTACCTGAGTTTAGAAGAGTAATTCCAAGATAATTATGAATAATACAATCTATAAACAAATAAGCATTATTATTGCTTCATTAGTACTTAGTGGTGCAATCATTTTTGTTTTGTACGATAATGTCTCTACGACGGAACAAATGGTACCAGATTTAGGCAGCAATATTGTGAGCCAACCACCAATCGTTACTGGTACTGAAAAAGAAGATGCAAGTAAAACTGCCATCGCTGGTACAATTATTTCAAAAGAAAGTAATCAATTGCTGGTAAGACTGCAATTACAAAATGAAGAAAAAGATGTGACGGTTCTTATAACTGAGGAAACGATTTTAACAAAAAGGTCTTTTGAAAATGGACAAGTAAAAGACACAAAAACCTCTTTAGCAGAGGTTTTGGAAGGGGCAGAAGTAAATCTCCTTGTCTACACTGGGGATGTCAGTGTTTTAGATCAAGCGACGATTATACCACTGGAACTTATTTTCCGAGGGTGATCACTTTTTTTACTTAAAAACTATTTAGTCTTGCATAACAACAAGCGATATTGTGGATATATGCATCCCAAGTATTTTGTGCGCCACAAACAAATGTACCATATGGACAGCTCACTGCTTGATATGGGTAATGTGCATAAATTGGAGTTGTAAAAGACCAAGAAGGCCATGATGAACGGTAAACACCATTTAACGCAACTCCATTGTTGAAATAGGCTGATCGATATTGAAGTTGGCTTCCATTACTTAAAACAGAATCAAATGTAGGGTTATAGGAAGATCCTCCTGGCCAAGATGAACGGCAATCTCCGTTTAGACAAAGAGTCGTGCTATTTAATTGTGAAGTAGAATGTGTTGTTGCCGTTGCTGTATTATTTATTGTTAAGGGTCCAGTTTTCGTTTGAGGAGTTGAGCCAATATTTAAAATTGGGTCAATTGTTTCATTTGGAGGTGTTTGAGAAGGAGCTGCAAAAACGGAAGAGACACTAATAATAGCCCCTATTGTTGCAATAGAGCTAAGAGTAATTAAAACCTGTTCTTTGAATCGTTTTGTAAAAAGCATAATTAATTGATTGTCATGGTTCTACAGCGAAACCATTGAAGACGCGCCCAAATATTTGCTTGGGTACTACTAATATAACTATTTGAATAAGGGCAAAAGATATCTTTAGGATATCCTCCCCCTCCTGCAGTATCTATTTGTCCATATTCACCAGAGAAAGATAAAGAATGACTAGGCCAACTCGATCGAAATCCATATCCTAGTGATTGTGATTCCATATAGAAGCCCGATCCACCACCATAAAAGTAGGGATAACTTGTTGTGCTATAACCAGCATCAACAACATTATTGATATTGGGATTTGGAGGTGTAAGGTTTGGCCAGCCAGAGCGACAATCTCCGTTTATACAGAGCGTTGGTGTAGAAGCTGTTGTGGTAGTCGTTGCATTTGTCGTTAAGTTTCCGTTGATTGCAAGTGGACCTTGTTTTGTCGCAGAGTCTGTATTTACAAAAATAGGTGCGCCTAAATTATCCCCAATAGGTGCAGCAGTTGGTCGTGCTGAGGAAATTGTTGCAAAAACAAAAATCCCAGATATTACACTACAAAAAAGCGAGAGAATAAGTTGTAATGATGTAAATCGTGCATTCATAGCTTTAAAGTGATGAGAAATTTGTATAACAACAAATAATCATTTCAGGAGTATGGTACCTGTATGCGTTTGATCGAATACCACAAGCAAGGTAGCCAGCTGGGCAGTAAGAATATTGTCCATTTCCATTGCCAGGGTTTACATAATAGGTTCCTGCCCATGACCCTAATGTTGGTCTTGGCCAATAATGTTTGCAGGTTCCATTTATACAAACATAGGCATTTGTACTTACCCAGAGATAACGAGTTGTACTATTACCATTGCTAAGAACTTGGTGTAAAGAAGGTGTGGAATAGCTTGCAGATGGCCAACTTGAACGACAAGAACCATTTAGACAATAAAGTGGGGTAGAAATGGAGCTTGTCGCAGTAAAGTTAGAAGAAGTAAATTGATTATTAATCGATAAATTAGCACTTTTTGTCTGAGATTCGCTTCCTGTATGGATTGGTTTGTCTGGGCTTCCAAGTGGGGCCGGTTGTGATGGGGCAGAAAAGACCGCTGTCACAAAAAGAAAGAAGGAAGAAATAACAATGCAAAAAAGCGTGAAAGAAAATTGTTGTTTTACCTCAGGAGAAATTTTTCTACTTTTATTCATATAGTGTATAATGGAAGTATTCTTATTATACACTATCTGTAAAGAAAAAAATATGGAAAATAATTCCTCAGTGCTTTCACTTATGCTCTCATCATTAGGATGGATTCTTTTAGTCGTCATGACGGCTGTCTTTTTCTTTTTTGGGCAAAATTACTATTACCAAATGGGATTAGCAGATGGAAAAGCTTTTCAACTTCAAGAAGATATTGCCAAAGTTGACCAACAACTTGGCGGTGCTATCAGTACTGGCCCGCAAACGCAAGTTACAGCTACAGTAAAAGCGATCAACGGAAATACATTACAAGTAAATGCCATTAATCAGTCTCCAAATCCTCTTGGTGCAGCAAATTTTATTGAAGAAAGAACTATTCTTATTACAGGAGACACACAAATTGTTTTACAAGTGCCAAAAGATCCACAAGTGTATGCACAAGAAATTGAAGCGGCCAGACAAGATAATACTTCTGGACAAATTATTGCTTTGCAGCCATTCACAGAAGAGATTGTTTCACTTGATAAGATTCAATTAGAAAGTACTATTGTTGTGCAAGGGGTGAATCAAGAAGATTTATCTAAAATGTCAGAAATCACAGCAAGCCTTGTGTATCTTATTAGCGAAGAATTAACACAATAACCTTTCTTCTCTTTATCTTTCTTTAACGTCATATGAAAACAATCTTTAAAAGATTACACTCATCTCTTCTTATTGCACTGGCTTTTCTTTCCGTTGCTGGAATTTCTTATGTATTTGCTGCTCCTACACAACCACCGTCAAGTGGTACTGGGGTTGACCTCCCTTTACATATTGGAGCTACCGGGCAAACAAAAGCCGGAGCACTTACAGTAAATGGACTATTAACGGCAGCTGGTAATTTAAATGTTGGTGGAACATTATCTGTTCCTACCATTTGTTTAAATGGTTCTTGTAGTAGTAGTTGGCCAGCTGCTTCTATTACACCTGGCTCTGCTTCTGGTTCTACTTCCTATTATTTTGGTAGCTATAGTAGTTATAATAATGGGACATATTATTACACTGTCTCTGGAAACCTTACTATGTCGGGGTCTGGTTCTCTTATAAATGCAGCTCTTTCTGGTAGTTGTCCATGTATTTATTCGTATAGTTATGGATATAATGTTTGTCCTACTTCATCAGCTGTTGCAACAACCATTACAAATTTTTCTGCAAGAACAATTTCTTTTACTGGGACCTGTGGTTACAATGGCTATGTTCAAGGGAATGGGAATCTGTCATTTACAGGTATCACTATTTAATTATGAAAATACTTATTTCTCTACTCATTGGGTTAATACTTGGTTCATTAATAACTTTAGGGTTATTACAAGTCGTTTCACCATCCTTTTTTGAACAAACATCCGAGGATTATATAGCGGCTAATTATGCAGATAACGTTTTACAATTAGACTTGTCTGAATGCAATAATTTACCTGAGGAACAATTACGATTATGTGTTGATGGTGCTTTATTGCAAAAAGCACGAATGGATCGTAATGAGTCTTGGTGTAATGACTTAGTACAAGTCAACTTAGAAAACCAGTGTAAATCATCTGTTTCTCGTTTACTTGCAGTTGATTCATTATCAACAGGAGGTTTGTGCGAAGGTATTGATCTACCTACTTGTCCAGATATGGCCATTGTTTTATCCGCACAAGAGTCTGGAGATGCAATACTTTGTTCAAAAGTTTCAACCCCAGATTTACAAGCGTATTGTTTAACTTCGGTGCCTGGTGCTACGACTAATGCGCCATCATTAACTACTTCATGTGATTTAGGAGATAGCAATTGTGAAGACAGAGTGCAAGTTCTTCTGCGGGCGGTACAAGGTCAAGATGAGGCGATTTGTAATGCATTAAGTGACCCACAAGCTTCAAACTTTTGTAAAGCAGAGGTGGCGACTTATAAAGCATATTTAGCTGGCGACATAAATTTTTGTGATGCCGTTGTTTCTGATCAATTAGAAAATTGCCGATTAGCAGTTATTGTTGGCCGTTCACTTGCTTCTGGTAATAATGAATGTTCAGCTTTAGAAAACAATCTCATAGATACTTGTAATACTATTTTTGCTCAAGGTGTTTATAATAGATTTAACTTTGTGCAGTAAAACTTGCAGATAAAACAATAAAAAGCGCTAAAACTAGCGCTTTTTATATTTCTCAATAGACTTTGATTCTTGTTAATTCGTATTTATTCGTAGATTCGTTATAATTCGTAGATTCGAATCATGATATCTTGACAAACTTCAACCATTGGCCTACAATATCTACATAATCCACAATCTCTTGCGTTCCAAGAGAGACTGTGCTGTACCTTCGTCTAGGCCTGTGGATAGATTCCTATCCATAGAATTATTCCGCTAATTTTAGTGGAATACAGCCCGGTTGAGTCATCTCTCTACACATGTCCCCATTGGAGATGGCCCAAAACTAAGACATTATTGAACCTGTTTTCTGAATATTAGTAGGAAACAGGAATTTTTTGTGTCTGTGGATAACTTGTGAATGATTATTGTGTAGTAATCATCCATGAATTGCTGTTTCGGACCCTTTACAAACAGATTAGATTCTCCTGTCTGTAATTTGTCTGAAAGAGCTTAATGCTTGTCTCAAAGTGAATAATTACCCCATAAATGGGTAGTTATTTGTGTCTTTACAATAATTAACGTCCTCCCTATTTTATTATCCCCTGATAAAATAAGGACAATGCCTATGAAGACTGCGATTAAGGAGCGTCGGTATTTTACCCAACTCCATGAAGCCGTTGCGATGCCAAACCTCATTGAGGTGCAACAAAATTCTTACGACTGGTTCATTAAAGAAGGTTTGCGTGAACTTTTTGACGAAGTTTCACCAATTACAGATTTTATCGGTCGAAATTTAGAATTATCGTTTTTAGAATATTATTTAGACGATCCAAAGTTTTCAGAAGATGTTTCACGATCAAAAAATGTTACATTCGAAGCACCGCTTCGTGTAAAAGGGAAGTTAGTAAATAAAAAAACAGGAGAAATTAAAGAACAAGAAATTTATATTGGTGATATTCCATTGATGACAGATCGTGGGACATTCATCATTAACGGAATTGAACGTGTTGTTGTTTCTCAGTTGATTCGTTCAGCTGGTGTGTTCTTCACTTCAGAAGTACATAGAGGAAGAAAGGCATACGGAGCAAAAGTTATTCCAAATCGCGGTGCGTGGATTGAAATGGAAACAGATGTAAACCATGTTATCTGGGTAAAGATTGATCGTAAACGGAAAGTTGCAGTTACTGCTCTTCTCCGTGCTTTTGGTTTTTCAAGTAATGAAGAAATTAAAGAGTTATTTGCAGATGCAGAAAGTCACCCAGAAATTGACCATATTGAAGCGACGTTAAAGAAAGATACTTCTCATAATGAAGAAGAAGGATTAAAAGAAGTGTATAAACGTATTCGTCCAGGGGATTTGGCGACAACAGAAAATGCACGTCAATTAATTCACAGCATGTTTTTCAATTTTGATCGATATGACTTTGGTCGTGTAGGACGATACAAAATGAATCAACGATTTGATCAAAAATTAGAAAATAATAAAGAGAATCGAATTTTACGACGTGAAGATGTAATTACAATCATCAAAGAAATCATCAAATTAAATATCTTACAACAAGATCCAGATGATATTGATCATTTAGGGAATCGTCGTGTACGTGCTGTCGGAGAATTGCTTCAAAATAAATTCCGTGTTGGTCTAGCTCGAATGGAGCGTATTGTTAAAGACAGAATGAGTACTTACGATATTGCAACTATTACGCCAAATAAATTGATTAATGCTCGTCCTGTCATGGGGATTGTAAAAGAATTCTTCATGTCTTCTCAGCTTTCTCAATTCATGGACCAAATTAATCCATTATCTGAGTTAGAACATAAACGACGTCTTTCTGCGATGGGGCCTGGCGGTCTTTCTCGTGAACGTGCGGGGTTTGATGTGCGTGACGTACATACAACTCATTATGGTCGTATTTGTCCGATTGCTACACCTGAAGGACCAAATATTGGTCTGGTAGGACATTTGGCTAGTTATGCTCGATTAAATGAATATGGGTTTTTAGAAACTCCTTACCGAATCGTTCTTAACCATGTTCCAAATGATGGTAAATCTGCTGTCGGAGAAAAAGCGCGGCTTGATTTAGAAGCAAATGGAAAAGTGATTGTTAAAGCAGGTGAAGAAATTACTGCTGCTCATGCAAAAGCCTTGGCTGAAGATAAAGATTTAGAAAAAGTATTATTAAAAGCTCGAGTTACAGAAGAAGTACGATACTTAGATGCCTTTACGGAAGAGCGTCATATTTCTACTCCAGCGACAACTCCAATTGATGACAAAGGCTTTTTCTTAGAAACAAAAGTAGAAGCCCGTGTACATGGAAAACCAAGTTCTATTTCTCCAGATATTATTGATTTAATGGATGTAAGTTCTAAACAAATTGTAAGTTTAGCCACTGCCTTAATTCCATTCGTAGAACATGATGATGCTAACCGTGCATTGATGGGAACAAATATGCAACGTCAAGCTGTATCACTCGTAAGACCTCAAGCTCCAATCGTAGGAACAGGGGTGGAACATACAGCTGCTCGATATTCTGGGCAATTAACAACATCTCACCTTAAAGGTGAAGTAGCAGAAGTACATGGAGATAGAATTGTTGTGCAAGGTTCAGGAAAAGACATGGAAGCTCGTGAATATAAATTAAACAAATTCGTTCGATCAAATGCTTCTACCTGTATCAACCAAAAACCATTGGTAGAGGTTGGTCAAAAATTGGAAGTAGGAACACCTTTAGCCGATGGTCCTTCTATGGAAGGAGCAGAAATGGCATTAGGGCAAAATATCTTGGTTGCTTATATGTCTTGGGAAGGTGGTAACTATGAAGATGCGATTTTGCTTTCTGAACGATTAGTGCATGATGATCGATATACATCTATTCATATCGAAGATTATACAATTGATGTACGTGATACAAAATTAGGACCAGAAGTTATTACCTCTGATATCCCAAATATTTCTGAAGAACGACTTAAAGACTTAGACATGGATGGTGTCATTCGTGTTGGGGCTGAAGTTTCTTCTGGAGATATTTTAGTAGGGAAAATTACTCCTAAAGGTGAAACAGAATTGTCACCAGAAGAAAAACTCTTACGTGTTATCTTCGGAGAAAAAGCGAAAGACGTTCGTGATTCATCTCTTTACTTAAAACATGGAGAACATGGAAAAGTTGTTGCGATTAAAACATTCTCTCGAGAAGCTGGAGATAAATTATCTACTGGTGTAATTAAGAGTATTCAAGTTTCTATTGCACAATTACGAAAAATCCAAGTAGGAGATAAAATGGCTGGACGACATGGTAATAAGGGTGTGATCTCTCGTATTGTACGAGCAGAAGATATGCCTTTCTTAGAAGATGGTCGGCCTGTTGATATTATCTTAAGTCCTCTTGGGGTAGTTTCTCGTATGAACCTTGGTCAGATTTTGGAAACACATCTTGGTTTAGCTGCTCATACATTAGGGTATACAGTTGCTACACCAACATTAGATGGTGTGCCAGAAGCTGTTATTAAACAAGAATTGAAAAAAGCAGGATATCCTGAATCTGGAAAACTCATGCTTACCGATGGAAGAAGTGGTGAAAATTTTGACCAACCAGTAACTGTTGGAATGGTATATATGCTTAAACTGAACCATTTGGTTGAAGACAAAATGCATCAACGTTCTATTGGTCCATACTCACTTATTACGCAACAACCTTTGGGTGGTAAAGCTCAATTTGGTGGTCAGCGTTTCGGGGAAATGGAAGTTTGGGCTTTAGAAGCTTATGGTGCTGCTCATAGTTTACAAGAAATTTTGACCATTAAGTCAGATGATGTTTTAGGACGGTCAAAAGCTTACGAAAGTATTATTAAAGGAGAAGACATTAAAAAATTGAATGTACCAGAATCATTTAATGTCCTTGTTCGAGAATTAAAAGGTTTAGGTCTTGATGTTGAATTACTCGATGAAGAAGGAGTAAGACTTTCTGAACAAACATTACGATCTAGCGTTGCAACAGATAGAAGAGAGCCTTCTGCACATGAAAAAGTTGCAGAACAAAAGGCTGCAGAAGAAAAGAAAGATTCTGAAAAGGTCGCAGAATCTGAAGCGTCTGATGAAGCTGACGCTTCATAACCACTGACCATTAACAACGGACAACTGACGCAGGTTAGTGGTCTAAATGTAAACATTATGTTCAATCCAATTAAAACAACTGATTTCTCTGCGATTCGACTTCGAGTTGCTTCTCCAGATGATATTAAATCTTGGTCTCATGGAGAAATTGTAAAACCAGAAACAATTAACTATCGAACACAACGGCCAGAAAAAGACGGACTTTTCTGTGAACGAATTTTTGGTCCTTCAAAAGACTGGGAATGTTATTGTGGGAAATATAAAAAAATCCGATACAAAGGAATTACTTGTGATAAATGTGGTGTAGAAGTTACTCGTGCCATCGTTCGACGTGAACGTATGGGGCATATTGAATTGGCTGTTCCTGTTACACATATTTGGTTTTTACGATCTGTTCCTTCTAAAATCGGTTTGATTTTAGATCTTTCTGTTCAAAATTTAGAAAAAGTTGTGTACTTTGCCAACTTTATTGTGACCGATGTAAATGAAGAGCTTAAACAACAAACCGTTGATCAAATTAAGCAAGAATACAAAGGAAAGAAAAAGAGTATTGAAGCGGAAATCAATCAACAAGTGAACCGAGTGAAAACTTCTGATAAATCAGAAAAAGAACAAGCTTCTGAAATTGAAAAACTCGAATTAAATCGAGATCAACGTTTAGATGAATTGGAAGAAGTTTTCAAAATGGCTTCTACAGAGTTAAAAGAATTGAAAATCTTACAAATTATTTCTGAAAGCAAATACCAAGACCTGTCATTAAAGTATGGTCATGTATTTGAAGCAGGAATTGGAGCTGAGGCGATTAATGCAATTTTAGAAAAAATTGATATCCCTCAAACTGTAAAAGATTTGGAAAAACTTCATAAAAAATCGACTGGTGCTAAAAAAGATAAATTGGTTCGACGAATCAAATTACTTAAATCACTAGAAAAGAATGGTATTCACCCTTCTTGGATGATTATGAAGGCTTTACCTGTCATCCCTCCAGATCTTCGTCCGATGGTGCCATTAGATGGTGGTCGTTTTGCGACTTCTGATCTTAATGATTTGTATCGTCGTGTGATTAACCGTAATAATCGGTTAAAACAATTGATTGAATTACGTGCCCCAGAAGTTATTACAAGAAATGAAAAACGGATGTTACAAGAAGCTGTGGATGCATTAATCGATAATGGAATGCGTCACGGAAAAACAGTAACAGCTTCTACAGGTCAAAAACGTCAATTGAAATCTATTGCTGATATCTTAAAAGGGAAGCAAGGACGTTTCCGTCAAAATCTTTTAGGGAAACGAACAGATTATTCTGGTCGTTCAGTAATTGTGGTTGGACCAAATCTTTCTTTAGATGAATGTGGTCTTCCTAAGAAAATGGCTTTAGAATTATTTAAACCATTTGTTATTAGCCGATTAATCGAAGATGGATATGTACATAATGTACGTTCTGCCGGACGATTTATTGACGCTGACCATAGTGAAGTTTGGGATATTTTGGCAGAAGTTATTGAAGATAAATATATTTTCATTAACCGTGCTCCTACTCTTCATAGACTTGGTATTCAAGCTTTCAAACCAATTTTGATCGAAGGGAAGGCGATTCAAGTGCATCCACTTGTTTGTACTGCTTTCAATGCCGATTTCGATGGAGATCAAATGGCGGTTCATCTTCCTTTAACAAAAGAAGCACAAGCAGAAGCACGAGATATCATGCTTTCTACAAAAAACTTACTTAAACCAGCGACAGGAGAACCTATTTCTACTCCTTCAAAAGATATGGTTTGGGGTGCTTACTTTATGACAAGTATTCGAGGGGAAGATAAGAAAAAAGATGTAAAAGAATTAAAGCGTTTCTCTGATCCAGAGGAAGCTGTTATTGCTTATAACTTACGAACAATTCATTTACGTGAACGCGTACTTATCCGATTCGTTGACGAAAAAGGTCTCGAAGATGGAGTACATGAAACTTGTGTTGGACGTGTTCTTTTCAATCGTGATTTACCAGAAGAAATGGACTTCATGAATGAACCTATTGCGAAGAAAGAAATCTCAAAAATTATTTCTAGCTCTTTTGAGCTTTTAGGAACAGAAAGAACGGCACAATTATTAGATACACTTAAAAACTTAGGGTTCGAATATATCACTCTTTCTGGATGGTCTTGGGGAATGGATGATATTCCAACTTTAAAAGAAAAACCTGCTATTTTGGAAGCGGCAGAATTAAAAGTTGATGAAGTAGAAAACCAATTCCAAATGGGGTTATTAACAAAGTCAGAACGATACGGAAAAATTATTGAAATTTGGACAAAAGCGAAAGATGAAATTGTTGAGGCTTCTCATGGTGCTATGGACGTTGAAGGTCCTGTGCATACAATGGTAGAATCTGGAGCTCGTGGTTCTTGGGGGCAGTTAACTCAAATTGTCGGAATGAAAGGTTTGGTAACAAACCCTGCCGGTGAAATTATTGAGCTTCCTGTTCGAGGGAACTTTAAAGATGGTTTTGACATCTTAGAGTACTTTATTTCTACTCATGGTGCTCGTAAAGGTTTGTCAGATACTGCCTTACGTACAGCGAGTGCTGGATACCTTACTCGTCGTTTAGTGGACGTTGCTCAAGATGTTGTTATCCGAATTGAAGATTGTGGAACAACAAAAGAATTAGAAGTTACTAGATCAGAATCAGAAGCAATGAACCGTACTTTAAGAGACCGAATTATTGGTCGGTACTTAACACAAGACGTTGGTAAAGTAGGAAAGAAAGATGAATTAATTACAGATCCAATCGCTCAAGCTATTGATGATTCTGGTGTAGAATCTGCTTTCGTAAGAACGGTTATGGAATGTGAAGCATTAAGTGGTATTTGCCAAAAATGTTATGGTTGGGATCTTGGTCATGGTAAAGAAGTGGCTATGGGAACAGCTGTAGGTATTATTGCTGCTCAAAGTATTGGTGAGCCTGGTACTCAGCTTACTATGCGTACCTTCCATACTGGGGGGATTGCTTCTTCTGCCGATATTACACAAGGTTTACCTCGTGTAGAAGAATTATTAGAATCTCGAAATCCAAAACGAAAAGCGTTTATTTCTGAGGTTACTGGTAAGCTTTCTATCGAAGAAGTAACAATTGTAAACCAAGATTTATCTAAGGCCAATGTGCCAAATTCTTCTTATAAACAAAAAGTCATCAAGATTGACTATATGGGAGAAGATAGAGATGCCTATAAGATTGCTGGTGAACCAAAAGAATTCAAATTTGAAGAAGGTGATGAAGTAAAAGCGAACCAAGTGCTTTACATTACGGAAGAAGGAAAACAAGTGAAAGCAAAACGTGGTGGAACTTTCTACTTCAAAGGAAATAAAGTTGAAATTGGAACACCAATGCCTGATGTAAAAGAATATGTTATCCCATTAGGGTATTCAATTCTTGTAAAAGATGGTCAAGAAATTACAAAAGGAACAGCATTAACAGAAGGTCATTTAAACTTACAAGAATTGTTTGAATTACGTGACCGACATGCTGCACAAAAATACATTATTGAACAAATTCAAGATATTTACGGTTCTCAAGGGCAAAAACTTAATGACAAACACGTAGAAATTATGTGTCGTCAATTATTCTCTCGTGTGATGATTAAAGATGCAGGAGAAACAAATTTATTGCCAGGAGAAATTGCAGAATTCCAAGAAGTTTTGATCGAAAATATCAAAGCTCAAGAAGCTGGTAAAAAACTAGCAACTTATGACCGAAGATTATTAGGGATTACAAAAGTATCTCTTACAACTCGTTCATTCCTTTCTGCGGCTTCTTTCCAAGAAACTGCGAAAGTTCTTATCAATGCTGCCATTAATGGACGTTTAGAACCTCTAGAGGGACTAAAAGAAAACGTTATCATTGGTCGTCTTATTCCAGCTGGAACAGGTTGGGATGCGCGTGTAAAAGCAGATGCGGCTAAAGCAGCGAGAGAAGATGCTGCGAATGCACCTATTGTTGAAGAAGCTGTAGAGGAAGAAGAAGTTGCGGTTGCTGCGTAGAATCTGGGACATGGTTCACGTTGCGTGAGATTAGTTAAAAACCCCGGTTTAGGCCGGGGTTTTTTGATTGGGGTGGGAACCCTCCCTCCCCGTAGAACGGGGCACGCGCTTGTGCCTTTTAGGCACTGCGCATTTCCCTCCCTTTTCAAGAGAGGGAGAGCTACATCACACTATGTCTTCTCCTCCCTAGGAAAGGGAGGATGTCCGATCGGACAGGAGGGTTCCTGTGATAACCACTATTCCTCTTCAGTTAATACCTCCACAGAATCTGTCACAGAAAAAATTCCTTCCATTTCAAATTGGCGCCATTTTTCTGCGCTATGTGTTTCTGCTGGAGTTATTGTACCTGATGCAGAAAATCTTTGACCTTCTTCTAGCGGTTTCTGTTCTTGAGACATTAAATAAAAGTTGACCGCATAGTATTCACCGACAGCAGTTTTTAAACCAGGTTCACATTCAGCTTCAGCTGTTGTTTCATCACTGGTTTTATAGGGAAGACAGATATATTCACCTTCTAGTGTTGCTCGATATGGCTGTGTGTCTGTTCCGTCACCCTGTTTTTCTTGATAGATGTAGTTATTGAAGAGGAAAAAGCCTCCTACTAAAAAGACAACGATAATAAAGCCGATGGTTTTGCCGATAAAGAATTTTCTTGTATTCATAATTAAACAAAGTTAAATAAACTGGTATATATTGCCGAGGTCTTTACTGTATCAGGTTTTGAGGTAAATAAAAAAGAAGACCGCCCGAAGGAAGTCTTCCTTGAGGCGGTCGGGTAAATGGCTAGACGGAGATGGTTTCGCCATTGGGGCCCCAAACCATCACCATCGCCATGAACATTGGCCCATGGCTGTGCGAGGTGACCACCGCATCTTCGCCGTTGAAGCCAGCCTCCGTGAGGCGCTCCTTGATCTGCTTCTCAGATCGGGATGTATTGACGATGTTCTTGACGAGAGCTTCCGCCTCATCTTTGGTCAACTCACAAAAAGACTTACTCATTCGTTCCTACTTTCGCAGAAGGGGTTAGTGTTCGGGATCAATATAGTAACAGTTTTCTTTTGTTTTGTCAATGGGAGGGCTTAATGAAAAGCAAAACCTTCAAGCTCGTAATCTCTAACTTTAATACTCAGCTTACAACTCACTAATCACAACCCACAGCACATGTGCATAACCCACCCCAAAATCCCCTAAAATCTGGTATAATGAAACCATATAAAAGCTCTAAATAGGGTATTTTTCGGGAAATTTTAGCTAAACCCCCTATGGGAAGACGTAAAAAATCTAATGATTACGGTGATGGACTATCATCTCGGACAAAACGAGGCCTTTGGGGGCTCGTGTTTTTCCTTATTATTTGTCTCATGGGAATGGGGTTATTTGGTTATGGTGGAATTTTAGGGCAAAGTATTGATGCGGTTTTAGCACTTGCTTTTGGATGGATTCGTGTTTTGGTTCCGATTCTTTTATTGGGTGTAATCTACTATTTAGTAAAAGCTGAAGTATTTGATGTTCCAAAGAGTAAATATATTGGAATGATCTTACTTTTTTTAGGTTTAGCTGGTTTATTACACTTTTTTACTCCTGCTGGGCAAATGCAAGTTATTGCCTCTGAAGGGCAAGGTGGTGGATGGTTGGGGTATCTAGTGGCATTCAACCTACAAAGATATTTAGGTTTTCTTGTTGGCCTATTTACTATATTTGCACTTTGTCTTTCTGGTTTTTTAGTTATTTTTAACATTCCTTTAACAGCTATTTTTATTGGTACAGATGATAAACCAGGTTGGTTACGAAGAATGTGGGAAAGATGGCAAGAGGAAAAAGAAGCTTTAATGGCAGAAGAAGAGGAGGAGGAAGAGGAATATGAAGAAGAAGAGGAGGAGGAAGAAGAGTTAGAAGAGGAAGTTGAATTGGAAGCTCCTGTATTAAAGAGAGATAAAAAGGATTCAGAGGATGAGGAGGAAGACGAAGATGAGGAAGACGAAGAAATCGTTGCAAAACCTAAACGTCGTCGTCGTGTGAGAATTCCTTTGGAATTATTAGATGAAAGAATGACTGCTCCAGAAAGTGGAGATATTGATGCAAATGTAGAAACAATTAAGCGAACACTTGAAAACTTTAATATCCCAGTAGAAATGGGAGAAGTTAATGTTGGCCCAACCGTAACGCAATATACCCTTAAACCAGCACAAGGAATTAAGTTAACCAAGATTTTGGCATTAAATAATGACTTAGCTTTAGCATTGGCTGCTCATCCTATTCGTATTGAAGCACCTATTCCAGGTAAATCTGCTATTGGTATTGAAGTGCCGAATAAAACGAATGCCATGATTGGTCTGAAAGAATTATTGACCAATCGAGAATATAAAAAAGCCAAGAAGAAAGGACAATTGCTTTTACCACTTGGTCCAGATGTTGCTGGGAAGCCCTATGTCACAGCCCTCGACAAATTACCCCATCTTTTGGTTGCCGGTGCTACTGGTTCTGGTAAATCTGTTTTTGTAAATGGAATGATTATTTCTCTTCTTTACCAATATGGTCCAGATGATCTTAAATTCATCATGGTAGATCCTAAGCGTGTAGAATTACCTGTTTATAACCGTATTCCGCATTTATTAACTCCTGTTATTACAGATGTTAAAAAGACGATTAATGCTTTAAAATGGCTTCTTGTAGAAATGGATAGACGGTATGAAACATTAGCAGGTAAAGGAAAACGAAATATTGCAGATTATAATGAAGTGGCGGAAGAACCATTGCCGTATATTGTATTAATTATTGATGAATTAGCCGACTTAATGATTGTGGCTGCCAATGATATTGAAAACTATATTATTCGGCTTGCACAAATGGCTCGTGCAGTAGGTATCCATTTAATGTTGGCAACACAACGTCCTTCGGTTGATGTTATTACAGGGTTGTTGAAAGCGAATATTCCTGGACGGATTGCATTTAGTGTTGCTTCTTCTATCGACTCTAAAACAATTTTAGATACCATGGGAGCCGAAAAACTTGTTGGTCGTGGAGATATGTTATTCTCTTCTGCTGAAGTTTCTAAACCAAAACGTATTCAAGGTGCTTACGTTTCTGAACATGAGGTAAAACGAGTTGTTTCTTTCTTAGCAGATGAAATTGGTGAACCAGAATATTTAGATGAAGTTGTCGAAAAACAAGAAACCCCAACAGCCTTCAAGGGAGGAATGGATGATGATGACGGAGATGAATTATTTGAAGAAGCCAAAGAAATTATTGTCCAAGCACAAAAAGCTTCTACTTCTTACTTGCAAAGAAAGCTTCGAGTCGGGTATGCACGCGCTGCTCGATTAATCGACATGCTAGAAGATGCAGGGGTTGTAGGCGCTTCTCAAGGTGCTAAAGGCCGAGAAGTATTGCTCAAGCCAGGTGAGGATGATATGATAGAAGATGAATCGGACGAAGATCCGGATTTTGAAGTTGAGGAGGAAGAGCCAGATGAATATGAAGACGATTTAGATGAAGAAGAAGAGTCAGACGAAGACGAGGAAGATGACGAATAGCTTCCTAAATAAAAAATGCCAAAACAAAGAGATGAATACTTATAAAATACAATTTCAACAAAAGTCACTTGCATCAGTACAAACTGTTGCAGAGCTTTTTCGTAATACAAGAGAAGAACTTCGATTAGATATCGAAGAAATTGCTCGAGAATTACAAATTTCTCCTTTGTATTTAGATGCATTAGAAAAAGGATCTTACGGTCAATTACCTTGCCTTATTTATACAAGAAATTTCGTTAAATCTTATGCGCGAGTTTTAAGACTTCCAAATGATGAAGTGGTAAAACAATTCGAAAAAGAATGGGTACTATTTTCTAAACATCAACAACCTTTATTACAAGATCATTCAGAAAAAAGTGTTAATAAAAAAGATCTTTGGCGAATGCCAAGATGGATTAGGTGGGGGATTTCTACATTAGCCATTCTTGCAATTGTAACGTATCTTGGTTCAGAGCTATATGCTCTAAGACAGCCTCCTGAATTAACTGTTTATAGTCCAGATGAAGAAGTAATGACAGACAAACAACTAATTGAAATTGCTGGTCAAACAGAACCCGAAGTAGCTCTTTCTATCAATAATCAAACCATTTTGTCTGATACAGATGGAAATTTCGAAGAAATAATTACCTTACAACCGGGTCTAAATGTGATTGAAATCAAAGCTCAGAAAAAGTATAGTCAGGTAAGCAAAGTTTACAGAAAAGTTATTGTAGAAAATCAACCAGTTATGACAGATTCAGGTGAAATGTTTAGACATCGATCTTAATAGCCCTCTCGTTATCAAGTTGAGGGTAATAGTAGTAATAAAGCGTGAAGTGAATTGTATCTATAAAAATAGATGCTTTCCATTCTACGTTTTGCGTAGGATATGGTGTGGAGGACATCTTTATTTTTAAAGGTGTTCTTTTTGTTGCTACGAATGGGGTGATGCTAATCTACGAATGCATTCGAATCTACAAATGCCTTATTAAGTAAGAGATGGGGTGTTTGTAAAATATTCGCAGATTAGCATCTATTCGTAGATTAGAATCATACCCCTGTGACAATATTATTACTCGTTAAATCTAAATTCTATGGCAGAAAAAAAATCAGAAGAGAAAAAAGCAGAGCCTGTTGTTGATAAAGCTAAACAAGAAGCCACTAAACAAGCAATTGCTCAAATTCGAGAACGATTTGGTGATGGCTCTATTATGAAATTAGGTGATTCTAAAAGCTTAAACGTAGCCTCTATTCCTACAGGTTGCTTGTCATTAGATATGGCACTTGGAATTGGTGGGGTGCCTCGTGGTCGTATTGTGGAAATTTATGGACCAGAATCATCAGGGAAAACAACTTTAGCTCAACATGTGGTTGCCGAAGTACAAAAAATTGGTGGAACAGCTGCCTTTGTGGATGCGGAACATGCTTTAGACCCTGAATATGCAAAAAAGATTGGTGTAAATATCGATGAATTACTTATTTCTCAACCAGATACAGGCGAACAAGCTTTAGAAATCGTAGATACGTTAGTTCGTTCTAATGCAGTTGATGTTATTGTTGTCGATTCAGTGGCAGCTTTAACACCAAAAGCGGAATTAGAAGGAGATATGGGGGATTCTCATATGGGGCTTCAAGCTCGATTAATGAGTCAAGCTTTACGTAAATTAACTGGTGTCATTTCTAAATCGAGTTGTACCGTTATTTTCATTAACCAAACTCGAATGAAGATTGGTGTATTCTTTGGAAACCCAGAAACAACAAGTGGTGGAAATGCTTTAAAATTCTACTGTTCTGTTCGAATCGAAGTTCGACGGTCGGCACAAATTAAACAAGGAGAAAAAATTATTGGTAATCGTGTTAAAGTAAAAATTGTAAAAAATAAAGTTGCTCCTCCGTTTAGAAAAACAGAATTTGATATTATGTATAATCAAGGTATCGCACGACAAGCCGATGTCTTAGATGTTGGTGTGAGCATGGGAGTGCTTACAAAGCGTGGAAATAGTTATACTTATGGAGAAGAAAAACTAGGGGTTGGTAGACAAAATGCAGCTAATTACTTGCAAGATAAACCAGAATTATTAGAAGAAATTAGAGAAATTTGTCTTAAAAAATATCGAGAAGAAGGAGCACCAGAGGAGAAAGAGTAAACTTATTATATGAACCCACCCGCCACACCTTCGCTGAAGCTATAGTGCAGCACCCTCCTCCTTCGACTAAGCTCAGGACAGGCTTTTCCTAGGGAGGGGAGCTTCATCACAAAATGTTTTTTCCTCCCTAGGAAAGGGAGCCTGCCTGCCGGCAGGCAGGGATGTCCGATAGGACAGGAGGGTTCACGCAAAAAGCCCCGAGAAATCGGGTGCTTTTTGTATTATATCTTTATTGTATTCGACTATGTTTACAAATTGTCCCATGACTCATGCACCATGTATCATGTTAAAAAAAATGCGCCCCCAGCCTCTACAGAAGCTGGGGGCGCGATGCTCAGCGTGCCTAGGTCAGGCCGCTTCGACGTACTCGTGCAAGAGTGACTGCTCGAGTTGAGTGCTCTCAGGCTTGAGGTACTCATTGTGGAAGATACCGGCCTTCAGCGTGATACTCGTCAGACCAAGGAGGTCCGAGTTGTAGAGCGTTTGACCTTCGTCGAGCAATTGCTCAACTTGGGTGCGGTGAATTCCCTCGTATGCACTGAAAATGAGGTCAATGCTCTCATTCTCTTGTGCAGAGCGATTGAGCCTCCATTGGAGGTCGTCTATGCTCAGGCAGTCTTCCTCACGAATGTGAACCATGAAGGTTTCGCCGTCTGGGCTATACCAAGTCATGATGGCCCCGTGAATACAGAGCCGTTCGATCTCAAGTTCTTGTGTCTCCGCCAAGGCGCGAATAGCTGCGCGCTTCCTGTCTGGGTCAATCTTCTTCCTGCTCAGCAGGTAAGACCTCAGTTGGATGCGGTTTCCCTCAAACTCGTTGCCGAACACTCCATGCTTGGTGATCGTCCACTTGCCCACGGTTTTGGCTCGTATACGATCTTGATGGAGATTGTGGCGGGGTCGTTTACGCTTTTCGCGCAGGCCACGCATCCGTCGTTTTGTGGCCTTTCGATCCCTGGCGCTGTTCCGATGGACATATTGGCAGTCATGCGAATGCATCATCAGGACAACTCCTTTCTGTAAGAGGGTTAAACCAAAACTAAAAGACACCTCTCCATCATTTGGTTGCAAATGACAGAAACGTGTCTTTCATACGGGTCGGTTCGCATTAAATTAATGATCCTCGATCCTCCTATAATCACTATAGCTGATAGGAGAGGTGGTTGGCAAATTAGAATTATCACAGGAGCCCACCCGTCTTGCCTCCGTTGAAGCTACAGCAAGCCACCCTTCCTTTTTAAGAGAGGGAAGATACATGGCAATAAAAAAAAGCACCCGATGACTCGGTGCTTTTTTATCTTTATGTAGTTTCTCTCTCTAGGAAAAGCCTGTCTTGAGCTTAGTCGAAGGAGGAGGGTGCTCCTTTAGGGG
>CAYGRO010000008.1:0-62758 GCA_964352335.1 uncultured Gammaproteobacteria bacterium | reverse complement strand
GGAGAAGGAAGGACGCAAGAGCAAGAGCAGGCGCGCGAAATTGGGATCAAGATCTACACGGCCAAGTTCAAGGCCACCATGCGCCTGAAGGAGATGGAGGCCAAGGTCGGTCCGACCGCTCACCAGCTCAACTAGCTGTCCGAGACAATCGGCGTATCGAAGCTCCAGGGAACCCGCAAGGGATCCCTGGAGCTTCTGTCTTTTTAGCCTTGCTTTTGCTAGATAAAACTGATACTCTCAAAAACTCGTCAACCCAAAGGAAGGGGAAAATGGAAGAGGAAAAAGAAAAAGAAAAAGAAAAAGAAAAACTTCTTTACTGCATTTGTTGTCAGCAAATGAAGGACCCGGAAACGAAAGAAGACTGGGTCAATGAAGAGAAGTACCGTGAGGTGCATTACGATGACTCTCGGCTCATCAATGGTGGCATCAAGCGGATCGACTACTGTCCTGAGTGCAAGAAGCTGTTCAAGTCTGACCAAGACTTTGGAACGGGCTCTGAGTACAAGGACAAGACTGACAAGTCGGGCTTTGCTTCTCCATGAGGCGAAGCCCTGTTTCATATGCTAAAATAATCTCATATGAAAAAACTTCAAAATCAACCACACTATTTTTTAGGAATTGACGGGGGAGCGACAAAAACCGATATGGTTTTAACAGATGAGCAGGAAACTATTTTAGCTCGTCATTATTCTGGCCCTACAAATTTACATACAATTTCGGAAAAAGAAATCATCAACAATTTACATGATGGTTTGCAAGCTTTGTTTAAAAAAGCCAAATTGAATAATAGAACTCAGTTAACGGCTATCGGCGCAGGATTTGCTGGTTTAGATAATAAAAAACTACATGATCAAGCATATCAATTGCTGAAAAAAGCTTTTGCAAAACATCTCCCAAAACAATCAAAACGACTACAAGTTGTAAACGATACGATTATTGGTTTTTGGAGCGGGATTACTGACCAAGAAGGTATTTGTCTTATTGGTGGTACAGGTTCCAACTGTTATGGAAGAGACAAAAAAGGAAAAGAAGCCTGGGCCAATGGACTAGACTGGAAACTTTCTGACGAAGGGAGTGGTTGGGAACAAGGTTGGAAGGCTTTGCGAGCGGTAGTAAAAAGTTATGATGGTCGAGGTCCCAAAACAACATTAGAAAAAGTCATTTACAAACACTATAAAATTAAAACAGCCAGAGAGTTATTACCCATTGTCTATAATGATGATTATAGTAAACATGATATTGGGCAACTTGCATTATTTGTAGAAGAAGAAGCATTAATAGGTGACAAAATTGCTAAACAAATTTGTTTTGAGTCAGCAAATGAATTGCTTCTCTCTTTAAAAGCTGTGGCCTCGAAATTACAATTTAAAAAGTCACAAGAGTTTCCTATTGTTCTTATTGGTGGGGTAATACAAAGAAACCCGCTTGTACAAAAACGCTTTAAAAAACTCGTTAGACAAAACTATCCTAAAGCAAAATTTATTCTTCCTAAAGTTAAGCCAGCAATGGGGGCAATTCGCTTAGCTATTTCATCTGCAATCAACTAGAAGAATAACTTGTCAAAACAGTCTTTTTTTTCTATTCTGTATCAAGCATTTGCTACGTCTCGACTCTTTGAGTTTGGGGCGTTTTCTTTTCTCTTTGTTCCTTTACAGGTGAATCATGCGTTCTGCTGCCAACCTTCCTTTGATTTTCGGTGATCCAGCCGAGTACCTCAACAACCCCGAGGGTGTCGCCTCGATCAACATCAAGCTCTATCCGGTTCAAGACCGGCAACCCTTCGCTCAAATGGAGGTGCACGATGCCTGTGGGAGTAAGATCTCCTATTTGGAATTGTGCCATCATTGCGATCGTCCGCTCAGTGGGCCTGCTCTTGGAGGTAAGGCTCCTCAGCCCACCAAGCAAACGGCCTGCAATCACATGACTTGCAAGAAGGCGCTCGACCCAACCAAGATCGAGTCTGAGCCCTATTGCGATCAAGAGACTTGCACTCGCAAGCTCAAGCCCGGCGAGGTTCAAACCAAGTACTACATCGCCAAAGGTGAGAAGAACTTGGTCACGCTAACCCCTGACGAGCTGGCCAAGCTAAACGCTCTTCGCCTTTCCGAACCTGGTGATGGGCGTGATGCGTTCAAGTACATGGTCGTTCGCGGTCTACGACAGGCCAATGACCGGACGGCCGATGAGCGCTACATCAATACCAGGCAGGTCGTGGGGCAGGCCACCGAAGACCAGCAAGCGCTTTGGGAGATGCTCGCCCATGTGTCGGCCACTGGCGAGCGTCTTGTTGTTCACTACGCTTTGCGGCATGAGCAGGAAGTGACGGGAGAGTACGAGCATGTCGCCTTGCTAGGTCCGTCGTCAAATGGCAAGTCGATGATGCTTTTCGACTTGCTTAGCCTCGATGAGCTCAGGCCTATCTCGGAAATGCCCGATGACTTTGAGGCGTCGGATGAGGCACTGGACAACCTGCGAGCAGGTTTCGCAGCACTCCCGGTCCTCAAAGACGGGCATGCTGACCTCAATAAGACCCGGTTCAACACCTCTCTTGAGGGGCTACACAAGTCCAAGATCGAGGGAGGGCAGTACACGCATGAAACCTTCGTCGACCATGACGGCATGGTTCGTGCAGCAGCTGGTCGGTACTTCTTCAAGTTCCTCAGACGAGCCGTCGCAGTGCTCGATACCAGCACCTCGAACGCAACTAGCGAGTAGTCGCTAGCGTTTACCCCCAATGCTTGACCAGACAAGAGATAGCGCATCTCGTGTTTGGAAAAGCATTGGGCTTTTCTTTTTCCACAGATTTTTTTAGAAAAATCGAAAGAGTTTGATATAGTGGTACAGACATTGCCAAGTGGCATATGCATTCACACCACAGCCGTACACTCACTTCGAGTGGCGGTTTTGTTTTCTGAGGGGAAATATGAGTTCACCATCTGATTCTGATCAAAAAGCCTCGCGTCGATTGCGCAAGGCAGAAGCAACTAGTTCGGGGTTCGACTTGATCGACCCCAGCGAGTTGACGGGGAGCGCTCTGGAGGAATTCCGTCTTGGGCTTGAACAGCAAGCAGCCCTTGCTGAGAACGAGGAGCCATGGGCGGGGGAGGACAATCCCATCGCTTCGCCTATGGACGGGATCAATTCGACCGAAATCTAGGGCCTAGCTCTGGAGTCGATACAAGAGGCGCTGTTTGGGTAGTAATATCCGAGCAGCGCTTTGTCTTTTATTTTCCCAGAAAGAGTTACGTATTGGTTCAGTTACCGCAGATTTGTCTGAAAAAAGTATCAAGATAGATAATCGTCAGATATCATTGACAAAGACAGAATATAGAATATTTTTATATCTCTTACTACATTCTCGTATTTTTGTTAAAAAAGAAGACCTTGAATTTCATGCTTTTTCACAATATTCTACGAATAGTCATGCTTTAAATATGCATGTTTCTCGCATACGAAAAAAAGTTGAGCCTGCTGTTAAAATTAAAGCGATTTCTTCTTCGGGTTTTATACTAAAACTAAATACGAATCAATAAAATTTGGTTGATTTTTTATTGTCGGTTTCATAAAGAACATTTTATAAAGGAAATTTTGTCAGGTGGGGATAACTTCTTTTAGATATGTGATATAATCTTAATGAAATCATTTTATTATTTTTTTCTTGTTTGAGTTGATCTGTTTATTTGGGTCTGCCTCAAGACTAAACGCTATGAAACGTGTGTGGAGAAACGTCTTAGCGAAAACCAATACATTCTCAGCTTTGGTTATTTCGCTTATTTTAACAATCAGCCTAGGAACAACAGGAGCTGCTTTGGCTGCAGATACTTCTAATTTCCAAATCACAATTAATCCTGGGACTTTAGCTATCGACATTGTCGATGCCGGATTTGTTACAGTTGCTTCTCCTACAGTAGTCTTTGGAGCATTAACATTTAGTTTCACTTGCCAAACTCCAGGTGCGGCTGGTGTCTTTGGTACGGCAACAGAACAAATTTATGTAACAAATCCTGATGCAGCAGATAGTGGTTGGACAGCTTCTTTAGCTGCTTCAGCAACAACAGCTGTATGGGATAGTGCTGGTACAGACTTTGACTTTAACGACCCAACGACAGGTGGATGTACCGATGGTGCAGATGCAGATTCATTTGGTGGGCAATTATCTGTAGATCCTTCTGGAGGAACACTTGCTGTAGGAGCTTGTTCAAGTTGTGTGACAACCAATATTACACTAGGTGGTTCATCTGCTTTTAGTGAAGGTGCAACAGATAGCATTACATTGATAACTGCAGCAGCAGCTGCTGATGACATTGGTGACTATACATTACAAGATGTAGATGTAACCCAAACAATCCCAGCGGAGCAACCTGCGGCTTCTGACTACGATATTGATATGGTATTAAGCGTTGTTGCTTCTTAAATACACATGAATCATCTTTTCTCCACAGAAAAATTTATAAAACAGGGTTTTAAACTAACCCTGTTTTTGGCGCTAAGCTTTATTTTTGTTGTGCCAGCACAAGCTGTTCAATATAGAGGTACTGGTGGAAGACCAGCATACCCTCGGGCAGACAATCCAAGAACAGAGTCTATTTTCGTACATGTACTCGAACCTGGTGATGAAAAACTAGATGGTATTCGAGTTATTAATAATGATGCAGAAACAAAAACACTTCTTGTCTATGCTGCAGATGCAACACCTTCCTCTTCTGGTGGCTTTGCTTGTAAACAACTCCTAGATACTCAAACAGGGGTAGGTTCTTGGATTACTTTAGAAAAAAACGAAGTTACTTTAGAGCCTGGGACAAATGAAGTAGTCAATTTTACCATTGCGGTTCCAGATAATGCAGATGTAGGGGAGCAAAATGGTTGTATTCTCATTCAAGAAAAAGATGATAGAGAAGTAGATGAGGATAGACCTGCAGGAATGCATTTATCATTTAGAACGGGTTTACGTGTCGCTATAACAGTTCCTGGTCAGCTTATTAGAAAATTAGAGCTTGCTGGTTTTACAATTCAAACAAGAAAAAATCAGCCAGGTTTTTTATATACTTCATTGATTAAGAATATCGGGAATGTTTCTACAGATACAAATATCATTATCAAGACAACGAATGTTTTCGGGAGAGAAATTAGTCAGCATGGGGGAGAATATACCATTCTCAGAGGTGATGCCTCAGAATTAAATTTTGAAGTGGAAAAACCTTTTTGGGGTGGGTGGTATAATGCGACTCTTTCTGCAGAATATGACCCCAATCCAGAAACCGAAATTGGTACGCGCTCTGGTGAGATCGAACGATTAACGGGAGAGTCTTATTGGTATTTTAGTAAACCAGCATTGCCAGCGTTATTGATTGAATTAGCTACTTTGGCGATTATTCTTGGTATTTTTACGTTTATCTTTATCGTACAAAAAAGAAAAAGCTGGGTGAAAAAAACATGGGTGGCTTATGAGGTTAAAACAAATGATGATATTAAAACGATTGCAGAAAAACATGCTGTATCATGGAAAGTATTAGCAAAAGCAAATAACCTTACCCCACCATATACCTTGCATAAAGGACAAGATATTATTGTCCCTCCAGAAGAAAAAGGAGAAGCGGAAAAAACAATTCCAAAAAATAAGTCATCAAAAGATTCTAACCAAAGACTAAATAAGAGCTCTGAAGAAGATTTTTGATGCCCCCCCCATTTTTATAAGATGCAAGCTTTATTTAAGCCTGATATACTACCCTATACAGAAGTAATAAGTCCTTGAAAATGAAACAAACTTTTTTTCGCAATGTTTTTTTTGTGTTTATTGTCTTTGCCTTAATCGCAGGGGCGTTTTCTGATATCACAGTATATAATCTTCACTTACCTTCTTTTTATTCTCCAAATATTGATACTGCCCTTGCAGATTCACAACAAACATTTCGCATAACAGAGTATTTTTTAGATGATGATGGAAGTGCCGATTTTACAGGGACAACGTATACATTGACATTGGGCCAAGATTTGGTTGCAAACTATTTTGTCATGGTTCGTGGGAGTGACGGCGCAGGAACTGGTACGGGAGGAAACAGGGGGCCTGATGAAAACTATATGAGACTTGTTGGTGACCCATTTGGTACTGGTGATTTAGCTACATCAGGGGCAACTGATGAATTAGATTTCTCTCGTGATAATAATAACAATGAATGGTATGGAGTTGTTACTGTTGTTGAATGTTTACTTGATTGCACAAATTCAGGGTTTCAATTGATAGATGTTGTTAATCTCACCCATACTGGCAACAGTATTTCCGGAAGTGATACTACGGGAGTAGCATGGACAAATTTATCTAAAGTCATGCTCATGGGTGGGTTTAATGGAGCTGGTTGTGAGACGGTTGCTTCACAAACAGGAAGGCATAATAGTTGTTGGGTAAAATATATACCATCTTCTACGAATACCATTTCTTGGACGAGAGATAATACTTCGATTGCCGTGCAAGGTGCTGTTAGTACTGTTATGGCTGTTCAATGGGGGGCAGCATGGGGGGTGCAGAGAGTTAATCTAGCAGGGAATAATGGAGGAAATGGAATCAATTCAGCGGGCGAATATGACACAGTCGCAATAACTTCAGTTGCACGAGCTAATACTTGGGTGTGGGGGACAGGAACGTCTGAAGATAATGGTGTGGGAGATGGTTCAGAAGGGGTTGTTGTGACGCTTGGTAATGGTGTTACACAAAATGCAAATGAATCTACCGTTGCTGTAGGAAGTGAGTTTACTGATGATAAAGATTTTCAGGTGTATGCATTAACTCATCCAGATTTGGCTGTAGATTATCGTTTTTTAGCAGATGGGAATAATGCGAGCTTAACAATAGATCAAACGGTTGACTCTGCTACAAGCCCAAGAATGGCATTGTCATTTAATACATCTGGGACGACAGTTAATTCATTTCCTCGTCCGATATTTTCTGCAAGATATACAAGCGCGACGAATATTCGATTAGAAAGAAGACGTTCAGGAGATACTCTTGCTGCCTGGATACAAGGCATTGATTTTTCTCAAATTCAAAGCCCTGAATATACACAAAGTAACTGGCGCATGTACACAACAGCTGCTTCTACCAATGTTGGGACACCATTAGCAGCTCAAAATACCCCACCTTTATTGACTTCTATAGGGCAAACTTTCCGCTTAAGGCTTCTCATTGGGGTAACAGAGTCTAGTGTGCCAATTGGATTAGAAAACTTTAAATTGCAATATGCTGTTCGTTCAGGTACATGCGACACTAGTTTTACAGGAGAAACATATGCTGATGTCACCGGTGCAACACCAATAGCTTATTTTAATGGTACACCTGCAGATGGTGATAATTTAACAGCAAATGCAAATGACCCTACTTCTGCGAATACGATTATTAATCAAGACTATGAAGAGGCGAATAATTTTACAAATACAGTTGCCACGATTGCTGCTGGTCAAGATGGTCTTTGGGATTTTTCTTTACAAGATACAACCGATTTTGGCGAGTATTATTGTCTTCGAGTTGTAGAGGCAGATGGAACTTTATTAGATAATTATTCTCAAATACCTGAAGTAACAACTGCAGGTTATTTGTCGGTTGATATTGTTGATTCAGGAGGAAGCACGGTTGCTAGTCCTGTTGTTCAATTCACACCAATCAGTTTTGATTTTGCAGATCAAACAACAACAGGAATATTGGGTATTTCTGCTGAACGTATTCGAGTCACAAATACAACGGTAAATCCTCAATGGTCATTAACTATTGCGGCCACTAGTGGAAACACAACACTTTGGGATAGTACTTCTACAGATTTTGATTATAATGACCCGACTGCTAGTGCAGGCGATGGGGGAGATACAGATTCTGTTGGTGGGCAATTAACCATTGACCCATCTGGTGGAACAATAACACCAGAAGGAGGTTGTACCACCACAGGAGTGTCACTAGGATCTTCTGGGGCCTTTTCAGAGGCAGTAATCGATTCTATTACATTAAGCTCATCAACCGGTTCGGCAGATACCAATTGTTTTTGGGATTTTACAGATCTTGATATGAGTCAAACAATTCCATTAGAGCAACCTGCTGCTAGTGACTATAATATTGATATGACATTAACAATTGTCGCTGTTTAATAGATGAATCGTCAAAAAGGTATATTTCTATTGATCATTTTAATACTTGTTCTTACAAGTATTTTTCGTGTAGAAACAAAGTCTGATTACCTTCAGGCAATCGCTCCTTCTGGAAATTGGTGGAATGAAGCATATCTATACAGAAACAGATTAACCGTAACAACTGGCGCGAATGCTCCTTTCAATGGGTATAATGGTTATACTGCAAGAGTGCTATTTGATACAGCTTCTTTAATATCTGCGACAAAAATGCAAACTGATTGTGATGATTTACGTATGGTGTATTGGAGTGGTTCGGTTTGGGTCGAATTGGATCGACATATTATTAACTGTAATAATGCAAGCTCTGATATTCGTTTTCAATTGCAAGCTGCAATAGCAGATTCTTCGATAGACGATAACTATTATGTTTACTATGGAAACTCAACGATCAATACAACACTAGCAGATCTTTCAAATGTCTATCTTTGGTATGATGATGCTACATCTGATAGGCTTTCATCTTATACTCTTGGGAGAGGAGATGAGTGGCACGGAACTGGTGGTACAGATAGTTTTACATATAATGGTTTTTTTGATTTTTATGAATACGATACAAATGATAATGTGACTAATTCAATGAGAATTCCTTCGGCTTCGGCATCTGAGCGTGATGCCTATATTGAAATGGAATTTTTTCATTTAGATGCTTATCCAAATGATATGTCATCAGGGGTATTAGGAAGATATACACTTGATTCTGGTTCAGGAGCAACGGAGTCTTCGAATAATTACTATGCAACAAATAGAGCAGATAGTCCATTTGAACCTGATGCAGGATATGCAGAAGACATTTCAATTGTCAGAGGGGGAAGAACAACAACAGTAATGGACACTCCAGATGGAGCGGGGGCGACAGCTATAGCAGGAAATCAATGGAGAAAACAAGCTTTGGCTATTTGGGGGGTAAATTCAACAAATGGACGTTATTGGGATAATGATGTTTCTGCTACCATGGGGCCAATAGGTTATCCTTCTCAAGCAATAACAAAATCAGGGACAGATGGTGCTGGTACTGATGTTGAAGCTTCTGGGGAATGGGGGGTTATTGTTGCACAAGATGCAGCACGCATCCGAAACATTCTTATCCGTCGATATACTGACCCAGAACCGACAACAAGCGTATCTGCAGAAGAGTCTCGTTTTGGTTTTGCCAATGATTTTCGAATTCAGCGTGGAACAAATCAATTGACGGGAGTTTGTACAACGCTTACAGCAGGAACAGATTATGATTCTCCTTCAGCTGATTCACGTGCATTTGTTCGAATAACAAATACACATCATACAGGAGCTGGAAATAATACTGGAGGGGGAGTTCAAGCATCTGATGACGTAATGATTTATGTAAATGCTGCTACGAATCTCACTTCAAGTTTTCAGTTATGCAGAGCGTCTACTGCTACAGGCTCTTCATTTGTGGTTTGGGAAGTTATTGAATACGTAGGTGTAAGTGGTGGCCCAAATGAGTTAATTGTTCATGATGTGGGGATATCAACATATGGTACTGCTAATACAACGGTTTCTACTGGTGCAATAGGTGGGGTTGTTTCAGATGGTGATATCGTCCCTTTTATCACTGGACAAGCTACGCCTGATACAGGGCAAACAGACTATAATACAGGTTTATCTACAGCCGTATGGGATTTTGCAAATGATGAGATTGATTTTACGAGAGGCGAGTCTAGTGGTGATGCGGCAATAGTCAGTTGGGCTGTTGTTGAGTTTGTTGGGGAAAACTGGCTTATACAAAGATCAGAGCATACATATTCTTCTGCTGGTACAAATGAAACAGAATCCATTACTCCAGTAAATGATTTATCTCGTGCTTTTTTACATGTACAAAAACGTGCTGGGAGTGATCAACAGGGATTAGATGAATTTGGTCACGAGGTCTATCTTTCCAATACATCTACAATTACATATCAAATTCAATCTGGAGCAACAACTCCAAGTTTACATACTTCAGTCGCTTGGGTGATCGAAAATACACAAACAACTGGAACAACGATGAATGTTATACGATCAAATGGGACTCAATCTGGTGGGGCAGAACCATCTACGGTTAATGTAAATATTGGTCAAACTATTTCTAGTTTATCGAATAGCTCTATTTTTACCAATAATCGTTCTACTGGTGGTGGGACAGCCTATCCTCGTCCAATCATGGGGGTTCAGTTAATTTCTACTACGCAGTACCAATTATTTATTAGCGATACTGGTCAGACAAGGACATATCGAACCGAGGTTGTTGAGTGGCCAATTGCCCCTACAGAACTTGTACAATCTACATACCGATTTTATGGAAATGTTGATTCAACTGATGTTGGTACACCGCTTGCTGCTCAAGATACTCCTGCAACGCTTAGTGTTGTTGGAGAGGAGTTTCGTTTACGTTTAGTCATAGATTTTTTAAATCGAGATGCAAGTATTAATACTCAGACATTAAAATTGCAGGTTGCTGAGCGTGTTGGTACTTGTGATAATTCATTTGTTGGAGAAAGTTATGTAGATGTAACAGGTGCAACAGAAATTGCATTTAATCCAAATACAACCCCTTCAGATGGAGACGCGTTAACTCCCAATTTAAACGACCCGGTAACAAGTTCAACACAGATTCCGCAATCATATGAAGAAAGCAATAATTTTTCAAATAATCAATCTACAATAGTTGCTGGTCAAAATGGTCTTTGGGATTTTTCTTTGATAGATAATTCTCCCAGTAATAAGACATACTGTTTAAGAGCTGTACAATCAACCGGTTCTGTACTCGACAACTATACAATACTACCTGAAATATCGACAAATCCAGGTTCGCTAAGCGTTGATATTGTAAATGGTGGTGGCAACTCAGTTGCGAATCCTGCTGTTATTTTTTCTCCAATCTCAGTCAGTTTTGCTGATACAACAAGTATTGGAACACTAAGCACACTTATCGAACGTATTCGAGTAACAAATACAACCTCAAACCCTCAATGGTCTTTATCTCTCGCTGCTTTGAGTGGAACGACTTCTTTCTGGGATGGCGGACTAGCAGATTTTGATTTTAATGATCCTACAGCAAATGCAAATGACGGAGCTGATTTAGATAATTTAGGGGGGCAATTATCTATAAACCCTACAGTTGGAAATATTGTTGCTCAAGGTATCTGTTCTAATACGGGAATATCATTGGGAAGTAGTTCTGCATATTCTGAGGGGATAACAGATGTAATCACTTTGGCTTCTGCTAATGGGAGTGCAGAAACAGACTGTGATTTTGATATCTTAAATATTGATGTTTCTCAAACAATTCCTGCTGAGCAAGTTTCTGATACCTATGCGATCGATATGATGTTAACAATTGTTGCGATCTAGTTTTTCAAAGGAAGAGAGATAAACAAACAATGAGAAAAAACTAAATGACGATTTAATAATCATTTGCTATTATAAGTATAAGAATTGTGTAGAATAGTTCTTATTTTCTGGGTTCAACGTATTTATGAATATTCGGTTTTTCACGATTGCCATTCTTTCATTTCTCCTATTGTTTTTTGGATTGCAGACTGTTTTGGCTGCCCCAGCTTCTCAATTTCAAGTAGAGATCATTTCAGTCTTTGCTTGTTCAGATGGTGTCGATAATGATGGAGATTCTTTAATCGATTTTCCAAATGATCCAGGTTGTGATTCTATCACTGATACAGATGAATTTAATGCTCCTCCTGCTGGTGGTGGGGGTGGAGTAGGAGGGCCTGGACCAAGAGATACTTCGATTACAAATGTTGTTATTTCTGGTCAAGGATATCCAAATCAACAAGTAACTTTATTAAAAGACTCGCAAATAGTTTCTACCATACCAGCAAATGCATTGGGTAAATTTACCATTGATGTAAAAGATTTAAGTGCTGGGAATTATGTCTTTTCTCTCTATTCTCAAGATATTAATACTGTTCGTTCTACCCTTGTTACATTTCCAACTGAAATCACAAAAGATGCTTTAACCAATATAACCGGTGCATTCATTCCTCCAACGATTCGTTCTGATAAATTAATTGTTGCAAAAGGGAAATTACTATCATTAGCAGGACAAACGGCACCAAATGCAATTGTTGAACTAATACTAAAAACTCCAGATAATAGGGAGTTATCGGTAACCGCAAACTCAAATACTCAGGGGATTTATACTTATCAACTAGATACCACCCCTTTAGCTGTAGGAAAATATTCAGTCCATTCAAGAACAACTCATGAGGGAAGAGTAAGTACCTATAGTACTACAATTACATTTGACATTGGAAATGATGATACGCTGAATACGACAGATGACGGATGTGCTTTTTATGCAGATTTAAATGGCGATTGTCGTGTAAACTTGATTGACTTTTCTATTTCTGCTTTTTGGTATGAGCAAGAGTTAAGCGCAGAATTTGAACCAAAAGAATCAGAACGGTTAAATGGAGACAATCAAATTAATTTAACAGATTTTAGTATTATGGCTTTTTACTGGACTGGTTAATTAAGTTATCTATGAATTATTTTAAAACTGTTTTTACAAGTATCATTCTCTTTCTGTTTTTCGTTCAGCCTACTTTTGCTGCTCGATATTATGTGAAGACAGATACGCAAACCTTTACATCCAAAGGATTTTTTCAATTAGATGTTTATCTTGATAGTATCGACGAGGTTATAAACGCATTTGATGGAGAGATTGGATTGCCAAAAGAGCTGGTTTCTATTATAGATATTAGAACGGGTGGATCTTATGTGAGTTTTTGGGTAGAACCACCTAAACAATTATCAAATAATAGTATTCGTTTTGCTGGGATTTTCCCTGGTGGGTATGAAGGAAATAAAGCATTTCTCTTTTCGCTTATTGGCCAAATTAAAGATGATACCTCTAGAAAGCAGTCAGCATCTCCATTTTTAGGTAAAATTACGATGGAAAATATGCATGTTCTTTTGCATGATGGCCTAGGTACTCCCGCTGATGTAAATTATGTGCCATTTAACTTTACAATCACAAGTATCGCTTCTAATGACGATAATCGACAAGTACTTCAAGCAAATGATACAGAACCACCAGAAATTTTCATTCCAATATTGACTCAAGACCCAAATCTCAATAATGGACAAAAAACAATTGTTTTCTCTACTCAAGATAAAGGGGTTGGTGTATCACATTACGAGCTCTATGAATCAGATACGCAAGTAGACCCAAAAAATACAAATGAAGAGCTAGAGTGGAGCCAAGTAGTAAGCCCTCATTTATTACAAGATCAAACACTTTCTAAAAATATTTATATCAAAGCTGTTGATAAAGTTGGGAATGAAAGAATTGTGCAACTTCCAGCTCAGCACCCACTTGGTCACTATTCAGAAAAAGCAATATGGGGTATAATATTAACAGTTTTAATCGTTTTAGCAGTGCTTTTGCTCGTCTTATGGCAACATGCACATTTATACAAAATACCGAAAAAACAAGAATAAAAATTAAGTAATGAGGATGTCTAAATTCATTTCAATCCGTACTTTTTTCAAGGCAAGTATCTTAATTGTTGCTTCCTTTTTATTTGCTTTTTTTACTTTTGCAGCTTCCATAAATCTTTTTCCAAATTCAGGCACATTTAATGCGGGAGAATCATTTGCTGTTGCTGTTTCCGTTTCTAGTCCCGACCAAGCAATGAATGCGATAAGTGGAACTATTGCTTTTCCGACTGACTTATTAGAAGTAACAAGCATTAGTCGCGGTGGGTCTATTATCCAAATATGGGTGAGAGAACCTAGTTTCTCTAATGCAACAGGCTCAATACAATTTGAGGGGGTTATTCTTAATCCTGGGTTTCAGGCGGCTTCAGGTAATGTTATTACCATTAATTTTAGAGCGAAATCCTCAGGAACTGCTCCTGTGAACTTTTTATCGGGAAGTATTCTAGCCAATGACGGAAAAGGGACAAGTATTTTATCTGGGCTTGGTGGGGCTAATTTTACGATTATTGGAACTTCTCCTCCAGAAATTACCGAACCAAATGCTCCTGAACAAGAAAAACCTGTACCACAAGCTTCTGCCCCAAATGCACCAGTTATTTCATCAATAACACACCCAGATCAAACACAATGGTATGCAATACCAGAAGCAAAAATAGCTTGGGCATTGCCAATCAGTATTACTGGAGTAAGTTATCTCATCGACCAAGATCCATTTACAAATCCACCGAATACAAATTTAGGGGAAGTCACGTCTGCAGAAAAAACATTGACTGATGGCATTTGGTACATTCATGTAAAATTAAGAAATCAATCAGGGTGGGGAGAAGTTTCTCACTTTGCAATCCGAGTAGATACAGAAGCTCCACAGGAATTTCGTGCAGAAATCATACAATCTGATGATTTATCTAATCCGCGGGTAAAGTTTGATCTCTCTGCAAATGATAAAACCTCTGGGGTGCAACTCTATCGACTTTCAATCGATGGACAAGAACCTATAGAGTGGAATGCAAGTAAGACAAGCTCCTATTATGAAACGCCAGCATTAACTACTGGAGAATTGATAGGGCAATTAGAGGCAATCGATTATGCGGGGAATAAATCTTTGCTCTCAAAGGAATTTACGATTGAATCTCTACCAGCTCCTGAGATTATTGATTATCATGAAGAATTAGAATCAGGAGAGCCATTTTATCTACAAGCAAAAGCATTTCCAAATGCAACAATTTTCATTTGGGTGCAAGAATCAGGGACGGCATCTATTCGTTGGATTACAAGAAGTGATAGAGAAGGGAATTTAACCTTCATTTCTGACCAAGGAATGCGTGCAGGAGATTATTCTATTTGGCTACAAGCACAGGACCAAAGGGGAGCATTAAGCGCAGAATCTGAAATAGTGTCTATTCATGTTATGCCAACTGGGTTTACTGAATTTTGGCAGAGTAATTTTAGATTACTTGTTATGATGATGGGGATTGCTTGGATACTCTTTATTATCATCATTTGGTATTTATTAGCTCGGTTTTTAGCATTCAAACATCGAGTTCGAGATGATTCAAACCAAGCTCTCGTTGGAATTCATCGTGCATTTAACTTATTAAGAGATGATCTTCATAATGAGGTTGAAACGATGAATACAAAAACAAAAAAGAAATCCTCATTAAAAATTCAAAAAGATTTAGATGCCGTAGAAGAATATATTGAACAAAAAATTCATGAAATTGATGATGATAAAAATCAATCACATGAGAAAAAAAAGAAGAAAGAGTTAAAAAAGAAGACAAACCTAAAAAAGAATAACAAATAAAAAAAGACTCATTTGAGCCTTTTTTTATTTATTATGAAAGAGGTTCGAAATACCCTTCATAGATTGTATTTATAGGAGATACAGCAAGAATTGGGTCTTTTGTAAGGACATAGTGAGTATAGCTCGATAAATCCACATCTTGCTCAAAATCATTTATCCAGTATCCAGAGTCATAAGTAAGCTCTCCTGTATAAACATAGGCACCTGTTTCATCATTGATGACCCATCCTCTATAAACAGAGAGTAAGTCGGAAGCTAAATTAACTTCAGGAAACATAACGAGTAATCCGTATGTTTGATTATCATATGCCATTTCTCCATAACCTCTTTTTGTTATTCCATCTTCTTCATAAATGGAGATAAATAGATTTATCCCACCATTTTCAGAGTCTGGCATATCTTCGATAGGATCTTCATTTACATCAATAAGTTCATCCACAAGAGGGATCGAACTTGGAGAATCAATGGTTTGGTCATCATCAAGAATTGAGATATAAGCGCCTTCAGAGATAATAACAGAAACCGCCATCTCCGCATTTGCAAGAAAAAAGCGCTCGAAAGTAGTTGGAGAAACATACCAAAGCTCACCGCTTGCTTCTACTTGTAAAAGAAGTTTACCTGCCATTGCTTGTTTAAATTCAATATCCCCAGTTTCTTCACTTCCATTAATGGGGATTTTAGCTAAATCTGAATTTGAAATTCCGATTGCATATGTTGGTAATTCTAAAAAGGCTGTATCTAATGACCCTAAATAGTAACTTGTTTGATCAGCAGGGTTTACATACCAAGCTTCTGAATGTGTTTCATCCCCAAGGAGAAAATAGCCGCTTAACTCTTCCAATGTGACTGCGTGAAGTGATGAGCAATTAACTAAAAACAAGAGGGAAATTACTATTCCTTTGAGAGTTGATTTTCGAAAAAAAGAAGAGGGTTTCATCTGAAATAAATAAAGAGTATCAAAGATAGTATAACTCTTCTTAACGGTTTTGTTAAGAAAAAATCACGACAAAAAGTAGACGAGTACAAATACTTGAATAAGGATCAAAATACTCAAAACAAGCTGAAAAGAGGCCTTTATCGTTTTATGTCGAAAGAGTTTCATTGCTAAAATCGCCCCGAGAGAACCACCCAATAATGCGGTGAGATAAAGAATTATTTCTGGAACTCTTGTTTTTGAAGTAATTGCTTGCATTTTATCTAGGCCGTAGAGAAAAAAAGTAGAACTATTACTTGCGAGAAGAAGCAGAACAAGTAAGTTGTTGTTTAAGAAAAGGAAATAGTTTTGCAGAAACCAAAAAATGATTAATAAAAAAAGAATCCAGAGAAGTAAATAAAATCCATGAATTCGTTTTGACTTTTTCATAGTTGTCGTTTCAAGGTGGTTGCAACTAGTATGATCAATTTTCTTGATAGAAGTAAAATCTCCTTTTTCTCCGCAACTGCAATAGCTATGGGGACAAAATTCTCACTTAACTCCAATGTGCGACCAGATGGATTCGAACCGTCGCCTTCCATGTTATAAGCATGGTGCTCTACCGCTGAGCTATGGTCGCACGCTGGGGTCAAGAAAGGCAAAAAAATGAAAAGAATGAAGAAATCGTAACAAAGCTTTAAGTTCTCGTCAAAAAAAGGGGAGGATTTGTAAGAGTTAGCGTAGTTTTGAGTTTAGTCGTTCTTTAATTAAGCGAATAACTTGTTCTTCTATTTGTGCAAGATTGCCTCCTTTTAGTATAGCAGATGCAATGCGCTCACTTCCTTGTGGTTGCCAATTTTTAATGAGATCTTTTGCATGAAGTGGAGGCATAGTAGAAACTTGCACTTCAATGCTTCCATCTTTTTGTTCTAAAAAGAGGACGACTGTTTTTGCTTCTGGGCTATGAGCAAGAACTTCTTCCATTAAATCATGTAAATGTCGTCTATCTGTTCCTGTAAGAGAAAAAATACTTTCTGGAATTACAGACCAAGCAAGCGAATGTTCACGGTCAGATTGTAAGTGAGAGAGCACATGCCCCCAAAGCTTTAAGAGTCCAACCGTTTTTGTTCGATAAAGATTATTAACAATTGTTTCATGGTCGGCACCAGCGTCTAAAAGTTTACCCACAATTCCTAAGGCTTCAGAATTGACTTGTGCTGTTCTAAATGAATGGGTTTCATCCATCATTCCTGCGAGTAAAATAGTTGCTAATCCTTTTGAAGGTTTTTTTTCTGCAAATAAATACTTTGCTAGCATTTCTGAGGTAGAAGTAGCGTTAATATCGACCCAATCGATTTGACCATAGTGTTCATTGTCTGGTCTATGGTCAATATTAATAATGGGAGTTTTTTCAAAAAGAGATTGTTGGTCCTGAATTGTTATTCCAAGGACGGCCAATTCGACCGTATTGATGGTAATAATCAAATCAAATGAATCGATTGAACTTTTAATATGAATCGCTTCTTTATCTAGCCCTTTATCTTTTGGGGTTAAAACAATTTGGAGTTTGTCATCAATTACTTGATAACTTAAATCTTCCATTGGATTAGCTTTTGTGTCGATTTCAATAATATACTTTTTCTTTGTATCAAAACTTGGTTGAATTTTATCTAGAGATTTAATAAAAGAAAGTTTCTCTGGATGTTTAAACTGATCAGAAATAATCAACACCTCTTTTTTTTGTGATTCTAAAACAGCACGCAAAGTTAAAGCAGCACAAATTGCATCTGTACTTGGTTCTTGAGGAAGTGCAATCAAAATAGACTGACTTTTTTCAAGTTGTTGCGTAATTTGTTGTGAGATAGTTAAAGACATTGCGTTAGTCTCTCACTGTTATAGTGAGGATTGTATTTAGCGCTTCCCCTTCTAGAGAAGTTAGTAATAATAGCTAGATTGTAGATTATTGTCAATAGTATGTATGAATAAAATGTCCAGTTTTATTGACAAAAAGAAAGAGCAGGGGAGGCGCGGTTGGTGCCTCGACCCTGCTCTTGTCTTCCTAGCGCGTATTGATCGCGAGGAAGCTTGGCATCTCGGTGCCTGGGTTGGATTTGCCCAGAACGAGGGAGCCACTGAATTCGTTCATCTCGCCGTCGAGGTCGAGGAACAGGACTTGGTCAGCCCCGCTTTCTGTATTGCGCACGTCCCAGACGAGCCAGCGACCATTGGCGGTGAGGCCATTGGTGGTGCCTCGAACATTCATGGTCTTCCACGTTTTACCGTGGCCGACGACGAGGCTTGCCGTTGGCTTACCTTGATCATCTAGGCTCTGCATGGTGAAGGCTGAGTGCCTGTCCTTGTGCTTGAGCTGTACGCTTTGTCGAGCTTCGTGGCCAGAACCTATGCCTGCAGTGAACATGTTCAGGGCGGTAGGTGAAAGTTCCGCACCGGTCACCACGTCGAACCGTCGTAGGTTTGGGTCGTCCCACATGAGGAGTGAGGCCATTCGAGCTCCCGAGTCGGGGTGGGTATGCACGAAGGCGTGGCCAACGCCGATACTGTTCGGAGGCGACTTCATACCGAGTGTGGTCGACCTTACGACTTCTCCATCTGTGGAAGAGATGTTTAGGTCGAGCATCTTGAACTGACGGTTCTTGTCGATCCCGAAGATGTAGGTCTTGTCGCCGAGCGATGCCATCGACTGTGGGAAAATGTACAACGGGGTCAACATGAGTTCAGCACGGTTGGAGGGTTTGTAGAAGACATAATTCCCCCGATGGGGGGTGTCTCCTATTTGCGTAAAATAGGTTCCAACCAGCTTTCCCTCTTGATGCACCTGAAACATTCTCGAGAGCGTCCCACCTCCAGGAAGAGGCTGGAACATTGGTTTCTTATTGTCCTCTATCGTGACGAACTTGTCGTTGACGAGGGCTAAGATTTTCTCGCCTTCCATGGCGATATCTCTCGTCCCTGCGAACGTTAGCTCAAGCCCTGTTACCCCCAGGTTGGGGGACGTCCTAAAGAGGAAGTGGTTGTTCTCTCTTAGATTCAGGGTGAGCCATTGAAACATTCCGCTTCGGTTCATTGGTACAAGGCCAATGGTTGCCATCCTTGTTCCGAGTAGTTGAAACTCGTCACTTTGTGGGACAGGTTCGATTTCCAAACCCTTGTCGCCCAAGGTTAGTTGGGCGAGGACCATCTTTTGGGTTTCCCCCCTTCGCTCATAGGCCATCATGAACATCGCCTGCGAGTTCAATGAGCTGAGAGCTGATGAGGATGGTGTTGGCGAAGCAGTGGTTGGGGTAAGCTTGCTGTCCACGGGTGAGACTGACCCGTTTTGTGGGGTCACACTCTGAGGTGGGTTCGAAATCACCACCCCCATAATGAAAGCGATGACGACGAGGGCCACCGCAATCACTTGGCAACTGCGGTAGGCGATTTGGTTATTACGATAGTGGTTGTTCTCCACGATTCTCTCCAGTTTTCTTGGGTGGTTAAGTGTCTCAAAGTTGCGACACTGGATTCACGCAAGAAAGATTATGATAACCAAAAATGCAGGGGAAGCTTTTAATGCTTACAACCCTGCACGCACTCCAATTTAGGAGTGGTCTCAACATGTCGACTGGTTCGTCAGTAGACTTGTTGATTACCGATACTCGCGAATGTCTTGAGTGTGCAAGCTTCAATCTTGTGAAAGATTGATGACCTGCTTTGCTGTCGGGCTCAGTTTAGTGCTTGTTGCCGAGTCGACCAACTTCTCTTCACCTCGGATGAGGAAGATGATTAGTTGGTCTGCAAGCGGAGAAGTTTCTAGGTTCTCATACTCGCTGACCTCTCTGAGACCATGCAATTGAATGATGTCTCCAGCTCTTAACGAAATACCGTAGAGGCGGTCGTCTTCGAACAACCTTATATATGGCTCATATACCGGACGATGGTAGAGCCATACTTCGTTTTGCTTGAGCATGTGGACAGCGGTCTTGAACAAGCCATTTTCCTGCTTGAGGATGAACGACTGAGGCATGTCTATCGTGCCCGCCATGAGTTCACGTGCCTCTTGCAGCTCTTTTAGCGTATTGTCCACGCTAAAGGTTGGGGTGAGTGATTGCGAGTTTTCACTCGCGATCCCACGCTCCATGTAAAACAACTCACCTTGCTTGTCGTAGACTAGTAGAAGGAGCTTGTTTTGCAGCTGGATCTCCTTGTTCTGCTCAGCAACAGCGAGTTGAAGATTCTCGATCTGCTCGCTCTGTCTTGACTCCGCCTGAATCAAGACCAGGAAAGCCATGGTCAAGAAAACGCACAGAATCAGAAACATCTTCGTGAGAAGGTGGGAACGGTCGGACGACTTTGCCATTTTTTTCTATCCATCAAACGATTTGAAAAAGAACGAAAGAATACTCTACCACTATTTTACCTCCTTGTCTATCCAAGATTGAATATTCTGTTTAATTTTGTTAGAGTTCAGATATTCTAAGCCCTATTTTAGGGAATACATGGTTCATGGGATATGGTACATCCCATAACCTAAGTCAACTGAATTGAACCATGCCCCATGTACCATGAACCATGAAAACTATGGAATTAGACAAAACCTACAATGCTTCGGACTTTGAAGCCAAGATTTATAAAGACTGGGAAGAAAAAGGATTATTCAAACCAGAAGTTCACCCAAATGGTGATCCTTTTACGATTGTGCTTCCTCCACCAAATGCAACGGGAACACTTCATCTTGGGCATGCAACCATGCTTGCATTACAAGACTTAATGATTCGCTACAACCGAATGCAAGGAAAAGCGGCTTTGTGGTTACCAGGAACAGACCATGCGGCCATTGCCACACAATCTAAGGTGGAAGGAATTTTAAAAAAGGAAGAAGGGAAATCTCGCCATGATCTTGGCCGAGAAGAATTTTTAAATCGAGTAAAAGAATTTGTGGCTGGTTCTCAAGATACAATTAGAAACCAAGTTCGAGCAATGGGTTCGAGTGTCGACTGGGATAGGGAAGCCTATACATTAGACGAAACAAGAAATTCAGCTGTAAAAAAAGTATTTGTAAAAATGTATAATGACGGTTTAATTTATCGTGGTCATAGAATTGTTAATTGGGATCCAATTGGGCAAACAACAGTGGCCGACGATGAAATGGATTATAAAGAAGAAAAAACAAAATTCTATACCTTTAAATATGGTCCCTTTGAAATTGGAACAGCTCGACCAGAAACAAAGTTTGGTGACAAATATGTTGTCATGCATCCAGATGATGCTCGGTATAAAGAATATAAACATGGACAAGAAATTGAACTAGAATGGATTAATGGCCCAATGAAAGCAACCATTATTAAAGATGCATCCGCTGACCCAGAATTCGGAACAGGTGTCATGACTATTACACCATGGCATTCAGTTATCGATTTTGAAATTGCTCAAAAACATAATTTGGACAAAGAACAAATTATCGACCTCGAAGGAAATTTGCTACCTATTGCAGAAGAATTTGCAGGGATGAATATTAAAGATGCCCGAAATAAAATTGTAGAAAAACTAGAGAAGAAGGGGTTACTTATTTCTATCGATGAAGACTATAAACATAATATTGCTCGGTCAGATCGTTTTAAAGGAGTGATTGAGCCACAAATCATGGAGCAATGGTTTATTGATGTAAATAAAAAATGTTTTACCTATAAAGAACAAGAACATTCACTCAAATCCATGTTGCAAGATATGGTAAGAAGTAATGACGTAAAATTTGTTCCAGAGAGATTTGAAAAAACCTATTTTGCCTGGATTGATAATCTACGTGACTGGTGTATTTCTCGACAAATTTGGTGGGGACATAGAATTCCTGTTTGGTATAAGACAGAAAAAGCTGAAAACCTGAAAAACTCAAAAACTGAAAATGAGATGTTTGTTGGTGAGAGTGCTCCAGAAGGGGGAGAGTGGAAGCAAGATCCCGATACTTTGGACACTTGGTTTTCTTCAGCTTTGTGGACTTGGTCTACATTATTAGATAAAGACAAAGCAGAATTAGATCTTGTTGAATGGTTTAAACAAAGTGCCGACAGAAAGTTTCATCCAAACTCAGTAATGGAAACAGGGTATGACATTATTTTCTTTTGGGTAGCTCGCATGATGTTAATGACAGGCTATGTTTTAGATGAGATTCCTTTTAAAACAGTTTACTTGCATGGTCTTGTGAAAGATAAACATGGCAAGAAAATGTCGAAGTCTCTAGGGAATGGAATCGATCCAGTAGAAATGATTGAAAAATACGGAGCTGATGCTGTACGTTTAAGCATGGTTATTGGAACAACTCCAGGAAACGATAATCGACTTTATGAAGAAAAAATCGAAGGGTATAGAAATTTTGTAAATAAACTTTGGAATATTGCTAGGTTTATTCTTACACAAGTAGATGAACCAAAAATTGTTGAACAAGCACCAAAAGCAACAACCATTGCCGACAAATGGATTCTTTCTCGTTTCCAAAAGTTAATTGAAACAACAACAAAACAAATTGAAGAATATAAATTCTCGGCTGCAGGAGAACATCTTTATCAATTTACTTGGAATGAATTAGCAGATTGGTATGTAGAAGATAAAAAGATCGAACAAGATGAAACAAAATCAGAAATTTTACTGTATCTGTTAACAAATCTTCTTAAACTTTGGCATCCGTATACGGCTTTTGTCACCGAAGTGCTTTGGAAACAATTAAATCCTGGTGATCAACAACTTATTACTGCTTCATGGCCACTTACAGAATCAAAAATGATTGATGAAGAAGCAGAAAAAGCGTATGCGCATTATCAAGAAGTGCTTTCAGCTATTCGAAATGCTCGTGCAGAGTTTAAAATCTCTTACAGCAATGAAATGAAAGCTATTGTAGAAAATGGGAATGATGCATTCGCACAATTATTCACATCTAGAGCGAAATTGTCAGAATTAAGCTTTGTTGATAGCTTTACTACAGAAGAAAAAGTCATGACCTATCATCTCTCTGGTGGAACAAAAGTGCATTTATTTGTAGATGGTTTAATCGATTTCGCCGAAGAGAAAAAACGTCTAGAAAAAGAATTGGCTGATTTAGAAAAGTACACTGTAAGTCTAGAGAAAAAATTATCGAATAAACAATATGTTGATAATGCTCCTAAAGAAGTTGTAGAGCGTGACCAAAATAATTTGGATGAAGCGAAAGAAAAAATTCAAGGGATCAAACAACAAATTGAAGTACTCAGTTAATCATATTACCACCCCCTGGCCCCCTCCTAACATAGGGGGGGGAAGTACGGTAAAATAGAATATATGTAAGACAAGAATATTATTCCTTCCCCTCCCATTCGGCTCGAGCTCATGGCCGAGAGCTAAGTTAGGAGGGGATCGAGGGGTGGTATTTGACCAACACCATTATGAACAAACCAACAAAAACACAAGTCGAAGAATTTTTATCTCGTGGAGTAAGCGAGGTTATTGATAAAGAAAAACTGCAAGAGATTTTGCTTTCTGGAAAACAGATCCGTGTCTACCAAGGGTTTGACCCAACTGGGACTGAGCTTCATCTTGGTCATGCGATTGGTTTGCATAAATTACGGCAATTACAAGATTGGGGTCATAAAGTGATTCTTTTGGTAGGGGATTTTACTGCCATGATTGGTGACCCAACCGGGAAAGACCAATTGCGAAAATCTTTAACATCAGAAGAAGTGTTAGAAAATGCCAAAGATTACCAAGCACAAGCGGCCAAGATTTTAGATTTTGATGGTGAAAATCAAATTGAGCTTAAATACAATAGTGAATGGTTAAGCAAATTAAGTTTTGGTGACATTATTGAGCTTTCAACAAATTTTACCGTTCAACAAATGCTTGAGCGAGATATGTTTGATAAACGAATGAAAGAGGGAAGACCTATTCATATGCATGAATTCTTTTACCCACTTATGCAAGGGTATGATTCTGTCGCTATGGATGTAGACCTAGAATTAGGTGGTTCCGATCAACTATTTAATATGCTGGCGGGACGAACTTTAAAGAGCAAGCTACGAAATGAAGAAAAGCATGTGATGACCATGGCCTTATTAGAAGGTTCCGACGGTCGAAAAATGTCAAAAAGCTACCATAATCATATCCCTATTACAGCAGATCCAAATGATATGTTTGGTCGTGTGATGTCGGTGAAAGATGAATTATTAGTTCAATATTTTACTCTAACAACCAAGCTAACGACAGATGAAATTACTGAAATTGAAAATGAACTTAAAAATGGGGCCAATCCAAGAGATATCAAAATGCGTCTTGGTCGTGAATTAGTCACCATGTACCATGGGGCAGAACAGGCAGAACCTGCTCAACAAGCTTTTATTGACCAATTTCAAAAAGGTGGAATGCCAGAAGAGATTGAAGAAGTAAAAGTAAGTTCAAAAACAATGATGCTTGTCGATTTACTCGTAGAAAGTGGTCTTTGTTCAAGTAAAAGTGATGCCAGAAGAATGATTGAACAAAATGCAGTACATTTACGAGACGAAGTACAAACAGATGCAAATGCAAAAGTGATGATTGAGAATGGAGATATTTTGCAAAAAGGAAAACGTGGATATAGAAAATTAATAGCAGACTAGTTATGAAAATTACGAATACTCTTACAACTTGGTCTAGCGATATTCTATAAGGTGTGAAGGCTATCTAAAAATTGTTTCTAATCGTATTAGAGTCAGTTTTTGGATAGTCTTTTTGATTATCCTCATATTTCAACCATGAGGTGTGACGTGCAGAATTACCCGATTGCAGGAAACCGTGCGATGATCGATTTGCGCTGGTGTGACAACTTTCCCTGCGACAGGGATGCTCTTGCCGATATCATCATCCATGAGCTCGGCTTCAAACATGTTTTCTCTGACCCTGAGCAAGAAGCTCGTATACGAATACATACACTCTCGGTCTACAAACTAGAGGCCTCTATACACGATGCTCCGACAGTCGTTGATTGCTCGAGCTTCGTGAAGTGGGTGTACGCTCAGGCTGGGATCAGCTTACCACGCCCTTCCATTGACCAGCGGGCTTGTGGTCAAGAAGTCGACCTGGACTCTCTTCAGAGTGGAGACTTGATCTTCACTACTGGGCCTCAGAACTATTTTGAGCATGATCCAGACAAAGGGGTTGGACATGTTGGCATTGCAACGGGTTTGAATACCGTAATCGAAGCTAGTGCCAAAAGAAAAAAGGTGGTTGAGACCGATCTTGATAAGTTTTTGGGGCTAGCCCGGAACTTTCGTGGTGCGCGACGTATTCTCCCACCAAAAGAAGACCGCTTTGTAATAGAGTTGCCTCAAAAACACGAGGTGACCTACTGCAGAGACATCGTTCGGTATGCGCAAAAGCGCCTTCCGCTCGTTCAGCCGGGATCTCCGTAAGGGGCCCCGGCTTTTCTTTTCGTCACAGGAACCCTCCTGTCCTATCAGACATCCCTGCCTGTCGGCAGGCAGGCTCTCCTTCCTAGGGAGGAAAAAACATACCGTCATGTAGCTTCCCCTCTCTTGAAAAGGGAGGGTGCCCTGCCGTAGCTTCAGCGCAGGTAGGGCGGGAGGGTTCAGGAACAAAAAAACAACCCCGCTATAAGCGAGGTTGTTTTAATTTGCGATTATTACTCAGCTTTCTTTTCTTCCGCTGGAGCTTCTTCAGCAGGGGCTTCCTCTTTTGGAGCTTCTGCTTCAGCTTTGGCTGCAGCAGCTGCTTCTTTTTCTGCTAATGCTTCTTCTTTCACTTTTTCAGCTTCGTCTTTTACCTTTTTCTTATACGCTGATCCTAAATTTGAACCACGTACTTTCTTTTCAGTAATAATTCCAGCGTCTACTAAAAGGTTATGAACGGTTGGGGTTGGTTGTGCTCCTACAGAAAGCCAGTGTTTAACACGGTCTTCTTTTAAAGTCACTGCATTTTCTGTTAAACGTGGGTTATAAGTTCCTACGTTTTCAAGAAAATCTCCCCATGGATCTTTTTGTTTTTCGATCACTAGGATTCGAAAAATAGGCTGTTTCTTTTTACCTCGTCGAGATAATTTAATTCTTAACATAGCATTCTACTATTAGAATCCGCCCTTCTTCTTAAAGTGAGAAGCGCGGTTACTCGGCCAATGACGGTTTTTAGGCCAAAATCCCTGTAACTAGCAGGGAAATGTGAGTAGCAGTATTTAATCATTTTAGGGCGATATTGTCAATAAATGGTTGACAATGAGTGAAATTACTGCTATAAAAACTCGTCAGCTAAATTTGGCTGAGAACGTCCATTTGGAGGTGTTTCATGGTTTTGATCGAAATGACTGGTGAGGATATCGGGACGAAGCTCGAGAAGGGGGAGGTCGACCTCAACAAGGTCTGGCTCGCCGCTTACTTCGGCTTCCGTCCAGCTCAGGAGTGCCTGGGGGTACGGTTACTCGAGAAGGCCCTCGCTCATATGCCATTGGCCGTCATCGGTGACGTCATCAAGGGCCTTGACCCGGGGCATGACGCGATCCGTCGCATCATGCTCATCATCGCAAAGCGGTTGCTCCTACAGTGGGAGGCGTCCAACCCCGAAAGCGATCTTGGGAGGCATGTCCTCTTCGGTATCGCTCGCTCGGCCGAGACCAAGTTCAACGAGGGGTTGTGGAATTCCATCAGCACTCGCGCTTCCCAGTGGCATGGCGGCTGGAAGTTGGCGCGCTGCTTCAAGGAGTGCTACAACCTCCAGGACAAGTTCATCTTCAAGGAGACCGTCCTCAACAACCTCTTCGAGTTCGAGTACCATCACTACAACCCTGAACAGGCAACGGCCGAGGCGATCGCGATCATCGGCGAGGAGCTCATCCCCTGGCTCATCGAGGGCAAGGAGATCTCCTCCGTCGTGTAGCCACGCGTTCTCTCATCTCCAGAGAACAACCAAAGAGGCCCCAGCAGGAAACTGCTCGGGGCCTCTTCAATTTTTTAAACAAATTTTTTACAACCGAGTACTATGTTTATCAAGCTCTTCCAATTTTACAGATAATAATTTAGACACACCATCATTTTTCATGGTTACTCCATAAATCATATCAGAAATATTCATGATAGTTCGATTATGTGTAATGATCACAAACTGAGTAAGAGAAGCAAGGTCTTCTAGTACTCTCGCCATTCTTACAGAGTTGGCTTCATCCAAAGCGGCATCAACTTCGTCCATTAAAACAAATGGGGAAGGGTTATTATGAATAATGGCTGCGATTAATGCCAAAGATGTTAATGATCGTTCTCCACCAGAAAGCATGGCAATGGTAGAAAGTTTTTTCCCAGCAGGAGATGCATAAATATCGATTCCCTTAATATCACTTCGTCGATATTTTTTGGTTTTCTTTTTAATATTGTTTGGATCATTCAATAATTCCTCAACATTTGCTTGCTCAGGATTTTCTTCATCACCTTCTTCTTTTTGATCAGATGTGTTTTCGTCGTCTGGCAAAATTTTAATCAATTTAGCACGTCCACCTCCAAAAAGGATTTGGAAATAACGTTCAAACTCTTTATTGATTTTACTAAAGGCAGAATCGAATTGTTTAACAATGGTTTTATCTAATTCTTGAATCACTTCTTCTAAATGAGAAATAGTTTTATCTAGATCAGAAATTTGTTCGCTCAAAAAGTCATGACGTTTTTTCACTTCTTCGTATTCTGTCACTGTTTCTGGGTCAATACCTCCAATAAGTTCCAATTGATATTTGTATTTCTCAATTTGAGAGAAAAGTCTTTCGGTAGGGAGGCTTTCTAAATCGGTATCAGTTTTATCTGGGCGATTTGTAACAACGGTAATTTCGTCTAATTCTTTAACGATTTCTCTTGTTAACTCTTCTAATTTTGTTTCGGTTCGAGCTAATTCTACTTGAATAGTATGTTGTTTATTTTGAACGGTATTAACTTGTTGTTGCACCGTTTGATATTCACGTTCTAATTGGAAAACTCGGCTTTTCTTTTGTTCTTCTTCTGAATTGAATTTTCCAACTTTTTCTTGGATCACTTTTAATTCAGTATCAATAGCATTGATACTTGTTTGGAGCTTTTCTTGGTCAGCCATTAATTTGTTTTCATCGAGTTTCCCGTCTTTGGCCGCTTTTTGTGTAGACAGGTCATTTTTAATTCTACCAAGCTCAGATTGTAATTGTTCATTGTCTCGCTCTTTTAGGCGTAGTTTTTCTTCTAATACTTGAACCTGAACTTGCAATTGAGAAATTTCTGGAGCAAGTTTTTCGTGTTGTTCCGTAAGTGTGGTTAATTCCTGTTGTAAGTTCCACAGTTCTTGTGATTCAGAAATATTTACATCAGCTTCTTTTTGCACTCCATCTAATTCTCGAGCTACAAGATCACTTAACTCATTTAATTGAGCTTGCATTTGTTCACTTTGGCTTTTGAGTCCGTCTAAATCTTCGGCAGATGCTTTTTGTAATTTGGCACCAAACCTTTGAAAGAGCATATAGAGTTCTTTCAATCGCTTTCCAATCAAAGTAAGTGGTCCTTTGGTTGCGGCTTGTTCTAAATCAGTTTTGAGTCGATCAATTTTTTGGCTTTGTTCAGAAATTGTTTTCGTAAGCACGTTTAATTGATCTGATTTAATGTTCTTTTCGTCAGCAAGAGAAGTATGTTCTTGTTTTAATAAATCCAATTCTTTTTGAACTTCACTCAATCGAGAAGTAACCTCTTCTTCTTGTCTATACAGCCAAGCTAAATTTAATTGACCTTGTTTTTCTAAATCTACTTCGAGTCGTCCTTTTAAAACAGTCATTTCTCGTAAAAGACGATTTCTTTCTTGGTTTTTATCTTGGAGTTTTTGTTGTAATTCATTAAAAAGCGATGAACGACTTTCTGACTTTTCAATTTCTTCTAATTGAATGCGTTTTTCTTTTAATTGAGCATTCAATTCATTTAACTGTGTTTGAAGTTCTGCAATAATACCACTTTGGTCTTTTTGGCTTTTTTGTAATTGTGTCCAAATTCGGTGGTAGTATTCTTGTTGATAATTTCGTAAACCAGCTTGAATTTCTTCTCTTTGTTCTAGTTTTTGTACTTGTCTTGTTAAAGATCGCAATTGAGGAGAAATTTCTTTTAATAATAAACCTGCTTGGTGCAAGTTTTCTTCTGACCGTTCTAATTTATTTAAAGATTGATGTCTTTTGATTTGATGTTCTTTTACTCCAACGGCTTCGTCAAAAAAAGCTTTTCGTTCTAATGGGGTAGAGAGCAATACAGAGTCAATCATTCCTTGGCTAATAATAGAAAAACTTTTTGCCCCAAATCGGGCTTTTGCTAAAAGGAGCTGTAGATCTAATAATCGAACCGGGTTTTTATTAATTAAATATTCAGAATTTCCATCTCTATATAAGCGACGAGTTAAAATGAGTTCGTCATATTCAATATCAACTGTTTTATCTTTATTATCTAAATAGAGAGAAACTTCAGCAAATCCAACACGACCACGTTTTTCGGAACCAGAAAAAATAACATCCTCGGATTTTTTTCCACGGACGCTTTTCATACTTTGTTCTCCCAATACCCATTTGATGGCATCAGCAATATTTGATTTACCAGATCCATTTGGTCCAACAACAATAGTCACACTATTTCGGTTTTTTGTTGGTTTTGGGAATTCTAAAATCGTCCGGTCTGCGAACGATTTAAATCCTTGAATTTCAATTTTTTCTAAATGCATTTTTCTGTGTATCAATTATTCACAGTATAACAATTCTCTTCTATTTTGATAAGGGTTCTATGTTATACTTATCCCATGTTTAAAAAACGTTCAAATTCTGCTCGTTTAGCCATTGCTGTCAGAGATGACAGTATTTTCGCTGTCCAAAGGGGGAAGCGAGTCCATACAGAAGTTTCCTTAAAGGCTTGGTCAGCCATTTCTTTGGAAAAAGGAATTATTCAAAAAGGAAAACTGATTAAACCACGCCTTTTTGAACAAGCCTTACAAGAATTACTCAAAAACCCTAGTCATGGGGTATTTACAGAATCAAACTGCCATTTTGTTCTTCCAGAAGAATTGGTTCAGCACCATATCGCTACAGTAAAAACACCAAATACAGATTTTTCCCCTGCTATTTTTAATCAAGCAATGTTAAATCTTATCCATCGACAAGTTGAAACAAGAAAAATGCATGGTTCAATGGATCAAGACCTATCTACTTGGGTACATAGCTCGTATTCTTTTGCCGAAAAAGATTATCAACGATACTTTGATGCTTGCAAAGAAATAGGTTTAACAATTCAAACTTATTCTAGTTCAGCACAAGCAGCCAGCGCCTTTTATTTTATGGGAGGGAAAAGTGCTGAGCCATTGCTTTGGATTCATTTAGGTCAAGATCAAACAGACTTTGCCTTGATGGACGCCTATGGAATTTATCAATCAGAAACAATTGCCTCTGGTGTGAATCAGCTTGTGCAGGCATTACAAATTAAAGCAGGTTTAACCTTAGAACAAGTTGGACTTGTTTTACAGCATTTTGGATCGCGCATTCATGGAAGCAAGCAAGAAAAAGTTATTAAACAAGTTTTTCATAACTGGTTAAAAGAAATGACACAGGACGCCAGGCAATTAAAAACATTAAGCTCACTTCATCATGATAAAAACTTGGCATTACTTATTTGTGGGGAAGGGTCACTTATTCCTGGGGTGGGAGAATATTTTTCTACTCAATTAAATTTAGACTTACGTGTCTCAAGAAGTTGGGCACAGTTCTTTCCTGCATTAGAAATAAAAAAATACCATCAACTTATTCCTGCACTAGGTGCAATTATTGAATAGATTGTTTGCATGGTTTAAGAATTGACGGTATTATTACATTATCAATTTATAAAGTGGAGCTATGAAAAATCAAAAAGGTTTTACAAAAATAGAAGTGCTTATCATTATTGTTCTTCTCCTTATCTTAGGATCAATTATTTGGATTGCTGTAGACCCATTTACTCGAGTCTCACAAGATCGTGATAATATTCGTCGTTCAGAGGTAGTTGCTATTTTAAATGGTGTACTCAAATATAAAACAATGAATGACAATCAATTGCCTTCTGGTATTGATTCAAACCCTGAAACAATTCAAGTTCTAGGGAGTGGTAGCACTGGTTGTGATCTTACTTGTGGAGCGGCACGTGCAGAAATTGAGTGTTTAGATTTAAAAGACGATTTAGTTGATGCTTACTTAGAAGAAATCCCAACAGATCCTTCTTCTGGTTCTCCAGCAAATACAGACTATTATGTAAATGTAAATTCGAGCGGGAAAATTTTTGTCGGTGCCTGCGACCCAGAATTAGTAGAAACAATTACGGTAAATCGGTAAGTGGAATGTTGCAAACTTGCAAATAAACAAAACTGCAAAATACTATTTTGCAGTTTTGTTATTTTTATAGCTTTGCAATTTTTTTTATGATTCTTTTGCTGCCAAATACTTCTCTGCATCCAATGCTGCCATACAACCAAGACCAGCGGCAGTAATTGCCTGTCGATATCTTTTGTCATGTACGTCACCAGCCATAAAGACACCTTCAATTTGAGTAGCTGTAGAACGAGGATCCGTTTTTTCTAGGTAGCCAATTTCGTCCATAGAAAGTTTTCCATCAAAAATTTCTGTATTTGGCTTATGTCCAATTGCGACAAATAATGCATCTGCCTCAACTTCTTTTACTTCATTAGTTTCATTATTAAACAATTGAAGTCCTTCTACTTTTTCTGCACCTAAAACATCTTTAACTTCTGTGTGAAAAAGAAAATCAATTTTTGCATTATTAAGCGCACGTTGTTGCATGATTTTAGAAGCTTTCATAGAATCTTTATCTCCACGAACAAGAATTGTTACATGGCTTGCAAATTTTGTAAGAAAGTCTGCTTCTTCCATAGCTGAGTCACCTGCGCCAACAACAAAAACTTTTTTCTCTTTAAAGAATGCTCCATCACAAGTGGCACAGGTAGAAATTCCTTTTCCACGAAGTCGTGTTTCATTTTCTAATCCCAACCATTTAGCATCGGCCCCAGAAGCGATAACAATTGTTTCAGCTAGGTAGTCATTATTTTCTGTCGATACTTTTAATGGGGAAGAGCTAAAGTCTACTGAGACTGCTTGTTCATAAACAAGCTCGGTACCAAATCGTTGAGCTTGCTTAATCATATTGGTCATTAAGTCTGGCCCCATAATCCCGTCGATGAATCCAGGGAAGTTTTCTACTTCGGTTGTCATCATTAACTGTCCTCCAGGTGCTTTACCCGCAAGAACGATTGGTTTTAATTCTGCTCGAGCCGCATAAATTGCTGCAGTTAATCCAGAAGGTCCAGATCCGATGATAATCATTTTATGTACATCTTCCATAGCTTGAATAAGTTAGTTATTTATTTTTTAACTTTGTAAATTACAGTTTAATAAAGTTCATACAATTCGACAACAAAAAGATTCTCTTTGATGATGTGAAAAATAATTCAGTTATTATATGCAGTTTATCCACAGTTATTCAGTATACATTTTTGATAGAAAGGGCTTGGGATTTGACGATATCAGGAGGTTTTTTGTCCTATTATTACTGTTGTCTTTATTTGACGACAAGAAACACTCAGTTTTGTACTAACTTTAGTCAAAAAACAGGCTTTACTTTAGTGGAAGGAGGTTCGTTTAAATTCAGTGCTAATTTTAGCCTTAAAATATTGACAAAACATCGAAAATATACTATTGTGATCTGATTGCCGTGTCGAAATCCCTAAAATGGAGTACACTATAGGGTGGACGCGTGTATATCACGTTATTAAGTTCCTTAAAATTAAAGATGGTGAAGGGGAGGATGTTCCTCCCTGCCGAGCGCCGTAAACGCGTGGATCCGACCGGAAGGTCACAGGAGATTGAAATGAAGAGTCAGAAGAGTGGGGCCTTTTGGTCCATCGGATCCATCGCGGTAGTGATGGGTCTCGCCAGTTTCGCCGCAGGTTGCGGCGGTGGCGGAGGTGGTGGTGGAGGGGGCACTTCGCCCAGCAACACCACCAAGCCCAAGGCGGTAGGCTCGGTCCAGGACACGGTTGTGTCCTCGAGTACCCCCAAGGGGGTCGAGGTCACGTTCCAGGTCGAGATGGACTCGGCCGAAACGCTCAACGCTGGGATGGTCTCGATCATCCAGAACAGCAACAACCCCACCCAGCTCAACTCCGGTGACTTCCAGATCACTGTCACGGAGTCGACCGCTGCGGGCATCACGGTTCCCGGTTCTCCGGGATCGACCGCGACGCGCCTGTTCAACGTGAAGATCACGTGGGACAAGCCGAACGAAGGGGGGGCGTACAAGTACGTCTTCCGAGTCACCGGACAAGCTGGGTCCGCAGAGTTTCCTGAGTACACCATCACGGTGCAGGACAACCCGCAGGCCCAGAACTTCGGTCTGAGCGTGACCAGCGGTACTGGATCGCTGACCACCACGGCTTCGTGGACGGTCGACGACTCGGACAGCTCCAACGTTTCCGGTCTCATTGACTGGGGCGACGGCGCCAACGAGAGCACTACCAGCGGTTCGGCGACCCACAGCTACACCTCGGTTGGCACGTTCAACGTCAAGCTGACGCTCACGGACTCCGACGGCAACGTCGGAACCGCGACTGCGACGGTGACGGTGAACAGCACCAACCCGCCGGTGAGCAATCCGCTCACCATCATCGGTGCGGCCAATCTCGGTATCCCGCTCGTCGGGAACGAGACTGAGGCAAACGTGTTCACGGTAGTGAGCAACGAGCTGATCGAGCTCCGTGGGCTCAACTTCAAGAAGGACATGGTCAACAGGATTCTGAAGGCGCGGGTCAACGGGGTCGAGTACCCCGTCATGATCAACGACGACGGACACCTGCTGTTCCACGCCCCGAAGATGGGCACCCCCGGGACGTTCTCTGTCACGCTGGCTGCGTACGACAAGAACAACCCGACGGTCATGCTCGAGCAGGCTCAGGTCACAGGAGTCGGTCCGACGCTCAAGTATGCGCACGCTACCGGTAGCACGGTGGTGCACGGTGGTGACGACACGACGACCAACTTCGACGGCACTATGCAGGGTTACGATCTCAACGCTGTCGGTCAGGCGAACAACCTTCGCCAGATCTACGCCGGGATCGGCCACAAGTGGGCTGCCGCAAGCTCGTTCGCTGCCATGAACGACGGCAAGACGGTCTGGGGTCTCGGTTTCACCGGGTTCCAGGTTCACCTGTTCAAGGTCGATGCGACTGGAGGTGTGGCTGCGGTTAGCACCAACATCAACACGTCGCCGGCTACGAACCAGTCGCCTTCGCTCATGACGACGACCAAGAACGGTCGGCCGGTATTCCTGACGCAGGAGCCCTCGGGCTTCTACCGTCTGTGGATGCTCAACCACGACATGACTCAGGTCCAGACTCAGGTCCACTTCAACGTCGCTACTCAGCAGCTTCCTGCTGGCAGTGCGAACGTCTGTGGTCTCCACACGGTCATCGCCGATGGCGTCGAGTACGCCCTCATCGTTGCTGGTGGCACGGTGCGCAAACTGTTCCAGGTTCGCCTGGACAACGGCGTGTACAGCGTGACCGACCTCGGTCAGTTCGCCCCTCAGGCTACGTGCATGTACCTCGACTTCGAGAACAGCGTGTACCGGGTCGAGATGGCTGGTCAGAGTGTGGTTGGTCCTGGCACTGATCACCGGGTCTACGTCATCGGCACGGGAGTGTCTCCGCAGGTCGGAACCCGACAGACTACTGGTGGAAGTACCAACAAGGTTCTCGGTGTTCAAGGATACCGCGACCAAAACAACGACTTGCGCGTTGTGGTGATCCGTCAAGGAGAGAGCTCCTATACCTTCCATGACCCCGCAAACGGCTACAACTTCCTTGGGAGTGTGGCGCTTGGCACCAATCAGTTTGGTGTTGAGATGGTCCGTGCTCCTGGGATGAATGCATTCGTTCTCGGTGTTCAGGGCGGAGCTGGTGCGGAATTCCGTATCATCCCGTTCGATGGTGGAGCTACCAAGACAGTCTCCGTGACTGCTACGAGCTACGTGTCTCTGGCTGTCGGTCGGCAAGTCGTCGACATGAAGGTCTCGAGCCCCAGCGTGAGCTCGAAGTACTACCACTCCTTCACGGACACGACTAGCGCTCTGCTGCCCTACAACCTCGGTCGAAGCGGCGGCGGTCCCACACAGTACGGCGTTTCCACGCCTTAACCGTGGGCATGCCTCTCCAGGCATGTAAAACATTCGAAGCCCAACCGGCATTAACGGTTGGGCTTCTTCATTTCCATGAGTTTTAATTTTTATGTTATAATATAAATACTTATCTTGACTTATTTATCTTATGAGGGGTAGACATCATATCTATAATTTTCATATCGGTTTTTGGGGAGCATTTTTAGTTTCACTAACATTAATGTTCCATTCAGCTGTTCTTTTATTGGCTTCTGCTGGAATTACAGCAGCTCAAACAGCACCTTTTATTACGATCAATTCACCTTCTGCCTCACAAACGTTTCAACAAGGTGACATAGTCAGTTTATCAGCTACTACTGCTTCACCCGTGACGCAACTGAGCTTTGTTATCACAAATCAGACAAGTGGTGTAGTTGTTACAAAAAATGCGGATGTAGACCCTACATTTACTAATTTTACGTCTTCAATTTTACTCACTGAAGCTGCTGATTACAAAATCGATGCGATTGCTGTAAATCCTCAAACCGGTAGTCAGGTAACTCAATCTACAACAATAGTTGTTCTGTCTGGAGTTGTGTTAGATGTGATTTGGCGGTCACCTTCAGCAAATTCTACCATCACTGGAAATCAAGATCTAACAGTTGCCGTCAATCCTGCTCCTCAATCTGTTTTGTTTCGATTTACTTCTCAATCAGGTTCTGTTCAAGAATTTCAAGGTAATGCTTCACAAGGAGATGAGTGGACACATAGTTTAGATTCAACAGTTTTGCCTGATGGTGCTTACACAATTGTTGGTGTTGCAAGTTTAAACGGTGAAGAAACATCGAGCACTTCTATTCAGGTAAATGTTCAAAATACCACTGCCATTCAAGGCACATTTTCATTGAGTAATCCTGATCAGGGTCAAATTGTTTCTGGAACGAATGTTTCATTTACCGGAAGTTCTTCTTCTGTAGCTAGTAATGTTAACTTTCAAATAACACCTGGGGCTTCATCAGCACAAGATATAATTTCTGCTGTGAATTCATCTGGAGATTCTATTAGTTTCCAATCTTCTTTCGACTCCACAACCTACCCAAATGGAGACTATTCTGTGATTCTTTTCGGAACCATTAATGGAGAAACAGTCTTCAGTGATGTTGTTGGATTCACAATCAATAACCAAGCAACTGGGACACCACCAGTAATTACCACAAATACTTTACCATCAGCTCAGCTTGGTATTGCTTATAGTCAAACAATTTCTGCAACTGGAGGAACAACACCACTTGTTTGGTCTGTTACCTCTGGATTTGCTCTTCCACCATCACTTTCAATCAATGGAAATACGGGTGCGATTACAGGTATTCCAACAACAGTAGGTTCATATAATCTTTCTTTTACTGTTACAGATTCTGCTAATCGAACAGCCACAAAAACATTTAGTCTTATAGTAAATCCCGCTCCAACGCCACCAACTTCTTGTGGAAATGGAACGCTTAATACAGGTGAACAATGTGACGATGGGAATAATGTGAGTGGAGATGGGTGTTCTGCTATCTGTACAAATGAAGCGCCGGTACCACCAAATGCTCCTGCGAGTTTGACGATTACACAGCCAGCCGTGAATACATCATTACAAGGATCAAATTCTCTCGTTATCATGACTGGAAGTGAAGCTATTGCTGAGCCAACAGTTTTACTCGTAAATACTGCGGGTCAAAATGTTTTAGCAGGTATTAGCACGAAAGCGTTTAAACCAGTTCAACATAATGGAAATAGCATCTGGCATTATCTTTTAGATACAACAAAACACCTAAATGGAAGTTATTCATTGCGAATGGTAACAACTGCACAAGACGACGGTGCTACATTAAATGCAGGGCCTATTACCGTGACAATTAATAATCCTGCACCTGTAGAAGAAAATGTCTTTACTGGTGGAAGCATTGTGCGACCAACCAATGGACAATCAACAAGTGGAATTGTCTTGATTCAAGCACAAATTAGTGGGGCAATTAAGTCGGTAACATTTAATTTACAAACAGCTGCTAATGGTACAAAAATTGTTACTGGTAAATTCAATCAAGCAAAAAATCTCTATGAAGCTACTTGGAATACTGCTGGTATTCAAGCTGGTGCTGTAATTTTGAAAACTAATATCGTAACAGAAGGTGGGCAACAAGCAACATTACCAAATAGAACATTTAACTTAGTTGCTGAAACAGCTCCAGTTATTATTCAAGCACCAACACCTTCAACTCCATTAACAGAACCTCGGCCAGAAGAAATAATTCCTACACAGGTTTTAGAAAATGTAGATTCAAATGGGCAAGTATTACAGATTGCAATTGAATGTCAGGTTGTTGGTATTAAAACTGAAGCTGAATGTAAAGAATATTTAACGACTCGTTCTATTCGTATCTTAGATGAAGGAGAACAAGAGGCTGTTGCTGGTCAATTGAATGATATTGTTTCTCGTCATATTGAATTTAATGATGGAACATCAACAGAAAGAGATTTTAGTAAACCAGGTCAAGCACAAAAAAATCTCTCTCAACCATTATCTGAAATCTTGCCAATTAATCCTAAATTAGCAAGACAAAGTAATTTCTTAATCTCACCATCTACAAAACCACCCGCAAATATTCGACGTTTTGTGGAACAAACAGTAGACGCTGTACTTGTTATCGACAAAGACGGAGATGGTTTATCTGATGATGCTGAATTACGTTATGGTTCAGATCCAAATAATCCCGATTCTGACGATGATGGATTTACAGATGGGGAAGAAGTCAAAAATGGATTTAACCCTAATGGTCCTGGATTATTATCAATAACAACAGCGCCAACAGATATCGCGATTTTAAATAATCGCCCATTAGATCAACCAAGGTTTGCTGGGGTTATAGCAGAAACCATTACGGTAGATGGAGTAACATCATTAGATGTATTAGAAAATGAATCAAACTTAAATATTCGTGGAAAAGCCGAGCCGAATAGTTTTGTTACTCTATATATCTACTCATCATTACCAGTGGTAGTAACTGTACAAGCAAATCAAAGTGGTGATTGGGAGTATGACTTTACTCATCCATTGGTAGACGGTAAACATGATGTTTATGCAACCGTTACTAATGATACTGGGAAGATTGTAAAGAAGTCTCGTGCCCTAAGTTTCTTCGTGCAAGAAGCGAAAGCGGTAAATGAAGAAGATTTCTTAAATGCAAATTTAACAGTACAAGATGATTCGAATATTTTCTTAGCCTATTATTTAGTAGGTGGGCTACTAATCGTTTTACTAGGTGGTGTAATGTTCTTCTACTACTTAAGAGCTCAAAAAGGATTTAGCTAAAATTACCTCCCCCTAACCCCCTCCTATCCTAAGAGGGGGAAGTATCAAAAAATTTCTAATATCCATACCTCCCTCTCCTATGTAGGAGAGGGCCGGGGTGAGGTATTTGGGAAACTCTAAACCGCATGCCCAAAATAAATATAAAAGAAAATATCAGAGAGTTAAAAAGGTATTGGCAAATTATCTATGCTGTTCTTTTAATTATTTTAATTCCGTCTGCCATCGTTGCAAATACTGTATGGATTACCAATTCGTTTAAGGGGAATATTGATATTCAATTACAAAGACAAGCCTTAAGTTTAGCTGAAGTATTTAATGGTGCTTTGCAAGAAGATTTAGATGATATAGAAAAGTTACAAGTTTCTTTAGAGCGAGTAGCTGAATTGAATCCCGATATTCGTATTGCAGATATTTTAATTCCAGATGGTGAAGATTTTAGATATATTGCAAGTTTACAGGAGCAAAAAATAGATCAAAAAACAGATGTGCTTATTAATGTTATTGCTTGGCATCAGAAACAAGCAATTGCTAACTTAACAAATGCTTCCGTATTGAGCCAAGATGACCCATTGGCGACACGTTTATTTGATGATTTACAAGAACGGTTTTGGTCGGTGACAATTCCACTTATTGGGGTAGATGGAGAGAAAAAAGCTTTGTTAAATTTGAATATGTCTTTAGATATTGTCGATCAACTTGTTCGGCAAACATTGATTCGGTCTTATCTTATTTTGACACTGGCTGTTGTTATTGTGATGTTATTATTGATTGCAAATACACGGTTATTCCAATACGCGGTTCTTGCAAAAAAATTAAAAGAAGTAGAACAACTTAAAGATGAGTTCATTTCAATGGCTTCTCATGAATTACGTACTCCGATTACGAGTTTGCGTGGATATTTATCGATGATGAATGAGGGTTCCTTAGGAGAAATTCCTGATCTTGCTCATGAAAAAGTTGCCATGATGCTTGGTTCTGCCGATCGATTAAATGATCTTGTTGAAGATTTATTAAATGTCTCTCGTATTGAACAAGGTCGTTTAACAATCAATTATGAAATTTTGCAAGTTGAGCCAGTTATTGAACAAGTAATGGCTGAATTAAAAGTTCAAGCTGATCAAAATAACTTACAATTTGTCTACGAAAAACCAAGTGAACCATTACCAAAACTCTTATTAGATGCGGGGCGCTTAAAACAAATTTTGGTAAATATTATTGGTAATTCAATTAAATATACTCCAAAGGGTTCTGTGACAATTACAACCATTTATAAACCAGAAGAAAATATCATCGAAATAAAATGCGCAGATACTGGTTTAGGAATGACCCAAAAACAACGTGAACGATTATTTACAAAATTCTACCGCGTTAAAACAGAACAAACCGAACATATTAAAGGAACTGGTCTTGGTTTATGGATTACCAAACAATTGATTGAATTAATGCAAGGGGAAATTTTAGTCGATAGTATTAAAGATGTTGGAACCCAAATGGCGATTAATTTCCCAGTTAAAAACGATAAAGCGATGGCTTTGGCATTAAGTAGGCAAGACGAAGGAGTCAAAGAAGAAGCTAAAAAAGTGAATGAGCAAACTGAGAAAAAGGAACAAGCAAGAAAAGAGAAAAAGTCAGAATAGTTGACCCAAGCCAAAAAGTTCGATACATTCTCTACAGGCTGGTTCACCAGCCTTTTTGATACAGATTGAATACTGTCTTTTCCAGGAAACTGGGTGGCATACAAATTGAATCTCTTGTGTACCCATAGCTCAATCGGATAGAGCAACAGCCCTGCCTGCCGGCAGGCAGGCTTCTAAGCAACAAGAGTGTGGTTAGAATAGATTTCAATACAACAAGCATTTATTATCTTTGTTGTGAAAGTTAGATTGCACATTATACAAAAAGAAAACCTTGTGTACCCATAGCTCAATTGGATAGAGCAACAGCCTTCTAAGCTGTAGGTTGATGGTTCGATTCCATCTGGGTACACAAGGTTTTTTTTATTTTACATACTTTTCTTTGCCCCTTCATTAGCTTTAGAAGGTAGGCAGGGGAGGTAAATGACTACTTCATTGACTTGTAACTTTTTTCTTGCTATAAAATACTACTCGCCAAACAACATAAGGAGCGATTATGCGTCGGATCACGACTCTTTTTCTCCTCGTCGTTGTATCGGCGATGGGGTGTTCTTCACTTCCTCCTCAACAAGACCCAGCCAACTGGCATGAGGTCGAGCTGGGAGAGGGCATGGTAGGGAGATGGTTCGTAGATGAGCAAGCGTTCATTTTGCAATTCCGTTTTCCTCTAGAGATGAGTAAAGTCACTGCCTTGCGTTCTGTGGATTTGCCTGGAAACGGGTTTGATATCTATACGCAAGAAGGGATTGACCTTGGTAGTTTACACAGTGGCGCCTACCAGATGAAACTGGCGAGGCACTTTCAACTAGATTACCAGTTGTTTTTTCTCCTTCAATGGAAGAGGCGTTCGCAAGCGTGGCCAGAACAGCGCTTCTTCGTTTTCAAAAACAACCAGCTCTACTATTCAGAGGACTAATCCCTCTTCGTTTGTAAAAGCGAAGAGGGAGGTTGAGAATTATTTGGTATAATCTACTTGGTAATTCTGGATCGGTATTCTAACAGGAAAGAGAGTGATCCTCATGCGATATCTTGAGATTCCTAGAGAAGAAGGGCGTCGTCGTTCAGGGCGGTGTTCACACTCTGGGTGTGCTAAAAGACCAAGCGAACAAAAACCCTACTGCAGTGATCACCTTGATGAACTTCCGTACGTCAAGGAATTGCTCACTAGCCACGACCACATCGACGACGAACATGCACGGGTCAAGAAACAAGGCGCGAGGGCCGTTGACGTGAACGGCCATACCGCATGCGAGATCTTGCGTTTTCTAACGCATGACGGCGATAGGTCCGTTGCAAAGCTCGCCAGAGATATGGGGCTCGAAGAGTCGCTGATCAAGCACTATCTTCGAAAGCTTCAGACCGAGAGACTCATCCGTATTTCGCCTAAGGCAAAGGGAACCCCCATGGTTAGCCTCTGGATTAAAGGTGCGTAACGTTCTAGTGCCCCAAATCGGATGGACAAGAGAGCCTTGTCGTCTATGATGGGGCTTTCTACTTTGATATTGACTCAAATCAAAAAACTGATTATAGTATCTGCACATGATCTCTGTTCAATTTTGCTGCAGAGCAAAAGGGCAGGGCTTTTGTTTATAAATCTCTAGCGGGGTGCCTATGGTGTAGTGGTAACACAGAGGCTTGTGGTGCCTTTATCGAGGGTTCAATTCCCTCTAGGCACCCCATTGGAGATTTGAATATTGAACAACTAACCTTTGACGCCTGACAACTGACTTTTATAATCTGTCCCAAGGATGTATGAGTACTTCTTTGCGGTTTAGAGACTTTCCTGTTTACAAAAATGCGAGGGTTTTCCTAAAGCAGATTAAAAAATTGAGTAAATCAAAATTTCCTGTAGATGAAAGATATATTCTTGGTTCTCAAATAGAGCGGGCTACGTTATCAGTTGTGCTCAATATTGCTGAAGGAGCAGATAGGTCTACCGATAAAGACTTTGCGTTATTTCTCAATAGGTCATTAACTTCACTTAATGAAGTAATTGCCTGTTTAGATGTCGCGCTTGATCTAAAATACATTGACACACAAGTGCACATTATCTATCTTACAAAAGCCACTAAAATAATTGACCAACTCTCAGCTTTCAGAAAACACCTCTTAAAGAGTAGTCAGTAGTCAAGTCAGTTGTTAGTTGTCAAAGGTTAGTTGTAACACAAGCCCGGGTGGCGGAATGGTAGACGCTCAAGACTTAAAATCTTGTGTCCATTGGACGTGCGGGTTCGAGTCCCGCCCCGGGTACCAGTAAAAGTCCCTTTTTAAGGGGCTTTTATTATTGCTGAGAATTTGGTTGCCCGCCGGTTGCCCAAAAGTCAAACGCGTGACTGCCCAGGCGCTAACGCGGCGCCGGCAGAGTATCGGGAGGAGAAAACCAGGAAATGGAAAACGAGCACTCCCCGAAAAGGAGGTGCTCGCAGGCTTCGCGACGATCCGCTTGGACGCAGATCGTCGGCCATTGTGGCGGCGGACCGCTACTCAGCTATGTTGTCTGCTATCCGCGCCGGAGGAAGATCAGATCCCCGTAAAGAACCGTAGAATACGGTGCCACAAGGGAAGTACCTCTTCGATGTCCTTCTCGCTGTCTTCTGACGAACGTTCAAACCTGATCCGCCCGACGTAAATGTCAAGCCCAGCTCCTTTTGGCTTCCAGAGATACAAAGGGCGTCCTTCGCGATCCCTGCTGAACAGGAGGCGCTGCTGCTGCGAATTGTCTTGTATGCTATTCATTTCCAACTCCGTGAGGCTCAGTCAGGCCCGCAGAGAATCTGCAAGCCAACACTAAGCCTCACTCACTCAATTCCTAACCTCGAATCCCGGCCTTCCAAGCACGCACCGTTCTTCGTTGGCTAGAGCCGTCACAATTCCGATGCTCGGGCGCCCGCCTGCTGTGCAGTGTCTGGGGTTTGAGTTGCGATCCAAGATATCCCCTCTCTTATCGGAATTGTACAGGGACGTCGGACGCCTCGCAAGGTGCTGGTGACGCTGGAGTTGGGGCCCGAAGGTCGCGACGAGAACGGAGCCAAGCGAGTCTTGCTGCCCCTGTCTGGCGTGCTGAGCACGGGTTACCCTAGCAGGCCGCTGAGATCGGAGGTAATGCGTTCTGTGGGGCGAAGTCCTCGACCGTTGCGGGAGACGAGCATCTCCGACTGCGCCGATACTCCCCCGACTCCTTCGGCGACTTCGCCGTTGTTGAGGACTTCACCGTTTCGGCTAGTGGAACGTTCGCTGACAGCCCCGGGACTCTGCCGAGGGAGGTTTGGCTCTACGGCGACTCAGATCCCACGAAGTAGTGTGATAGCCGAGAGAAAAAACGAAAAAACACCCCCTACTTCGTGAGAAGCAGGGGGTGTATCGGGGGCCGGAGGTAGCGTGGCTGCCTAGGGACGTGGAGGGAGGCGATGCGCTATCTCTAGTGCGCTGCTCCAGACGATTCGCGGGTCTCGAGAAGAAGCTACTTCGCGAGGCGCTACATGGCGGCGGTGCAGGTTTACAAAGCTTGCGAGCTCCCATGCCTGCACCCCAGGATGAAAGCTCGTGCAGGGGTTTGCGTCTCCGACGAGATATGGGTAGTAAGTGAGAATCGCTTCCAACGTGATCTTACGGTTGTCAGCGTGGAAAATTGTCCGATTGCTCTTGCTTGCTACTGCCAAGTAGTAGGCGAGGAGTTCAATTGGCAGGCCTACGCCGAACTCAGGGGACGCTTGATCGGAGGACGGTTGAGAAGAGTGCATGATTGGGGTGCCTTCCTGCAAAGGGAAGCTTTCTCTTTGCAGGCGGGACACCAATCATTCACAGACGTGTTACCAGTGCATCTTCGGCAAGTCACTACGATCCTACCACAACATACATGTACGGCCAGGTGGGTGTCAACGCCGCCCCCCCCCTCTCCCAGAGTGTCACATTCGACCCGTTGAGGGGCGTAACCGTATGCAATGAGGCCCCACTTCGCCCGCCCGCGACCTTGCTGGAGTTGCTTCATAAGGGCGAGCAGCCAGCAGTCGAGAACGTCTGCTGACTGTCTGGCATAGGAGCTGGCAAGGAGGAACACCATCCAGTCTGGGTAGATATTGTTGCCCACCGGTTGCCCAAGAGCTGACGAAAGCGGGGTATTCCTGGAGAGTAGAGAGGTCTCCCAGCGTCCTCAGTTCGCGCTAGCCTTAGCGAAGAATCGCCGAGTTCAGCCAAGTTCCGATTTCGGTCTAGGTGGTTTCGAGTCCCGCCCCGGGTACCACAAAGATCCTAGTTCTCTTGTAGACTAGGGTTTTTGTTTTACAATTGATAGCTATTGACAAGAACAATAAAAAATGTTATTGTGCAATGGTTTTCTAATAATCGTAGATCCTTAAAAATTGCTTATTTTAGCAATAAAAAAGGCCATACGATTGTGGCTTCCCCTAGAAATAGGTGGTTGGTCTTTCCAATTTCAATGAGAGAGGTTCTCATGAGTCGTTCGAAGAGTAAGCGAAAGAAGAAGAGCAAGCACGGCATGCAGAGTGCAAAGCCCTGCCCGAAGAAGATGGTTGCTTCCATCGAGGCGCATCGAACTGAGATTCATGATGAGCCTGGTTCCGTTGATCTAGGGCTCTTGGCGAAGCTTCATGGATTCCAACTCGAATTCGATAAGAACATCGAATATGGTTTAGCTGCTTTGCAGCGAGCTGATCTCGAAGGAGCCCGTGAGTTTGAGCAACAGGCACGGCAAGCCTGGCGTAACTCCAAGGCTTTGGTTGGTATTGAGCCGATCAAGCCAAGTGCGGTGCGAAAGCTCGCACAGGAAATCATCAAACAGCAAGTGCTGGTTGATGCTGGTCATCGTGCTCAGCTCAGCCAGATGGCAGGGGAAGTTGAGTACTTCCTCAATCAGATTCACGCGGTTGTTTCCTTCAGCCGTTTCAGTGAGTTCGTCTTCGGTGATATCGTGCAAGCTCTGGAGATCATTCGTTCGGCCGACCCACTTGTCGTTGAGGCTGGTGGTGAGCAGGTTGCAGAACTTCGTCTCAAGCTGGAGACGACACTTCTTCATCGTCAAGAACAGATGGCGGAGGGCGTGCTCCAGCAGATTCGTCATCTCATGGTGACAGACACCAAGAAGGCAATCGATCTACTCAACAAGGAGGCAGAATTGATTAATGCCTACTATCGGTTCGAAGAAGTCCGATACGAAATCGAGCTCTCAGCTCCCCAGGCTGCCGATTACCAACGTCTCGTTGCTGAGATATCGGCTGAGTCAAAGGTACAAGAAGAAAAGCAAAATCTACGTGACTACTACACATCGCTCATCGGTAGTCGCTGCAAGCGAATCAAGCCGGGAACCATCCTGCGCAACCTCAAGGAAGCGCAGATCAAGGATCCCGCCAGACTCGCACGTGCGATTAGTGCCTCATTGCAACCGGGGGCGACCTACGAGACGGAGCTGGCTCGCTTCGAATACTTGTTCGAAGAAGCCAAGGCTACTGCTCAGGGGTTTCGTGACCTCGAGTGGGTCAGTTCTTCTTCGACCGCTGAAGAGCTTTTCTCACGACTTGCCAACGCTTACGAGCGCGGGCATCTTCTCAAGATCACGCAGAGGGTCTTCAGGAGATTGCTGGACTTGCTATTTCCTCACCGTGAGGAGATCTTCAAGGTCGTCGTGGAATTGCTGAAGCGAGAATGTCCCTTTTGCTTGGAGTACGCAGATTGGTTGTGTGAGGTAGTCTTCTCGGACTACTTCTACATTCCCATCGACGAAACTCTTCGCGAGATCGACTTGTTTGCCTCATTCGTGCTCGCACGCCAGAAGAGCATGACGATCTGCGACAAGGTCCGTCACAAGCCCAAGCGCAATCCTTGGGATCGCCGGCACTAGTCGGTAAGTGGTGCGGCCATTTCCAGATAGCCGTTCCATTCCCATGAATAAGCCACCAGGCAAGTTCGTGGGACAAAAAAACTCCGTCAACTATGGCGGAGTTTTTTTATTGATTATTCATTAGAGCATGCTAATATAACCACAGATGAAACAGAATAAAATAACTATTCATTCGGAAGAAGATAAAAAGAAATTATTTTTTCGGAAAGTGGTTTCAGTAATACTTCTCTTGTTTTTTTTCGTTTTATTACCACTTATTTTCGTGAATATTCAGCTCATCTTTCCTTTTCAACATCCATTGATGAGTTTTCTTCTTTCAGTATTGCTTGATATTGGGATTTATCTTCTGCTTATTGTACTTTTGGTCTTACTTACCTATGATTATAAAAATAATGATGATTTTTGGTTAGATGTCATACGGTTTTTCCTTCCTTGGTATTAACTTGAAAGTCCTCTCATTTTTCTAAACAGATATTATCCTCTTATGAAAAAGTTTTTTATAGCAATTATTGTTCTCGTTAGTCTGTTTGCAAGTCCAGTTCTTGCTCAAGAAACAGTCAACCTAGAAGACCTCCAAAATGATCCAACCATGGAATCATTTACTTTTGATCCAGATGAAATTAGCCCAGATGAGTTTGCTTTCGAAGATCCACAAGCAATAGAATTTGAATCTGAATACTTTCGAGGTAAGGTAAAAGAAATTTTAGAAGACGATATTATCACTATTGGCTCTTTTGCTCAGCCATATCAAAAAATTACTGTTGAAATCATTTCTGGAGATGAAAAAGGAGTACTATTTGAACATGATTGGCAATTTACCCAATCCAATAGTGATCGACAAAAATTTGAAGTAGGGGATAAAGTCGTCGTTGTAAAAGTTATTGGAAACCAAACCCAATATTATGTAGCCGAGCCATATCGTTTACCATCTGTAATATGGGTATTTGCCCTCTTTGTGCTCATCGCTTTTCTTTTCGCTGGGAAAAAAGGTTTATCTGCTTTAGTCGGTTTGGTATTTAGTATTTTCGTTATAATCAAATTCATTTTGCCTCAAATAGTTGCTGGTCGAGATCCTGTACTTATCAGTGTTATTGGTGCATTTATTATTTTATTCGTTGCATTGTACTTGGCACATGGATTTAATAAACGAACGCATGTTGCCATGGTTGGGACAAGCGTTACTTTGGCTATATCTGCATTATTCGCAACATTTGTTGTATCTTTTACACAATTATTTGGTTTAGGTTCAGAAGAAGCAATTAGTTTATTACAAGGTCCTTTTAAAGATATTAATTTACAAGGTTTATTATTAGGCGGAATTATTATTGGTGCACTTGGTGTTCTTGATGATGTGACTACGGCACAATCTGCAACCGTTGCAGAAATTCATCGAGCAAATCCAAAACTAGGAGTAAAAGAATTATATAAACGAGGTTCAGCAGTAGGAAAAGAACATATTGCTTCTTTAATAAATACATTGGCTTTAGCATATGTTGGTGCTTCATTGCCATTGATGCTTATTTTTACAAAAGTAGATTTTCCACTTTGGATTAATTTAAATTCAGAATTTATCGTTGAAGAACTTATGCGAACGCTAATTGGTTCTTCGGCTCTTATTTTAGCAGTACCAATTACAACTTATATCGCAGCTCGAATTTTTCATAATGATCCAGTTGACCGAAATGTAGAGATAAAGCCAATGCATACGCATAGTCATTAATATTGACTTGGTTTGTGTTGAGAGGTACTATAGATTTTCTCGTCCGCTACAAAAATAGAAGGAAGGTGTCTCGTGGGTATTCAATTTGTTGTCTTCGAGACAGCCAGTGGCCCTACGGGCTATATCAAAGTAGGGAAGTCAGTTTCTTCGGCGTTTTTCTCAGCTGATGAAGCCATCGATTTGCTACAGACGTTACAAAGCTTCGGTGCTATTTCTGAAAATGAGGCCCTAACTCTTTTTCAGAGTATTCACCAGTCGCCACTGAGTGAATACTATCAGCAAGACCCACTCGTGGTCATTGCAAACCCGCTCACCGAGAGCGAATTGCTCTTTCTTGCGCTCAATACGATCTTGAACGCAAAGGAAGCGGATGGGCATGATCCCTCCCAAAACTGAGATTCACGACCCTAAAACGGTCTAGCAACCCCAGGTAGATACACAATCCCTGGGGTTTAAAATTGACAAAATCCTTATTTTACGGTAATTTTTAAATACTTTAAGGCTTTTTAGAGCCTCTTTTTATACCCTTATGAGAGATATTAATGTAACAGAGCTTGCGCGTAAGCTTAAGATCCCAACCAAGGATCTTCTTGAGCGTTTACCTGAAATGGGTTACCCAATTGGGAAACGTGCGATCAAGATTAAAGGAAAAATGGCGCAAGAAATTATCGAAAAATGGGACCTCATGAATAAAATGTATGAGGGTAAATTAAAGTTGGCTGAACAAGAAAAAAAAGATACTCGTAAGGCTGCAAGAGAAGAGTCAGAAACAGTTGCTGAACCATTAAAAAAGAAAATTAAAATTCCATCATTTATTACTGTTCGAGAATTTGCTGAACGTACAGAGACACCTGTACCAGATATTATTCAAACATTAATGAAAGCTGGTATTTTTGCTTCATTAAATGAACGGATTGATTTTGATACCGCCCAAATTATTGGTGATGATATTGGTATTGATATTGTCGAAGAAGTAGAAAATCAAGCAGAGACAACAGAAGAAGAACAAACGGTTTCAGATATTATTGATGAAGAAGAAGAAACAGAAGACCGTGCGCCTGTTATCGTTGTTATGGGTCATGTTGACCATGGGAAAACAAAATTACTCGATACAATCAGACAAGAAAATGTCGTAGATGGAGAAGCAGGTGGTATTACTCAACATATTGGTGCTTACCAAGTTAAAAAGAAAGGGAAAAAAATTACCTTTATTGACACCCCAGGACATGAAGCTTTTACAGCCATGCGTTCTCGTGGTGCACGTATTGCTGATATCGCTATTTTAATTGTGGCTGCAGATGATTCTATTAAGCCGCAAACAATTGAAGCAATTCGAATTATCCAACAATCTCAATTACCTTTGATTGTTGCTATCAATAAAATCGATAAACCAGATGCAAATATTGATCGAGTAAAATCGGATCTCGCTGCCCAAAATTTAACTCCAGAAGAATGGGGTGGGAAAACAATTACTGCAGAAATTTCTGCTTTAACTGGGGTAGGGATTGATGATTTATTAGATCTTGTTGTTTTACTTGCCGACGAAAAACAAGAAGATATTAAAGCAAATCCAGATGGAGTTGTTGTTGGAACCGTTATTGAATCTCATGTAGATAAAGGAGAAGGTCCAGTTGCCACAATTCTTGTACAAAATGGAACACTAAAAGCTGGTGGTCATATGGGAATTAATGGAACATTGTATGGGCGTGTACGTGCAATGAAAGATTGGAATGGAAAAGATGTAAAAAAAGCTGGTCCATCTACTCCTGTAAAGATTTTAGGATTTAAAGTTTCTCCAAAAGTAGGGGATATTGTTCTTATTACAGAAAACCCAAAAGAATTGAAGAAAAAAATTGCTTACCAAGATCTTGTTAGAGACCATGTTGCTTCTATTGCACAAACCTCTAATAAAAAGGACGATGAAGACGATGATAAAGTGAAATACAATGTTATTGTAAAAGCAGATATGCTTGGTTCATTAGAAGCGATTTCTGAATCCTTGGAAAAAATTCATCATCCTGAAGTCCGTTTAAAAATTGCCAATAAAGGTTTAGGGAATGTAACTGAATCAGATATTCAACAAGCTGAATCTTCAAATGCAACTATTTTAAGTTTTCATGTGAAGCCAACACAAAATGCAGAATCTTTAGCAAGAGATAAAGGAGTAAAGATCAAAGAATATAAAGTCATTTATGACTTATTAAATGATGTAAAAGATCAACTAGAAGAAATGCTTGGTGATGAAGTTATTGAAACAGAGGTTGGAGAAGTAGAAGTATTAGCCATTTTTAATACAGATGGGAATAAAACAATTGCTGGAGGTAAAGTGCTAAAAGGAAAAATCGCCGTTAATGCAAAAGCAAGAGTTTTTAGAGAAGGAGTAGAGCTTGGAGAAGGAGAAATTAATTCTTTGCGCATTGCTCAAGAGTCTGTGACTGATGTGGAAAAAGGGAATGATTGCGGATTTGGATTTAATGGTAAAATAGTTTTAGAAAAAGAAGATAGATTAAGAATCTATATTGTTACTACTAAAAAGAAAAATCTTTAATTTTCTATGTCTCAACGTACAGAACAAGTGGCTGCAACATTGCAAAAAATCTTAGGAGAAGTAATGGCTCGTGAATTAGAATTGCCTATGGATCATTTGGTAACTGTTTCACGAATCGATGTGAACCCAGATTTAAAAAATGCCAAAGTCTACTTATCTATTTTGCCTTTTGAATCAGCGCATGATGTAATGCCGATTATTCGCAAGCAAAAAAATCACATACAATTAGAAGTACACAAAAATTTAGAAATGAAATATTCTCCAATTTTAGATTTTGTTTTAGATACAAAACCAGAAGAAGCAGACGAAATAGAAAGATTGATTGATAAAGAAATGGAATTATTTGATTTATAGAATGTGAACCCTCCCTCGTTCAGTCCGCTTCGCGAACTAAACATTTCCCTCCCTTTTCAAGAGAGGGATTTTTAGTTATTACAATGTAGCCCCCCTCTCTTGAAAAGGGAGGGACATGCGTAGTCCCGCAAAGCGGGGCAAGCAAGGGAGGGTTCCCGAACTGTTGACGCCTCCAAAAATATGCCCTATACTTCCATGTCACTTAAAAAAAAGCGGGCAGTGTCCGTTCTACGGGGAAGAGGTATGAATACATTGAGTCCAGAAAATTTGCGATTAGCCTATGAATTGATGAATGAATCAAAGCGTATTTTAATTGTGGCTCATCAAAAGCCTGATGGAGATACATCTGGTTCGTCATTAACACTTTTAGATTGGTTACAGGGACAGGGGAAAGTTGTGAATGTTTTTTGTTTACATAAAGTCCCAGAGCAATTATCATTTTTGCCAAATACCCATCTTGTGAAAAATGATCCAGCGCTATTTGAAGAGGAGTGGGATCTTATCATTGCTTGTGATTCTGGAGACTTGCAATATGCTGGAGTACAAACCTTTATTGATTGCATGAAAAAGAAGCCAAAGATTATTAACTTTGATCATCATGCAAGTAATAAATTATTTGGAGATGTGAACTTAGTAAATATAATTGCTTCGTCTACCGCAGAAGTTGTTTATCAATTTTTACAAGAAAATAAAATTGCTATTACAAAATCAATGGCAATCTGCCTTATGACGGGTGTTTTTACAGATACGGGAGGGTTTTCAAATGCTGCAACAAATAAACAAGCTTTAGAAATGGCTGCACATTTTGTTAAAAAAGGAGCATCGATTCCAGAAATTCATCGAGCAACTATCGCCAATAAAAGTATTTCTGTAATGAAGTTTTGGGGGACAATTATGTCTCGCATTAAACAAACAGGACAAGGAATTGCTTATACTTATATTCTACGTCAAGATTTTATTGAAACAGGAATAGACCCAGAAGAAATAGATGGCTTGTCGAATTATTTGAGTCAATTAAACGATGCTCGCGCCGTTATTGTTTTTTCTGAACGCGACGGAGGGAAAGTAAAAGCAAGTATGCGAACGTACCATAATGATGTTGACCTCGCTTTATTGGCAACATCAATGGGGGGCGGTGGGCATAAAAAATCCGCCGGGTTTACAGTCGATGGGCGGATTCAAGAATTTGAAGATGGGATTAAAATCATTTAGTCTGAATGCATCACTTCATTCAGTAATGCTTTTGCTAATTTTTTACGTTCCTCTTCTTCTGTTTTTTTATCATGTACTAAGATACGAACAGTATCTCCTATGTTTAGATCAGAAGGTAAAAGATTTTTAGGCCAGAGAAGGATTTGACCATCAACCAACTCTAGCTCAGCTTGTTCTGAGTTGATCTTTTTTACAATAGCTTTTTGTACGTATTGATGGTCGATTTGTTCAGGCATAGGTTTTTTGTGAATAGGGGAGTTTATCGTTAATAGTTACTTTTGTCAACGGCTCGTGAACCCCACCATTATATCTTATCATTCCCGCGCAGGCGGGAATCCCAAAGTTAACAATAAAGTATAAGTCTCTAATATAAAACTAACTAATAGCTGAGTGAGTTCTTGTTCTTTGCCAGATTGATGAGATTCCCGCCTGCGCGGGAATGACAAGGAACTAAAAAACCCTCCCTAGGAAAGGGAGGGAAATGTTCAATCAGTAATGCGGGTTGGACGAGGGTGGGTTCACGTCTATTTCCCTTTTACCTTGATTTTTCTAGATGAGCTCGCTTTTGGTAATCGAATAGTTAAAATACCTTCATTTAACTCAGCTTCTACACGATCAGAGATGACATCGAAAGGTAAAACAATAGATCTGCTAAATTCTCCCCAATGACATTCTTGATAAATAAGGTCTTTTTCTTTCACTTCTTTATGACGTTTTCTTGTTCCCTTGATGGTTAAGACATCGTCATGAATACTAATATCTAAATCTTCTGGTTGAACACCTGCAATTGGTGCTTCTAAAATAAGATCAGCAGGAGTTTGGTGAATATCTAAAGCTAATTGACCATGTTCTTTTTCTCGTGACAATTTAGCTAATTCAGAATGGTGTTCTTCTAATTCCTTTGATAATTCTAAAGCACGAGCAGATTCGTTCTGCTTTATTTCTTGGGCAATTTGCTTCCAAGACAGATCATTTTCAATAGGAAAGTATGTATCACTCATATAATAAAATTATACCATAATTTTGCGGAGAACAAGAATGTGTATTACATTGTAGAGACAAGTAATTCTTTACAAGAAGTTTTTATGCAAAAGTTTATCACAGCTGTATTTGCGATTATCCTTCTAGGCGGAGGAATTCTTTTTATTTGGTCTTTTGTTCAAAAACAAAATACGGTAGTTGTCGTTTCACCACAATTGGATCAACTTGTAAATAATCAAGTACAAAAAAACGAGGTTGACTTCAACGATATCAATGATACAGATAAAATGACTATTCCAGAAGCGCTTAAAGAACAACTGACTGTCACAGATATTACGGTGAGAGAAACAAGCATTGCCGATAATCCAGTGATTTGGAAAGCGTTTATCGATTCTGAGATCGGAATTTCAGATCCTACATTTATTTTGGGTTGTGAAGAATATCTAGATACAGGCGGAAAATTAATTAAAAATCTTTTTAGAGATGAAGCCAATCAAATTTGGGTGGCAGATATCGCGAGTGATCAACTTATTGGTATTGGACAATTAACTATTGAACAGTATCAATTAATACAAGACTATTTACAATTAGATAAAGAAATCGCTTGTTTAGCATTATCAAATGCCGTTTATAGCGATTATCATTTATATTCTTCACGAGTTGAATTACTTGTTCAGCCTGGCACTGGTGGTGATGAAGGTTTTTATTCCTATGCTTTAACAGTATTAGTAAATAATACTTATTTAACGTTACCTGGTTCTATTGCAGAGCAATTGGATAATTCTACTGGGGCGGGAAGAGAACCTGTATTAGTTGCTAATAGATTTATTATAGGGCTTGGTGAATATGGTATAAATTTCTTCGATTTAACTAATTGGGAATTAGTTCCATTATTTGGCATGCATTACGATGGAGTTCGGGGTGTAAGTAAAATTTATACATTTGAAGATGAGCCACTTATTGCCTTTGCTCATGAAAACTGGGAAGGAGACCCTGCTTTTGGTGCCGTTTATATTTATGATTTAGCAGAAGGAAAAGAGTATAAACAATATATGCGCAATGCTGAACTTGGTTGGATGATGGGTGCAAATGAAATCTTTTCTCTAGAAAATTCCGCAGACCTAGAATTCCTAGATAAAGAAACGTTGCGTATTGTAGAGTATCCAAACTTTGATGAAGATGTTACAAATGGAGATGATCCTTATGAAGGAGAAACTGAAATACTCGAATGGAATTTTTTGCAAAAATAAAAAAGGACGTTTTAAAGCGGCTGCACCCATGAATGGATGTAGCCGCTTTTCTATAGAGTCTAAAACTAGTTTATTTCTCTTGGTGTGGTAGTCGGGAAAATCATTACACCCTCTTACCCAGTCTCAGTTGCCTAAAGATTGGCGGTTGAGTCTGTTACCAGGAGAAGTCCCGTTGTTGAGCGATGAGCCACTCAACGAACCACTTCATGAAGTGGAGTGGAACAGTATTGCGCAAGACGCTGTCCTGCACATTCGGCGAAAGGTCAGCCTCTTGGCCAGCCTTTGCCTTGGCAAGCTCGAAGAGCTCGGCCAGGGTGACCCACCTCAGACCACTGATCTCAGTGTTGTCAGCGAACTTGGGGAGGTCGGGCGCATTTACGTCGACGGTGGCGAGAAAGCCTCGCTGTGCGACAATTTGCGCGTAGGTCTCGGATCCGTCATACATGCCTGGGAACTTCTTCTCCAACACACGGCGGAGGTTGAGGTTGAACGGGCTGAAGGGAACGCCGACATTGACCGCGTTGGGGAGCATACTGATGATGGCCACACCGTTGACGATGCCTTCCTCGATGACTTCGCGCAATGCGGCGAGTTGGTCGTTGTCACCACCACGGGTGTTGTAGACCAGCTGACGCATCTGCCCGCGCACGAGAAGTTCTTGGGCCTGGATGTGGTAGAACGCGCCACCGTAGTTGGTGGGCTTCTCGTTCTTCGGGTCGATCAGGTTGGCGAAGCTAGCGCCTCCCATGATCGCATCCATGGCTTCTTCCTCGACGGACTGGAGGCCGCCTCCGAGGACCTCGAGCCATCCACGGAACTTGTTCACCCCCAAGAGGATGGGCAAGTTGCGCAGGTTGGTGAGGTAGTCTTCCCAGTTGGAAGGGAAGATGAGGGAAGCTGCCGCTGGCTTTTCGACCCGCCGTTCGGGCGGGATCTCAGCCAGCTCGTGATCAGGGATCACTGCTTTTCGACCTGAGTCGATAGCGGCGATCAAACTGATCACCAATTGGAACGGAAAATTCATGGTTTTTGTCCTCCTTTCGTATAAACGGACTGAATCCATGAATAAGTTTTTTACTATATTATTAACACAATGTCAATACAAAACTACCTAAATAGCCTTATTTTGCTATAATCAACAAGATTATTAATCTCTATTATTATGAATAAAACTGAACAAAAACAATCGACAGACACCTATTCTTATAAAGGATGGATTATTTCTGATAGTTTTATAAAACGCTGCTTTGGTGTCTTTGGTCACTATCTTGTTGCAAATCTCATAGTCTCAGCTGTCTTAATGCTTATTGGTTTGATTTTTGTGTTCACTATAGGAGGATTTTTTCTCTCGAATGCTGCAAAACATGGTGAAACTTATTTTGAGCGAGGAGATGATGGACTATCGTTTGAATTCGGATCGAAAGATGAAGATGATGACCAAGTATTTTGTATGCAAGATGCTTCTCGATGTCCAGATGGTTCTTATGTAAGTCGAACTGGTCCTAATTGCACATTTGCTGCTTGTCCAGAATTTGATGAAAGTTTAGACAAATCTGTAAACTATAATGAGCCATTCAAAATAAATCTCAATGAACGTGTAATGTTTACCAATGGAATGGTGCTTACTTTAACTTCAATTGACGATCAACAATGTTCGCCAGATGTTCAATGTATTTGGGAAGGGGAGTATCGAGTAACATTTGATGTTATCAGCCCAGTTGATGATGTGAGAACAGTTACATTAGGAAGTGTAAGAGAAAAAGAACAAGAACACTGGGGGTATACATTTACTTTACAAACAGTAAGTGATGATCAAGTAGAAATGGTAGTAGTATTGTAATTTACTTTCTTTAAAAGAAAATAAAAAACTGCTGAAATAGCAGTTTTTTGTTTGGGGTATTTTATAAAGCAATTAATAGAATAAATAGAAGAGATTAGTTGATTTTTACAGACAGGTTTGGTACAATTTTTTGTCATGAAAAAAAGAAAGAGAAGGTTGCATGACAGTGAAACAAAAAGACTACGGTCCGCTTGTCCCAGGCATGATTGGGGCGGGCATGAAAGAGATTATCCGAAGGGTAATCCAAGAAATCCGTGACCAGCGTCGAAGCTTCGAAGCCAAGCCCAAACTTGGGTATGGTGGTCAGCTCAACGACTTGGTCACAACGGCAGATGGGGCCGCGCAGAACATTTGCATTCGGCTGCTGAAAGAGTGGTTTCCAGGCTATGGCATTCTCGCCGAAGAAGATGACCTTAAGGTCGAGTCTCTTCGCGCCGATGGGGCATACTTCACGGTCGACCCATTGGATGGCACCAAGGCATTTGCCCGCAAGCAATCACATGGCATTGGGACCATGCTCGCCTTGGTGGTAGGGGAAGAGGTCATTGGTGTTGTCATCGGTGATGTGATGACACAAGAGATCTACTACTATCGCCCCGAGTCGGAGAAGGTGCATCGCATCAGCGAGTTCCGACACGAAGAGCGATTGGTCGTCGACCCCGAGCGTACATTGCTCTCGCAGCATATACTGCTTCGCGATGTGCCTGGTCGTCATTCCCTTGGCGCCTTGTGGTTCTTGGACGCCCAATGTTCCCAACAAGAATCGAAGCGTTTCTACGGCTTCGATGTGGTTGGTGGAAGCATTGGCATCAGTATGGCTCGACTCTGGAAGGGGGAGGTCGGGGCTGCCATGCTCATGCCCGGTTACAGAACCCCCTGGGACGACACTCCGGTTTTGGGCATCTCGCTCAAGCTTGGCTTCGTCTATCTCAAGGTCCACCAAGAGACTGGGGTGCTCGAACGCATCAACCCCAAGCCCCCCACAAGCACGACCCTCATCGACTACGAGACGCTCATCGTGCACAAGAGCCGGCTTGCTGAACTCGGCGTTCAGGCAAGCTAGCGACGACAAGGGCCTCTATTTGAAAGTAATTGAACCGCTTTGCTAAGTGGAATAATTGCTCAAGAGTAGAGGCCTTTTGATTTTGTTAAGAAAAAAGAAAAACACTCGCATAGGAGTGTTTTTACAAGAGAATGCAATCTTTAAGTCTATGCACATTTGCTACAAGTTTTTCTACTTGCTGGTCGTAAATACCATGAAAGTGAAATAAGAATGAGCATTAATATTGGTGGGAAGATTTCACTAAATGGAGAATTAGTTACAACTTCTGAATAAATGGCACCGAGCATGGTAAAAACAAATCCCGCATAGGCCCATTCTTTTAAAAGCGGGAATTTAGGAATAAGCACAGCAATAACTCCAAGTAATTTAGATAGCCCTAGAATCGTCAAAAAATAAATAGGGTAACCAAGGTTTACAATAAATTCTACTTCAAAATCCATTCGTAATAACTGCACAATTCCTGCAGATGTTAAACCTAAAGACATCCAAAGAGTAAAGAACCAATAAGCAATTGTTTTTTTATTAGAAAGAAGTTTTTTTAGCATAGGGGTGAGGTTAAAGTTAGATTGATAAACTTATTATATCTGTAAAAGAAGTTGAAATACAGAGGGGGGGGGCCAATATCTCATTCTTGGAATTCGTTTGACAATTAAGCTAAAATGTGCCATATTTCTAAGTCATAAACTACTTATATCAGGTAAGTGTTATGTTTGCCACCCTAGGTGACAATCAGTCCACTTGTCTCATGTTTACGCCAGAGAGGCGGATAGGGAGGCTTGTCGTGTGATCCGAGCGACTCGGATAGCATTTCGTATTAGGAGGTTAGCGATGGCTAGCACCGTTGCCCACCCCGACCCGAGTAAGGTGATTGCTCGCACCGCTGAGTGCATGCGTCGCCTCATGGACGCAGGTCTGACGTTCGATGACCTGCAAACACCGATCGACGATCCCGACTTCCGCCAGCGTCTCGTGACGTTCTGGCGGCGTGGTGGAATCGTGGTTGAGGTTCAAGAGACCGAGAGCCAGAAGGCCGCCCGTGCCATCATGAGGACGAACTTCCTCGGCTTGCCCGAGGTCGTCCAGCACTTCGGGCATGTGAGTGAGATTCCGTTGGCTACCCTCGCTGAGATCCCGTTCTCCGAGGAGACCCTGCGTGCATGTGCCGAAACGCACGTCCTCGTTGCCGACATCGGCCTGAGCATCCTCAACGTGCGCCAGAAGGCTCGCAATGGGCTGTTCTACCCGCAGGACTGGTTCAACAGCGAGGCATTCGCTCAGGAGACCGACAAGGCGTGCTGGCGACTCATCCGCAAGACGCCCGTGGACAGCTCCAGGAGGAAGACGTGGAATGAGCAGATGAAGCTCATTCCCGACTCGGACGAGGTTCCGTCGGCAAGGCAGGTGATCAACATGATCATCCTGCACTTCCTCGTCAACGGGGAGCGCCTGTTAAAGACGCTCTATGTCCGCACTAGTTCCAACTCGTCGTGCGGCTTTTGGGTAGATGTCTGCAGCATCGACCGTGTCGGCCTCCACATCAACCGCTACAACGACTACTGCGGGGGCAGCAGTCTCTGCGTGTCGTCGGTCGTGCTTCCTCGGAAGTCCTGATCCTCGCTCCTAGAGGGCGTGGGCTTCTTGACTCCTTGACCCTCCGCTACCTTTAGGTGGCGGAGGGTCGTTTCAATTTTTAGAATATGCTAAGGTATAAATATCTTGTTAATGTAAGTAAGATCATGTGTTTTCCCTCACAAGATGCTCTCTTTGAGCAATCGCCAGAGTATTGTTTTTCTACGATTGCACCTTGATGCTGAGATGAAAAAACAAGAAAAGAGCCACCCCTTGTGTGAACAAATTTTAAAGTATAATCAATATCTTATATTTACTTTCATAACAAAAAGAAACTACTTTCGTAGTCCTTTTTGGAATTCGATACAACCCTTCTCGAGTGCTCGAACTAGTTTCTTTTTGGTGACCCCACGGGGAATCGAACCCCGATTTCCAGGATGAAAACCTGGCGTCCTAACCGTTAGACGATGGGGCCGCGTATAACTCGCTGTGCGAGCACGCGGCTATGCCGCAATTGTGATGAGGGATTCTTTTATTCAAAAACATCTGAATAAAAGAAAACGGCCTGCTGTGAGGCGTGTGAATACTATAGAAAAAATCAGGTAATTAGTCAATAACAGTGGCAAATAGGGGGATTCTGAATAATTGATCACAAGTTATTCATCTAAATCGCATTAATCTGGTAAAATAAAGTCTTAACAATAAGCATTGTTTCTATATGAGTTTTTTTTGCGAAAACTGTAAAGCGTGGGGAATTGTTCTTTTAAGAGTTGTTTTGGCAATCATTTTAATTAATCATGGTGCGATGAAACTTTTTGGGGATACGACCCAATTATTAGCCTTTTTTGAATCGACGGTATTACCAGCACCAGCTGCAATGTTATTAATTTCTGGTTTGATCGAATTTATTGGTGGGATTGCAATCTTATTAGGTTGTTTTAATAAAATAGCTTCTTATATTATTGCCTTACAATTCGCAGTCATTATTCTCTTTGTCAATTTAAGTAATGGATTGCTTGGTCTTGAATTAGATTTACTTATTTTTGCCAGCGTTTTAGCATTATCTACAACTGGACCAGGAAAATGGAGTATGCAAACAGTTTGCAATAAAATGAAGATGAAAAAATCTGGAACACACGGTGGGCATGGAAAAGAAGCGATTGGAGGGTAATATTACAACTGACCACTAACAACTGACTACTAACATTTATTCATTGTTGCACGTGATGTTGAATCACTGAAACAATGAAACACTGAATCTTATGAAACTAACATTCCACGGAGGGGCAAAATCTGTAACGGGGGCTAATCATTTATTAGAAGTAAATGGATTAAAAATTTTAGTCGATTGTGGAATGCAGCAAGGTTCGGAGCAAGAAGAAGCGTGGAATTATACTGATTTTAAATATGACCCCGCGACAATTGATTATCTTTTTTTAACCCATGCCCATATTGACCATATTGGACGTGTTCCCAAATTAGTTCGGGATGGTTTTAAAGGAAAAATTATCGCAACAGGGCCAACAATCGATTTAGCAAAAATTAGTTTAATCGATTCAGCTGGGATTATTCAAAGAGAATCAGAGAAAAAAGAATTAGAACCATTCTTTACCATGGATGATGTTCTAAAAGCAGAAAAATATTATACAAAACATAATTACCATGATGACTTAGATTTAGGTTCTGGAGTAAAAGTAAAAATCTATAATGCGGGTCATGTTCTTGGTTCCTCAATGTATAAATTCGAAGCAGATGGTAAATCTATCTTGTTTACAGGTGATTTAGGAAATGATCCTTCTCCATTAATTCGTCCTTCAGAAATTATTGGTCAAGTAGATTATTTGGTTATGGAGTCTGTTTATGGAGATAGAAAACATGATCCTTCTCATATCGGTTCAAAATTATTGAAAGAAATTGTACTTGAAACAATCGAAAGAAAGGGGACACTTATGATTCCTAGTTTTTCTTTGGAACGTTCTCAAATTGTCTTGTTTTATTTAAACAATATGATTGAGTCAGGGGAGATCCCAGAAATCCCTGTTTTCTTAGATAGTCCACTTGCCATTAAAATGACCGAGGTATTTAGAAAGCATAAACAATATTTTAATGATGAAGTAAAAGCACAAGTAAATAGCGGAGATGATATTTTTGAATTTCCAAAACTTACATTTACAGAAACCGTCGATCAATCAAAAGCGATTGCAAGTGTAAAATCTCCAAAGATTGTTATTGCTGGAAATGGTATGAGCACAGCTGGCAGAATTTTACATCATGAAAAAATGTACTTACCAGATGCAAAAAATACATTACTGATTGTCGGTTACCAAGCGCAAGGTTCTATTGGCCGGCAAATGAGAGAAGGGAAGCCCGTCAAAATTCATGGCAAAGTTATTCCTGCTCGCGCACATTTACATGAAATTACAGCCTTCAGTGCCCATGCTGATAAAACCCAATTGAGAGCATTTGCATTAGAACATATTAAACAACATCCTAAAAAAGTCTTTATTGTCCAAGGAGATGAAGAAGCTGCTGAATCATTATCGAAAGACTTAACAGAAGCAGGGTTAGATACTATTGTTCCAAACTTGGGAGATAGTTTTGATTTGTAGTTAGTCACATGAACCCTCCTGTCCAGGCGGACATCCCTGCCTGCCGGCAGGCAGGCTCCCTTTTCTAGGGAGGAAAAACGTTATTGTGATGCAGACCCCCTCTCTTGGAAAGGGAGGGTGCCCCTTCAGGGGCGGGAGGGTTCCCGTAACCAACCCTTTTCAAACCACCTAAAATAGTGTACCTTACCCCTCTATGAGAATTCTTGCAATCGAATCGTCTTGCGACGAAACATCTGTAGCTATTGTCGATATCGATAAAAATAAAATCGATGTTCTTGCTAATGTGATTTCTTCACAAATGGGGATTCATAAAGCTTTTGGTGGGGTTGTTCCAGAAGTAGCTGCTCGTAATCATGCCGAACGAGTTCATCTTGTTATTGAAGAAGCCTTAAAATCTACACCATCTGGAGATGGTTCAGATATTGACCTCATTGGTGTCACTCGTGGCCCTGGTTTAAAAACATCTTTACTCGTGGGAATCACTGCCGCAGAAACTCTAGGATATGCTTGGGATAAACCGGTTATTGGTGCGAATCATTTAGAAGGGCATGTGCTTTCTCCATTTATTGGACATAATATTTATCCACCAAAACCAGAGATGTTTCCTATGGTTGTTTTAACTGTTTCTGGTGGGCATACCCAAATTATTTTGGTGCGATCTATTGGAGAATATGAAGTTATCGGTTCAACAATCGACGATGCTGCTGGAGAAGCTTTTGATAAAGTGGCAAAAATGATGGGGCTTGGTTATCCTGGTGGTCCAAAAATCGATGCATTAGCTAAACAAGGAAATCCAAAAGCATTTGATTTCCCAAGACCAATGAAGCATAAAGACAATTTTGCTTTTAGTTTTAGTGGATTAAAAACCGCGGTAAAATATCAAATCAGAGACCTCACTCCAGATACAGAATTAACTGATGAGCAAAAAGCAGATATCGCAGCATCGTTTCAACGAGCAGTTGTAGATGTCTTAGTTTACAAAACACTTAAAGCTGCTAAAACGTATTCTTCAAAAACTGTTTTACTTGCAGGTGGTGTTGGAGCCAATTCTGAATTACGAGAAACACTTGAGTCAGTAGTCAGTAGTCAGTTGTCAGGTGTCACACCAGTGATCATCGATCGAGCGTTTTCTACAGATAATGCAGCCATGATTGCCGTAGCAACGTATTTCGAATGGCAACGAGCAGGGGAGAAGGCGCCAGAGATGATTGACGCTGATCCGAAGCTGAGGTTTTAAACATACCCCCACCCTAACCC
>CAYGRO010000007.1:0-72797 GCA_964352335.1 uncultured Gammaproteobacteria bacterium | reverse complement strand
GGGCAAATCGTAACCCCATTCTTATAACTTTGTATTTCCCATTTTTAAAATTTCTTCAAACGCACTCTTTAAAACAGGTTGAACGGATAAACGTGAATTAACGACTAATTGCATTTTGGCTAATTTCATATTGGATTTTACTTCTGCAAGTGTTACTGGCCTTTTCATTTTTTTTACAAATGCTAAGTCGACAACAGACCAACGCTCTTTATCTTCTGCTGTGGGATCTGGATAAGCTTCTTTACTCGCTACTTTTGCGATTCCTACAATATCTTTACCAATATTACTGTGATAAAACAAAACAAGATCACCTTTTTGCATAGCACGCATATTATTGCGGGCACCATAATTTCTAACTCCATCCCAATAGTCAACTTTGCAATTTTTTAAATCATCAATTGAATAGGTATTTGGTTCAGATTTTACGAGCCAATAGTTCATAGGATTCATTGTTTCAATGATATAGTGCTTCAGTGAATTGTATTGTAGCATATCGATATTATCAGGTTGATATACATTTTTTGTGTTGACAAATATCCAGTATTATGCTATAGTTCGAAACTGGTCTGATTTGGACCAAAAGTTGCGTAAATTACGCTATTTTTGGGCCAAATGAGGCTATGAATCACCGTTTGGTGGTTTAGAACAAGAAAGAAGGTCTTCAATGACTTGGACGTAATTGCAGCTATTTAACCATCTCACAGCTGCACAACCACAAGTGAAGGAAGTCAAGGTGACAACCAAGGAAGTGCGGCTCAACCGCAAAACCAAGGAACATTCATCATGGCCTACTTCAACAACGACTCCTACAACAACGGGCACCACGGTGCCCCCAACAGAAAGGAAGGACGCCGGAGCAAGTCGCTCCTCAACACCCTCGCCAAGGCAGTGATCGACAAGGTCGTGGACATCGCGGGCTCGCATCTCTTCGGAGAGTGCGACTTCTCGATCAGCCTCGACCACGAGTCTCTGCCAGTGAACGAGAAGGTGGTCCAGAAGCTGGCCAAGCCTCAGCCCGAGGTGGACAACACCGAGGCGGTCCCTGAGTTCGCGACGACGGAGACTTCCTCCAGCGTCACGGCCAAGGATTCGCCTCCTCCCAACATGGCCCCCGTGGTCATGACCACCCTGCTCAAGCAGGGTGACACGATCCACTCCTCGCTCTACGAGTGCGGAGGCTGCCACGAGAAGATCGAGGGGCGCCACATGAAGGCGCCGCTCATCGACTCGAAGAAGCTCATCCCTTCGGATGACAGGATCGTGGAGGAGAGCCTGTGCAAGTGGTGCATCCCCGATGGTGGGGGCTGGCTCGCTGGGACTCTCAAGTACGCGATGCACGCTCGTGAGAACAAGGTGGCACTCGCCACCCGACTCATGAGCGCGTACCTGTACGGAGACCCCGACAAGTCGGAGAGCGTTCGCAACCACTACCTGCGGACGCACAACGAGGAGGCTCGAGCGCAGAAGGCGCTCGACATCTACGATCGTATGATCGCAGACTGCAGCTCCTCGAAGGTCTTCAAGCAGACCGGGCACGCTGTCGACCTCATGATGGAGGCTGACACCTGGTACAACGCCAGGAAGCGTGCAGAAGAGTCGACTCTCGCTGAGAAGCGCGAGTCGACCATCCGGACCAGGATCCTGGCAGGCAACTTCAAGCGAGCTCAGAACTCGCTCAAGGCTGCCATGCAGGAGTTCCCCAACTACTCCTGGTACCGGATCGAGTCGGAACTCCGCAAGGCTATCCAGCATACGGAGGAGCTGAAGAAGCTCGAAGAGTTCAAGACCGCCATCAAGAGGGCGGTCAAGAACGACGAGGTCGACACCATGTTCGACCTCATCGACAGCGCCACACGCGCCTTCCCCAGCACTGACTGGGAATCCTTCGCCGACGAACAGATGGACAGCTGACTCTGTCCTGCCCCTCCAGCGAGCACTCGCTCGCTGGAGGGAGCGCCTGGGAAGAAGAGTACTCATCTCTTCTTCCCTAGATCCCAGAATAGTTAAACTAATTGAATATTCTGGAAACAAAAAAACAGCCATTTGGCTGTTTTTTTTATTTGATGTTTTAAACTAATTTTTTGACCGTCCTATTTTTTTCTCGACATATTCATTCAGTCTTTCAGCAAACCGATGGATATTATTGTGAGCAACTTTCTTTTTGACCACTTCTCCCCTAAATTCCATTGGGATTTCGAAATCTTCTATCTTCCATTCACCCATCTTAGCCAAAGTCGTAGCAAGGTCTTCTGTAATGAACAATACTGAATCAAAATCACCTTTTCCTAAATCTTTTAACAAACTATATCCTTGACGAAGTGTTTTTGGAGCAAAATGCGATGGAAAATAAATATTCTCCGATATGCCACCCAGTAAATACCCTTTTGTGTCATCGCCATACATAATAGTTTGCTCATAAGGGAAATCAAAAAAATGATTCATAAATGATTCTTCCTCTAATGGCTCCCTACCTCTTCGTTCCATTGCAGATCGATAGTTATCGTATAACTCAGTTATGTCTTTATCCTCATGTTCATATAAATAGACTTCTCCTGAAATAAAATTATCAGGCAGTTGTTCTTTTTTTCTATTTCTTCATCGCGAATGATCAAATCTGTTTCTACTTCGCGATTGATTCTTTGTTGCTCCCTTCTCATATTAAGTTACATTAATCTCTTGTTGAGATTCTATCACAGACACTGAAAATTAATTTAATGCAGAATTGCTAAAACCTTATACAATATTTCCCCACTATCTAATTGTAAACTCGCCACCTCGTTAATTTTTTTTCCAATGAGCACTTTCCCCAACGGTGAAACATGAGAAATTATCCCTTTACCTGGGTCCGATTCATGTGACCCGAGAATTTCTAAATCAAGCTTCTTTCCATTAACTTCTACAACCAGTTTAGAACCTAACTGAACCGTATCTGATTTTTTCCCTTGTTCAATTATGATTGCTGTTTTAATCCGATCTTTTAGACTTGCAATTCTTCCATGCGTTCGGCGCAAGGTATGTTTGGCATCTTGATAAGCAGCATTTTCTGAAAAATCCCCATGAGATTTTGTATATTCCACTTCTGCAATCATCCCTGGAAGTTTTCCCTCAAGCTCAGCCTGTTCCACAACTAATTTATCTAACCCTTTTTGCGTAATATAAAAAGGCCCGGTTTCCCGTTTTCGTAGGAGTTCAGATTTTCTTTTGGGGACTTGCATGCTATAGCTCGCGCTTTAAGTGTAAATCAGCACTGCTAGTTCGAGTTACTTTTTTATCTCCATCATAACCGGCAATAGTTGTAAACTTCATCATGACCCAAAAACGGATTGCTGACCAATTTTTTAAATTCACACGACACTGTAATTGGTTCTGTTTTTTTGATTTTATTACCAATGAAATGAGTGCTTTCACTAATTCTTGGCCATACCCTTTTTTCTGAGCAGATCTAAGCAAAAACAAATCATTAATCCAAAGTGAATTCTTATTTGGCCAACCATCATATGTACCAATATATCCAATACATTCCCCTTTTTTTGTTTTAATCATTTGAAACTGCTCATTTTCAGATTTCCCTTTAGGTGGCAAAAATGGTTTAAGAATTCGATTTTTCACATCCCCCTTTTTGGGTAACTTTTCTTTATATATAAATAATTGTTTAAAGCCGTCTTGATAAACACGTTCTAAATCATCAACATCATCAATTGTTGCCGTGGTTATGACCAAAGATTTTGATTTCCAAATATCTGGTATTAGCTGTTTTGTTTTCATATTATTTTATAAACCTATTTGATCACAAGCTAAAGCGAATACTTCTTCGGGAGATAGATTGTTTGAATCAATGATTATCGCTTGTTTCCTATTTGATTTAAATTCGTTCATTTTTTCCCAAAACAATTCTGCTTTTTCTGGAGTTAGCAGACCATGTGGTTTATAACCTCTTTCATCTAGACGTTTTAGCACCACTTCTTTATCAGCCCAAATCAACAACTCATGGACCTCCGCACCATATTTATTAGCAATCGCATGCAAAACATCTAAGGTTGGCTTTTCTGTTCCTTTTTCGGCATCGTTATACATGATTTTATCAATAATCATGTCTTTACCAAGTTCGAAGCATTTTTCAGCACAGCTAAAAGCTAATTCATAGGTTAAGTTTCTGCTTTCAACCTTATATTCGTGATATGCCCCAATATGTCTTCGCATTTCATCAAAATGAAAGAAGAATGATAATGGAAGCTTTGTTTGTAGTTGTTTGGCAAGGGTCGTTTTCCCTACCCCAACAGGACCATTGATAATAATGAGTTTCATAACAATATTTCAATAATTATAGCATACTTGGTTTTAGTATCTCCTTAGCTCTATACAAAAAACACCAGAAATACTGCTATTTATCATGGTTACACCACGTGAGCAGCTACAGATGATCGGTTTAGTTCTCGCTCCACTCATGCACACAATCAACCACGTAAAAACAGCAGAACACGTCTGCTGCTTTTACGTGGTGACCCTACCGGGAATCGAACCCGGATTTCCAGGATGAGAACCTGATTTCCTAACCGTTAGAAGATAGGGCCGCGTATAAGCCTCGTTACCTCGGCCACGCGGCGTGGCCGAAGAAGATAATCATTATTATTTGTGTTTCTCGCAATCTTTACATGCTCTTTCTTTTGCTCCTTTAGACGCAAAATAACTATATGGTACGAACCACAGTGCAATGAGAGCAAACATTGCTATAGAGGCTTGTTTTTCGTCTTCAATTAGCCAAGATGAGATAATAATAGCAATAGCAAATATGAGAGAGACAATAATTGTATTCAAGGCGTTTTTTCCTGACTTCATAATTTAAACTGCTTAATTGCTTTCTAGCTTACTGCATCTAGTCATTTTGGGCAATTTGCTCTATTATAAGACTACTTAATTTATTGAGACATATTTTATTATGAAAAAACTCTTACTTCCACTTGGTCTCCTTATGGGACTGAGTTTTACAGGAGCTATTCTCTCTGTTCAAGCAGCGTCATTTGATGATCTACCTTTAACAGCGGAGTCATGTTTTGAATTTGAAGTCTTTGATCCTGTTTTGCAATCATGCATTATTGAATGTGATACAGATGCTGAATGTGAAGAACTTCAAGAACGGTTAGACGCCCTTCTTTTACCTATCGAGGAAGGTGGAAATGGTTTTAAAGACGGATACCGAGCAGAAGAGAATCTACTTGTCTCATATGATGTAGAAAACACTGCTCTTACAGAATCATTTGTTTTCGATGCTGATTCAGAATTTTTGTCTTACCAAGTAAATACAGATTTACACCAAAGCTTATGGGCGAACTTCCTTACCCTTGCCCCAGCTTCTTTTGTAAATGCGCATATTTCTCAATTTGAGCTATTTACAGATGGACAAGACGGAGACCTCGCCTATGTAAGCCAAAACCCAGCAGATGCAAATTCATGGGTAATTGGAATTGATATTGTGGACGCTATTATTGATGAAAAAGAACTTACTTATAGCCTGATTCATGAATTAGCACATTTACTTAGCTTAGAGAAAAACCAAGTACCACCAAGTCTTCCTTTATTTGAAGCAGAATTTGATTCAGAAATTTCTGATGACGATTACTGGGCAGTCTTTAATGCAGAATCAGGTAAATGTGACCAATTTTTTACAGGAGAAGGCTGTGCGAATGAAAATTCTTATATCAATAAATTCTTTTTCCGTTTTTGGACAGATATTTATGCAGAACGATTAACATTTGATCCAGGTGATATCGAAATGGAACAAGCATTTTATGCAAAATACCAAAATCGATTTGTTTCACTTTATGCGGTAACAAATCCTGGAGAAGATTTTGCAGAGTCATTCACAGAATTTGTTTTGTCCCCTAGAACTGGTGCGACAACAATTGCAGAACAAAAGGTTAACTTCTTCTACGACTACCCAGAACTTGTTGATTTACGTCAATCTATTCGATTAACATTGATTGATGAAAACGCATTAGAAGAACAAGCTCCTGATACAGAAGAAGAAACTCCTGCTCCTGCTCCAACACCCAAACCCTCAAAATCATTCGAAGACATTGTACGAGGACGCATTCTTTTGCAAGTAGAGGCCCATGGAGAAGCTTGGTATGTTGACCCAACAAATTTAAGGCGTTATTTCTTAGGGCGCCCTGCTGATGCTTTCCGTATTATGAGAGCTTTGGCATTAGGGGTCACAAATAAAGACCTCCTTAAGATCAAACAAAACGGAACAAGTGGACAAAACTCAGCAATTGACCCTGCCTTTGCTAAATCTTTAGCAGGAAGAATCCTATTGCAAGTAGAAGGACATGGTGAAGCTTGGTATGTTCACCCTGAAACTCTTGAACGTTATTACTTGGGTAGACCTGCGGATGCCTTTAAGATTATGCGAAACCTTGGGCTTGGTATTACCAACTTCCATATCGAAGCCCTTATTGAAGGAAAAACAAGTTTGTAAAGGTGTAGAAGCGTAAAGGCGTAGAAGCGTAGAAGCGTAAAACTGTAAAGCGTAAAAAAAGAAGCCTGTCATACAGTGCTTCTTTTTTTTATTATTCTACGGTTTTACACTTTACTCCCCTACATTCTATTAAGAATTTCTTCTTTCGCTTTAAGTGGAAACGCCATTAATTCTTTGATAATCGATTCTAGTTTCATTTCTTTTGCTCCTTTTACCACAACTAAATCGCCTTGTTTAATTTCATGTTGGATAAATTTACCAGCATCTACTTGGTCCATAAAATGGAATAATTTACCTTCATCCATACCAGCGTCTTTGGCACATCTTAAAATATCATGAGCCCGTTCCCCAATTGCAACAATGGCATCATAATTTAATGAAGCTAATTCATCCCCTAAAAGACAATGGGCTTGTTCAGATTCTTTACCATGTTTAAGCATATCAGAAACTACTGCAATTCTTCGCTTACCTTCTTGTATCGGTAATTGTGAACCTACTTGAAAAGTTGTATATGCAGATTCAGCATCGATATCGTAAGTATCGTCTAGTAATAAGGTCTTTTTTATACCTGGAATTAATTTCATTCGACCAGATAATGCTTGAGTGTCTTTAATACTCCCTAAACTTTCTACGATATTTACATCAAGCGTTCTTGCAAGCAACATTGTAATAAGCACTGGATAAATTTGTTGTACCCCAGCAGCATTTGCGATTCGAATAGGTAATGTCGCCCCACCATTTTTAATCTTAAAAATCATGGCTTGTACTCTATGGTCATTGGTAATATGCGCATCATCTGCCAGTTTATAATCTAGATTAAGAGATTTAAAATCTGCTTGATCTGTTTGCGCAGAAAAGCTCATACTCTTTTTCCACTCATAATGATTTACAGCGTCTTCTAAGCCTTCTACATCTTTATTGAAAATAATGACAGTATTTTTGGCAATTGATTTCGTTATAAAGCACGCTTTTTGCAAATACTTAATTGCCCCACCAAATTGTTGTAAATCGTATTGAGAAATAAATGGAATAACAATAGTACGATTTTGTGACAATGAGAGTAATTCTTTTGCATCAGCTACTTCTTCTCCATTTTCGATGAAGAGAACATCCTTAAATTCTTTTTTCAGTGCTAATGAGATAAACCCAAATGGATTAGAATACCCAGATACAGACGTAATCGTTTCTGCACAAGTTCCTTGTTTTGAATGGATTTGTATCCCCATCCCACCTAATACGGTTGAAGCTGTATTCATTGCCATTGTTTTTCCCCAGGTACCACAAAAATGAACAATTGTTGGTTGCTTTTTTTCTATAACTTTCTTTGCGAGTAATTTCTTCATAATAGTTGAATCTACAAATTGATCGAATTTCTGAACCCTTCGAATCGTTCTATCTAATAATCAGGCTGGATATCATAATAACTTAGAGCATATTTAGCTATTTCACCAAATAATGGAGCTGCTGTAGAAGCAGAGTATAAAGCACTGCTTGGCCGCTCTAAACGCACCATAATCACAAATTGAGGGTCATCAGCAGGTGCATAGCCGATAAACGAATGATTAGTTAAATCGTCTCTATACCCTCCTCCACTTGCAATTTGCGCTGTTCCTGTTTTCCCTGCAACATAATACCCTGGCACATGAGCCAAACCAGCATGACCATTTGTCACTACGGAAGTTAACATCCCATTCATTAAGGTTGAAGTACGAGAAGTTAAAACACGTCTAATCGACACTGGCTGTCGTCTTTCGATCTCACCATCTGGATAACGAATTTCTTCTACAATATATGGCTTCATTAATTCACCACCATTTGCAATTGCAGAATATGCGGCTGCCATTTGAATTGGTGTTGCAGTTATCCCTTGCCCAAAAGAAGCTGTAGCCGTATAAATTTCTGAATTTTTATAGATGGAAGAAATATTCCCGGCTACTTCGGTTTGTAATTCAAGCCCTGTTGGCTCACCAAATCCAAATCGTTCCATATAATCTCTAAAACGATCTTGACCTAATTGCCGAGAAACAAAAATCATCCCAGTATTGATCGAATTTTCCAAAACCTGAGCCATATTTACTTCTCCGTATATTTTGTCGTCTGCATTTCTAATCGTATATTCTTCGATTTCTTCTGCTCCAGTGTCTAGAAATTTTGTATCTGGAGTAATATATTCTAAATCGATTGCAGATGCCATAACGATAGGTTTGAAAATAGACCCAACTTCATAGGCTTCAAAAATAGCTTTATTATTGTAGTCATTGGCAGAATTTACATCTGAATAAAAATTCGGATTAAAATCTGGACCAGAACACATTGCTAAAATTTTTCCTGTTTTCGGGTCCATCACAATAGCAGCACCTCCACTTGCACCATGCCGATCAATTGATTTGTTCAAGGCATCACAAGTCATAAACTGAAGCGTCCTGTCGATAGTAAGAACAATATCTGCTCCATCTTTTGCTTCATTAACCTCTTTATCAGATAGAACAATCCATCTACCAGCAACATCCCGTTCAGTTTGGAAAAACCCTTCTTCTCCAGCCAAAATATCTTGAAAATAACCTTCTAGGCCATATAACCCAAATGGCTTATCTTCTTTTACTCCTAAAAACCCTAAAACATTGCTTCCAATATTATCGTCGACATAATATCGATGTGTTTCTTCTATACCATAAATCCCAGCCAATTCTAATTCTTGAATCTTTTCATATCGTTCAATACTTACTTTTTTTTCAATTGGCTCATAGGGATCATCTGGTTTAGAAAGAATTGGGATTAATTCTTCTTCAGATTTATTAACAAAATGAGCTAATTTTTCTGCAACGGCTTCTGGGTCCGTAATTTGTTTTGGAACAGCATAAATTTGCATATACTCTTTATCTGTTGCAATTGCGAATTCCTGATTTGGTTGTGCATGGTCGGTGACCAATAAATCTCCCCTATCTGCTGTTAAAATAGCTTGTATTTCATGTTGATCAGAAGCGAGAGCAGAATAAAACGAATAATCAAATACTTGTAATGAAAAAAGCCTTGCAATAATAAGCAAGGTCATAAGTCCTAAAACGATCAAAAGAACATAAAGACGATCAAATTCTTGAATCCCCAAACGTGATTTTACCTGTGACGGCTGTAGCTCAAATTGTTTGAGCAATAGTAGACATTTTTGTTTTAGACGTTTGAGCTTCATATCTGTTTTTTTGTTTATTAAAAGGTGGTTTATACAATAACCACCTCTCGTAAACTTATTGAGTTTTTCAGACTAACGAGCTGCAGCAAAAGTTGTTGTTGCTGTACTCAAATATGCGTCTGGTTGTGCCTCAACAAGGCGGTATTGCGGTAATTGAGCCATTAATCTATCTACTGATTGTAGCTCCATAGCTTCCAACTCTAACCGACGAGCTTGTTTTTGTAAAGTTGTTTTTGTCTGCTCTAATTCTCGAATATCATACCCTTTTGTAGCAGAAACATTCATTTGTAAAACATAGAATAACCCCATGAACATGGTCAAACCTAGTACTCCTACTCTTGCATGACGACTCTGGATAAACCATGACCCCATTTGACGATAATTTAAACGGAACTTTCTTTTATACGAAGCAAATATTGATCGCTTTTTCATAGTATTATATTCGCTCAGCCACACGCAGTTTAGCACTACGAGACCGAACGTTGTTTTTTATTTGTATTTTTGTCGCACTAATTGGTTTTTTTGAGAGAATACGTATTGTTTGTTCTTTGTCACACTGACAAATTGGAAAGTCTTTTGGGCAAATGCAATCGTTCTCTGCTTCTTTATAAGCCCGTTTTACAAGACGGTCTTCTAAAGAATGGAAAGAAATAATTGCGATACGTCCTCCAGGTTTTAAGCGAGCAATAAGATTTGGTATTGCTTGCTTGATAATCTCTAATTCGTCATTTACGGCAATTCGTAACGCTTGAAACGTTCTAGTTGCAGGATGAATACTTTTTGGCCAAAACCGTCTTGGAATAACATCTTCAATAAGCAATGCTAGATCAGATGTTGTTTCAAATGGCTGTGTTTGTCTCCGTTCCATTATGGCTCGGACAATAAACCTTGCCTGACGTTCTTCGCCGTATTCTTTGAGAATTGAGACTAACTCTTTCTCTTGATACGTGTTCACGATATCAGCAGCAGTAATTTTTGTGCCACTGATGTCAAAACGCATATCTAATGGTCCATCTTGTTTGAAAGAAAACCCTCGATGAGCTTCATCAAATTGAGGAGAAGAGGCACCAAGATCTAATAAGATTCCGTCGACAAGCTCATTTACTTGTTCTGGTATTTCCCCATATGAAGCATGTACAAGCTTTACTTGAGGATACTTACTTAATCTTTCTTTGGTATGAGCTAAAGCTGTTTCATCTCTATCAAAGCCAATTAATTGACCTTGTTTACTTAAGTGAGACGCAATAACTTCGGCATGACCACCATAGCCAATAGTTCCATCAATATAGATGCCATCTTTTTTGATAGCCAAGGCTTCTATTACTTGTTCAAGTAAAACGGGTTGATGTTTCATAGTTGGGGTTTAAACACCTAATTCGCCAAGTTGCTCAGCGATTTCGGAGCTTGCTTCTTCAGTTTCAGATCGATACCCTTCCCATTTAGTCTCATCCCACACCTCTAGCCTATTGTAAAGACCAGCAATGATTACCTTTTTTTCTAAGTCAGCGAACTTTCTTAGATATTCTGGAATAATCATTCTTCCCTGCTTATCAAGCTCTATATCCATAGCTCCGGCAAGCATCAAACGAGAGAATGCTCGTGTATTTGCTTGGCTGATAGGCAAAGAAGATAACTTTTCCGCTAGTGTTTCCCATTCTGCTTTAGGGTAAATAACCAGACAATTGTCTAGTCCTTTGGTAATGACAGCTCCAGATTTGAGCTTTGTTCGGAATTTGGCAGGGATTGCCATTCTTCCTTTGTCATCAACTGAGTGATTGTATTCTCCGATAAACATATTGGGCATTCTTGAGTGATCCATGACCGTATCCGATGCAAGGAGCACCCTTCACGATAACCAGACATAGGTAGGTGTTAATCACAAAGGGTAAGTTCTAATACGTATTAGTTATTCCCCTTTGGTATAAACCATTTGGTTCGGGGTTCATAGAAAGACTTTAAATAAGTGCAAATTCTTGAACCCCGGAAAAAGGTAAAGCCAGTTTAACCGTATACAACTGCTGGCATCGAAAAGCGCGATGTGTAGAGAAAAAGTAGATTCACCACTCTTCCCCACTTCATGCCACTACAAACCAATTGTACCCCACCACTCGCCACTGGTCAACACAAAAAACCCACGATAATTCGTGGGTTCTGTGGATAAATGTTTGTATTAGCTAGTAGCTGGCAGGATAGTAGCTTTTTCGCTCTGATGGCGGTCAAGAAATATTCGCTTCTGCAAAATAGTGGGGCATTAACGGCTTATTCCCTGTTGCTTTAAGCTGTACGACTAATTCATCGAGTGATTGAGACTCTAAGTCGTCTGCAGATATAGCCATGATAGGAATTTGCTTGGTTTGATTAAAAATATTGGCAAAGACGATTCCTTCTCGGGTTTGAGAAAATCCGCCTTTTCCTTGTAAAACAATAATTCCTTTAAAGTGTGTACTTTTTGCTTTGATTTCTCGACTTAGTGACTGCTCTTGTTCCACAGCATTCCATTGAAGATGCTCAAAAGTCTCTTTTTCTTGAAAAAAAGCGAATCTGCTTTCATTTGTATCAATAAATAAATACATACAGCTTAACCACGTTTAAAGTCTTCGATACCGATTTTATCTACTAAGACAATTTTGTCATTTACTAAAATGTCATAAAGGAATCGATCGGTGATTTCTTGGCGATATTCATACTCTTTTAGTGTCATTGTTGTATAGTTGATTTCTTGTTCAAGCTTTTTCTCGTACTGAGCAACTATTTGAGACAAGGCGTTTTTATTGACTGAACCAACGACCAATATATCAGTCTTAGTCTCTGTATTTTTTGTAAAGAACCCTGTCATAACCAATAAATAGAGGTTATCGAGCTCTGCTAATTTATCCATGAGATCTTTTTCCAACATCAAATGTGATTTTGAAAATAACGAAGATAGTTCATCATGTAGAACAAATAAATGATTCAACTGATAAAACTTCTTTCTATTTAACCCTTTCGGGACTTCTTCTTCCCACTCTTTTAACTCTGGTTCAGGTGGTTCTTCTACCACACCAACAATGCCTAATTGCACTAAATTCTCCAATTCCCGCCTTACTGAGTTAATTTGGGCATCAATCTCTCTGGTGAGCTCCCGAACAAAATAAGCACGGTCTTTGTTTTCAAAAAAGAGCTTGAGTAATGCTACACGTGTTTTTGAACCAAATAATTGATCAAGCATAGATTTTGCCTAAATAGGGTGAATAAAATAGTTGAATCTGTGAGACGAATCCAGTATAATAACTTTGATTTTATCTGTAAAGCTGACTTGAAAATCTCCCCTATTTTAATACCCTATGAACCGACTAGATCTCCCATTTGCCCATTTCTCTATTCAGCAAGATTTGAGCAATGCTGTCAGCCATTCTTGGAGTATCGACATTGAATTAGATGAGCATAGATCGCTCAAATTTTTCGGTTTCATTGTTTTTCAAGAAGGACCGGTAGATAATCCATCTATCATCAAAGAATTATCTAGTCGACTAATCGACACCATTCGTTACCAACAAGCCTTGCTAGAAGGCAATCAAGTCTCTATTACTATTGATGATTTTTTCGAACAATGTCTTCAAAAAATGAATTCAGAAATTTCACATTTTTTACATGATATCTCTGCCCCACTTCCAATTCAATCTTGGGCGATGCTCGTGGGAATGATTGCTCCAGATACAAATCCAAAACGCTTACAATATTACACAAGTCGATTTGGAAAAATTACTGGATGGTTATTAAATAATGCTCAATTAGACACAAAGAAATTAATTAGTATTTTTGACTCACCAGATATTTTACCGAGTCATCAAATCCCACAAAAGTTTTTCCAAAATATTCTTACAAGTACTTTGCCAAAAAATGACCAATTATTCTTTTGTACCCCTAATTTACTCAACTACATTTCCCTAACAGAAATCAAACATGTTTTATCTACATTATCTGCCAGCCCCGCATTAAAACATTTTGAAAACCAAGTACAGTTTAGACCAAATGACCATATTGTTTCGGGGATTACGTTAAAGCTGTCTCCCTACCCAATGACAAACCAACAAGCACTCTTTGAAACACCAGGAAATGTGCAAGACTCTATAGATACGCTATTACAAACGCAATCTGACACCCAAAAACTCTTAGGTAATCAAGGGGGTATGGGGCTTGGTAGTATTGGATCATTTTTTTCTGGTATTAAAAATCAAGTAACCTCTAGTCTTACTCCAAACCACTCAGAAGTTATTCCTTCTGCTGGGCAAAAAAAGAATAGCTCTATAGCCATTGAAGCACTTCAAACCACAGTAAAAACTGGTCAGTTTATCATTTCTAAAACAATTCTTTTTGTTCAAAAGCGTTTTTCGAATGCACCATCTTCTCGTTCAGCCATGGAAATGTTGCATACAAATAATCAAGTAATAAAATCATCACTTTGGAAACAAAGAATTAAGTCTCTCATGCGCCCCTTAGGTAGAGCTGGATCAAATTTTAAACGCTCTGGAATTGCCAAACAACCACTGTTTTATGTTGGAATACTTGTTATTGCACTTCTTCTTTTTGGAGGAAATAAAGTGAAAAAGTCACAGCAAGCAAAAGCCGACCAATTAGCCGCCGCCGAAACAAATCTTAGTATTGCCCAAGAAAACATTGATAAAACAGATGCATTTTTAATCGTAGGAAGAGAATCAGATGCAATAGGGCTTGTTCAAGACAGTGAAGCAAAATTGAATGAAATAGCTTCAATTGAATCATTAAATCAACAAAGAGAAGAGCTACAAGCAAAATTAATAATCCAACAAAGTAAATTACGAAAAGAAACAATCCTTTCAGCTCCTACTGAATTACTTAAAGATGCACAAGGATTCTTTGGAAGTCCTGCACAAGAGGTTGTTTTAACAAATAACTCTTTGCTTGTGATGGGAACCACGCCATCAACTTTATTGCAATTATCAAAAGCAGATAATACTAAATCTACGATTAACTTAGCAACCGACCTTACTCAATGGAATTCGATTACCCCCAATGGAGCAGATACATTAATTACCGTTGGATCAAATACGGTTACCGCTATTAATATTGCAACAGGACAAGGAACAAGCACCGTTGCAAATTTACAATCTAACTTGATTGGATCTGCTTACTTTAATAGCCGACTCTATACCCTTTCTCCAGAAACGAATCAGATTATGCGATCTAATACAGCACCAAATTATTCTGTCTTATCAAATTGGATTTCTGACCAATCGGTAGATCTTAGCTCAGCAAGAGATCTTGCAATTGATGGATCTATCTATGCATTACTCCCTAATAAAATTGTCCAATATAATTCTGGAGTTCCTGCTAATCCAGGATTAGTTTTAGATCCTATTGACCCCCCATTAGAAAATGCACAAAAGATTTGGACGAATGACCTAACTACAAAAGTCTATCTTATCGAACCAAGTCGTTTACTTATCTTTGAAAAGACGGGTAAATTTATTGGTCAATATCTCATTGAAGGAGCAGATAATTTTGTCGACCTAGCCGTTGACCCAGAAACGAATATTGTCTATCTCTTGTCTACAAATAAGCTTTATCAACTTGAATCACTTTAGAACTAGTAGGTTTTGATAGTTAAAATCAATCTCTCTTAAAAAACGTTGTCATCCTGATAACGCTTTTTAATTAAATCAAGCGAATCAAGAAAAATCAAAAATGAGCTATTGAGGTCTGGGGGAATAGCTGCTTCTGTGATAATTATTAGTACTGAGGAACAAGCAAGAAGCTCCTAGTACCCCAGCGGGTTCCTGCCGGCAGGCAGGTTTGCTTCGTTTTTGCCCGCTCAAAAATGAAGGACTAACGTCAGCGTCAAACATAAGTTGTAAATCTTTAAATAGAAATAGCAATACTATAAATGAGGCAACTCGACACCTCTGTTAGGCAAATAAAAAGAACTCGGGATTAGCCGAGTTCTTTTCGTTTTGAGAGAAAAGGCTTATTTTAAAGTTACTTTTCCACCAGCTTCTTCGATAGCAGCTTTCATTGCTTCTGCATCTTCTTTTTTCACACCTTCTTTAATAACTTGTGGAGCACCGTCTACCATGTCTTTCGCATCTTTAAGTGAAAGATCAGAGCTAACAGCTCGAATTGCTTTAATTACAGCAATTTTGTTCGCACCACCGTCTGTTAATTCAACAGCGAATTCTGATTTTTCTTCAGCAGCAGCACCAGCTTCTGCTCCTGGCATAACTCCAGCCATCATCATTGGAGCTCCAGCTGCAGATACTCCGAATTTGTCTTCTAAAAGAGAAACTAATTCAGAAAGATCTAGTACAGACATTTTTTCGATTTCTTCCACGATACCTTTAAATTTTGCAGGTACTTCCACTTCTTTTTTTGTTACTTCTTCTGACATAATTTTATCATTTCAATGATGCACAAATGATTGCACATCTACCAATTAAGATTGTTGGTCTTTAATTCCATTAAGAACATTAACAAGACCTCGGATATTTCCAGCAAGTACATTTACAAATCCAGAGACTGGAGCATTGATGCTACCAACCAAACGACCAAGTAATACTTCTTTTGAAGGAAGTTTTGCAAGCGCTGAAACTTGAGCGATATCCATGAACTTAGTCCCTTCTGGGTTTTCAGTCATAACTCCACCTAAGATTGTCATTGCTTCATGAGTCTTTGCGAATTTGTCAGCTACTTGAGCTGGAGCAACTTCATCTTCCAAACCGATAACAGTACCAACACCTTTTTCAAAGATGCTTGTATCTACTTCAGAAAGATTAGCTGCTTCTAATGCTTTACGTAAAAGAGTTTTCTTCGCAACCATATATGCCAAGTTATTTTCTCGACATTGGGCACGAAACTCTTGTGTTTCTGTAACTGTAAGTCCGTCAAAGTTTACAAAAACAGCAGATTTACCAGAGGTAAGATTGTCTGTTAATGTTTTGAGGGATTGTTCTTTTTGTTGTCTTGATTTTGCCATAAAAAAAATACGGTTTTGTAAACCGTAGATTCTCAAGAGGTACGACCTTTTGAGGAGCTATTCTCTGCTTTTTTAGATAAAAAAACAAGGAAAAGCTCCTGCTTGAACCTCGACGGGTCTTAAATGCCCGTTGTCTACGGTAGGTAGATAATACAAAAAACAAGGAAAAACGTCAAGGAAGGGGCTTTATTAGCCAATTATGGTCCCTTTAAAGTCTTTTCCATCCAAATAATTAGCAAGGTTTTCTAGGTCAGTTCCTTTCATGACAACTACTTTTAGACCTAATTCTGCCCCTAATTTTGTTGCGACAGGGTCAAATGGTGAGTTCATTCCAGGCACCCATTCACTCCCTACCATCTTTTGAAAATCAGCCCATGAGATTGTTTTAAGCGCTTGAGCATCTTCAAATTTATATGGATCTTTATCGTAAACATGATCAATATTAGAGAGGTTAATGACCGTTTTGATTCCATAGGCTTTCGCAAATAATGTCGCCACATAATCTGTAGAATTTCCAGGTCGATAACCAGCACCAACAAGAATCTTCGCATCTCTTGGAGTCATCTTTTCTGGAGAAGTAATCATTTCTGGGTCGGCATAATCTTTTAAAACCGTTCGCAGTAAATGCCCATTTAGTCTTGATGAATGGATTCCCAACCAATCAAGATCTTCATCTTCCGGATTATTCACTTCTTGTGCCGCAGAAATATATCTTCGAGCTGTTTTCCCTCCCCCGGCAACTAAAATGAATTGTCGATACTCATCTAATCGTTCCGTAATGATTTTTTTAAATGCCTTAATAAAGTCCGCATCAATTTGATCAGGAACAATGAGTGATCCTCCGAGTGAGAAAATGATTGGTTCTTTCATAGGGTTGGGTTATGTGTTATGAGTTGTTTTTATTAGATGATGCTGGTCAATTACCGCCCCTCGGTCCCCTCCTAAGATAGGTGGGGAGGGTGTGAGTAAATTGATTTCACAAGATTTTTGTTCTTCCCCCACCTATCTTAGGAGGGGGTTAGGGGGCGGTAAAGTGACCAAACATCAATGTTTCGCAAACGGCTTTCCTTCTAAGATGGCGGTTGCTCTATACAATTGCTCAGCAAGTAATAAACGAATTGTTTGATGGGAAAATGTCATGGCAGAAAGAGATAATTCCATATCGATTGATTCCGGTTTTTGAGTAAAGCCGTCCGGCGGACCAATTAAAAAAAACAAGGAAGATATTCCTTGATTTTTCTTTTCTTCGATTAATTTCGCTAATTTCTCAGAATCAAGCATTTTACCATTTGCTTCCAAGGCAATAAAAAAACCGCGTTGTGGAAGCGATTTTACCATATCTTCTTCTGATTTAAATGTGACTTCTTCTACCTTTGCAGAACCAATCCGTTTATAGAAATCAGAAACCATCCGCTGTAAATCAGCGTCTTTTGTTTTTTGGACTTGGTAAATATGGATAGACAGCATAGTTGCAAAGAGCAAAGACGAGAGAGTCAATTATTTACTTTGAGCCTACAATATCAAATCTTTCGTCTAGAGACAAGAGAATTATTCATGATCTAAATATTGGCGGTTATTTTGATGTTCTGCGAATGTCTTACCATAATACACTCTCCCTGCCTTATCGGTAAGGAAATAGAAATATTCTGTCTCTTCAGGAGTGACTGCTGCTAATAATGCTTGCGCTCCAGGGGCCCCAATAGGACCAGGAGGTAAGCCTGCATATTTATAGGTGTTGTATGGACTATCAATTTCTAAATCCTCAAGCGTAGAACGATCTCGCCCACTTCTTGTGATGTAATTAATACTCGCATCTGTTTGCAAAGCGATTCCTTCATCTAAACGATTTTGAAATATCCCCGCAACAGTAAGCATTTGATCCTCAGTTCTTACTTCATCTTGTACAATGCTTGCTAGTGTAACAACCTCATGAATAGTTCTACCAGATTTAGCAATTTCAATACGCATTTCAGAGGTTAAACGTGTGTCGAAAGTTGTTAGCAACTTCTGTAAAATATCATCTACTGTTGCATCTTTAAAGAACCGATATGTATCTGGGAAAAGATATCCTTCTAATGTTGAATCTTTTGGTAGATCAGTTAAAAAGCTATACGTATTTATAAACCGACTTAAACCACTACTCGCTGCTGTGACAAAAGCATCAGAAGTTACTAAACCAGCTTCTTCAAATTGATCTCCGATTTGATCTAGAGTTAAGCCTTCGATAACGGTAACTTGTACCTCATCAGAAAATGCTTTTCCTTGTGTAATAGCTTCATAAACCTCTCTAACAGTCATCTCAGGCTTTAGCGCATAAGCTGCTGCGAAAATAGTTGTATCACCCTCTATTTTACCTAACCATTTTAATGTACTTGCCTTTTCAATAACCCCTTGTTCTGCTAAGTCGGCTGCAACACTATTTAGTGTGCTTCCCTGTTCCACAACATAAAATAAATCCTGTTGTATAAGAATATCGTCTTCAAATGAATTTGTAAGCGAACGATACCAAAACCAAATTGGTGCAGAGAGAATAAGAAGGAGGATAATAATTCGAATAAACCAACGCATAATTCTTTATAGATAGTTATCAAGCTTATTAGATTTCATTTTATTGATGAGTTTTTTGACTTCTTGTGACCTCCCTTTTGGACAAATCAATAAAGCATCGGGAGTATCAACAACAACCATATCACTTAAACCAATAGTAGCAATCATTTTATTTTGTTGCGAGTAGATAAGACTATTACTTGTTTCTAAAGCAATAATATCTCCTTTTAAGACATTTTGATTTTCATCTGCTTGTTTTTGCTTCAGTCGATCATGCAAAACATCCCAAGCACCAATATCTGACCAGCCAAAATCACCTTTGATAATGAGAACATCTTCTGAATCAATTTTTTCTGTAACAGCATAATCAATAGAAACACTTGGCATTTTATCATATAAGGCATCTTTGTCTTCTTTTGAACTAGCTACGTCCATTTGCTCTAAAAGTGTATAGATTTCTGGAGCATGTTTTTTATAGGCTTCGAGCAATAACTTTGGCGTCCACATATAATAATTGGCATGCCATAAATATTTACCTGAATCGACATATTCTTTTGCTTTGGCATGATCTGGTTTTTCGGTATGCCCAGCGAAAGCGAATACTTCTATTCCATCAATTGTTTTAAATTGATCACCAATTTGGGTATAGCCCAATGTTGTACTTGCAAATTCTGGTGTCACACTAATATCAACCATTTTACCGGTCTCATTAACGAGTTGACCACCAATGGCTATTGTATGCAAAAAACGATCAATATCAGCAATATAATGGTCTGTAGGGATAAAAACGAATGCTTCATCACCTTTGCCTTCTTTTTGTAGTCTCCAAGCGGCTAAGGCCATCGCTGGGCCGCTATCCCTTTTACTTGGTTCTGTAAAAAAATGTGTGTCTTTCAATTCTGGTAATAACTCTTTGGTAATCGGAACAAAGGGCTCTAAGGTGGCAATATAAATTTGATCAGCAGAAAACTGATGAGCAAGTCGATTATACACTTCTACAATCATTGGATACGAAGAAAGAATAGAAAAAAATTGCTTCGGCTTGTCTCGTCGAGACATTGGCCAAAGCCGAGTTCCTTGTCCTCCGGCTAAGATGATTGCATTCATATCGTCACACTAGTAAGTAAAGGATATTAACTCTTTGTTATCTCTCGCATTCTCTGAATCATTTCCACTGCAGATAATGCAGCTTCTACCCCTTTATTATGCTCACCACTTGAACGAGCCACAGCTTGTTCTTGGTCTAATGGAGTGATCACACCTAAAATGATTGGCTTATTCACTTGTAGAGCAATGTCTTGTAATTTCTCAATAACGGCATGACTAATATAACGATCATGAGGTGTTTGACCGCGCATGACACAACCAAGTGTAATCACGGCATCAAAATCCTGTTTTGCCAATACGGAAGCAACGAGAGGAATTTCAAAGGCACCAGGAACTTCGGTAATAGAAATATCTTTATCTGTTAACCCAGCTGATTTAAGTGAATCAATACAAGCATCTAACATATTTTGAGTCACAGATTCATTGAAACGAGAACGAACAATCGCAATTTTTGTATTTTCTAATACCTGTTCTTTAAAGGAATTACTTTGCATATTATTTTTTTGAAATCATTTGATGAGTCATTTTTGCTAAGATATCAAATTCCACATTCACTTCATCCCCCACTTTTCTGTCCTTTAAATTTGTTTTATCTAATGTGTAATTCATAAGCATAATACTTATTCTTGTCTTTTCTTTTTCTGCAATGGTCAAACTTACACCATCAATAGCAATTGATCCTTTGTCTAGAATATAGGCCGAATAGGCAGGGTCAATTTCTAATTGCATCCATAAAGTTGAACCCTTTGTTTCAATAGAAAGAACCTTTGCTTTGCCGTCTACATGTCCTTGGACAAAATGACCACCGAGCCGATCAGACATTCTTAGTGGTAATTCTAAATTCACCACCTGGTCTTTACATTGATTTTTTAACGTTGTTTTTTCTAAAGTTTCAGGCCCCAAGTCAAATGTCGCAGAATCTGCATCATGTGTAACAACCGTTAAACAAGTCCCATTAACAGCAACGCTATCGCCTGGTTTTACTTCATCAAAAAAACCAGAAGAGATAACTGTTAATGTAGCAGTTTGATCTTTTTCTGTGAGGTCTTTTACTTTCCCTGTTTGTTCAATAATTCCTGTAAACATATTAGTTGTTTGAAAAGAAAGCATTTGCAGCTTTAATATCATTTATGATTTGTTTATTCGCTTGATCTTCTGACGTAAATTCAATCGGTTCTCGTAAAAACTCTTTAAGGTCAACCGTTATAGATTTACCATAAAATGCTGGTCCTTCATAGTCAAATAGATGAAACTCAATGCGCTCTGGTGCCCCACTCAATAACCAAGCTTTGCCGATATACGCAATTCCATTATAGACCACTTCTTCTAGCTCAATTGAACAAGCATAAATACCGGGATTTGGTTTATCATGAGAAAGCGAAATATTGGCTGTTGGAACAGCTATGAGAGAAGCTTGTCCTTCCCCTTTTTCAACAATTCCAGAAAACTTCATCATAGGCTTAATTTAAACTTTCAGAAAAAAGGTTTGTTCCAGAAAAATATTCTGGTTTGGGAATATGCATGAGAGAAAGAATGGTTGGCGCAAGATCATGAATTGTTCCAGAAGGCTTGAGCGGAAAAACAGAATCATTGGCATAATCTTTGTCAGAAGCTCTTAAACCTTCTTGATCTTTTGCAATAAAAACAACTGGTAATAATTCTTCCTTTTGCTCATTATCATCACCAAAAGATTCTGCACCAATAGAGTCTCCGATAATTAAAATACGAATACCAGCCACAAGTGCTTCTTGTATTGTTTTTTTCAAATATTTATCTGTCGCGATAATACTTTTATTAACGACGTCTTTTGAGTGATAGCGTAATGCTGTTGCTATAGACTCAATAGAAGCAAAAATAACAGCATCTTTTGCATACTTCATTTGTGCTTCAATTTGCTTAGTAATTTGAGAAAGAGAAGATTCAGGATGATCGCTGAGTGAAGGAGTCGGTGGTGTTGAACAATAATAAGAATTTGATTCCTCAAAAATAGCATCAGTAGAGGCCAAATCTGAAGTCAAAAGACCATATCGTTCTGCACCTCCAATCGCAACTAATCTAATTTGATGCTCAGTTAAAAGTGGGAGCAATGCTTTTTGCTCAGCCCCCCCTCCTCCAATCATTTGATATGTTTTCGCTAGAGTTTGTTTGGGCTTTGAAATAGTAAGTGAAGGATAAGCAGAAATATATTCATCCAAAAAAGAAAACTGACTTGAATAAAATAGATTATTCGCATCATTTGGGGCAACTCCCCACCCCCCAATAAATAGCACTAAAAGCGAAGGAAGATTCATACTAGAGCTTATTTTTATATTCAACTAATACTTCTTTTACTCGTTCATGAACAGGCGGTAGGTGAACACCTGCTGCCTCTAATTTTTCTGATGAAAGCATACAATTAGATCTTGGCGCTTTTGTTAATTGATCTAATTGTTCGATTGTAATAAATTCGCAAGTATGATTTGGGTCAACAATTTCTTTATACATTGCTAAAATTTCTTTATGGTCGATCACCCCTGGGTTTACAACATTATAAATACCCGTTGCCTTTTTTTCTGTCAGCTGTTTCATTGCAAGAATTAAGTCATCAATAACAGTGATGGAATTTGCCATGCTAATAACTTGATCATAATGAGTAATCTTCCAAATGAAATTTCTTGGTGTTGGCTCAGAATCTAATGGCATGCGTAATCGCAATTGTAAAACTGGATAATCTTTTAAAATATCATTCATCCATGCTTTTACTTTACTATAATAACTTCCTGTAAAATTTGGCGCATCCTCTTCTGACCACCCTTTTCCATTATCATCTCCTTGATAAATACAACCACTCCCGATTTGGACCCAATATTGGTTTAACTCTTCACAAACCTTCAAAAGTGTCATAGGTCCTCGAAGATTTGCATCGAGCGTTTCTAATTTATGATCCTCACACCAGTCAATATTTGGTGTCCCTGTTCTTGCCGCACAATTAATAACGACATCTGGTTTATGTTTCAAAATGGCTTCACGAACTTGCTCAGGATTATCGATACGAGCTAAATCAATAACGCTATCTTCTAAAGCATCATTAAACTTATTTCCTAAATAACCGTTACCAAAAATAAGGTATTTCATATGCTTTTGTGATTAAGATTTTGTATAAACGACTGACCAAAGTGCCAAAACCGTAACAAATATTAATAAAAGGGTCAAAGGTAGAGAAAAGTTCGTCGCTATTATAAGAATAAAGGCAATAAGCACAGAAAAGAGGACTAAGAAAACCCGCTCTCTTTTCTTTATACCTTGGTTTTGATCAAACTGGCTCATTCCTGTATTTGTATCAAAAACCAAGGCGATTATCCCAAAAAGGAAAACCCAAAGCGCTAAATGTGGCAATGAAAAGTAATTTGAAACTAAACCATTTTTGATAAGCTCAAGAATAAATAAGATACCCCAAAAAGAACCACTAAAGAAAAAAAGATCTTTGGTGAGTTTTTTTAAAAACCATTGACGATTAGTTGGTGTAGTCATAGTTAAAATTCCCTTTCAATAAATCGTGAAAACTTTTCTTGTATATTAGAGAGTGTTATCGGCTCAGATTTATACTGAGCTTGTATTGTTTTAAGGACAAAGTTCGTTTTGTCTTCCATCGTAGGTAATGACCACTGAAACCGTAATGCTTTTGTTGGAGCAAAAACAGTTGCCAAATCTATTGTTACTTTCTGCAATACTGAACCGTCTTCTTGTTGAATTGGTGGAACATAATCTGTAAGAAGATAATTTATCCCTATAACTTGCGGGTCAGTTGTAGAATCAATAAGCCATGGTTTAGGACTAAAGTAGTTGGCACCAGGTAAAGCATAAACCCCTCTACCATCAATAATTACATTCCCTTTTTCTGTGATAAATGAATATCCTTTTTCTAGCAAAAATCGTTGACTTGATGGCATTTGATAATGAACAGCTTGATACGGTTCAACTAATGCAACTTGCTCTCGAACCAATCGTAATGACTGCAGAGTAGAACGATGTGTTGTCATTGCCCCCCAACTTCGAGCAGATGTAACAATTTCAACAGAAGAAATTTTGTCAGCTCCAAATTCTGAAAGATATTCATTTCCACCAGCTAATCGTAAATGGTCTTTTGCCACAATATATGGTGTTGAACTTGTAATTGAATGAAAGATAATATCATCGGTTGTTTCTATGCTCACAATCACCACTTGAGGTGATGCTAATGCTATTTCACAATGAAGCGATTGCTTTTTTGATGTGACCCCTTTTTCTCTTTCTTCCCCATCGTCCTTGGCCAAGCACTCTTCCAAAAGAGTACCATCCCAATTTTTGATTTGAACGGAAACAAAATCTTTTCCTTTTGTTGCATTAATATCTTGAAAGTCGATATCAAGATCAATATATGGCTGATTTGATGCTAAATAGAAATGATGTGTCCCACGAAGAGGTGTTGTAATGGTCACAGGATTCATTAATTGTGAAAACTCTGGCAAATAAGGTTTTTGCCAATCAACTCCGTAATACCCCACCGATTGTATTGGCGGCAAAGCATTTGTAAACTGATCAACTGAATCGTAGCTATAATCTGTAAACCTTTTTTGATAAAGATGATCACCGATGCTATCCCAATCATCACTTGAGGTTAATAATGTATTTAAGAGAGGATGGTTTAATGCTTGCAATTTATAAACTTCTGGCAAACCGATTTGCGGACCAAATTCGACAAAAAGATTATCTGGATTATCAAAAGTTAGATTCAATTGTAATTCTTGAAACGGACGAGGATATCGAAGAGTTGTATAGATAGGTTCTTCAATAAATCTATTCCCTGCATCTGACAGGGCAACTCTTTGCGTAGGGACTAGCTCAGTAAAAAAAGGTGATGGAGAGGAATAATCATGCTCAACGGCAAACTTACCCGAAAAAGCGATATCTTGTTTAATAAGCCAAAAAACAAGGAAACAAAAAAGGATGATCAGTGCTATCCGAATCAGTTTTAAGACATCACGATAATGAGAACTAGTTAGCATAGTGAATTTTATATAGTGAGTAACCACTTTGAGAAAAATCGATCGTTTCAAGCTCTAAACCAATAGGAGCAAATTCAGTTTGTTCCCAAATAAGTACATGATCATACGGCAATAGAGTAAGCCAGTAAACTGGATAGTGCTCTAGTACCAAAGGTAAGTTTGAAACAAAAGAATAATCTTGATCTTCAAAGTGAATTACTTGTCTTTTAGGCCAAATGATTTTATCTATTCTCTCCCCTACAATAATAGCATTTTGTTCTGTTGAAAGTAGAATGCCATCTTGTATGTCTTTATAGTTTACTACAGTTTGCTGAATCTTTCGAAGACCATCTTTCCCTTGATAGACAAAAATAGTTTGACCGATAAGTAGTGAAATAAATAGAACAGAAAAGACTACTTTTTTTGGCTTTGCTTTCTCAGCAAGGTATTCTAGCCCCATAACCATAAATGGAATTGAAAGAACTGAAAATGGAAGCCAATACCGAATATAGGAAATACCAATACTGACTCTTGTTACATCTAAATCATCAGCAATAATCCAGGCACCATAATAAAGAAATAAATAGAGGGAAACTAGCAGAAAAATAGCTGTATATATTTTTTGTTCATTTGATTTTAAAGGCCGTTTCACAAAGGAGACAAAGCCTAGTGCAATTAAAATAATTTGCCACCAGAATAATTGAAAGACAAAAAGAAAGAGCGTTTTTGCAGACTGAATAAGATCAACCCCAAAAGGAAAGATATTTGCAATTAATTTAGAGAGAAAAGAAATTTGGTCTACTGCTTCAAGCTGATCATAACCAGTGACAAATACCCCACCATAGGTTTGCGATTGAATAGTGAGAACCAAGACAAGTGGTATAAGCCCTCCTATAAAGAGAGAAATAATGAAAGGGATTTCTACTTTTTTTCTATACACAATTAAAAGCAAAAGAATACAACCGCTCACCCATACGAATTCATTTGGGCGAATGACAAGCGCTGTAAGCAATGTTATACCAGAGAGAAATGAAAATAGATGAGACTGGTATTTTGCTCTATTTTGGTCATGCGCAATAAAAAAACAAGTAATGGCAATAAGAAGAAGTGATAAAAAGACGGTATTTGGTAAAAATCCTTTTGAAACAAAATGCCACCATTGTGGTAAAAAGAAAAACAAGATCGACGAATAAAAAGCTATTTGTTTAGAAAATACTGCTGAAAAAATTCTATACGAGCAAATGATAGCAATGACCGCTAAAAGTGCGGGAAAAGTAAGTAAAAAGAATGAACCAAATAACTTACCAATGATTGCTAGTAATAGAGGTAAACCAATAAACCCACCAGGGACAAAGCTTGAACCAGCAATATTCACACTTCTTGGGTGAATTGTATTGGTAGGATTTGGACTAAATGGTATTTGAAAACTTGACGACTCTAAATAGGTATTTGTAAAGATTGCCGTTGCTGTTTCATCAGGAGAATTATAAATGGCTGGAGTAGAAAGATAGAGCCAGCTATAAATAAAGAAAAAAGCAACCCCGAAGATAATAAGTACCAATTGGGGTTTTTCTTTGATTTTTCGTTTAACTTCAGTCAATTTAGTCATGTGATTTCCAGCGTTTTTGTAGAACCCAGATATAATACAAGGTCAATGCCGACATGACAATATTTAATAGATATATGGTCTCTTCTAGATAGTCCACCCCCCAATAAGCATAAAGAACCATGGCGACTATTCCAAAAGGTTTGAAATAGACAATTCGATAATAGGGATGAATGATCCAATCAGTTTTCATTGACTCAGCGGCGGCAATAGTTGCAAGTAAATACAGAATAGGAACGATGAGCAATTGATAAGATAAAATGATTGGTGAAATTGTGTTTAAAAAGAATAAGCCAAATACCCCAACAACATAAATAGTATGATCAGCTAATACATCCCAAAATTTTCCTCTATCAGAAGCCTTATTTTGGTAGCGTGCAAGTCCACCATCAAACCAATCTAGAAATGTCCCTATAAGCAAGGTTGTCACAGCAATTGCTGGGTGATCAGCAATAAAATAAAGATAGACAGGTAAACTAAGTAATCTTAGCGCTGTAATATCATTTGCTTGAATTTTCAACTTTGTTAAAAACTTAAAAACAGGAGCAAGAGTGATAGCTCTAAGCTCTTGACCATCTTTATTTAATTGATCGATTTTTTTCTCTACCATGGAACTTCTTTTAGCTTTAATAAATAGGCGAACAAATTAGTTATCCAATGTAAAACAGGGGTAATAAGTAAAATGATAAGTGCATAATTCCAACCTGGCCAATAGAAAAAAGAGGTTAAAAACAATCCACCAACAACCAAATCAATTTGATCAAATGGAACCCATGGTCGTCCGGAGGCTATACCAATTCTTCGTTTCAAAAAGCTTTTAAACAAATCCCCGATAATCGCTCCTAGCCCCATAACACCGCCCAAGAAAAGAGCAAAACTATTGCTATAGTCGATCAATTCCAAATCGTGGAAATAACTCGAGTAAATACCAATCCATCTTTGTAAATATACCGCCAGAATTCCGAATAGTATTGCAAAGACGATTCCTCTCCATGTTTTGTTTTTCCCAAAAAGTGGCTTGCCATTTAGTAATGCACCACCATCAACAGGTCTATCTAAAAAAGGTAGTTTTTTTACAACTACTGGCGCCATATTTCCTAAATACATTGGCAAGGCAAAATAGAGTGACTGAATTATGATCATAAGTAATACAGAACAAAGACAATGAATTTTTGAAATGCTATAATATAAATATCTTAGCTTTAGTACAAGTGACATTTTCATGCCATTATCTTTGTTTCAGTATACCATAGTCTCCTATGGGCTTTTACTCCCTGTTATTTTAAACCTCTTTGTTTGGAATAATTCTTGGGTCGCTTCTTTATTTGGTGGCGTCTTTGTTTTTTTTCAACTTCTCCTTTGGGGACAAGAACTCATGCCTAAGAGACATCTTGTTTTTCAACTTAGCTTTGCGCTATTGCTCTTATTGGTATCACTTAGTTTAATTGGATCTATACAATATTATTTATGGGACCTTTCAGCTGGTGGACAAGCTCTGGTTTTTCTTTGCCTTCCAATTATTGGTATTTTCTTATTAAAAAACTCTTCTGGAAAACAATCTCAACTTACCTTAGATCCACCTTTTATTTCCTTAAGAAAATCAACTCCAAAGATACTCCTTATCGGAACCTATCTCGTACTCCTATTTTGGCTATTGATTCAACTTTTCCAAGGACAAACTACTGAAGCAATTACTTCCCCTTGGAATACTCTTTCCCCTAATTTTTGGGGGTTGTTTTTTCTTTGTACTCTTATATGGATTTTATCCCTTTGGAAGATCAAACAGAAGGTTATTAGTTATTTTCTTGTTTCCTTCCATTTATTCCTCTGTTATGGCATTGCACTAATTGTCTACAAAATTGGTTATGGTTTTGATCCATTTATTCATCAAGAAGCACAAACACTCATTGCAGATACCGGATTAGTCTTACCCAAAACACCTTATTATATTGGCCAATACGCGCTTATCGTTTCATTAAATAAACTGCTTGGCTTTTCTTTACTTTGGGCAGATAAATTACTCGTTCCCCTTTTAGCAGCATTTGGTATCCCACTTTTTTTATCAGAATGGTCCTATCAAGCAATTGAAGAAAAACCGATTACAAAATCATCTCTCTGGCTTAGTCTTGTTTATCTCTGTATTCCGTTTTCTTTTTTTATCAGCACGACCCCACAAGGTTTAGCAAGTATCTTATTTCTTTTTATTGTCATTGGTTCGTTTACCCTGCTTTCCTATCGTTCAAATACAATCCCACTTTGGTTTTTATGGATGATGGGAATTACTTCTGCGGTTATTCACCCACTTGCTGGAATCCCATCAATTCTCTTTCTTACATTGCTTACACATGAACTTTACCGAACAAGAATACATCATTTACCATGGATACATCGAATGATTGTTTTTTCTGTTGTTGCTATTGGAAGCCTTGTTATGCCATTAATCTTTTTTATTAATGGAAAGCTTTCCCCACAATTAGGTGCGATCGTTAAACCCCTATCTGAAGTACAACTCTCCGATGTCTTTGCATGGCTGCCGATAAGGCCTTTTCTTGCTGAAAACCAGTATCGTTCATTCTTTTTTGAATTTGGATACTTTATTCAAGAAAATATTTGGTGGATGCTTACTTTGATTGTCTTCATCATGGTTTATTGGTTAGCATTGCGGTCTCGGTATAGTTATTTACGTGTTTATGGATTAAGCGCTCTTATTTTTTTATTCAATGCAATTCTCTTGTCTACATTTATTAGCTTTCCTGGTCTTATTCAATATGAAAACCAAGCATATGCTGGAAGACTCTTTCATACAGCATTTTTAGCCGCTTCTCCATTACTTATCATTGCTCTGATTTGGTTATGGAGACGCATTGAACAATATAAATATGAACAACTTATTTTTGCTTTTTCACTGGCTTGGATTATCACAGGAGTCGTCTTTGCTTCTTACCCAAGAAATAATCGTTATGAATTAGGTAGACAATATAGTGTAAGCGCAACGGATCTTTCAACAGTAAAAAAGATTGGAGAAAAAAAGACAAATTTTGTGGTATTAGCTAATCAAAGTGTCTCTGCGGCAGCGATTAAAGAATTCGGGTTTCAAACCTATTTTAAGACAGATGATAACCAAACCATTTTTTACTACCCTATTCCAACGTCAAGCCCTTTATACAACCTCTATTTAAATATGGTTTATGATACCCCTAGTAGAGAAAATGCCGAAAAGGCCGTTGAATTAACGGGGGTTGATACGGTTTATTTTGTCCTAAATAATTATTGGGATAATGCCGCACAAATAAAAGAACAAGCAAAACTACAAGCGAATGAATGGATAGAGATAGATGGTGGGATAAATACTATATTTACTTACCGATTTTAACCTCTATGACTTATCATCAAATAGGAATCGACCACCTCACCCCTTGGGTTAACCTTGCCCATGAGCTTTGGCCTGAACAAGATAAAAAAGAATTGGAAGCAGAATTCAAACAACAACTTCAAACACCTGAACAATACCGAAGTTATCTCTGTTTAGATCAAGATAATACCCCTATTGCTTTCATTAATGCATCTATTCGTACTGATTATGTTGAAGGAGCAGAAACACGAAATGTTGGTTATATCGAAGGTATTTTTGTAAAAAAGGAATATCGCAAACAAGGTATTGCAAAAAAACTTGTTGAGCTTATTGAAACCTGGGCAAAACACAGTGGTTGCACAGAAATGGGTTCTGACGCGGATTTAAGTAATAAAAACAGCCATGCTTTTCATGAAGAAATTGGATATAAAGAATCAGCAAGAGTCGTTCATTTTCTTAAAAAACTTTAGGCAAACTATCAAAAGACTAGATTGTTAAATGCTTAAAATACGTTTTGCATACTCTCTTTTTTCTAGCTCGCCAGCTAATCGTAAACAATAGTCCTGCATTTTTTCTTGCACTTTTATAATGTCTCGTATTTTTTCCGAAAGTTCTTTGCTATCCCCTGGTTTAAAGACAAACCCATTTTTCCCTTCATCAATCATCTCTGCAGCCCCTCCGATTGACGAAACAATCACAGGCTTACCAGAAGCCAAGGATTCAAAAACCACGGTTGGTGAATTTTCATACGTTTCTGTTGGCACGAGAGTTACATCAATTGATTGATAAAAAGCTGGTAATTCTTCATTTGGAATACGTCCATGAAAAGTAATTCGAGTATCTTTATTAGCACAATCTTTGATTTCTTCTTCCATAGCACCAGAACCAACAATTTCTAGACGAATAGAGGGATCAGTAATACTTAAAAAGGCCTTTAAAAGAGTTTTTAAGCCTTTATGCTCAACTAATTGTCCTATATACCCAAATGAAGTATTCCCTTCTGTACCCGCTCTATTTTTTGATTGCTGACCTTCGAAAAACAGTTGATCGATTGGATTTTGAATAACTTCTTTTTGAGAGTCTGGGAAATAGCCTAATTTTTCATAAAAATCTCGTAAAAATTTTGATGGAGAAATACAAATATCAGGTGAGCCAAATAATGCTTTTACAATCCCTTGATACATTCGAGCAATGAAACCAGAGACAAACCAGGCTTGCTCCTCTCCTTGTTTCATAACCCCTGAGCGAATAGCTAATTGAATATCATGTAAAACATGGATGTGTTTTATCTTCGTTTGTTTAATAACCTTGGGAAGTAAAAAACCGAGCCCAATTAAATTATGGGTAAGAATAAGATCAGGTTTTTCGCTTAGTAAAATCTTTTTAACGGTTATTGCTGAAACAACATTAACAAGGTCAAAGAAATGCCAAATAAACCTAAAAAATAGCGGCCAATTACCATCATTACGATAGAAAAAGATATTTAAAGGATAATAGCGGATCATTTTTATCCCATTATTCATTTCTTCTTTCTCTGGCTTTAACGAGGATAGACCAGACCAAGGCTTAGCTGTAATGATTGAAACATCATGCCCTAATTTTAAAAGCTCTAAAGCAGTGCGTTTTACAATTACTTCTGCCCCACCTCGAGCATATGGCTCATATAAATTGGTAATCAAAACTAGTTTCATAAAAGTGATTTGTAAACAACATCTAATTGATCTATGACTTTTGGCCATCGATAATCTGTTTCTACCTTATTTATTGCATTTTGCGACATTTCTTGTCGAAGTGATTTATCCTCCATTAATTTCTTTACTTGATTTGCTAATTCTTGCACATTATTTGGCTCAACCAAAAAGCCAGTCTTGCCATGGTCTACAACGCTTCTTACTCCAGGGAGATTTGAAGCAATAACAGGCGTCCCGCAAGCCATAGACTCAATTAAAACAAGGCCAAATGCCTCTGATCTATCAACAGAAGGCAAAATCGTACAATCTGCTTGTTGATAGGCTTTTACTAAATCAGCATCATTTAACTTCCCTCTAAATGTCACTTTCTCTTTAAGATTATTTTTTCTAACGGTTAATTCGTACGATTCTCGTAAATCTCCGTCACCGACAATAGAGAGGTGGAAATCTGCTGATTGTTTCTGTAATTGACCAAGCGCATTAAGTAAATTATGTAGTCCTTTAAAATAATGAGCTTTATCTAATCCACCAACAAAGAGTAGTTGTACTTTTCCTAAATCAAGTTTTCTTGAACTAGGTTGATAGATATTATCTGCCCCAAACGGAAGTTCAATAATATTCTTTTGCTTCACAAGACTCAAAAAATTTGAAGCTTGAGTATAATCTTTTGAGGAAACAATAATTGTATCGGCTTTATTCATAATCCATGGGAAAAACGTTTTTCTGTAGATTTGAAAAAAAGCCTTGAGTAATCCAGCTCCCTGCACATCCATATGATAAGAAATGACAAGAGGAATATCTGGGTGATTTCTCTTGAAGAAGGCAACCGTTTCTGCCCCTCCAAAAAAGGGATAATGCAAATGAATAAGATTTGTCTTTTTTAGATGTGAATACAAACTTGGTACAAAAGCAGAATTCCCATAAGAAAACACTGGATCCAATTTGATAATGTCTGCATCGTATTGTTGAGTTAACCCTTGAGGGTAATTAGGCGTCAAAACACTTGTTTTATAGCCCTTTTTCTTTAATCCTTTTACCATTTCAAATGCAACATTTCCCATCCCTCCCTTATACGGAGGATATGTTGAGACGATATGAGAGATATGCATACGTATATTATTCAATAACAGAGAGTTTCTAAAGCCCTTGAATACATTTTTTATTTACCAAAAAATGATCAATTTTACTACCCAATAATAGAGACCCAAAATAGGATTCGCAAGATATTTTATAAGAGGGTTCATGACATCTTGAAATAAAATTTGCCCTGTGAAGTGCTTAATAAGATCTTTGTCTTTCACTACCCTATTTGCTTGCCTGAGCCTTCGTTTCTGTAAAATCAGTTTCCAACTTTGAGGTTTTAAAAAGTACTTCCAGACAGCAAGCTTCTCTTTTAACCACCCTCCGCGCCAAGCTAAAACGAAACCAGCTAATTCATTTAAAAAGAGGGCTTTAAAAATGATAAGCAGAGTTGCAATATGGTAGTTTTGAAAGATGACTATCAATCTATTTCTATCCATATAATACATTTTGGTAATACTTCGAGAAAATTCGTATTGATGATAGGCTCGACTATTTGGCGCTAGTACACTTTTATACCCAGCCAAAAGAAGTCTCCAACCCAAATCTTGATCTTCATTATACATCCACATCTCTTCATCAAATCCTCCAATGGCTCGATAAGCATTCATGGAATACAGAAAAACAGCACCACTAGAATATGGGATTTCTTCGATCCCAGAATTACGATAATCAACTAAAGAATCTTGATATCCTCGTGCATATCCATACCCTAAAAAGTGAATCGCATTTCCTGTTGAATTAATTCGATCTCTTTGAGGCCATAAAAGCAATAAAGGTTGAACAATACCAATAGATTTATCAGATTCAGCGACTTTAAGTGCTTCTAAAAGCCATTGTGGCTTGATATAAACATCTTGTGTGATAATAGCAATATAGTCAGCCCCCATTTTTTGAGCCTCCTCAAACCCGAGATTATTCCCTCCTGCATATCCTAAATTTTTCTCACTTGCGATTACCTGGATCTGTGAATGAGACTGTTTAATTTTTTCAGGTGTTTGATCAGAAGAAGCTGAGTCAACAACGATAATATGATGATCTATTTCAAATTGATCATTCTTTAATTCAATCAAGTCTAAATGTTCTAAACAACGAGGAAAAAAGCCTCCTTTATACGCATTATAAGTAACGATAACGCTGACGACTTTTACTTTTTTCATAACATTCATAACCAAGTATTGTCCTAATTTTGTAGATCGCTTTTTTTAGACCCATCAAATGAAGTAACTTTCTTCTCTTCTTGTTGCTGAATAGCCAATTTTCGCACGAGATCGGTCATTTGAGCGTGCAATTGATGCACATGGGTAAAGAGCTTAAAAACCATGAAAAAGAGTAATGCCAATGAAACAGCAACGACTAATTCATATCCACGACTAATTCCTAGGGCATTAGCAATAAGATCTGTTCCACGTGGCCACCAAACAGCAATTGCCACGAAAAACCAAAATAAAAGCCAGATCAATACCTCGCTTTTAGGTACTCTTGCTTGTTTATACCTCGTTAAAATTCTTTGCATCGCAAAGAGGATAAAAACGCTGGCAATAATCTGGAAAATCAACATAGATGAATACAATTTACCTTTAACATTTGACCTGAAATAAACCCTTACAACATTGACCCTTTAATGAGATCAATGACAATTTTAATAGCATTCCAAGAACTCTGCCCCTTTGCCATAGAATAATCTGTATAGGTAATAGTCACAGGTACTTCTTTATGCCTCAATTCATGGCGCGCAACTAATTGGATTAATTCAGAAGCATGAGCCATTCTATCTTGTCGCAATTGAATAAGTGTCGCAGCTTTTTTATTTAATGCTCTAAACCCATTATGCGAATCTGTTACTTTTAATCCGCTCATTAAACGAGTAAACAAAGCCCCACCTGTTAAAACGAGCTTACGTACTTTTGGAATATTTGATGTTTGATCTAAAAAACGAGACCCAGTTACGATATCGTAATCCCCTGTTTGTAATGGAGCGAGTAAATCTTTAATCTGGTCTTGAGGATGTTGACCATCAGAATCAAAATGAACAATATAGTCTGCTCCTCTATATAAAGCCAAATCCATCCCTGTTTGCAAAGCAGCACCTTGTCCTCTATTTATAAGATGACGAGTAACGACAGCTCCAGAATCTTTTGCATTTTCATAGGTTTGATCTTTTGAGCCATCATCAATAACAATGACCTCATCTACATGAGGCCGTACTAAATCAATGACTTCTTGAATCATTTGTTCTTCATTATATGCTGGAATAACGGCAGTTACTTTCATAGTTTTATGCTCGTCAGATTAGCAAATGAAGCTAATATCATCAATAGAAGCCCCTTTATTAGCGCATGCTAGCCCCTAAACGAGAACGTTCGGCTTTGGCATAGTTAATCGTTTGTATTAGCCCATTTTCTAGTGTCACAATCGGTATCCAGCCAAATTCATCTTTTGCTCTCGTGATAATTGGTAACCCCAATGGTGACATAAACAATAAGGGTGGTTCAAATCGAATAGATGAAGCTGAGTTTGATAATGCAATAACCTTTTGAGCAACTTCTACCAATGGTAGATTTTGGTCGCTTCCTAAATTTACTGTTAAATGATCTTCATTTATTTCCATCAATCGTACTAGTCCGTCAACAATATCAGAAACATAACAAAGTGATGTACTAAAGTCATCATCACCATAAATGACCAGCTCATCTCCTTTTAAGGCATTTGTAATAAAATCTGGAACCATTCTTCCGTCATTTAACATCATTCTTGGGCCATAGGTTCTAAAAATTCTCGCAATACGTGTTTTTAATCCAAATGCTTCTTGATAGGTCATGACCATTGTTTCTGCAAACTTTTTTCCTAAGTCATAAACAGCTCTTGGACTATTTTGATCTAATGTCCCAACAACTCCTTCATGAAAATAGGGGTCTTCTTTTGGGCGATCCCCGTAAACAACAGAAGAAGATGCAAAAAGAAATCGAGCATTATATTGCTTTGCTAAATCCAACATATTTTTCACACCAAGTGTATTTGCATCCATTGTTTGAACTCGAACTTGTTCAAAATTCTTTGGACTTGTTGGACAAGCTAAATGATACACTTCTTGCACACCTTGAAATTCAACTCGAAATCTTTCTAATTCTGGATAAGCCGTTAAATCTAAAGGTTGTGTAATATCATGGTTGATGAAAATAAAATTTGGATTCTGTAAGAGATGATCGATATTCGACTGACTACTAGAAACAAAATTATCGACACAAATTACTTTTCCACGATTGATTAATTCATCACAAAGATGAGAACCAATAAACCCTGCCCCCCCTGTGACAAGAATATTCTTTTTTTCAAAAATTGCTTGTTTAGCCATAGTGCTTTTTCCTTAAGGAGTAGTTATTAATCAATAAGTACAATTCCGACGCCTTCACGATAATCACCGTCTAATACGCCATATTCTGCTTTAAATTTTCCTTGCATATCGTATAAACGAATAACTGGAGTACCAGCCATTTTAAATGAAAAGACAAAATCATTAATGCCATCTCTATCAAAATCATAAAATTTAGCATCTGCACCACCAGCATCGATAACATCACCCGCAAAAAATTCTTGAACCATTTCTCCATTTACATTGAAGATTTTTACATGTGGCCCACCTGTTCCACCTGGACCAACAATTAATTCTTCTACACCATCATTATTAATATCCCCTGTAGAAAGCGTTGCTCCACCACCAAAGTTCTCATAAGCGACCCATTCTTTGATAAGTAATCCGGTATAATCAAAAATCTTAATATGACCATCCGTCTGATTTTCTGGAACAACAACAATTTCATTTAAGCCATCATTATTAATATCCCATAAAGCAACAGAAAGCCCTCCATTAATTTCATCATTATAGGGCTTAAATGAGTATTTTAATGTCCCTTTCATATCATATAAACCAATATACGGCTGAGCATCTGGACCAGAAGCAATAATCAAATCATCTTTATTGTCTACATCAACTTTACCTATAGCCGTTTGCCCAATTGTTTGGTCATTTCCAATAGGTAACTCGAATAATAACTTCATTTCTTGGGATATCAGATTATACTGATAGAGTGATTTCGAACCACCTCGCCAAGCATTTATTAATACGGTAAATGGTGTATTTAAAGTCATGCGCATCCCCTTTGCAAAAATTTGATCCTCAAAAACAACAGGAGTTACTAATTGTGGACCTGGTAATTCATATTTAAAAGCAACTGAGCCAAACTCACCAAGTGGATAAACTAAAAATTCAGGGTTATCTTGTTGAGTCGCAGGAATATCGATTACAGGATCAGGATTATCGACAATAGTTTGAACAAAAAGATCCATTGTACCTTCCATATTTAGTGCATAATCAAACCCTGCACCTTTAACATGTATTCCCGCTAATGAAGTTGAACCCGTTTGTAAAAAGAAGAGTGCTTGCTCCGTATTAAGATCTGGTTTTAGTTGTTTCATCAAAGCCACCAAACCTGTTACTTGAGGAGCAGCAAATGAGGTTCCACTAAAAAGGGCTTTATACTTTATTTGATCAGTAAACCCTTCACCAACAAACCTTGTTGAATACACATTTACACCTGGAGCTACAATATCGACACAGTCTGAACCATAATTTGAAAAATTAGGTCTATTGAAATCTTTATCAATAGCACCAACCCCGATAACGGTAGCGGCACCCATTTGATTGTAACAAACAGGATAAGTCTCTAATGCATTTAAATTTGCACCATTATTTCCAGCAGCAGCCACAACGATAATGCCCTTTTCGTAAGCTTGATTTAATAAATCAACAACCATCGGATCATAATCTGTTCCAACCAAACTCATATTAATAATATCCGCACCGTTATTAATGGCATATCGTAAAGCTTCTGTAACGGTTTCTGAATTACCAATCCCAATATGATTTAGAACTCGCAATGTCATTAATTGTGCTTCCCATGCAATTCCTGCAGTACCAATCCCATTATTTCCTTGCGATGCGATTATACCAGCAACCATGGTTCCATGTTGAACCCCAATAGAATCTTCTGGTGTACTTTCATAATATTTAGGGCGAGGGTCCGCAATTCCTTCTAAAAAGTCCCAACCATTTATATCATCTACATAACCATTATTATCTGAATCGATTGAGTTTTTTGTTTCTCTTGGATTCTTCCAAAGATTATTTTTTAAATCAGGATGACCAATATCAACCCCACTATCAATAACGGCAATCACAACATCTTTGGCACTTGTTGCACTATTCCATCCTTCTGTTGCTTTAATTTGGCCCAGATGTTTTTGAGAAGCAATCAATTGATCATTTGGTAATGCGGATGCTTGATAAGTATAATTAGGTTGTGCAAAAAGAATATCGCTTCTTTTCTGAAATTTTTGTAATGCTTTTTGCGCTTCTTTATTGGTACTATATTGTAAAAGTTGAGGTTTTGTTTGTCCTTGGTATTGTACGAGCAATTGTCCTACTTCAGCATGAACAAAAGAAGCACTACTAACTGATAAGTCACCAGAATGTGCAATTGGAGCAATCATTCCAAATAATGAAGAAAAAAGAAAAGCACCTAAAATAGGGTGAATTGAAATTCGCATGTTTCTATGGTTAATCTACTTTATTGTAGGTTTATTTTACAGAAAAGTATAGTAATATCTACACAGAAAAAAAACAGGGTCTTGCCCTGCTTTTTTTTTATTTGTTTTTAGAGTTTTGCCTCTTTCATTGCATCAATAATTCTTTGTATTGCTAAAATAAAGGCAGCTGTTCGCATATCTTTACCTACTTCTTCCTTCTTCGACCAAATAGCGGTAAAAGCTTCTTTCATAATTGGCTCTAGCTTTTGTAAGACCTCTTCTTCTGACCATTTCTCATTATTTTGGTTTTGATACCATTCAAAGTAACTAACTGTTACTCCTCCAGCATTTGCTAATACATCAGGGATAATTGTAACCCCTTTTTTCGTAAGAATTTCGTCTGCCATTGGTGTTGTGGGACCATTAGCTAATTCTATAATTGCCATTGCTTTGATAGTATCAGCATTCCTATCTGTAATAGCATTTTCTAAAGCAGCAGGAGCTAATATTGTGCATTCTGTTGTAAGTAGAGTTTCATTTGTGATATCTTCGGCTCCATCAAAACCTTGAACAGACCCTGTTAAGTTTTTGTGTTCAAGTACCTTTCTTGGATCTAACCCATCTTTGTTCAATATACCACCACGAGAATCTGATACGGCAATCACTTTATAGCCAGCATCAAAACAAAGGTTAGCAAAATGAGCACCAGCATTTCCAAATCCTTGAATCGCTACTGTTGTAGATTCAGGCTCTCTTGTTAGCTTTTTCATTAATTCTTCTAGGCAGTAAAAAGCCCCTTGCGCAGTAGCAGTGCCTCTCCCTTCACTTCCACCAGCTTCAATAGGTTTACCTGTAATAACCCCAGGCTGTGACTTTCCTGTGATTTTTGCATATTCATCGGCAATCCACTCCATTATTTGTGGTGTCGTATTTACATCTGGCGCGGGAATATCAATATCTGGGCCAATTATAGGAGCCATGACACGAGCCCATGCTCGAGAAAGATTTTCTAACTCAGTTTCTGATAATTCTTTTGGATTGATTGTCACCCCACCTTTTCCTCCACCGAGTGGAATTCCAACAGTTGCTGTTTTTACCGCCATCCAAAAAGCTAAGGCCTTTACCTCATCGATATCTGTATCTTGATGATACCGAATCCCACCTTTGAACGGACCTCGATGATCATCATATTGAACACGATATCCTTGTGCGATTTTTAATGAACCATCATCCATTCGAAATGGAATAGATACCTCTACTTGTCGTTTCGGATTACGCAATACAGCTACATATTGTTGATCTTGATCTGAAATGTATTCAGCCGCATTGTCTAATTGTTTCATGGCTGATTCAAACGGATTATTTGTCGTCATAGGCTTATACAATAATTAAAGTCCACCTAGTATAAAAGGGTTCTATACAAGGTGTCAAAGTAGTACTTTTTGTTGTTTAGATTCTTTCAAATCAATTTTCTAGGTGAGAAACCCACGCTTTTGTAAACCTTTTTTCGCAGCTTCTTTATCTGACCATTGTACTTTTCCATCGCCAACATACATGATTTCATATGCCCCCATGCTTAATGTAAGAACGATATCTCCATCCTTTGCGAGGTCTATCCCTTTGGCAATTGCCTCAGCGCGGTCTTTTACAAAAATGAAATCATCATTCACTTTTTTATGATGCAGTGCAAGTCCCTCAATAATTTGTCCAGCAATTTTTTCTGGATCTTCATTTCTCGGGTCATCAGTTGTTAAAATACTATAATCGATCATTTTCCCTGCGATGTCACCAATCATTTTTCTACGTCCTTTGTCTCGACCACCAGCTGAACCGTAAACAGCAATAATTTGATTCCCTTCTCCCACCATAGAACGGGCCGAAGCAAAAATAGCTTCAAATGCTTGAGCAGTATGTGCAAAATCTACAACCACATAAAATGGTTGCCCCGCATCGATAAATTCCATTCTTCCTGGTACTTGTTCAACTTTTTCCATTCCTTTTATACTAGATTCAATACCAGCCCCCACTGCACGAGCAGCTCCAATAGCAGCAAGTGCATTTGAAATATTAAAAACACCTTTAATTTGTAATTCAACAGGAAATTTTTGTGATTCCATATACAAATCAAATTTGAGTTGAGGTTTTTGTTGTATCCCCCCTACTTTAAGATCGGCATCTTGTTTTAAACTATAGCTTATAACTTTATCTGCTTTAAACCGATTGAAATACGCAAATGATTCGTCATCTTTATTAACAATCGCTATTTTTTCTTGTCCTGGCTTACGCTTTGAATCCAGAGCTTTAAATAACTTCCCTTTCATTGACCGATAACGATTCATAGACTTATGCAAGTCTAAATGTTCATGAGCAAAATTGGTAATAACAGCCACATCAAAAGCAACTCCTAATAAACGGTATTGCTCTAGCCCCCATGAAGTAACTTCCAAAACCACAACCTCACAACCTTCTTTTTTCGCTTGTTTCAAAAATTTTCTAATCGCCAATCTCCCCGGTGTTGAATTGTCAGAAGCATTTTTCCATTCTTTTGAAGGAAGACTAAAGGTAAGTCCATTGATCATGGCAACTTTTATGCCAGACTCTTTTAAGGCAGAATGAATGAGAGTTGTCGTTGTTGTTTTCCCATCAGTTCCTGTAACACCAATGATTTTCATTTTTCTAGAAGGCAAACCATAAACAAGAATACTCACTATTGCCCAAGAAAAATGATAAAGACGTTTCCACGAATTAGGAAGAAGATATTTAAACATAAATAAATTAAATCAAATCTGAAAAGATAATACGTTTTTCTTGCTATTAGATCAAATCATCCAATAGACTTCTACCCGTCATTTCTGCCGAAGGGTTTAGCCCCAATAATGCAAGAACTGTTGGACCAACATCTCCTAAAATCCCGATTGGAGTAATTTGTTTTCTTAAGGCTTCAAATGTCGCTTCATCTAATTCTCTTTTGCGAGAATCTTGAATGATGATTAATGGAACAGAAGAAGTAGAATGCTCTTTTACCTCAGTTCCTTTTAATGGGTCTTTCATTTGCTCCGCATTTCCATGATCAGCTGTAATCACAACAGCCCCACCTTGCTTTAATACCGCATCAGTTATTTTTCCTACGCCAGCATCAGCAGCTTCAACGGCTTTTTTGGCTGCTTCAAAATTCCCTGTATGCCCAACCATATCGGCGTTAGCAAAATTTAACATAATAAAATCATATTTACCTGAACCAATTTCTTTTACAGCCTTTTGGGCAATACCGTCAGCAGACATCTCTGGCTGTAAATCATAAGTAGCTACATTGGGAGATGGAACAAGCGCTCTATCCTCATTTGGTAATTCTTCTTCGGAACCACCATTGAAAAAATAGGTTACATGAGCGTATTTTTCTGTTTCGGCTAAACGTAATTGTTTCAAGCCAGCATCTGAAATGATTTTTCCAACAGGTTCTTGAATATTTTGCGGAGGAAAAGCAACGTCTACAGGAAGCCCTGATTCATATTCCATCATCGTGACAAATTGTAATGGATCAATTTTTTCTCTTTCAAACCCTTCAAATTCATCTAAAACAAAGGCCTTTGTTATTTGTCTGGCACGATCTGGACGATAATTCCAAAAGATAACTGCATCACCGGGTTCTACAATGGCCAATGGATTTCCTTTTTTATCTACCATTACTGTGGGCTGCAATTGCTCATCTTTCATATCTTGACCATACAATTCTTTTATTGCTTCAAGAGGATCTTTAAATTGTAACCCTAATCCTTTGGTCATAAGCTCATAGGCGAGCTTTGTTCTGTCCCAGTTATTATTCCTATCCATTGCATAATACCGACCAACCATAGAAGCTAATTGACCAACCTTTGTTTTTTTCATTACAGCCAATAACTGAGCAATAAATTGGTCCGCAACCGCTGCAGGTGTATCACGTCCATCTGTGATGGCATGAACAAAAACATTTTTTTTCAATTTATTTTCTTTACACATTTTTAATAATTCAAAACAGTGATCCATATGCCCATGGACTCCACCACTTGAAAGAATCCCCAATAAATGAAGTTTAGTTTTATTCTTTTTGACCTGTTTAATCACATTTAAAAAATGTTCATTCTTTTGAAAACTTCCATCTTGAATAGAAATTTGAATTCGAGGTAAATTTTGATAAATAACTTGACCCGCACCAAGATTAAGATGGCCTACCTCTGAATTCCCAACCTCACCCCATGGCAAACCAACAGAAATCCCGGAGGCATCTACGTAGGTAAATGGATAATTTCTCATTAAATTATCCATATTGGGCGTATTGGCTTGTTCGATGGCATTTCCATCTGTAATAGCACTTGCCCCCCATCCATCTAATGAAATGAGAACAACAGGTTTAGGTCGATCTGACATAAAATAAAGTTAATGAGAATTCTTAATAGCTTGTTTAATTTGTTTTTCGGAAACAGGTCCCTTTCTTAGCACAATGACCTTTTCTCCTTTAAGGGCACTTACAATGGTAGAAGGTTTCTGTTTTTTTAATTTACCTGCATCAATAAACGCTTCTGGTAATGTACCATTTTTATACTGTTTCTTAAATTCATCAAGGGAATAAACATCAGTTTTTCTTCCACGATTAGCAGAAGTAATGGTCACAGGAGTATCAATGGCTCTTAAAATTTGATTCACAACTGGGGTTGGTACAAATCTTATCGCCAAGGTATTATCTTCTCTTCTTATCAATGGGAGTTTTTTTACTTTCGACCAAACAACAAGAGTTAGCGGACCAGGGAGAAATGCTTTCCATAAGGCTTTTGGATTGCATGAAATAACTCCGTATTTTAAAGCTTGTGCTTGCCCTTTAACAACGATAGACATTGTCTTCCCTTTTTCTCTTCCTTTTACTTTAACTAGCTTCTTTAATGCTTTTTCATCATCTATTTTCGCAGCAAGACCATAACTTGTATCTGTTGGCATTACAATAATTCCATGATTATTCAAAATCGAAACAACTTCATCTCTGTCCGATTTTGAAAGTTTTCCATCTTTTTGTAATTGATATACATTCATAGTTTTATCCTCCAAAATACGTTAAAAAAGAAGTGGCAATTGTAAAATAAATTGTCATTGCGATCAAATCTTTAAGTATTGTTAAAAAAGGTCCAGCACCTGTAGAGGGATCTAATTTTAGTTTATTTAAAACCATAGGAGTAAATACCCCCACCAATGACCCAGAGATAATGGTAAAAAAAAGTGAAATACTTACAGCGCCAGCTAAAACCATATCCCCTGGATAGAATGCCAAGATAAGATATAAGAGAATAGACAAAATGGATGCAATCGCACCAGAAATTCTAATCTCATTTAACACATACCTTGTCCAACCGTTAATATCGCCATGAATAAGATTTCTTAAAAAAATCATGGCAGATTGATTGGCACTTGTTGCCCCTGAACTCATAATCACAGGAATAAAAACAGCCAATAAAACAATCGCTTCAATGGAAGATTTAAATGCACCGATAATAAGACCTGTAAGCAAGCCTCCGAACATACCAATAAGCATCCATGGTAATCGGGAGTAGATGATTTTTACTTGTTGAAAATGAAAATGCTTCCTAGGAACACTCACCCCAGACAATCTTAAAAGGTCATTACCAAATTCTTTATTTAAAATATCTAATAATTTTTGTGAACTGAATGCACCAACTAGCCGTTTTTTATGATCAACAATAGGAAGCATTTTTAAATTATGTCTCAATGCTAATAATGCAACATGAGGAACCGTATCTAATGGATTTACAGAGACAATCGTTTTTTTCATGATAGAGGATAATTTACTCCCCCCTTTTGCTTGCAGTAATTCTTTAACCGAAGTGACACCAAGGAGATGATGACTAGCATCGACAATATACAAATAGTTTAATGTTTTATATTCCAAAGCATGTTTAATGAAATGCTTTTTAACATCAGAAACCAACGCATTTCCTAAAAAAATTGGAATTTGCGAAACCATATCTCGCCCAGCAGTACCAGGTGGAAATAAAGCGCTTAATTCAGCTGTTGTATTTGTTATTGATTTCATTTTTGTTTTTATTGTATCAGTAAAATCATCAAACCTCTATACGTTTATTATGCCAATAAAGCCATTTGATTGATTCTCGAATAATAATTCCAGCAAACCCTATCCCAAAGACAAGTACCCAATCAAATGCATTAAGAGGAACTGTTTTAAGTAATTTTTGTAAAAATGGAACGTAAACAATAAGTACTTGCATTAATGCCGTTACCAAAACAGCAAGGATTAACCATCGATTAGAAAATGGATTAATTTTCCAGATTGGCTGACGTAGTGATTTAATACTAAAGACATAAATAATGGAATCAATTGCAAAAGCAGTAAAGACTAATGTTCTTGCATACTCTAAATCCCCTGTATGGTTAAACATGTAGATATACAGTGGAGTTGCTAGTAATACCGCCACCGATGTAATGGTCGCAATTAAAACATAAATTTCTTTATTGATAATTGGCTCATCCTTTTTACGAGGAGGATAAAGCATGACATCTTTTTCTGCTGGTTCTACAGTAAGTGCTAAATTCAATAGCCCATCTGATGCAATATTAATCCAAAGAATATGAGCCACAAGTAATGGAATTGGATAACCAAGTACGAGTGAGATACTAATCAATAAAATCCCGGTAAAACTATCCGAGATTAAATACAGAAAAATTTTACGAATATTATCAAAGATAACTCGCCCTTCTCGAATGGCAGACTCAATTACTTTAAAATTCCCTTCTAATAAAATAATATCTGATGTTTCTTTAGCCACATCAGTAGCATTCTCTCCTACAGCAACTCCAATATCAGCAGCTTTTAATGCAGGAGCATCATTAACTCCATCCCCTAACATGGCAACAACCTCCCCTTTTCTTTTCCAAGATTGAATAATCCTCAATTTATGTTTTGGCTCAACTCTTGCATAGATATCAATATTTTCTACAATCGCATCTAATTGAGCCTCAGAAAGTTTGTCTAAATCTTTTCCTTCTAAAATACGTTCATCAGCAACTTCTTTTCCTAATTCATTTACTATGGCCTGAACGGTAAATTTATGATCCCCAGTTATAATAACCGTACGAATACTTGCTTTCTGCATTGTTTTAAAAGCAGCCTTCACTTCTTCTCGAACAGGATCTTTTAAACCAACCCAGCCCAAAAAAACTAAATCAGATAATTGTGGATTTGCCCTATCATCAATAAGTGTGTCAAATGATTCAATTTGTTTTGTTGTTTTTGAATATGCCAAAGCTAAAACACGCAAACCTTGCTTGGTTAAATCTTCATAATCAGTTCGTATTTCTTCTTCCGATTCCTTTGTTAATTGATACGATTTTTTGCCTTTTTGAAAACGAGAACACATGTTTAAAATTGCTTCTGGAGCACCTTTTGCAAAGACCATAGCTCCATCATTGGCGATACGATGTAATGTCGCTTGGTATTTATATGTTTCGTGAAATGGGATTTCGTCAATTCGAGTATATTCTTTTTCTATTTCCTCTTTAATATAACCAGCATGTAATGTAGATGATAATAAAGCGACATCAGTTGAGTCACCTACTATTTCAGCTTGTTTTAACTTATCATCTGAATTTTTCCTATAGGCATTATTACATAATGCCATTATTTTTAGAGCGAATAAATGCATTTCTTCAGCTGACTTTGCCACTTTTGCATTAAACCCTTTCATCGACTTACTTGGTAAACCACCAATAATAATTTGATCTACCTTCATAACCCCCTCTGTAATTGTCCCTGTTTTATCTGAACACACAATTGATACAGAACCTAAAGTCTCTGCTGCAACTAGTTTTCTCACTAATGCATTTTGTTTTAAAATTCTTTTCATCCCCACAACAAGTACGAGAGTAAATGCAACGAGTAATCCCTCTGGAATCGCTGAAACAGCTAAAGCCGCACTTGTTACTAATATCTCATTAAAGTGCATTCCTCGTAAAAATCCGATAAGCAAAACAAATACAGCCGCAATAAGAACAAAAATTGTTAATAAACCAGATAATTTTTTTAACTGCACTTGCAATGGAGTTGCTTCATCTACCGTCTTTTGTACTAAATGTGCAATTTTTCCTATTTGTGTCTCAGAACCTATTGCAATTACAATTGCTTTTGCCCTACCTCGCTCAACAGTACTTCCCATAAAAACCATGTTTTTTTGATCTCCAATTCCAAATTTACCAGCTAGTATCTCTATTACTTTATGCACGGGATTTGATTCTCCTGTTAAACTTGCCTCATTCGTATAAAAATCATGCACAGAAAGCAAACGTGCGTCTGCAGAAATTTTATCTCCAGACTCCAAAACGAGAATATCACCAATAACAATTTGTTCAGATAAGATATCCATTCTTTGCCCATCTCTGATCACTGTGGCGTATTGCTTTACAAGGTTTTGTAGTTGTTCAATGGACTTATCTGCTTTGTATTCTTGCCAAAAACCTATAATCGTATTGATAATGACTACTGCTGTGATAATGATTACATCAAATTTCTCCCCAATAAAAAAACTTATTGCAGCTGCAAATACTAAGACAAAAACTAACGGGCTCTTCACTTGTTCAAAGAGAATCTTCCAGGCAGATATACGCTGAGCCGATGGCAGGCGATTTAACCCATGCTCTTTTAATCGTAAACCAGCCTCTTTCGTAGAAAGACCTTGCTCTGAGGAATTTATTGTTTTTAAAACTTCGCTTGCGCTAATTTGGTAAAAATCGTTTATTTTTTGCATATATTCATATTCTAGCATATATCTTGCCACAGAAAATGATTTATGTTATGATTTTCTCACGCTTTGCAGTGAATGCATGGCGTCATTTTTATATTATATGTCTTATTACTTATTTATAGGTTCTAGATATTATTGTATATAAATGGGCTCGTAGCTCAGTTGGTAGAGCAGTAGCCTTTTAAGCTAATGGTCCTGGGTTCGAATCCCAGCGGGCCCACCACAAAAATCTCAGCAATGCTGAGATTTTTGTTTTGTGTAAAACCTGTGGCTATACTGTGAGATTGCTCAACAAGCTGAGATGGGTTAAAATAACCACCCTAAACAAGTATACAATTCTCGACATGGAACGTATCCCTCCACATAATTTAGATGCAGAAGAATCCATTTTAGGATCATTACTTATCGATAAAAATGCCATGATTAAAGTGGCTGATTCATTGCGACCAGAAGATTTTTACCGATCTCAGCATGCAACAGTTTATCGAGCAATGCTTGATCTTTATGGAAACCAAGAACCAATCGATTTATTAACACTTTCTAATAAATTAGATGAACAAGGAAAATTAGAAGCAGTTGGTGGACGATCTTTTTTAACTGGGCTTGCTAGTCGCGTCCCCTCTTCTGCTCATGTAAAAAATTACGCAGATATCATCAGTAAAAAATCTACACTAAGACGTTTACAAGGAGCCGCTTCTGAAATTAGTGAAATGGCTTTCAATGAAGAAGACGAATTAGACGGATTGCTAGATAAAGCCGAACAATCTATTTTTGCTGTTTCACAAAACTTTTTAAAACAAAACTTTGCTCCCGTAAGAGATGTCTTAAGTGCTGCTTTTGAGCGTATTGATATTTTGCATAGAGATGGTGGTAAAATCCGAGGTATTGCTTCTGGCTTTACTGAATTAGATAATCTTTTAGCTGGTTTTCAAAAATCTGATCTTATTATCTTGGCTGCTCGTCCATCTGTAGGTAAAACAACCTTTGCCTTGGATATTGCTCGTCATATTGCAGTAAATGAGAAAATCCCTATTGGAATTTTTAGTCTGGAAATGAGTAAAGAACAACTTGTTGACCGGTTACTTTGTTCGCAAGCAGATATTGATTTATGGAAAATGAGAACAGGAAAACTCTCTGATGGACCAGAATCACAAGATTTTCCTAAACTTGGTCATGCCATGGGGGTATTATCTGAAGCCCCAATTTTTATAGACGATAATGCCGGAGCAAATATCATGGAAATTAGAACCAAAGCTCGACGACTACAAACCGAGCATGGACTAGGACTTCTTATTATCGATTACCTACAATTAATGGAAGGCCGAAGTAAAGAAAACCGTACCCAAGAAATTTCTGAAATTTCTCGTGCGCTTAAACAAATTGCTCGTGAGCTAAATATCCCAATTATTGCGCTTTCTCAGCTTTCACGTGCGGTTGAACAAACAAAACCAGCGATTCCAAAACTTTCTCATCTTCGTGAATCTGGGTCTATCGAGCAAGATGCAGATATTGTAATGTTTATTTATAGAAAAGCTGCAGATAGAAATTACCGACCAGAAGAATTAACGCCAGAAGAAAAAAATATTGGAGAAATACATATCGCGAAGCATCGTAATGGACCAACAGGTGTTGTAAAACTCTTCTTCGATGGATCTAAAGTAAGTTACAAAAATCTCGAGAAAAGGCATTTACAAGCTTCCGCCCCACCACCATTACCACCGGCAACCCCACCACCGCCAATGGCACCAATAAATATCCCTAAATTCTAAGGTATGATGCCAATCTGCGAATGTATGCTAATCTACGAATAATCCATTTGTAGATTCGAATGTATTCGCAGATTCGTATCACTAATTCGTAAACTCAATACTTATGTTCAACAAACTTAAACAAATCAAAGACTTACGTGACCAAGCGAAAAAAATTCAATCAGTTTTAGGAGATGAAATGATTGAACATGAAACAAAAGGTGTAAAAATCACTATGGATGGTAACCAAAAAGTTCACACCATCATCGTTTCTGACGAATTATTACAAGATAAAACACGAATGGAAGCTTCTTTGGTAGATGCGGTAAATGAAACTGTTAAAAAAGTACAAAAAGCGATGGCACTGAAGCTTCAACAATCTGGAGACTTTGATTTCCCAGGACTCTCGTAAACAACTAACAACTGACTACTGACCACTGACGAAGAGATGTCAGTTGTCAGTGGTTAATTGTCAATTGTAAAAGGAATGCTGCGTTTCCCTGAACCAATAAAAAACCTAATCGATCATTTTGACCGACTTCCCGGTATTGGACCAAAATCCGCTGAGAAGCTGGTTTTTTATTTGCTCAAACAACCTAAACATCAAATTAAAAACTTTGCCGATGTTTTAACTGAATTGCACGAAACAATTCAATTCTGTAAAACCTGTCAAAACTTTTCTCAACAAGAATATTGCGAAATCTGTCGCGATGAAAAAAGAGATACATCTACCATTTGCATCGTTGCAGAAAATCATGACCTAGCAGCAATTGAACATAGTGGAGAATTCCACGGCGTTTATCATGTGCTTGGTGGAAATATTAATCCACTAGAAGGGATTACACCTGAATTATTAAATGTGAAACAATTACTTGCTCGCATTGAATCAACTCGTGTAAATGAAATTATTTTCGCCTTTAATTCTGATTATGAAGGTGAAGCGACTGTGTTATACTTACAAAAGTTATTACAAAACAAAGGTATTGCCCTTTCTCGCCTTGCCCAAGGACTTCCAATGGGGTCTGTTGTTGAATATGCAGATGAGGTAACATTGAGTAAAGCCATTAAGGGAAGAACTAAAATTTAGGCTATTTTTAATCTTTATTCTTTTTAATATGCTCGAAAACATCAATTTACTAGCAGTCTTTGTCAGCGGAGTCATTTATATGATTATTGGAGCATTCTGGTATGCACCAATGTTTTTTGGAAAAGCATGGATGAAAGCCATGAATAAAAAGCCAGAAGACATCAAAAAAGAAGATGCCCTTAAAGCGATGGGAATTAGCTTTCTTTCTAGTCTCGTTCTTGCATGGGTTCTTGCTTACTTTGTTTCACTAACAGAAGCAACTACATTTGCACAAGGTGCGATGACAGGTTTCTGGGCGTGGCTTGGTTTTATTGCATCAACTCATTTGATTATCAAAGCGTATGAAGACAGAAAAATGCCTCTTTATACTATTTTTATTACCTATCAATTAGTCTGGGTATTGCTTATCGGTGGATTATTAGCCATTTGGAAATAAGCTCATTTGGTAGATCAAAAAATAGCATCGCATAGATGCTATTTTTTGTAAGATTTTTTTAACTCCTCCGTTTTAATCTGTATCACTACTTATCTTTTTCTTTGTATGGACATACTAAAAAAACCACTTCATGCACGCTTTTCAAAAAAGAAACAATTTCTTTTCTTTGCTATCCCCCTTCTACTAGCCACTCTTTTCCAGTGGCTTTTTTTTGATCATGGATTGGGTATTAATTACCCCCTTTTTCTTATGAGTCTTTTTATTGGCTATCTCTCACTTTTTTGGGAACGTATTGAAAAAAAGTCTCTTGCAGGCTGGGTCACAATGGCTTCATCTATCCTACTCTCTTTTGTTTTCTTGATCTTTAAATCTAAGGTCATTATCGCACTTAACTTCTTGCTTATACCTGTACTAGCACTTTCAAGTGGAATTTTGCTCACTGGATGGAGTCAATCCCCTTGGTTTGACCTCTCTTTTGTTTGGGAATTCTTCCCACGAATGCTCGTGAAACTACTTGAGCAATTGCCCACACCTATTCGCTCTTTTGCTAATTTGCTTCAATTTAAAAAATCACACTCATCCCCTGTCTACAAACAAATACTTAAAGCAATCATTATTGCCAGCCCGCTTTTATTTATTATTCTTGCACTTCTTGCTTCTGCAGATCCAGTATTTAATCAACTTTTACTTGACTTCACTTCCGTTATACAAATCGATATAGCTGATGAATTAATTGGAAGGATTATTATCACCTTAATCGCCTTTTGGGGATTAGCCGCTTTTACCTGGATGATAGCATCTGAAAAAAACACCTCAGCCGACAAAACAACTGAGTTTAAGTCAAGTATTTTACCTGTAACGACGATTACTATTCTTTCTCTAGTAAATATTATTTATTTTGTTTTTGTAATCGTTCAATTTGCGTATTTTTTCCATGGAGCTGATCTTAGTTTTCTAGAAAATATGACCTTTGCCGAATATGCCCGTCGAGGCTTTGGTGAATTAATTGCTATTACACTTATCAATCTATCTCTTATCTTAGGATTTTCCGTTTTTACCACGAAAAAAAGTAACGAGACCACAAAAACACGACAAATCCTTTCAAGTTTTTTGATTCTTGTCACAACAATTATTCTTTACTCGTCTCATCTTCGTTTGAGTTTATATGAACAAGCCTATGGATTTACGTATACACGATTTTTTGTTCATGCGTTTATGCTCTTTTTAGGTATTTGCTTGATCTCTGCAGTTCTAAAGATCTGGAAACAAGAATTTAGCTTCTTAAAGCCTGTGCTTGTTATAGGACTTACTGGCTGGATCATTCTTTCTTTTGTAAATGTAGACAAATTAATCACCTTAAAAAATATTGAACGATTTCATGCAAACGAACGCATTGATCTTTCGTATCTTACAAATAATCTTTCCGAAGACGCAATACCAACAATACTCGATTTTTCACAAAAGCAAAACTACAAACTAATGGTTTTAGATCTAGATCTATATGATTTAATCAAAATCTGTGCAGAGCCTGAAGCATGTTATCCTATTGTCAGCTATACGCCTGAAGAAAAACTCCCTTGGCAAGAATTTAACCTCTCGAAAAAATGGGTAAATGATTTTGCTAAAGCACAAATTGCAGAAAGCCTCAAAGAGTGATAATTTGAGTCATACAATTATTACTCTCCCCTCTTATGGATAAAATGGAAAAAGAAATTCTTGTAATCAAACGAGAAACATTATTTGCGAATAACTATTTTCAAGGTTTCCTTGCGCATGACCAATATGATTATGAAAACCTTATTCTTGATAACTTTGAATATCTCAAACGAGGATTAGCAGAAAACGATGACACCTTTCAACAGCCAATTGCCTATTGCCTTATTACTAACGAAAAAAATGAGCTCTTTGCCTATCAAAGAGCGTCAAAAAAAGAACATGCAACTGAAGACCGTTTACATGGAAAATGGTCTTGGGGTATAGGTGGACATATAGATAAAGAAGATGCAGAGAATCACAATCCTATTTATACAAGTTTATTACGAGAAATAGAAGAAGAATTGGGGTTATTTGATTTAGCAACAATTACGCCTTTAGGTTATATAAATGATGATACAAATGCTGTAGGAAAAGTGCATTTTGGTTTATTGTATTTAATCAAATCAAATTCAACCGAACTAAATTTAGCAAAAGAAATCGCTCAAGGTTCTTTTATTTCACTGGATAAATTGGAAGCGCTTTGCGCAGATGATAATTGTGTTATTGAAGAATGGTCACAATTAGCACTCACCCCACTTAAGAATTATTTGAAAATATTATTGTCCTAAAATGAAAAGAGCCACCACAGACAAGTGATGACTCATTTGAACAATGCTCGCTCCCGCACATAGGGCAAGAGCTCGCTGTCCCAACAGTTGATGCAGACCGGACGTCCAGCACCAAGTCGCTCCTCAGCTTCATAGACTGCGTCCATCCAATAAAGTAGCTGGGGGTAGACAATCCTGTTTTTGCGAGTGGACCAGACGCGTAAAGCGCTGATAAGAACGAGGCGCGCCCCCATTCCGTCGCACCAATAACAGGGGCAATCCGACTCGAATTCTTCGACGTCAACCGTTAGGTCGACGGCATATCGCTTTGTTCCGACCGGTAGTTCTACTACGGCCGTCAAGAAAACAGCCATAGCAACCTCCTTGGTTGATATAAAACTATAGCTAAGAAAATAGACATTGTCAATTGATTACAGTGACTCAAATTGATAAAATAAAGACCTTATTCTCAAATCTTTTATGAAAAAAACTGTTGTAATAACGGGTGCTTCGGGAGGCATTGGACGCGAACTAAGTGAGCTTTATGCCCAAAAAGGATATGACCTATTCTTACTTTCTCGAGATGAAAGAAAACTGACACGAGTGAAAGAAAATTTAGAAGAAGATTACGGTATTCGCGTTGGTTACTTCCCTATTGATTTAGCAAAACCTGGTTCAGCAAAAGTTGCATTTGAACAAATGCAATCAAGAGGTATTATTGTTGACCTTTTAATTAATAATGCTGGATTTGGGCTCGCTGGAAAATTTGAAGAAACAGATTCTCATCGAGAAGTAGATATGATTCAATTGAATACCACAACTCTTGTGGAATTAACAAAATTGGTACTACCTCAAATGAAAAAAAGAACTTCTGGGCAAATTGTAAATATTGCTTCTGTCGCTGCATTTTTACCTGGTCCTTATATGGCAGTTTACTATGCAACAAAAGCTTTTGTTCTTTCATTCTCTGAAGCTTTATCTGAAGAACTAAAAGATACTGGTATCTCTATTACGACTATTTGTCCGGGACCAACTATTAGTGGATTTCAAAAAGAAGCAGAAATGGAATCATTAAAAGTCTTACGCTATAGCAATGTAATGACATCTCAAAAAGTTGCTCAACTTGCTGTAAAAGGTATTGAAAAAAGAAAGGTTATTGTCACCACTGGTATTGTAAATAAAATCATTACGCAATTACCACGTATTTCCCCGCGAAATTTTGTGAGAAAAGTTGTAGGAGCATTACAAAACCCCTCGTAAAAAAGAAGAGCCTCGTTTCATAATTGCGTGTTGACGCTTTCACAAAACGAGGTCTTGCCCTCTTGCTGCCTCTTCCCACCTATGCCGACTTCCGCTTATCGCATGCCTCCTTCCAGCGGTAGTAGAGCGGTTCTCCAATGAAAAGCCACATCATTGCCACAACGATGACAATGACTAATAGCGCTGACAAACCAAGCACCATCTGGCTTGCCCGATCAAGCCAATCTACTTCCATAGCACTCCAACTATAGTTGACTGTTGACGAAAAAATCCCTTCCTTGTTTAGAAATCAATTAGTATTGATTATTAGACAAGAAAGGGATTTAATTTTTTACGCGATTTTTTCAATCTCTATTTTTGTAAATGGTTGACGATGTCCGTATTTTTTGTGGTAACGCGTTTTGGCTTTGTATTTAACCACATTCACTTTTTTCGCTCGTCCTTGTTCAAGAACTTTTCCAGTTACTTTTGTAGAAAGTGTAGGAGTACCAATTTGAACGTCAGATCCGTTTTCATCAGCTACGAGAAGCACTTCGTCAAAAGTCACTGTTTGACCTTCTTCAATTTCTAGCTTCTCAACCTTGATGAGATCCTTTTCTTTGACCTTATATTGCTTCCCCCCTGTTTTGATAACAGCGATTTTACTCATAAGTTTTTGGCTTTCTGTGGCGTCCTCTTACTGAGGAACTTAAAAAGCCCCACGAAAGGCCCTTAATTTGTGTAAGCAGATTATACGAAAACAATCCTAATTTGTCAATCTACCGCTCATATTTAACCAAATCCCCTATTTTAAGACCATAAAGCTCTATGTGCCCAGCATTTACTTCTAAAACTGTATCAGTCGCTTCTGGAGAGCTTAAACGGGCAATTTCGTTGTTATTTATTGCAGGATGAGGAATATGTTCATCTAACCCAATAACGACTTGGTCATTTATCCAAATGAAATCTAATGGAAATTGCATATCTTTCATCCAAAAGCTTAATTCTTGGGGTTGATCAAATAAAAAGAGCATGCCTTCATTTTCTCCAAGCTTTTCTCTTCCAGAAAGCCCCTGGTTTCTTTCTATTGGCGTATCTTTTACTTCAACAGAATAAGTTGCATTCCCAATTTGTACAGAAGTTATTTCATTGTCTACTGAATCTGCTATTGGTTGTATTTGGCAACCTGAACCTAATAGAACAAAAAATAAAAGAAAAAAGCCTTTATGCATATTTTTTTATTCTATAAATAAGATAGATAGCAAAACTAATGAGAAAAACAAATGATAAAAACAACAATTCGATTAACTCAGTACTTTGATATAACCATGCAACAATACCTAAACCTATCGCCCAAAGATACAAAAGAAAAACAGCCGAACGATGAGATAAACCTGAATCGAGCAGTCGATGGTGTATATGTTTTCGATCTGCTTTTGTTGGAGATGTTTTTTCTAAAAAAGTTCTTCTTACTACTGTCCAAAGTAAATCGAGTAAAGGCAATGACATAACAACTAATGTTGTTGTAATTTTACTTTCTGCAATAATTGCCAAACTTCCAATAAGAAACCCCGCTAATGTACTCCCCGCCTCTCCTAAAAAAATGCTGGCTGGATTAAAATTGAAGAAGAGAAATCCTGCAAAACAACTCGCCACAATAAGAGCAAGTAATGCGGTTTCTGGTTGATTTACTTTAGGTAATAAACTCGTTGCAAAAACAGTAAAAGCACCAATAACGGTAATACCAGAAACGAGTCCGTCAAGTCCATCAAAAAATTTCGTGGCATAAATAAAACCAAATAGCCAAAGAAAGGTGAAGACATCTGCTAATAATGTGACAGAATATGGAATGCCTTTTAAAGAAAATAATGTAAATTCAAATTGATCTAAAAAGAATTGTCCACCAAAAGGATTGGTAAAAGATTCAATTCCTATTCCACTAGAAATGACCGTTAATACAGCAAGCAAAGGAAAGAGGATTTGTTTTTTAGGTGAGAAATTATATTTGTCGTCTAAAACACCTCCTAAAATAAGCCATGCACCACCGAAAAGTAAACCGATTAATTGCTTACCAGAAATAGAGCCTTGTGGAAGCAATTCTAATAGATACGATAGAAAAATTGTAAAACAAAGCCCTAGATAAATTGCAACACCACCTAAAAGTGGTTTGGGCTTTGAATGAATCTTTCTCTCTACCCCTTTGGGGTCATCAACAATATTTTGAGAAAGCGCAAATCGGCGTACCCCCCAAGTGAGGACTAGTGTTAGGGTAAAACCAATGAGAGAAATTAATGTAAACATGAAAATGTATAAAGCGAGTCTTTAAACCTCTTCTTCAACGTATTTATCTCGGATTACTTTTACTTTATTCTCGACTTGCGTTAACTGTTTTTTACATTCAGATACAAGTTTTAAACCATCTTCATATTGCTTCAATGCTTGATCTAAACCAATATCACCAGATTCTAATTGATCAACAATTTGATTCAGTTCGTTAAATGATTCTCCAAAATTAAATGTTTTTGCTTTAGCCATATTTTCCACTTATTGTGGTGTTTAATAGTTAATGTTGTTATTCCTTAGTTGTTTTTTTGGCATCGTATTTTTAGCTAGTAGGAGAGTAGGAAGGTAGGAGTGTAGTTGCTACTCTCCTACCCTCCTACTAGCCAAGTAATTACAATAATCGGCCATTCTCTACCAACTTCCCTTTTGATTCAACAATGGAAGAAATAGAGCCATCTGCAAATTCAGTTTGAATAACTTCTCCAGTTTTAACTTGTTTTACAGAAGTTGCAACCTTTCCATTCCCTAAACGAGCGATACTATATCCTCGTTTAAGCACTAGTTTGGGACTATAGGAAGTGAGTAATTTCCCCAATTGATCTAGTTGATCATGGTATGAATTAAAAACAGAATTTGATGCTAGCTGGATTCGTTTGGCCAATGAACCAAGATCTTGTTGAAAAGCTTGTAATTGTAATCGATACGTTTGAAAACTTAGTTTTAGACGATGATCCAATTCTTGAAACGTTTTTGCATAATCTCGTAATACACTTTCCATACGAGAGAGCATGTCTTCCAAGTTTGAACGTAAATCAGCTAATTTAGTATAGATCGTATCTGACATTGTTTTTTCCATTCTTTGTAATTGCCATTGTATTTCTTCTTTATCTGGAACAGCAATTTCAGCAGCATTCGATGGAGTAGAAGCACGTCTATCTGCAACAAGTTCTGCCAGCGATGTATCTCGTTCATGACCAATACCACAAATAATAGGGATTCTAGATGCGAAAATTGCACGACAGACCTGTTCAGAATTAAATGCTTGTAAATCTTCTAATGACCCTCCTCCACGAGTGATCACCATTACATCTACTGGATGAAATTTATTAAACCATTCAATTGCATCTACTAACTCACCTGGTGCATTATTCCCTTGTACAAGGGATGGACGCAAAATTGTAGTAACGCCTCCCCACCGATTATTTAAAATACGCAAAAAATCTGTATACGCAGCAGCTTCTGCAGATGTGACAATACCGATTGTTTGCGGAAATCTTGGTAACTCTTTTTTATAAGCTGGATCAAAAAGACCCTCTGTTTCCAATTTTTGTTTGGTCAATTCAAAAGCTCTTCTTTGTGCCCCTTCTCCAACAGGTTCTACTCGTTGAGCAGTAAAACTATATTTTCCATAAGGAACATAAATACGTGGATTACCAAATACTTTTACTTCCATTCCATCTTCTAGTACTTGGTCAACTTGATAAATGGTCATAAATACATTGACCTTACTCCCTTCATCTTTAAGGTCGAAGGTCACCCATTTATTTTGACTTACTTTATAGCCAGAAATTTCTCCTTTTACCCAAACACGCATATCCGCCAATACTTGATTGACGGTATCGTTAAATTGGGTAACGGTTAAAATAGGTATTTCTGGTGCTTGATCCATAGGACTTCTAGTATAACATTTTTCTCATACTACTGAGATTAGCATACTCAACAATTTAGGTGTTTTTTAAGTTATCCACATTAAAAACAAGGGTTTTAGGGTGGCTTTCCAATTGACCTTGGTCGTAGTTTTCGTTATGATCCGAACAGTAAGTTGTCGCGTGTAACGAAGAATCACCCCAGAGGGGTAAAGGAGACTACCATGCCTTACATGACTTTTGCCCTCTCATGGGATTACTGGATCGCGGCTAATGCCGAGGTTATCGCAATGAGCACTGTGGCATTCATTGCCTGCACGTGCTACTGGTACCGAGGCGCTATCAGAACTCGGCTCGAACGAACCAGACTGGGTATCAAGCTCGGTCTCATCGGGGCCCGAGAGCAAGACACGCTGATCCGCAAGGAAAAGCTAAGCACCTTGCTCAACAAGCTCAAAGAGATCTTTGAACGCACCAAACAGAAGAGCGGTCGCCATCCTGAGTTCGAAGCATTCGACCTCGACCCAGAGAAGGCGCTCAAGGGACGTGAGAAGAAGTTCTCACTTATCCTCGACCAGATCAAACGCATCGCGCTTCGTGTCATCCAACTCCAAGACATCAACGAGATTCTGGAGATCCGGATGGCGCTAGAATCTGCTGTGAAAGATCTTGGCACCATCTCTACGAGTGACGTGATGGCTGTCGACAACCAAGAGGCCGTCGTTAAGCTCAATGAGCTTCTCACTGACCTCGACGAAGCAGTTGCTGAAATCGAGCGAGCAGAAGACGAAGCCATGGATGACGACAAGATTCTTGCCTCATGGTCACTTCAAGGTGAGGAAGAAGAAGAGACGGAAAACGACTCAGGTCGTGAACCGCTCAAACAAATCGTCGAGCGAAAGCGAAACGAACCACCGAAAGCACGAGAAGAGAACAACTCAGAGCCGGAGGAAGACACCCCACGACAACGGGAAGCCGAGCTTGCCTAACGTGGAATTTGGAGGATGGATAGAGCCCGCAACACAGTCGACACACTGTTGCGGGCTCCCCCTTTTTTAAAGCAAAAAACGGCCCTTAAGCCGCTTTTCTTTTTGCCAAATTGTATTTTATTCCACTTCCTTTTTCTTCATCCATGCGAAGAAAAAATGACGTTTATACGGTTGTCCTTTAAATGGAGTATACGTTACTGGCTTTTCAAACTTTTTTATATCGAAATACTGTTGATATAATTTATAAAACTCTTGTCTGGTAAAGACATGTTCTTCAATACCAGTACCAGGCATAATATAGGTATGCTCTTCTGAACCAGGAAAGAGTTTCAATAAGTTTTTAGCGTTTTTATCGTTATCTAACGATAATGTTCGTACCCAAAATGCCCCACCAGGTTTTAATACTCGATGGACTTCTTTTAAATACACTTCTCGCTCTGCATTATTGAGTGAATTTGAAGATGTAATATCCATAACAAGATCAAAACTATTGTCTTTGAATGGGTATGGCTCACCAATACTTTGATGAAGATAATTTACTTTTACCCCCATTTCAATAGCTCGTTTCTTTGCCAATTCTAATGCATTTTTTGCAATCTCTATTCCTGTTACTTCTGAACCTTTTTCTGCTAAGAAATTGCTATTTCGTCCTGTCCCAGAACCAAGATCTAAAACAGACCAATCCTCAAAATCTTTATCTAAAGAAAATTTGAGACGACGAAAATACCGATTCATATATGACTGTGGTTTATCATCCAAGGAAACTAATTGTCCTTGTTCATATTCTTTTTCCCAAATTTCTTGTTGCATAATCTTATCATGAGATATGGTACATGGTGTACATGTAACAAGCATCATGATTATAAACGATCTTCTTCAATCGCTTTACGGATAAGGGTCATTAACTCTAAGTAGAAACGGACATTATGGAGTGTTGCTAACCTATATGCGAGTAATTCATTTGTTTTGAATAAATGTCGCAAATAGGCTTTGGTATAGGTAAAAGAAAATTGATCTGTATAGGTTTCATCTACGACCGTAAAATCATTTTCATATTTTTCATTGGTGATATTAATTGCTTCGTAAAAATCTCCATTAAGGTTCTCTCTATCGGTGAAGACAAATAATTGACCGTGTCTTGCATGTCTCGTTGGGATTACACAGTCGAACATATCAACTCCTTGTTTAACCGCATGGACAATTTCTTCTGGCTTCCCTACCCCCATGAGATAACGAGGTTTATTCTCTGGCATTTGTGGTGTGAGAAAATCGAGCATTTCATACATTTCTTCTCGTGGCTCTCCAACAGCTAAACCACCAATGGCATAACCATCAAAAGGAATGGAAGATAGTGTTTCTAAAGAATGTTTTCGTAATTCTTTATCTACCCCACCTTGAACAATTCCAAATAAATTATGCCGACCAGCTTTAATTTTTTTGGAATCAATTAAGCTTTGTCTATAATCATAAGCTCTTTGTGCCCATCTATGAGTGAGTGCAATGGATTTTTCCATTTCTGTTTTTGTACATGGCAATGCTGGGCATTCATCTAAAACCATCATAATATCGCTTCCAATAGACAACTGAATGTCGATAACTCTTTCTGGTGTAAGTTCATAGCTAGTCCCAGAGACAGGATCTTTAAACTTTACCCCTTGTTCTGAAATTTTACGCATTTTAGCTAAACTAAAAACTTGATACCCGCCACTATCTGTTAAAATTGGTCCATCCCATTTCATAAAGGAATGTAGTCCGCCTGCTTTGTCTAAAAGCTCAGTACCAGGACGCATATTTAAATGGTAGGTATTGGAAAGAATGATTTGCGCCTGTAATTGACGCATATCTTCTGTTGTAAGCGTTTTTACAGCCCCACGTGTAGCAATCGTCATAAAAAATGGAGTTTGGATCACCCCATGTTCCGTTTGCACTTCACCGCGACGTGCTTTTGATACTATTGATTGCTTTTTGAGAGTATACATAGAATCGATACGATACCAGAAAAGAGGATAAATTGCAATGGTTTAGAATAAAAAACATGGTGCATGAGTACAGGATACATAGCTCAAAATGAACGAATTGTACCATGCCCCATGCACCATGAATCATGTTTTAATTTGTGACCAAACCTTTATCTGAACCTGTTTTATCTCGGTCGATAGCCGTTGTTAATGGAGAAGCTGTTTGTATGAGTTTTCCACCAGTAATTGAGTCTGTAGCTGTCATGGTGATTTTCTTCGTTAAAGCAGCTACTTTACCAATTTGTGTTTCTAGAGGATTTAACTCAACATCAAAAGCGAGAGAAACTTCATTTACATCTAATGGCAATTTATTCAAACGCCAAGTTAAATCGCTACCGCTTGAGCTAAATTCCACTTCACCAGCACTTACGGAATAATTATTTACCCAAGAAACATTAGATGGCAATTGTGTACTAACAATAATATCTTGCCCTTCATGAATAGAATTTGTTAAATCAACAAAAACTCGATAAGTTGTTTTTTCTCCAACCGTTGGTGGTAATGGACCATTTCCTAATTGTTCTTCATTTTCACCATAATATCTTGCGAATGCGTCCATGGTAAGATCTGTATTCAATTTTATTGTAATTGGATTACTTGTTACCGTAATTTCTTCATCTACTCCTCCTGTTTTTCCAACAATGACATCTGCAACAAGAACAATTTCTGCATCTCCTGCATGATCTAATGCTTTAATCGCAGCTTCTGCATCTAGTAATGAAAACTGAAGATTAATTGTTCCTTCTTCATCTTCATCTAATGATTCTAGTGAATCAATATCTGTTCCGTCCCATGTAATCGTACGCACGTGTACCGATTGAGCATTTATTTTATCTACTTCTTTAACGCTCCCTTTATTTGCATCGATAAGAGATGAGAAACTAATTCCACCTGCACTGCCTTTTTCCCCTTCATTTATCCGATAACGAGTTTCTAGTTTTGCAATCACAGTTAGATCTGCTAATTGAGCTTCTGAACTATTTTGATAATTAATTGATACATTAATCACATCTCCCCATTGGGCAGATGTATCTTTTGTTGTACCGTTTGCAATGAGGTTTACAAGTAAATCCCCTTCAATCAATACAGTAGATATACGCTCTTCTTTTTGGTCAAAATAACCCTCTTCTGGTCCTTTTTGAGATAGCACAACAATAAGCTCTAATTCTGGTTCTTCAAGCTTAGAAAAGAAGCCATCAATTTGAATTTCATATTCTTGCCCCGGTTCGATTGATTCAATTTCCCATGTATCATATGGTTCCACAATTTCTGGTTCCGTTGAATCAACAATAAAGTCAGCTGGATAAATAGCTTGTACTTGTAAATCGCTCATGAGCTTATCTGAATCATTTTTTACATTTACCGCATAACTCGCTTTTTGCCCAATCAGAACTTGATCTGGACCTTCAATTCTAAATAATGCTTGTACTGGTTTTACTAAAGACTGTGCAGAAGCTACTTCTTGAAACTCTGAACTAAAGTTTGCAGGCCAATATCGTAATACACCAGAAATAGTGGTATCAACTTCTGGTTTTCCAACAAGCTTCCCTATTACTTCGATACTTCCATCGTCTCCAGCACTTAGTGAACCTAAATCCCAAAGGTTTTCTCCCGTTGTTGGGCTTGGGTCTGCAGAAAGGAAAATAAATCCAGGAGGTAATCGCAATTCAATTTCTGCTTTTCTAAAACTAACATCTTCTCTATTCGCATAATCAATTTTATAAGTCACTTCTTGTCCAGAATTAATTTCCGTGGGAGCAGCGATACTAAACTCTACATTATCTCCACTGAAACTTTTATTTCCACCCCAAATAATCCAAGACACAACGGCAACACCAATAAATACAAAGAAAAGGAAAATAAGAATGATCAAAAGCATTCTTTGCCAACTTCTTCGTCTATGCTCAAGCATGGTTACAGAAGTTAAGTCATCTCCTGTTGATTCATAGACTTCGATAAGTTCTTGGCCTAAACCTTTTCGTGGCTTTCGTTCCTTTTTAGAATTCATCTCTACTTTCTTCTCATTCTGTACGGTTTCTTCTAGAGGATTATCCTGCACAACCATATCTGATTGCTGTTTTTTAAAATCAGCTAATTTCTTTTTTTGTTTAGATTTTTTTGATTTTTTCGCCATAAAAGTGACTAAAAGAACTAATAAAGAAGGAAATTCCACAATGAGTCTGCATTCATACTCGCTTGTGCTGACCATTTACCTATTCCATGATCTCCTGTGACATCAGAAAAGGATTGTAATTGCCATTCTTGTGGATAATCAATACTCAAATGCATTTCTGGGTCCCATGCACCTGATTGTTTTTGCCAATACAGTTGATAGGCTTTTACTTCTTCTTCTGTATTAACTGTTTTACCAGTAACCCAATCTAACCAAGAAGACTCACGAGTTGGTAAAATAAATTCAGAAATAACACTCGCTGGCACTTCATAAGTAATTTGAATTTCTTGTCTTTCTCCGGGATCTGTTTGCACCCAATCTGCAAAGACTGTTTTTCCAGATTCTTCATAGATTTCTACTCCTGTCGTTGAATCTACTGTGTATGTACCTTGGCTTGCTAATAAATCTTGGTCAACAATCCAATTTTCTCCAGGAGATTCAAATAAGTCTGTTGGTGGTTTTTCAAAACCAGTTGCGGAGATAAGTTTACTTCCTTTTGGTACATAAACTCTTAAGTAATCTACATTTCGTACTCCAATTAATGGAATTCCTTTTTGACCCGTATGTGTACGTGCAATTGTTAATGTATGCTGAATAGTATTGTTTTCAGAAAAATGTGTTGTAAGATCATAAGAATCTTTGATAACACCATCTGTTTTTCCACCAGCTAAATTTGTATGTACAATGGCTAAGTAATCGCTTTCTGTTTGTACAACTTCCCCTGACCATCCTAACTTAGAAAATTCTTTTTGCACGTCTTCATTTGTATGATAAATAAAGAGTTCTCTCGTTTGAAATAATTCACCTAAATGTGCTGCTAACTCTAAGTATTCAACAGGATCTAATAACTTAACTCGTTCCAATAAAACAGGAGCTAAGTCTGCAATAATTTTCTTTGGCTGGTTTAATTCTTCATCGTATTCAAATTCAACATGTTGTTGCAAAATTTCTCTAAAATTTTCGGCAGAGAATTCTTTTTCATACGATGCTAATTGGACGGGACCAGTAAATTCTAACAATGTTTGTAGTACATTTGTATTTAAAGCAATCACACCATCAACAGTTGGACCACCAGATTGTTCATAGACATGTGTAATTTTTTGAGCAGATGTTGGCCAATCAAAGAACCAATTTGTATCTTGTAACTCCCATCGAGGATTAATCAATTGCATTGCTCTTGGTGATTCATAGTTTTTGTAAAGACTTCCTTGAAAATCATAGGGACCACCACCAGGGATTTCAATATTTTTTATTTCTGCTCGGTCAATATCAACTAACGCAAGACTTCCAAAAAATCCACCTGTAGCTCGTAATTCTGTATTATTTTGAAATACAACTAAATATCGCTCTAAGTTTTGATGCCCTAAAAAGCTAAGAACAGATTGATCCATTTCCGTAAACTGATGTAATTTTTCTGAAAGAACTGGTAATGATTGTTTAAGCATTTCAATATCACCTTGAATATCTTCTGGGATATTTGCAGGATCGATTTCATTTAACATCGAAACAGCTGATTGCACATGTGGTTGTGCTTCTTGTAATCGAACAAAAAGGTATTCCAATTTATATGACATCGGCTGATCCACAAGAAAATGTTTTTCATCTGCCAATACAGCAATACCTTGTGAAAATAAGGTTGCTGCTTCTGATAATTCATTTCCAATCGTTAATAAATCTTTCCCTGCTCTCACTTTTTCTCCAACAACTGGTAATACAGATAAAGCCTTGGTAGAAAGCCCTTGTTGGTTTTCAATTAATGCAGATGCCGCTAAAAATGTTTGTGAAGCCTGTTGAAAATCTTTACTCGCTTGTAAAAACTGAAAAGATTTTGCATAGTTGGTAGCTGATTGCAATTTCGAAACAGCCTGATTTGTTGCTCCTAATACTTCACCTTGTGTTTGAGAAAGCCCTTCATACAGTGACGCCCCAGCAAAAGGCAATAAAATGACAAAAGCCAAAACAGCAAAAGGCATAAAAGCTTTTTGCAAAGATAAATGCTCTAAAGAAAAAGTTTTCTTTGGTTTGGGTTGACGTTTTAATACATCAGATAAACTTGTCACAGAAATCTGTGCAGAAGCGGCAACATTTTTTGCTTTTTGATGAATTTTATCTATACGAGAAACAGGAATGGCTTCACCAGACCTTGTTCTATTTGAAATTAGTGGAACTTGTTTCTGCCTACTCGTTTCTCGAGGCAATCCAAAAGTTTTTTGTCGTTTAGCATCTCTCCAAAGTTGATACGGACGAGATAATAACTCTCCAAATTCTTCTAAATGAAATTGAAATCGTTTATGCTTTCTGGCGATCTTCTGAGATAAACTGACTCCTTGCTTTTGTTCACGAGGGATAAGATTAATTCTTCTTCTTGGTTTGAGTGAAGCAAGAAAATTATTCCAAGATTGAGCAATAAATTGAACAGGTGTTTTAACCTCTTCTTCAAAAAGACCTAATTGTACTTGTTCTGGTTTAGCAGAATTGAGAGAAAGTTTATGAGTTGTAACAACTGTTTTTCTTGATTTTAAATCTAAAACATAGGGAGAAAAATGAGGCTGTTCTGGCTGATCATCTAACTCTAGTTTTATTGGAGCTTCTATTGGAGTTATCGCAATTGGCTCATCTGTAGTATGTACTTTATCTCGTACTTGAGATAAGGCTTTTTGAAAAGAAAAACCAGAGACAGAAAAAGCTGTATTTGTTTTCGTAGGAGCTAAATATACATGTTGTTTTGTCTGTATTTGTCGGTTATGCAATTGACCTGCTTTTGTAGATGGACTTATTGCTCGCTCTACAGCCACAGCGGGCACAGACTTTTTAACTACTTTTTTCTTAGGCTTAGCTAGTACTTTTTTCTTCTTTGATTTAACAGTCGTTTTTTTAGCGACCTTAGTCGTTTTCTTTTTTGCTGGTTTTGCCTTCACTGTTTTTTTACTAACAGAAGAAGCTCGTTTTTTACGAGTTGTTGTTTTGGTTTTTGTGGCTCGAGTTTTTGTTCGAGTTTTTTTAACCACTTTTTTCTTTGGTGTTTTTTTCTTTATTGGCATAGATACTCCGCATCGCACCGTTTATCTATTTATTCTTGTTTTGCTATTGATCGATAAGTAAGTCTATTTTTCTTTGGTCTTTTTACCAATGTGACTGAATAATTGATAAAAAAGCTGTGAAAAAATAGCTATAAAGTAAACCAAGGAGCAGACCATAAAACAAAGGCCGACATAATCATAATCGTGATAATACTTACCCCAATGGTAAGAAAAGAATCTCGATATTTTTTATTCATTAAACAATAAATTGGTCTAGCGAAAATAATAATAGACGTAATTAAACCGCTTAATGAAACAAGAACAATCAAAAATAAACTTGCTGAAAGCTCCCACCCACCAGCACTTGAAATAATTATCTCACGTTTAGCGTGAATAATTGTAAAAATCGCAATGAATAAACCAACTAAGAAGCCATCAAAGACTCCCCATTTGATAATTTCATTCACATGCATTTTGTCATGAAAATCCTGAAAAAGCATAGAGATTGAATAAAGTGAGACATCTATATTTTGCCATATTTTTAGTTTTTTGTGTAGTGGATAACCGTATTCAGAAAACATGGGTCATGATACATGGTGCAGGAGGCATGCTATCGGGATCATTTATCAACTCTGTCATTCGCGCCCCGTATCAACTATGAGATAAACTCCAGCGAGAATCTCATTAATCTTGCTGAATCCGAATAACTTTCATCCTCCCTGTTAACCCACCTGATATGATTACTTGCTCCTTTCGAACCCCCAGTTCCTCTGCAAGAAAGCTGATCAATTCTTTATTCGCTTTCCCCTTCTCTGGAGCAGATTTTAAAGCAATTTTAATCGTTCCGTCGTCCATAAGACCACGAAATTCTGCTTTTACTTGCTGAGGAATAACTTTGATCTTTGTATACTCGGATTTGAAGTATTTTTTCATAATAGGGTTAGGAGGGAGTATAGAAAAACCGCCCCAAAGGACGGTTATTCACTTATTCTGCAGAAGACTCTGCTGATTCAGAAGATTGTTCTGATCCATTTTCTTCTGTTTGCCCTTCTTGTGAAGGTAATTTTACTGGGGTACCACATGTGGTACAAACATTTTCTCCATCCATAGCTCTTTTTGGTTAAAGATAAACTAAGATTGGTGATAGATGACATTTTCTACTACATCTTTTGATACAATAGATTTTGCCATTTGTCTCGCTCCTTCAATCATAGCAATAAAAAGTCCAGCAAAAAAGAGATCTCCAGCTAATGTCCATTTAAAAAATGGAATGGCCATTGTATAAGACAGCGCTAAACCAGAAAGGGTTTTTGCGTACATACCTGTAAAAGCCCATACAGCAAAGTTTGTAAGCACAAAATGTGTAATTGATCCAAATAGAACTGCTGGAACTAAGGCTGTTTTTGTTTCTGCATTTTTTGCCCATCGTCCTAATCCCCACATCGCTAAATAACTTGCATAAACAGCAAACATCACAGGAAGACTATAAAAACCGATGATGGCATCGCTCAAAAGCATTGCACCTAAAGGAATAGCCCAAGAACCTCGAGCAGTTAGGTAATAAGCAGAAATTAACGCTATTGCACCAATAGGAGCAAAATTAGCTGGGTGGTCGACTAGACGGAAAGTAACGGCAAAAATGACCGCTAGGACTGAGAGAGCTACAAGAGCTTTTCTTTGATTCATAGTTTTTTGATTAATGAAGAGTTTATTATACACATTTTAATTTATTCTGCACTCGGGATAACAAATTTCCATACTAATTGGTCATTTGGTTGTAATTGAGTCCGATCTGCCGCTGATGGCACTTGTTTTCCATTTACTTCAAAAACCCAGTACTGCCCATCTTCCCCATTTGTATAACCATCAATTTCTGTGACCAAGATTCCGAATTCAATTGGTGGATCATAGGCTAAACTGATTCCATATTGATCACGTACTTGTTCTAAAGCAGAAAAGGCAGAGATAGCTCGATCTGATTGTACTGTATAGATTTTTGCACCACTTGGATGTTGAATTGTTACAGAATATTGTTCGACCCCTTGCTGAATCTCTACCGTTACAGGCTGTTGATCTGAGGCAATAAATGACCAGATCAGTAATCCACCAGCAATAAGTAAAGCTAAGAGACTGATAAAAATAAGTGGATGTTTTTTTCTATAATGGTCAGCTGTTTGCTCGAGAGAATGACTAGCCAATGTTTCTTGAGCGGTATCAAGCAGTTTATGCATTTTTGATCGACGAGAATGAAACCACATTGCTAGTAATAAGAGAATCAGTGCAAAAGCAATGAAATATAAACTATATTGACGAATCATATTAGCTTGCCCCTGCTCAATAAGTGATACTGAATTGATTGTGACTGGAAGTTTTACACCTGTTTTAGGCAAATCTTCAACCGACACTTCCGTCGCAACAATTGAGATTGCTGTTGTAAATTCTCCCGGTGGAAATGAACCCACAGTAATAGGGATCGCTCTTCCCTCACCCGGAGCTAAACGAATTTCTTCACCATCGATAGAAATTAATCGTTCGTATTGGTCCGCATAAATTTGGTAAAGAGCTGTTGTTTCTCCTGTATTGTGAACCGAGATCATTGTTTCCGTTTGTGAACCAGGAGATTGTGTAATCTCTAATGATTGAGGAGAAATTCCAATTCCTGCAGCAGACACCATTGATAATGGAATCAAACTGAGCGATAAGAAAGCGATGATAAAGCTAAGTCGTTTGAGCATAGGTATTTGATTTATCGATTAGATACCTCCCCTCAATCCCCTCCTGAGACAGGAGGGGAAGGAATATAATGCGTAGGTCCATCATGATATTATACTTCCCCCTCCTTGATAAGGAGGGGGTTAGGGGGAGGTAAACTCTTACTGAGTCGCCCAAAATATGAGGTCACCTCTTTTGTATCCGTCTGAATAATTTACAGGAACAGTTAATGATACATCAATACGAGAAGCGCTATTTACACTAATACGTCGTGAAAAACTTCCCCAAGACTGATTATCTAAGCGTAAGTTATTTGTATATAAGGCATCTCCTGTTACTGTTGCCGTCATTAATAAGCTTGTCGTACCTGTATTTGTTACCGTCACACTTTGTGTAGCTGTTTGACCTTCTCTTAGTGTACCAAAACCTAAGGAAGTCGTAGAACCACTTAGATTCAAAGAAAATGACATTTGTGGTGGATTTGGATTATACGTTGTTGTATTTGTATTCTGCGTATACACTCGGTCTGTAATAATTGTTGATTCTAGTGGAACTGATCGACTAATTCTTGTTGAAGAATTTGTATTCGTTGAATTCGTATTTGTCGTTGTTGTATTTGTTGAAGCGGTATTCACACTAAAAGTTTCTTTCGCTGAACGAATATAATTCGCTCTATCTGCATAAAATTGATAAGAACCGGTTGGAAGAGAAAAACTTGCTTGACCAGAAGAATTGGTTGTAGCAGTTCTACCTGTTAAATACACTGTTGCTCCAGAAAAGGCACGCCATGCACCACTTTGATATTGCTGAACTTCAATAATGGCATTTCCTTGTTGTTGGGCTGTAGATGCATTTATTAATTGTGCTCTTAATGGTTTCCAATCGAATTCTCCGAAATACCAAGTGACATAATCACCATTTTTTAATTGATATTGATCGGCAGCAACAGAAGGTTGAGTCCAGTTAACTAAATACAGCCATCCATTTGAACCAGATGCTTGGTCAGCATTTACTCGTTGCAAATAAGAACCAAAACTTGTTTGATCGATAAAGTAGCTATATCCACATTGTGAAGCCGCATTTTTTACTAAATCTAATGGATTTGCCGCTGTTGCAGTTCCTTCACAAATTTGATTTTGACTTCCTTCGATTCTAAAGTTTACTTGAGTCCCTCCTCGTGTTGGAGAACCGACTCGAACGGTATTTGTTGTCGTTGTATCATTTGCTACTCGTTGTGTATTCGTTGTTGTTGTATCATTAACGACTCGAGAAACATTTGTACTTGTATTTGTTGAAGTTGTTGTTGAACCAGCTCGAGTGGCAACAGGATATCCGGTACCAGCTAAAGCGATAGCAACATAGGCTGTCATGGTTGCATTTCCACGACCTTCATTTGCCTTCCATTTATACGAAGCATCTGAATGCTTTACAGTATTTAAAAACATGAAAGGTGTTTTATTATTTTTCGTAAAAGAAGCCGGTGTTTTTCCTGCAGTTTGTAAAGCAGAAATAATCCATGCTGTAGAAGCACTATCTGAGTCTGCATTTTGAGAAATACCAAAACCACCATCATCATTTTGTGTTGTTTTAATATAGTTTACTGCTTTTGTAATCGCTGGATCATTTTGAGAAACACCAGCTCGTATTAACGCACTAATTGCCATCGCAGTATCGTTTGAGTCTGATGGTGAAGAAGTAGAATGAGACCATCCCCCATCACTATTTTGATGATTGAGAATATATTCTTTACTTTCCGCAATACGTAAATCTGTAAAAGGAATCCCTGCAGAATAATAGGCTAAGATACCAAAGATATCGTCATTAATAAGAGTAGTACTTCCAATTTGTCGATTTTTTCTTTCTAGATCGAGCTTTTGGATTAAGTTCACTCCATTAAAATTTGTTGGGTCTTGATTAGCAGCTGTAACAGCTAAAATAGTTCTTTCTATATCTGTAATAGAATTCAGTGTAGTAGAAAGACGATTGGCAGAAGGTGTTTGCCCCCCTGCTCTAAGTGCCATTACTACCCAAGCATTATTTTGCTCTTGGCTTTGTAGATAATTGATTGTTGCACTGTCGACTGCAGCAGATGTAGGAATAGTCATCCCTGTTACCGCTAAAGCAACAATGAGAAATGATGAGACGAGTTGACGAAAACGCATATTGGTAATTTAACAATTGATTTAGTGGATCAAACTTTTGATCTAGTTACATCAAGTGGTAAATGTTTGGGCGGGAGGCACTTCTTGGTAGAAGTGCCTCCCTGCGCCATGCTGTGGTTAGCCGACACGAGCCAGCGAACGCACGTTGAGGACGAAACCATCGTGCCCGATCCCCTCTCGGAGGAGCTCGTGAATGGTCTTCTCGCCCTTGGGGACTCGCTCGTCAGTGATGGTGTCACCGAAGAACCAGAAGATGTCGTCGGGGTGGACGACACGATCGGCCCAACGATCCGATGACCCAGGAAAGAGCAAGAGCAAGCCGTCCATCGTTCGCCGAACGATGTACAGCGACCCTCCGATCTTGCCGTTGACCATCATGCCGAGCATGCCCGTAGTGGTCCGAAAGGCTTCGAGACCAAGTCCGAACTTGTCCTTGCCCAAGACCGTCGCGCCGAACAGCGCTTGTCCGAGCGTACTTCCGGGAGTAACCGGCAAGAGCTCCATGCTGATCAAGAGATCGAGCACCGACGAGCTATTGAACATGACTGGCATACAAGCCAGACACGAAGCCAGCGTCGGCTTATTGGAGTCTTGGTTGAGCCCCTCACGACACTCGTCGGTGACATGGGAACAGGTGAACTGCAAAGTGATTTCCATGAGACCTCCTAAGCGGCCGTAAAGGATTCGACGAGGACAACCGAGCCGGGTGCTTGCGCCACCTCAAGCCAAGTGATCGTGGTGCCGATGTTGACCTCAGCCTTGTCAGCCTCGATCGCTTGGAAGGCCCCGAAGTTGAGGTCCTTACCCTTGGGAGGATCTCCCAACGAAACCGAGTTCACGACAACCGTGGTATACAGGCTGCCGTAAACCGACGACCACGAGGGATCCGTATTCGGGGTGCCCTGCTTGCGCGTGGCCACTCCAATCGTGATCCTCTGTGTGGGGGTAGGACTTCCGGTCGGAGCCGGAGCTCCACCACCACTACTTCCGCCACTGCCACCACATCCTTGCAGGACGTAGCCAGCAGCTAGAGCGAGAGCAGACTCTCGCACCAACTTGAGGAGATTACGACGACTGAGGCCGCCGCTCCCCTTGTTCTTCTCAGTCATCATTCCCTCCAGGAATAAAAAGGACCTCGTTCACTGTGAACGAGGTCCGGGTGATTGACCAGTGTCAACCCAGTTCACCGCGAACCGAGTTAACAAAATCAATCAATCCATTTCTCGCTCCACGAAGAAAGGTAGTGACTTAACCATAGGACAGGTATTCAGGCTTATCCTTTTCGATGAAAGGCTTCACTGTTGCGGGTCAGCGTCTTTAGAGCGTATTTGATACGAACGTAAGAACTTCCCCTGTCTATTTGGTATTTGTAAATGTGAGGACAGATTACTGTGTTTTATGGCTGTTGTCAAATCTGTTTTTTAGTGAATCCCCCCCTCCAGACCCTGCCTGCCGGCAGGCAGGCTCCCCCTTTGCCCCTCGGGTCTTGAGCTCGGGGTCGAAAGACAAGGGGAGGGAAAGTGTTGATCAACAAGGTTCTCCTCCCCTTGCAAAGGGGGAG
>CAYGRO010000006.1:76781-79401 GCA_964352335.1 uncultured Gammaproteobacteria bacterium | reverse complement strand
GTTGAATTAGCAGAAGCATTTAAAGAAATGCCTGAGAAAAAATTGGTTATCGCTTCTACTGGTACAGAGGTAGAAAAGTTAAAAGAGGTCATTAAAGATTGCCCCAATATTGAATATGTCGGAAGAGTCTCGGATGAAAAACTTGCCGAGTTGGTTGGAAACTGTATTGCGACACTTTATATTCCTAAAGACGAAGACTTTGGAATGAGCCCATTAGAAGGAATGGCCGCAGGAAAACCTTGTTTGGGTGTTTCAGAGGGAGGATTACTCGAAACAATTTCACATGAAAAAGACGGTTATCTTTTACCAGCGAATCCAAATAAAAATGATATAAAAAAAGGGATCGAATATTTAACCCCATCAAGATGTTTAGACATGAAAAAAGCCTGCCAAGAAAAGGCAGACCAATTTAGAGAGGATATTTTTGTAGAAAGGATGAAAGAACTTATTGTTTCATAATTTTGCTGAAACACTTTTGAAAAAATGGATGGACCACTTCTGTCAGAGCAATCCCTAAAAGCCCCCAGTAAAATGTACTTAATAAAGAGATTATTCCTTGATAATTAAATGCTTGGTCTGAATAATCCCACAATGTTTTCCCTAAAACCTGTTCTGTATAAACCCCACCAGTATATTCAATAAGTGTTGCAACAAGCGCGAAGATGAAAAACTTTACGAGTACTGACTTTGTTTCAAAAAAATGATTTACAGCAAGAATTGCTAAGGAGCCAAAACCGTAAATTGGAGTAAATGGTAAAAAGGTCACGCTCCCAGGGGCAAATCCATCGGCATAAAAAGATCTGTACCCAGTATCTACGATCCAACTTAAAAAAGAATAGAGAATGAAAAAGAAGATAATCTTTAATAACGTTTTTTTCATAGAAATCATTCGTCAGCGATCAGGGAGCTGGGAGCAGAGAGCGAGATTGATGTTTTTTGTAGCTTTGCAACTTTGTCACTTTGCAGTTTTATTAATTCCCCTTTTTCCACTCTTCAATTTTTCCATGATCCCCACTTAAAAGAATTTCAGGGACTTTTTTTTCTTTTCCTTCGTCGTCTATAAAAACCTCTGGCCGAGTATATTGGGCATACTCTTTATATTCTTCTCCATGAGAAAAGGTTTCATCTTTCATCGCATCATCATGCCCGAGCACTCCTGGAAGATGACGAGCGATAGCTTCCATTGTAATTAAACTTGGTAATTCTCCACCAGCAAGCACATAGTCACCAATAGAAATTTTTTCGTCGATATAGTCTTCTACCCGATGATCAAACCCCTCATATCTCCCACAAAGAAAAACGACACGATCCAGTTTTGATAATTCTTCTGCTTTCTTTTGTGTCAGTTTTTCACCATCTGGTGACATCATAATGACACGTGTTTTTTCATCTCGGTCGATAGCATTGATTGCTTGAAGTTGTTTATAAATTGGCTCTACTTTGAGTAACATCCCTGCCCCACCTCCATAAGGTTTATCATCTACCTGGCTATGTTTATCTGTTGCATATTCTCGCCAATTATAAAGATTCACATCGATCAACTTATTTTCGATGGCACGTTTAAGAATTGAGTCCGAGAGATATGGCTCAATAAGATTTGGAAATAATGTAAGGATGTCGAATTGCATATGTGTGATGCCAATTTACGAATGCATACTAATATACGAATAATTTACAAATAAATCAACTTTTACACTTATTTAAATATGATTGCATTTGGAATATCTCGCCCTGGGCCTACTTTATATTCCCCACTGTAATAGAGAGCAGATGAACCACCACCATCTAAATTTAACCCTTGTTCCATGCTCATACTTTCCATAATTGCAGCAAGATCTATGACTGTCGCATTATGCGCGATCATTAAATAAAGTGTCCCTCCTTTTACAGCCATCCCACCACGGGAAGATCTGGTGAATCGTTGCTTATCATCTAAGATCTGTGTCTGGATAATATTTTCCGCATTGTAAATAAGCGCAGGTAAATTACTTATTGCCGCTTGAATGATGACTTCATTGGATGCTTCAAACTCTTCAATACTAGAAAAATCTTGTGTACTTTTTAAAAAGTGAACCGTATTATTTTGATCAAAAATCCAAAGTGAGCCAGTAGTTGGATAAACAAGCTGATCTTTGTTTATGAGCGTTTTTGTATTTGAGTCAAAAACTGGGGCAAAGAAATAATTGGTTTGTCCTGAACACCCAGAATAATCGCTTGGACAAAAATAGCTTCCATGAATCCCTGCAAACCCTTGCTGATCTACAACATACTCTTTTAATGACTGAATAGGACAATTCGTATCACAATCAACGTCAGACAATGTATCTGTAATTATTTGAAGCTCGGGCGATGACAAATCAATTGTCACCATATCAACAACAAAAGATGAACCACCAACTGATACTGTTTTTTTTATATAACCACTACTTGCCGTATCTGTATCTGTTCCATTAATAGGCTCAACAGAATCACTTGCTTTTTCAACTTTGGCCAAATTCTCATTAGTTATTCCTAAACCTAAAAATCGCATAACATCATAAGCAGCTTGACCATCTTTAAGATAAATACGCTTACATTTTTTCACATCAATATACCAAGCCTCTCCATGTTCTTCTACTTG
>CAYGRO010000006.1:61931-76681 GCA_964352335.1 uncultured Gammaproteobacteria bacterium | reverse complement strand
ATACCAAGCCTCTCCATGTTCTTCTACTTGAAGCAAAATAGAACCAGAAAGAGTTTGACCAAGTGTTGCTGCTTGAGCAGGCGTAAGAAAAGTGAAAAACAAGATGAGAGTGAGGATTGTTTTTTTCATATGGGGATGGTTAATCTTTAGAAAAGTATATCATGTTTCTGATTTACCGCCCCCGCCCCCTCCTAGAAGGAGGGGTGGTTGAGACAATTTAGTATCTTCTCTAATACTTCTTCTAAGTCACTTAAGACTTCTTCATTCGTGAATCGAATGACAGATATACCAAGAGAATTAATTTCTTGCGTACGATTTAAATCATATTCTCTTTGCTCATTTTTTTGATGAATACTTCCATCGACCTCGATCACAAGCTTTCTTTTATGACAGTAAAAATCAACATAATACGATAAAATTTGATGATTTCTACGAATTTTATACCCACCTAAACGACGATCTCTAACACGTTCCCATATCATTCTTTCATAATATGTTGACCTAGCTCTTACTCGCCTCCTTAAATATTTATAATCATGCGCATTATGTATAGACATAAAATATTGTTATTCTCTCCTCCTTTTAGGAGGGGCTGGGGGCGGTATTAATAAAAACAAAAACCACCCCACAATCTGTGGGGCGGCTTTGAATGTTTTCGTAATGTTGCCTAGATATTAATATCTGGCATATCAGCACCGAGCAAGTCTTCTGAAGATCCTTCATTTGAGTCCATAGTCATAGACTCTTCTCGACGTTTCCGTGGAGGACGAGAACCTTCCGGTTCGTAGATCTTTAGATTAACACGAGCGTTATTTTTTGCTCCAACGATCTTAAGCAATGTGCGGATAGCACGAGCTGTTTGACCTTGTCGCCCAATAACGTAACCCATGTCTTCTGAATTGATGTGAAGAGTGATAAGAACACCCATTTCATCAACTGTACGCTCAGTACGAACATCTTCTGGATGTGAAACAATTGCTTTTACAATCATTTCAACAAACTGTTGATCTTGTTCCATATTCTTGTGATCTGTAATTAAACAGAACACCCAAGAAGATTAAGAAAGATGAGCAAGTAGAGTTGTCCGACCTTTTTAAGTAAAGTACTGTAACCTGCTGTCATCTATATAATATGGTAGGTAGAATTCAATGCATTGTCAATCTGATTAATGGCCTTTTTCTACTTCTTTACTAAATTTTTAGGCTTCTTCCCTTTTAAGGCAGCAATTACATTTTGGGCAGCAAGTTCAGCCATTTCGGCTCTTGCTTCTAATGCGGCTGAAGCAATATGTGGTGTTAAAATGACATTCGATAATTTTTTTAACTCATGCGTATCTGTCAGGTCGCAATCAATTGCTGGTTCACATTCATAAACATCAATAGCTGCTCCTGCAATCTCCCCTTTTTCTAAAGCAATGGTTAATGCTTTTTCATCAATAACAGGACCTCGAGAAGTATTGATAAGATAAGCAGTTTTTTTCATTTGTTTAAACTCTTTGGTTGAAATCAAATGATGAGTCGATTTTAATAGTGGAACATGTAATGAAACGATATCTGCTTCTTTCAATAGCTGAGGTTGTTTCATGAATTTTGCACTTGTTTGTTTTTGTAAGTCTGAATTTTTTTCTAGATCAGTGTAAATAATTTTCATCCCTAGTGCTTTGGCTCGTATTGCAACCGCCGTACCAATTCGACCAGTTCCAATTAAGCCTAATGTTTTCCCTTTGAGCATTAATCCTAAAAAGAGGGTTGGGCTCCACCCTTTATATTTATCGGCCCTAGTGAAGGCGTCTGACTCTGGAATACGTTTTGTAAGTGCAAGCATGAGTGCTAGCGCATGCTCCGCAACTGAGTCTGTAAGCAATTTACCTGGAGTATTTGTAACCATCACTCCTGCTGCTTTGGCAGCTTCTAAATCAATATTATTAAAACCAACTGCATAATTGGCAACAATTTGTAATTGATCACCCGCAGCTTTAAAAAAATTTTCATCAATGACATCTGTGAGCAAAGACAAAACAGCATCTTTCCCTTTAATTCTTTTGAGTAATTCTTTTGTAGGAATAATTTGATCCTTTTCGTAAACCTCTACATCAAACCCAGCTTTTTTTAAAAGTGGAATCCCAGGATCTGGTATATTACGTGTCACAAAAACTTTTTTCTTTGGCATAGAATGGTTCCAACCCCCTAAGTCATCCTAAGAAGACATCAGAAAACAAGGAAATGAATGAATAGTTAGATCGTGTATTTAGTATACTCTTTTCTTGTTTTTTGAGCGAAACCCTAAAAAACAGACTTTGTCAAATTATTTTAACCAAATTCAAACAAATCTTTACCACAGACAAACACACCTAATATTAGCTAAAAAAGTGGCTTTACCCTCAGTTATCCCACACCATTTCCACAAAACTACGTTCACATAGCTTGACATTTATCCACAGGTGTGATACAGTAACTTGGCTGAGGGACAGTGTTCCTTGGCATTATTTTATCTAGAGCAAATTTGAGAAATCAAATCTGCAGTCACGACAAGCATGGGGATATGCTCCAAGATCGTTCCTGGCTCCGGCTCGGACCTTTCTCGGTTATATCTTCTTGACTGCAGGTTTGAAATCTCAAAAACAAATTACAGGAATCTATTCCTGGATCAATTCCCGTACATTTGTTTACAAAAGTGCGGGATAGATATCCTCCACACCTCTATCCTAGTTTTACTAGGATACTAAAAAACCTCCTCGGAGGTTTTTTTGTTTGTAGGCTATTTGCCCTTATTTTGTCTCTTGCGTAGGACTTACTTCAATAAAATTACTTGGTAATGTAATTTGATCAACAAAGTCTTGTAAAACTGGTTCATTTACTTTTTCTACAGAGAGAATCAGTAAGTGATGTAATTGCTGTTCTTGATCTCTATATAATAAGGAGTAAATATCCGTTGGTTGATCCAGTTCTGAAGCAATTTTTTGATCACCAGTTATATGAGTATACGTTAATCCAGAGGCAGACTTATACGTATCGCTCTCTCTATTATTTAAATCTTCTAAATATTCTTCGATAAAGAAATCACTAGAAATATCATCTGAAGTCTCATCAACGATTAAACGAGTAGCGATGGTAATATAATCGATATTATCCAATTCCCCTTCTACAAACTCAATTGGTTTTTTAGAAAGAATAACCTCTCTTCCATATGGCTCGAAATAATCTTGAGAAAGTGCATGGTAACCAAGTGGATATTTTATAGTAACGGCTTGGTCTAAAGAATAGGAAATCCATTTTAATGCAGTGATTTCGTCTTTTATTCCAGCCAATCGACCTGCAAATGAACGGATTTTAGTTCTCTCAGCTTCACCTTGATTACCTTCCGTTAACTTAGCAATTTCTCCTTCAAAACTCTTATTTTCATTAACAATATACATTGTTACACCTATTGCTATTGCCATAAGAAGCAAGATGGCAATTCCCCAACCAATATAACCTCCTGGGTGATATTTATGCATTAAAGCAGTTTTTTTATTTTTCATATATTTGAGATAAAATTTGTCTATAAATAGTATACCATATTAGAACGATTAGCACTCCCCTTGACCGACTGCTAATCAACTTGTATGCTTCACTAAAATTAATTCGTAGCCGATTTGCAGATTAGCATTCATTCGTAGATTGGCATCATACAATATATGAACCTCATCCCAACAGTAATAGAAAAATCATCTTATGGAGAAAGAGCTTATGACATTTATTCTCGATTACTTAAAGATCGAATTATCTTCTTAGGTACACCTGTAGATGACATTGTTGCCAATTCTATTATTGCACAAATGCTTTTTTTAGAAAGCCAAGACCAAGAAAAAGATATCAAATTTTATATCAACTCGCCTGGTGGTTCTGTTTCTGCTGGATTAGCTATTTATGACACAATGAAATTGATCAAACCCGATGTACAAACCATCTGTATTGGTATGGCCGCGAGTATGGGTGCATTCTTACTTTCTGCAGGAGAAAAAGGGAAACGATTTGCTTTGCCAAATTCTGAAATTATGATTCACCAAGTTTTAGGTGGAGCTTCTGGTCAAGCTTCTGATGTTGAAATTCATGCAAAACATATCTTAAAAATCAAAGATAAATTAAATACCCTTTTAGCTGAACATACCGGTCAAAAGAAAGAACAAGTAGAACTTGATACAGACAGAGATAATTTCATGAGTGCCGAAGAAGCAAAAGCTTATGGTCTAATCGATTCTGTTATTGAAAAACGCTAGGAAAGAAATTGATAAACTGGCAAATCTACAAAACTGCAAAGGACCATTCTTTGCAGTTTTGTTATTTTGTAAATTTGCAACTTTTTAATAAGCGATTGCGAAGTGATAAACAAATTTACCTGTTTCATTCCCCATTGACTAACTCCCTTATTCCTGCTACTCTTGGACTACTTAATTCGTCTTAAACAACCCTGAACGTGGTTCTCGAATCCGGAAATTTACACGAAAAACAGACGAAATTATCACTTGCGAAAGAATTATGCTGATTTGCACAAAGCAAACAACATTCATCACTAAAAAACGAGCAATACTCGTTGATTTTTCTATTGCATCAAGATAATCGAGAAACACCAAAGGGATAATAACCTTTATGCAATTAATTTGGATTCTCCTCGGCCTTGCTGTCGGTGGAGCTATTGGATACATTATTCGACAAAGCATTGGAAGCAAACAAGCAGATAATGCAGAAGTAAAAGCAGAAGAACTGATCAAAAAAGCAAAGAGTGATGCAGAAGATTTACTCTTAGAGGCAAAAAAAGAATCACAAAAATCATTAGATGAAGCAAGAAAAGAAGAGCAAGAAAGACGACAAGAATTAAAAGAACAACAAGATCGATTAGCTCAACGTGAAGAAACCTTTGATAAAAAGCTTATCGAGCTTCAAGACAAACATGCTCAATTAACAGAAAAAGCTGATGAGATTAAACAAGTCAGAGAAGAACTTGACGAAGCAAAATCTGTTCAACAAAAAAAATTGGAAGAAGTAGCGAATCTTTCTGCGGAACAAGCAAAAGAAACTCTTATTGCTACTGTAGAAAAAGAATACGGACCAGAAATCACCGCACGTGTAAAAAAACTTCAAGATGAAACATCTGAAGAAATGGCAATCAAAGCTAAAAAAACATTAGCTAATGTTATTCAACGTGTTACTCAATCTCATATTGCTGAATTAACAACCACTATTGTTGATTTACCAAATGATGATATGAAAGGACGTATTATCGGTAAAGAAGGACGGAACATCAAAACATTAGAACGACTTACTGGTGTGGAATTAATTGTTGATGACACCCCAGGGATTATTACCATTTCTTCTTTCTCACCTATTCGTCGCCATCTAGCAAAACGAGCATTAGAAAAAATGCTTGCTGACGGAAGAATTCAACCAGCTCGAATTGAAGAAGTTGTAGAAATTGCCAAAAAAGAAATGGCTATTGATATTAAACGTGCTGGAGAAGAAGCTGCTTATAAAGCAAATGTTGCAGGACTCGACCCTAAGCTTTTAGCTGTGCTTGGAAGATTAAAATATCGAACAAGTTTTGGACAAAATGTTTTACTGCATTCTATTGAAGTTGCTCATTTAGCAGCTTTATTAGGACAAGAGCTAGGAGCAGATATTAAAGTTTGTCGACAAGGTGGGTTACTCCATGACATTGGAAAAGCAGTTGACCATGAAGTACAAGGAACACATCCAGAAATTGGAGCTGTTCTTGGAAGAAAATTTGGTTTACCAGAAGAAATTATTTACCCAATTGCTAATCACCATGACGATGTTCCACCAACATTAGAAGCGATGATTGTAAAAGTTGCTGATATGATTTCTGGTGGAAGACCTGGAGCTCGTAGAGATAGCCATGAATTATACATTCAACGTCTTACAGAATTAGAAAATGTTTGTACTCGTCGAGAAGAAGTGGACAAAGCTTATGCCATTCAAGCAGGTCGTGAAATCCGTGTCTTTGTAGATGCTGGGAAAACAGATGACTGGGCTTCTATGAAACTCTGTAGAGATATTGCTAATGATATTCAAAACGAATTGAATTACCCAGGGGAAATTAAAGTTAATATGATTCGAGAAAAACGGTTTATTGAATACGCGCGATAAAATAGAACCATTGACCAGTGACCATTGACCCCGCAAAATTACTTTGTGCGGGGTCAAAAGTTTCCGCCAGAGGCGGATCCGCCTTTGGCGGAAATTACCCATTATCGTTTCATATGAAAATCTTATTTTTTGGTGACATTGTTGGCAAAGTTGGCCGACGAGGTGTTGCAAAAATTTTACCGACTTGGAAAGAAACATATCAACCAGATGTGGTGATTGCCAATGCAGAAAATTTGGCCCATGGAGCTGGAATTACAAAGTCTACCATTGATGAAATGGTCGCTGCTGGAGTCGATTTTTTTACCTCAGGGAACCATATTTGGGATAAACAAGTTGGAGATGAACTATTAGATGCAATCAACCCACTTGTTATCCGCCCACTAAATTTTTCAAGAAAATCTGGAGTTGGAATGCGTGAATTAGATATCGATGGAAAAAAACTACTCGTTGTAAATATCCAAGCTCAAGTTTTTATGCGTGACGAAGTAGAAAACCCTTTTCATGCAATGGATTCATTCCTTGCAAAACACCCACCAAAAAACTATGATGCTATTTTTGTTGATTTTCATGGAGAAGCAACTTCAGAAAAAGTGAGTATGGGATGGCATTTAGATGGAAGAGCCTCAGTTCTCGTTGGAACACATACACATATCCCAACAGCAGATGCTCGCATTCTCCCAGATGGAACAGCCTATATTACAGATGTTGGAATGAATGGATTACGTGATTCTGTTATTGGCGTAACAAAAGAATCTGTATTAAAACGATTTGTAAAAGGAGAAAAAAGCCGTTTCGAGTACCCAGATGAAGGAGCCTGTGATATCAATGCAGTATTAGTTGAAATCGGTGAAAAACGAAAAGCGGTTTCAATTGAATTATTACAAACAACGGTGGAAGTCTAAACTAGAGTAAGATTTACTAGTAGTCTGAGAAATTCAAATGCAAAAATTTTCTTTTTCGGCTAAAACTAGTATAATACCCATGTCCCCAAGCTGGGGAGGATATCATTAATACATGGTGTATGAATAAATTTGAATTAGCAGACTCTATCGTTGCGAAAACAGGACTTCCTAAAAAAGATGTGGAGTCAATCATGAAAGCAATGTTAGAAGTCATCACTCAAACTCTTGTAAAAGGTGACGAAGTGACACTAACAGGATTTGGTACTTTCTCTGCAAAATTCCGTTCAGCAAGAATTGGAGTAAATCCACAAAAACCAACTGAGCGTATAAATGTACCTGCTGTAACTGTTCCAAAATTTAAAGCAGGTAAAGCATTAAAAGATGCTTTAAAAGCAAAATCTAGCCATGAGCCAGAAGCCGTTAAAGAACCAAGTACTGAAAGCCCAATGTCATAAGAAATAAAAACGGCCTGATACAAGGTCGTTTTTTTGTAGTTGAACAGAAAAAGTAGCTTCTCAATTACCGCCCCTAGAAGGAGGTAGAGACACTCTAAAATTGTTATTTTCTGCTCCCCTCCTTCTAGGAGGGACTGGGGGCGGTAGAAGAAAATGAAAGAACTATTGTATTAATAGGTGAAAGGAAGAGAAAAAAAGCTATCCACATGCTTACCCACTGCTTGTTAACAGAGTATCCACAGTAGCAGTATTATCACCTAATATTAGCCTTTGTTGCGAATATAACTGTTCATGGTAAGATGTCCTCGGGAAAGCTCTATAACAAATCATCTTGTTTGAGCTCATAGGAAGTAAATCTGAATTTACTAAAATGCTCAAAGCAAGATGCAAACAAAATTATTGTTTCTTGCTTTGGGCTTTTTTAAAGCGAGAATGTACCTTGAGAGAGACGTTTCCTCCAAATCTCGTCTCTAGAACTATCTGTCTTTTATCAAGTGACGTTAAAAGACTCTCTCGTCTTGGCTTGTAAACCTGTAAAAGGGACATAAGCCGCAACCTGATCTTGATCACTCGATAAAAAGAGTGTCTCCGAAACGATTAGGAAAGACCGATATTCTAGCTCATACATTCACTTTAAGAAAGCCGCCAAGGAGGAAACAATCCCCTACGCTCTCTCGCATCTAGGTTTGCTTGCGTGGTATCCCGTGAGATATTGACGAACGGAACTATCACTTGTACCCACATCTGGGTATCATGGCATCTTACTTGGAGCAGTCTACAATCAGTCGAATTATGAGAAGAATGGCTTCTCGTAGCTGTAGATTGTCGCCCAATTCATACCTGCCTTTTAGGCAGGCAGGGGTTTTAAAAATAAGCTCGTCTAAACGCTTATGCAACATTTGTGGGAAAAACCCACACTGATACAAGATACGTGTTAATCAAAGGAGGCTCCCTCAGTACGGGCCTTCTTTGTTTTTCACCTAATAAAACCAAAGCCCCGAGAGAACGTTTCCATTCTTCGGGGCTTACGCCTCTCCATTTGTAGGAGAACTACATCTTGGTGCGTGGCCATGCCTTATTGGTTGCACGGTTACGTACCACTTGAGCAATCCTTCTTTTTTCCAAGTATGCATCGAGCGACTGAAAGCCAAACTCGGGCAATGTCTTGAATTCGTGGTTGGTTGAAGTTTCGAAACCGTAAACCTGGACAGGAATACCAAACCCACCGCACGGGTCCATGATTTCTCTCACTGCTTCGAGAAAGTCGCCATCGCCCGAGACGAGAACAATCGATTCGTTCTGCCCCGCTCTTAGTGCCGCCTTAAAAATGGCAACAATGAGAGCCGCATCAACCGGTTTTTCTCTGTACTGGTTAAATGTGCGACCGCAGGAATAACAATCAACCCTTTTTTCATGCAAGAGGTAGCGACGAACCGCATAAGAGCGATCGCGAAACACTGTCTCATCCTCAGTGGAGAGGTAGCTCATCTTGCCATGCGGAGGATGCGAAAGGAAGACTGCGGAGTGCTCACCTAGAACATCATCCCCTTGAATGTCATCGAGCATCTTTGCGTACTCGAACCTGAATGTGGGAGAATTACGCTGTTTTGACCGGCTTTCACGCCTGATAGTCATCAAGAGATGACTACCGTCGACAAAGACTTGTTTGACTTTGGTCACGAAAACCAACTCCTGTTTTTCAATTAACTTATTACGAGATAATAAATAATACTTAAAATCGGAGATTTTGTCAACGACTTACTGCATTGGGTTAATTTTGCTGAATGCTTTATAATACGCATATATGACAAATGAACCATTACAAAACTCTGCTATTCAAAGGGATGAAACGAAAGAAGAAGGACAATTTCAATTGTCTTTGCGCCCTCAATCTTTAGACGATTATATTGGCCAAGCTCAAGTCAAAACGAATTTAGATATTTCTATGCAAGCGGCAAAACTGAGAAATGAAGCATTGGACCATGTTTTGCTTTATGGATCTCCTGGTTTAGGAAAAACGACTTTAGCTCATATCATTGCTAAAGAGATGAATAAAAATATTATCATTACTTCTGGACCTGCTTTAGAAAAAAGTGGTGACTTAGCGGCAATTTTAACAAATCTTCAAGAAGGGGATATTTTATTTATTGATGAAATTCATGGACTACACCGAGCTGTAGAAGAAATTCTATATCCAGCCATGGAAGACTTTGCTTTAGACCTTGTTATCGGTAAAGGGCCATCTGCAAGAACTTTGCGTATCGATTTACCTAAATTTACTATTGTTGGAGCAACAACACGCTTGAGTTTACTCTCTTCCCCATTACGAGATCGATTTGGAAATGTGTTACATCTTTCTTTTTATACGGACAATGAGATATCTGATATTATTAAAAGAAGCGCAAACCTACTATCTATGCCAATAGATGAAACAACAGCCTTATCTATTGCCACGCGCTCAAGAAAAACACCTCGTATCGCCAATCGCCTACTAAAACGTGTAAGAGATTATAGTCAGGTCAAATATGCAAGCACGTTATCACCAGAAATTGCTCAAGAAGCATTAGACTTACTTCAAGTGGATCAATTAGGTTTAGACCAAGTTGACCGCATGATCTTGATGGCCATTATTGAAAAGTTTAACGGTGGACCCGTGGGATTAAATACCATTGCAGCATCCACAGACCAAGAAATAGGTACAGTAGAAGATGTCTGCGAGCCATTTCTTTTGCAAATTGGAATGATTCAAAGAACACCACGTGGTCGTGAAGCAACTGAAAGAGCTTATAAACACCTAGGATTAGAAAAAATTGTTTAATTTCTATTAGCCACTAAAAGCCAAGTATTTCTATGGGTATTCCCCTCTACATCTTCCTCATTACATACATTATTTTAGCTGGAGTCTTTTTACTCTATGGATTATTTAGCTTATACCATATCGTCCGTTTTGCTCATTTAGACGCAGCGAGCTATTTTATGACAGGAATATTTCTTGCTGGTATTATTTTAATCGGCTTTGTTTCATTTACCTTTATTCTGGGGATTGACTGGAATCAAACAATTCAACTATTTTCTCTAACAACTACTTCCCCAGGAATTGGGCTATAAGTATGGATAAATTACAACAAATCAACGTAAAAAAATGGCTCCCAAACGGGCATATTGAAGAGAATGAAAAAATTATTTTGTTTTTACGAAGACATTGGATTATTCTTTTCATGAAATACTTTTTTGTCTTTGTTCTTGCCCTTATTCCTATAGGGGTCTATTTATTAGTTATTACAAATTTTCCAAATGCACTTGCAGGATCAATTAGCTATGCAATTACAGTCTTAACTGTTAGTCTGTACTACTTATTTGTTTGGATTTCTATTTATACAACCTTTATCGACTATTACTTAGATGTTTGGATTGTGACAACACATCGCATTATTGATAGAGAACAAAAAGGATTATTTCACGTAACCATTTCTGAGCAAAGTTTAGAACAAATTCAAGATGTTTCTTCTAATATTGAAGGGGTTATCCCAACTATATTAGAATATGGAAATGTGTTGATTCAATCAGCTGCTGCTAAAAACCTTTTTCATTTCAAACAAATCCCTGAGCCTGATTTTGTCTCTCAAAAGATTAATGAATTAGCACAAGCGTATAGAACAAATCATCGATAGCATCTGAAAGCAACAAATCTGCAAAATTACAAAACTGCAAAAGTTTAATTCCTTTGCAGTTTTGTAATTTTGCAGATTTGTTGTGTTTATTTCTTCCAATCTTTAAGCTCTCCCCAATTCTGCCCTACTTCAACATCTACTTTAATCGGGACTTCAAGCTTAAATCCTTTCGGGTTTTCCATAATATCTTGGACTTTTTGAGCGACTTCATCTAATAAGTCATCTCTTACTTCAAAAACCATTTCATCGTGAACAGTTAAAATCATTTTTACCTCTTCTCTTTTATACTTTTGAGAAATTTGTTTATATAATTCGATCATTGCAATCTTTAAGACATCAGCGGCTGTTCCTTGAATAGGCATATTGATCGCAATTCGCTCTGCTTGTGCTTGAACCATTTTTACAGATGAGTTTATTTCTGGAATATACCGTTTACGCCCAAATAATGTTTGTACATATCCATGTTCTTGTGCGTCTGTGATCATTTTATCGAGGTACTTTTTAATTGGTGCGTGTTTTTTAAAGTATTTATCGATATATTCTTTTGCATCTGCCAAAGGAATTTTGGCTGTTTGAGATAACCCCCATGGACCTTGTCCATAAAGCACACCAAAGTTAATAGCTTTTGCAGAATATCTCTCTTCTTTTGTTACTTCTTCAAAAGGAATATCATGAATATTAGCAGCAGTACGTTTATGAATATCTTCACCCGCTTTAAACGCTTTAATCATTGATTCATCATTTGCTAATGAAGCAACAACACGCAATTCAATTTGTGAATAATCGCAAGCTAATATTTTATATCCTTTTGGAGCAATAAAAGCTTCTCGAATCTTTCTTCCCTCTTCTGTTCGAATAGGGATATTTTGTAAATTTGGGTCAGAGGAAGATAAACGACCGGTCGCGGCCACGGTTTGATTAAACATTCCATGGACTCGACCTGTTTTTGGGTTTACAAGTTCTGGCAATGTATCGACATACGTACTTTTGAGCTTTGTTAACTCTCGATATTCAGAAATTAAATCAATAATCGGACTTAATGGCGCTAATTTCTCTAATTCAGAAGCAGCAGTAGAATAACCTGTTTTGGTTTTTTTAATATTTTCTGTCGATAATCCTAAGCGAGTAAAGAGAACTTCCGCTAACTGTTTCGGAGACTTAATATTAAATTCTCCTTTTCCAAGCGTATAAATCTCTTTCTCCATTGTGTCGATCCTCTCTTTTAATGATGCCCCAAGTCCCTTCATTTTTTTTACGTCTAGCAATACTCCATTTCGTTCAATTTCAATTAAGACATCAATAAGAGGCATATCCAATTTTTCATAGACCTCTTCTAGTTTTTCTTCTTTAATACGCTTATCTAAAATTGAATACAATTGCATTGTATAATCTGCATCTGCTGCTGCATATTGAGCCAATTCTTCTGGTTTTTGCTCTGCTAGCTGAGCCATATTCAATGCTTTTTTCCCTGTTCCAAGCAAATCTTTTAATTTAGTCATTTGAAAACCAAATTCTTCAAAAGCTAAATCTTTAAGTCCAATAGTATTACTGCCTGGCTGTAAAAGGTAAGCCGCAATTTTTGTATCGAAGAAGAGATTATTAATTGTGAATCCGTATTCTTGTAAAAATTCTAGATCGAACTTTGCCTGATGAGCAATTTTTCCTATTTTTTCATTAGCAAAAACCGCTTTTAATGAATCGGTAATAGCCTCAGCGAGGATATAGACAGATTCCCCTGCTTTCCAACTAATGCTCATCCCTAATAATTCATCTTGAAAAGGTCTAATTCCTGTTGTTTCTGTATCAAAAGCAAATGTTGTTACTCCTTTCATTGTTTTAACAAATGCTTCCGTTTCTTTCTTGGTTTTAATGAAGGTATAGTGATGTACTGGGCTAGAAGCTATTGTTGATTCTGCAGAAGCAGATTCTTTTACATAATTTGGCAATCGAGACAAAAGTGTCTTAAATTCATAACGTTGAAATACTTCTACAATCTTATTTAAATCATATTCACTAAACTCAGCCTCTTTAAAATCAAACTTTACAGGAACATTAAGATCAATCGTTACAAGCTCTTGCGAAAAATAGGCATCTTCTTTTCCTTCTAAGAGCTTTTTATGCTGTCCCGGCTTTACTCCTTCTACTTTATCAGAAGCTTCAATAGCTTTATAAATTCCGTCCAATGTATCGAATTGTTGTAATAAACTGATTGCAGATTTTTCTCCGATACCTGCAACCCCTTTAATATTATCTGACGCATCTCCTTTCATCGCTTTGAAATCGATAATTTGATTTGGATATAAACCATATCGATTAAAAACTTCTTTTTCATCATAAATCAAAACCTCACCTATTCCTTTCTTTGGTGTATAAATTTTTGTTAACTTATCCACAAGTTGTAAACTATCTAAATCTCCTGTGACAATCATGCTTTCTATCTCTTTTTCTTCTTTTGCACGAGTAACAAGTGTTCCAATAATGTCATCAGCTTCATATCCATCTAAAAAAAGATTGGGTACACCAAACGTATTTAGCACTTCTTGAATGATAGGAACTTGGTCATACAATTCTTGTTCTTTTGATTCACGAGTTCCCTTATAGTCTTCGTATTTTTCTGCACGAAATGTTTTAGCAGCAGTATCCCAAGCAACAGCAAGGTAGTCTGGTTGTAAATCTGAAACAACTTTAAGCAAAATAGAAGTGAAACCAAAAGCAGCATTTATGATTATTCCATCCTTCGTCATAAGTGTCGGTGGAAGCGCATGCCAAGCGCGATGGAGAATTGCATTCCCGTCTATAACAACAAATTTCTTCATACATTAGCGAAAAAAAATAAAATACTGATCTGTAAACAATAATTGTATCTTACCGAAAAATGACTAAATCGTATAGATTGACGGATCGTTCTATTCATGACGTACCTGTTTTCTGTATCAGTCAAAATGAAAAACGTTAAAATTATGAAACCATAAAATGAAAAAATAAAAGTTATTTCAAATACAATTTTTTCTTGCATTAATTTTCAACCAGTACTTTTGTGAACTGATTCTTTTTTTAAAAAAATATACTTACTAATAATTTCTCTCTGTATTTACTACTTTTGTTTTTAACAAAATCCATACTAAATTAAAAAGAGAAACTGAACAAAAGTATTTTAGTAATAATTATTTTCTTAAATTATTTTTTTCAAAAAAACGATAACAAACTTTATATTTTATCTTGACAAAATTTCTTGTTTACTATTATCACAATTACATATAATTAAGTTGTCTTTAAAAAGACAAAAATAAAAACTAATTTAGATGATAAAAATTATTTTTTCAAAGCTATTTAAAAAATAGTTTTGTCATCTGACAAAGGAAGGAGGTGAGAACTATGAAAAAGAAAGCAACAAAACGTAAAGCCGCTCCTAAAAAAGCTGCTAAACGTAAACCAGCTAAACGTAAAGCTGCTCCTAAAAAAGCTGCTAAACGAAAGCCAGCTAAAAAGAAAGCTGCTGCTAAAAAACGTAAACCAGCTAAACGTAAAGCCGCTCCTAAAATAGCTGCTAACCGTAAGCCAGCTAAAAAGAAAGCTGCG
>CAYGRO010000006.1:0-61921 GCA_964352335.1 uncultured Gammaproteobacteria bacterium | reverse complement strand
ATAATAAAAAATATTTTAGATTATAAAAATTATTTTTTCATAGATATTTAAAAAATACTTTTGTCATCTGACAAAGTAAGGATGTTAGATCTATTAAAATTAAAGCATCTAAACGTAAAGCCGCTCCTAAAAAAGCTGCTAAACGTAAGCCAGCTAAAAAGAAAGCTGCGCCTAAGAAAAAAGCTGCTAAGCGAAAAAAACGATAACCTCTTCTTATCTCTCAGTTTCTGAGGGTAGGAAAAGGCGTATCTACGACCCTTTTCCGGTCGGAAAAACAAAAAACCCTTCGCTTGTCGTAGGGTTTTTTGATTGAATTAATTTATTTTGTTAATCACTATACCCCCTCCCGACCTCCCCCTTTTCCCCTCGGGTCTTGAGCTCGGGGTCGAAAGACAAGGGGAGGAGGTATATAATTAACACAAAACTATGATTTAGGAATACAATACTCTACATAATGATCGTATTGTAATTGGATTTCTAAATAATTCATAATAGCTTTTATCTTTCTCTCTTCATATCTTGGCTTGATAAATCCATGGTCTGTTTATTTTCTACTATGTCTCCTCCAATTTTTACAAAAGTTTTTTCTGGAATATGCTGAGAAACAACTTCTCCACCGCTTACCCAAGTATACGCGCCAATAATCACACCAGGGTTTGTTGTGACATGTGCGCCAAGGCGGGCATAATCTCCTAACAATAAACCTAATTTATCTTTTGTTGACGCAACCTTACCTTCATTTGTTAACCAATCAATTGGTTTTTGATCAAATCGTCTATTCCCTGTAATGGTTCCCGAACCAATCCGTGCTCCTTTTCCAATAATCGAATCACCAACAAAACAATGGCTTCCTATTTTAGCTTCATCACAAATATAAGTGTTTTTTATTTCTGACCCATGACCAATAACACAATTGTCACCAATAACGGTTCCGCTTCTTAATAAAACATGGGAACGAATTAGACAATTTTTTCCAATTTGTACATTCTCTTCAATCACAACATATTGTCCAATTTCTGTCCCCTCACCAACTTGTTCTTGTATTTCCCATTCTAATTTAGGTAATTTAAACGGAAAATCACCCGGAATATGTGGGAAAATTGTTTGAAAACTAGACATAATAAAAAGGCTTTAATAAGCCCATACTAACATGTTATAAAGATTGCTAAAAGGTAGAAGCGCACTCACGTTGAGACGTAAATGCGCTTCCCAGATTTCGACCTCACGCGCCTGTTCGGTCGTTGTACTCATCCGAGAAGGAATTGTACAGCCGTTCACTTTTTCGCCACTTCTTCGTTTCGAGCCCAGGATTTACTCTTGGGGGGTTCTCCCCCCCTGAAAACACTCGGATTAGCCCAATGGCAACCAAAAGACCAAATCCAAAACAAATGTCAGCAAGCATGCACCTCCTCCTGACTCCCTCTGTATTAAGCAAATCATTATAGAACCCATTTGTCAATGTATTCACCACAAACCTTGAAGTTTTTCTGTTTTTATGAGAATGTATCTCTTCCCCAATCCCAAACTATGGAGTCAAAATGGAAGACATTGAAGACCCCTCTGGAATGGGGTGTATTGCAAGTATTGTGCTGGTTGGAATCGTTCTAATCGGTATTACCTACTACGAATTAGGGTGGAGCGGGATGAGAATGATCGCCCCGTTTAGCCCGATTCTCCCCTTGATCTACTGGGTCAGCGAACGCTGGGGTAGGGTCGACAATTGAGCTCTAGAAAATAGCCGACGAGGTACGAAACCTCTTCATCAGCCGTTTTCTAGAGCTCTTTGCATTTTATTTGCCAAATCAATCCTTCCTATGTAAAGCTATAGAGAGAACAGGGAAGGAGACAAAAAATGAGAGAAATCCTGTCCTATATGTTGGGGATTGCGATGGCATTCATCGGCATGATTGTCATAGCCATTTGGCTATTTGGTATTTTCCTCTTCGGAACTCTCTTCATTGCTGGCCACGGCTTCATCGCCCTGACTTCTCGCAATAGAAGAAAATCTGGTGCGCGCACACCCAGTCGACAGCGCAACAGCTCCCGAAGAAAGCCAGTATTGCAAAACCACCTCAACCAAAAAGCCGTCATCTTTCATTAGGTCGACGGCTTTCGCTTTTTTACAGAGTTTATTTTTTCAAAGGCTCAATCATTCTGTGCTTCAGTGTTTTAGTGATTTTATTGTTTTGCAAGTTTCCAACTACTTCTTTCGCATACTCGCAGGCTTTTCTTTTAGTTCATTTGCAATATGATATGCCATTCCTGGTAGACGCCCAATGAGAAAAAGTGATTGCGCTAATTCAGGTGGTAATTCTAAGGCTGGTAATAAACTCGCAATCGCACCATCTACATTTAAACAAAGTTTTTTTCCTTTTTGCTTTTCTAATTCACTTTCTATTTCTAAAGCATAATTTATATATTGGTCTTTTAAACCAAGTTCTTCTGCTTTTCGTAATAATGCTTGAGTTCTTGGATCTGTTTCATAAACTCGATGTCCAAACCCAGGGATTCGTTCTTTTGCTTGTAATTTTTGTGCCACTAAATCGCTTGCAGAAACTCCATTATCTACTCCGTCTTTAATGATTTGGGCAGCATTTCGAATTGGTAATGTTCCATGATGCTTGGCAGCAGACAATGCTCCAGCAGCTAAAGCTGCGTTCATTTCTGCCCCACCAGAAGCTGCCATCCGAGCAGTTTTAGAAGAAAGTGCTTCTGGACCATGATCAATAACTGCGACGAGACAAGCTTGAAGCAATGTATCTTGAGCTTCAGTTGGCATTCGATTTGTCCAAAGATAATACAATGTTTGTGTAAAACTTAGTCGAGAAATGAGATCTTCAATTGAATGATCATGAATTTGAAAGGAGTTCATATGGCTTGCTAAATATGATTAATATCAATAAGATAGGATTAATTGCATCTTAAGGTGCATAAACCATTCTGTCCAGAAAGAGGGGGACATGACCGGAAATAACGACAAAAAACTCTACAAAAACGCACAAGAAGCCTGGCAAGACACAGACCAAAACCTGATTGCAAGGCTAGAAGAGACGATGTACCTTGCAGATCAGTTGTCACCGATCCGCCTGATTCGGTTCTTCTGCTGGTGGCTCGAACAGATCTCAGAAGCACCAGTTCCCAGCGGGGTTGTCGACGAAATGTTCGACCACTTGATTTACTCCCGAAAGGAAGACAAATCAATCCCAAGTGGGATCTACATCGTTCTCAGAAAGGCTCGTAGCGAAGTCCTGCTACGAGTTCTCCAAGACCATCATCTCGAGGAAGATGAGGCCAATCGTCTCATTGACCTTGAAGGAGCATTCGTAGTTCACCTAGGAGAAATCACTGGGTGGCTCAACCAGCACCACGCTTAACAACCGTGGTGCTTTCATTTTATGAAAAAAACTAGAGAACGGATTTAACTGCATCTACCAATTCATGGTGAATGTCGACAACTAGTACTCCAGCGGATTCCAATGCTTTTACCTTACTATTTCTTGTTCCCTTATTTCCTTCGATAATTGCACCGGCATGCCCCAATGAGACCCCTTTCCATCTTTCTGCAAATTTCCCAGAAATAAAAGCAATCACTGGTTTTGTAAATTTAGATGAAGCAATATATTCAGCAGCTAATTCTTCGTAGATTCCACCAATCTCACCAAAAAGGACCAGCACTTTTGTTTCATCGTCTTTTGAAAACTCTTTTAAAGCATCAACATAATCTGTTCCAATTATTTTATCACCACCAATATTGATAACCGTAGATTGCCCTAAACCAGCTTGAGTTAATAAACGTGCTGTTTCGCTAGACATCCCACCACTTTTAGAGATCACTCCAATAGAACCAGGTGAATAAGCTCGATTATCGATACCACCGATAACCCCTGCTTTTGACTTCCCTGGAGAAATAATTCCAACAGTATTAGGTCCGATCATGCGAGCACCTTTTGATTCTGCATAAGCTTTTAACCAAACGACATCTGCAATCGGGACTCCTTCAGCAATTGGAACAATGAGTTTCACACCTGCATCTATTGCCTCTATTGCGGCATCTTTTACAAATTTTGGAGGAACTGCAATAACAGAGACATCTACAGCTTGCTCGTTCATAATAGCTTGAACAGTATCAAAAACAGGAATGCCTTCTACAAGTTCGCCCGCTTTTCCAGGTCGCACACCACCAATAATTTTGCTTCCTCCTCCGAGCATAAACTTGGTAGCTCTTTGGCCTTCTTTTCCCGTAATTCCTTGGATTAAGTAAGTTGTATTTTCATCAATCAAAATAGACATAGTTATTCTTCCTTCAATAAATCCACTAAAACAGCTTGAGCTTCTTTTAAATTGGTAACTGAAAAATCTGGATGTTCATCTGGGTTTAAAGATGGAGAACCTGGTCTACCATTATGAATCCAAATTGTTTTTCCACCAATCATATTCATACAACGAATTTCTTTCCCTTTTAAGTCCCCAATTGCAATAACTTCGCCAATATCTAAACCTAATTCTTCGATCATTTTTCTAAAGGCATCTGGGGTTTTTCCGTTTTCTTGTACAATTTCAATTTTTTCCATTGCGGTATCTAAACCTAAATGATGAATCACCGTTTGGTCATATACACCAGCGGTTATAGCAGCCATCCGGATATTCTTTTCTTTACAAAAGGCAAATAGCTCTTCTGCGCCAGGGGCTAATTGAGAAATTGTATGAAATAAAGTCCCATTAAAATCAAAAATAATTGCTTTTATGATCATATATTTTTTATTAATCTTGGTTATCCTTTACCGCCCCCAACCCCTCCCATTCGGCTCGAGCTCATGGCCGAGAGCTAGAAGGAGGGGAGCGAAACCAGTCTTAAACGCCTCCCCCTCCTCCCATTCGGCTTGAGCTCATGGCCGAAAGCTAGCAGAGGGATTGGGGGGGCGGTAAGGGAGAAACTAATTTTCTACACCTATTTTATCTATAAGTAGTTTGGCGCTTTCTGTCATTGAAATTTCTTCTCCGTAAAATGTAATGTCTAAGTTTGATTCTTTTTGCAACTGTTCAATTGCAGATTTTGCTTCGTCATCTCTTGGGCCTGCACGTCTAATAAGTATAGGAAATTGAGGCTGTATTTCTTGTAAAGCTTCTAAAACCCCACCCAATGTTTCGTAAATATCCGTAAAGTTTGCGGTTGGACCAACCACCCACAAAGCACGTAACTCTTTTTTACTTAAGACAAGCTTTGTTAAGTCTTTTACATCTTCTCTTTCTGGATTTCCACTATATTCAACAAAATTTGCGGGTCTACCACCATAAGACATAAGAGCATCTAAACAAGTAATGCTTGCTCCTCCGCCTGAAGACATAAAAGCAATATCGCCATCTAGTTCTAACATACTTCTTCCTACAACCCCCCGATGACTTCTTGCATCTATTTCTCTGGCTTTGATTTCCATTTGAGTTAATTCTCTCGCTCCTGTTCGCTGAGGAATCGTAAATTCATGTCTATACATTGCAGAATCATCTAGGGTCATTTTGCAATCAGCGGCTATGAGCTCACCGTCTTCTGTTTCGATTAATGGATTGATTTCTATAAGCTCTGCATCCGTTTTTAAGAAACAATTGTAGAGCTTTTCAATGATGGCTTTCATTTGGTCATAGAGCTCTTCTTTTAGCTCTGCTTGTTCAAATACTTTGTTAAAATCAAAGTTTTGTAATCCATGTAATACATCAACCGGCTCTTTTATCACCGCGTCTGACTGTCTTTTGGCAACAAGCTCAATATCCATCCCACCAAATTTTGAAAAAATGATAACTGGCCCTCTTACTGTTTGATCATAGGTACAAGCAAGATAGTATTCTCTTGCTGAAGTTACTTTGGGCTCAATAAGGATTTCAGAAAATGGTCTTTTTTCATAATTCCCTTCCCAAATAGTTTTAAGCCCAATAGCCAGTTCATTTCTATCAGCAGATTCTTTTACTAAACCTGCTTTCCCTCTTCCTCCAACCAGTGTTTGTGCTTTCATAACAACAGGGAATAAAATTGAGTCTGGAAGATCTTGATCTTTAGTTACTAAAAAAAATAAAGGAGTGTTAATTCCATATTCGTTTAAAAAAGTTTTCCCTTCTGCTTCAGTAAGCTTCATAGATAATTGCTAATCTAGTAGTTTATGGACCAATTGATTGATTTTTTCTGGATCCATTTTAATTTTGCTTCTTTTTAGTGTATCAGCCTTTGATTTTTCTACCAACTCTGATGCTAATAATTCCGCTAAGATTACATCATACCCCTCAGTTTTAAGCAAATCGACATCTTGTTCAACGAGTTCCTCTTTTTCAGCTAAATGATGATCAATCACCTCTTGGTCAACTGGACTTGTATTCAAAATAACAATATCCGGCTTGCGTTGAGCATATTCAGAAAGTACTCGAAGATGATCAGATGCGGCAAAGTTATTGGTTTGTCCATACTTTGTAAATCGATTACAAATAGACACAAATTTAGCTTTTGATTCTTGTACAGCTTTTGCCACTCCTTCTACAAGTAAGCTTGGAATTAACGAACAATACAAATCCCCCGGCCCCATCAAAATAAGATCAGCATTTGTGATGGCGTCAATAACTCCATCTGCTACTTTTGGTTCAGGGTCAAGCCAAATGCGGTTGATACCAATATGTGATTTAGCATGTGGTTCATCTATAAGATGTTCTCCACGAAGAATGCTACGGTCTTTTAGCTCTGCTTGTAATTCTGCGAGATCATAAGAGACCCCAAGTACTTTTCCTTTAATCGCAAAAATCTCATGAAGCCTATCCATGGCTTTTTTCGCATCTTGATATTGATCAAAAATAGAGGCAAGTACAATATTTCCAAGTGTATGCCCTTTCATTTCTCCATCTGCAAATCGATGCTCCGTATGTTCTCCAAGATTATTGGTAGAAAGTGCAGCAAAAGCTCGTCGGATATCACCTGTTAATGGTGTTTTGTAATCTTGTCTAAATGTTCCATAACTTCCACCATCATCAAAGGTAGTAATAATCGTAGTCACATCAAAATCATCGCGTAAACCAGGCACGATATTTGAAACTCCTCCTCCACCACCGATGAATACAATTTTTTTCATATGCACGTACTTTGCCATATTTTAGGCAATTAGAAAAGCCGCACCCGTAGATGAGACTTTTCAATCTCATGAAACTGGTGCGGACTAACGTTTTCTCTTTCTCGGCCGATGCCGTGCTTTTGACTTCAACGAAACGATATACATATAGAGTTCAGATATGATGTCGCTCCCTTTACGCACTTCATACCCATCTCTTTGAGCAACCCCCCGCGTCATAAACGACTCATGCTCATGACTACATAGCTCGCAGACTTCGAGGTGCTGCCTGAGAATTAATGGCAGCGCATGTGTGTCTAGGCCCCAGAGCCAGAGATGCGGCCGCTGACGCGACTGATCTGCCTCAATACCGGCTGACCTCTTTGCCGCCGAGAATAATAGTTCACAACGAGTCGTTTCTGGCAGCCCTTGGAAAGCTGTTCTAAACTTATCAAGGAGGTGGCTCAGTTGTATCTGTTGACTGTGAGCAGGATTCCCCTGCTCTTGTTTTTCATCAGTTATAGATTCTCCTTTTTATCATTACCACCACAAGGTGATCAAGTACCATAAATAAAAACAGGGCTGTTGTCAACCCTGTATTCATCTTATTTAAGTTATTTAACCGTCACACTCTTCGCTAAATTCCTTGGCTTATCTGGATTTACTCCTCGGAGGAGCCCCAGATGATACGCCAATATTTGTACTGGAATGATATTTACAATAGGTGAGAGCACACCTTCATTTGGTACACGTAACCAATAGTCAAAAACCTCTTCATTGGTTGGTGAGACTCCAATAATATATCCGCCCCTAGATTTTACTTCTTGCGCATTACTTAAAATAGCGGCTTTATTTTGATCATCTGCCACCAAAGTAATAACAGGCGTTCCTTCTTTAATCAAAGCGAGTGGACCATGTTTTAATTCTCCACCAGCAAATCCTTCTCCGTGAATATAACTTACTTCTTGTAATTTAATGGCGCATTCTAATGCTAAAGGATAATTTACCCCACGTCCGATGATATAAATATCAGATGTTTGATGAATCATTTTGGCAAGTTTACGAATATGTTCTTCATAGCGAGGATTTAACCATTCGCTTACACCACTTGCTAGCTGAGTGAGCCTTAAACGCCCTTCTTGTAGCCTTCCTGCTGTTGCATAGGCTAATAGGGCCATTAATGCCATTTGAGCTGTCGTCGCCTTTGTAGAGGCAACTGCTTGTTCAGGGCCAGCATTAACAAGTAAGCATTTGTCTGATTCTCGCATAATGGAAGACCCTCGAACATTTACCAAAGAAAGAATTTTTACCCCTTTCTCTTTGGCTTGTTCAATCGCTTCTAAAAGGTCGGCCGTTTCTCCGCTTTGTGAAACAACAATCATCAAACTCTGGTCTGTTAAAAACGGTGTATAGTTTCCAAATTCAGAGGCGATAACGAAGTTTGTATGTCTTTGTGGAATGGCATTGAAAAAATATTCTCCCACATGACAAACTTTTCCTGCCGTTCCGCAACCAGATAAAAAAGCTCCTCGTGATTTTTTAATCATCTCGGCAGCTGCTTCAATTTCTTTTGTATCCTGTTCAACTGCTTTTCTAATGGTGTCTCTTTGCTCATGAATCTCTTTTAGCATGAAATGCTCGTACTCTCCTTTTTCTGCTTGTTCGGCATCCCAGTCAATCGTAATGGTTCTTCTTTGAATGGCCTCACCAGTTCGAACATCTTTATACGAAAGCCCTTCATTATCAATAATAACCATTTGATAATCATCTAAATAGTTGACATCTCGAGTATGCTGTAAAAAGGCTGGTATATCTGAAGCTAAAAAGAATTCATTCTCACCAATACCAACAATCAATGGAGACCCAAACCGAACCCCCAGTAAAACTCCTGTTTCTTTATCAAGAATGACGATGGCATTTCGACCATCTAATTGTAAAAACGTATTTCTTACAGCTGAATGTAAATCTTCTGTTTTTAATTGTTCTTCAATTAAATTTACAATGACTTCTGAATCTGTTTCTGAAGAAAATGAATAGCCTTTTTGTAATAACCCAGATTTTAATTCTCTAAAATTTTCTACAATCCCATTATGGACCAGAGCTAGTCGACCAGAATTACTAATATGAGGATGTGAATTATAATCCGTAACACCACCATTCGTTGCCCAACGACTATGCCCAATACCTAAAGTACTTTCTTTAAGTTTTTCAATATCCTTTTCAGTTACTTCTCCCACTTTACCTGCTTTTTTAATCATGCGAATTGGTTGATCCATGACAGCAATACCCCATGAATCGTAGCCTCTATACTCTAGTCTTCTTAAACCATCTAATACTAATGGTGCAGCTTGTTTCCCCCCTTTATAAGCAATAATTCCACACATACTAAATATATTACAATAAGTTAAATTCCGAATGATCCATTTTTGTTTTTAGTCTTTTTTTAATTGTTTGATTGAAGCAATAACTTCTTTCATATTTTTCACTTCTCCAATTCCTTCTGGTGTTTCCTGGTCTGAATATTTTCCATTCTCCCTTCTCATTCGTATGAGTGTAAAATTTGGGTGTTCTTTATTTATGGCTTTCAATTCTGCTGGCTTATCATCAATCACAACAACATCTGTATTATCCTTTCCCCACTGTGTTAAGAAATCTGCTTTTAACTCGGTGACTGTAATAATTTCTGTGAAGTATTTTTTAAATCCGCAAGAGTTAATCTTTCGTAATTGCCAATCACCATCCCCCCAAGAAAGCAATCTTAATTCATGCCCATCAGCTTTTAATTCTTCTAAAGCCTCTACAACGTCATTATAAACGAATAAGTCTGCAACATCTCCTACTCGATGATAGGCTTTTTTAATCGAAGCTACTGGTTTATTTGTCATTTTTTCTAAACGACCGGCAAGGCTATCTACATCAAATGATTTCCAATTTGTTTCTTTATTGTATGCAGTTTTGTATTCTTCTTTACTAATCCCTATTTCTTCAATTGCCTCAATTAATGCCAAATGCATCGACGCCATATCAAAAATAGTGTGGTCAAAATCAAATATAATTTTCATAAACTTAGAAGAGATTTATTGTACTATTGGTTAGTAACCAGTAACCCACTACTTTAATGAACTACATGTTACTAATCAATTTACGATTGCCGTTGCTGTAATAATTGTTCTGCCAATTTTAGTTGATCTTGTGTATTTATACCAATTGCCTCTACAAGATCATCTCCTAATACTGTATCCACTAATTTTCCTTGGTTAATTGCCATTTCGACTAAATCTGTAAGGTATAATTCAGACTGAGCATTATTTGAATTAAGTAATGCTAAATTTTCCCAAAGCCATGGCCCGTTAAATAGAAAGTAAGCTGGGTTTACTTCTCGAATAGCAAGCTCATCTTCTGAAGCATCTTTCATTTCTTTGATACCGATCATATTTTCATCTTCATCTCGCAAAATTCTGCCATAGCTTTTGAATTGACCATTGTAGACGTTATAATCTGGAATCCGATATGTCACCATGCTAATAGTTGCTTTCCCTTGATTGAAAGATGCATATAATTTTTTTAATGTCTCGGGTTTAATAAGTACATGATCTCCGTATAAAACTAAAACTGGCTTAGATCTATCAACGACTTCTTTACAAACTTGAACAGCATGACCTGTTCCATTTTGCTCTAATTGATGAACAAATGTAATAGAGTGATCTACTAAATGCTTTTTAACTTGTTCTGCTTCATATCCAATAACAATTAGAGGCTCTGCACCAAGTTCTGCATTTTGTAAATTTAAAAGAGCATGATCAATAAGTGTTGCATCAGCAAAAGGCATCAAGACTTTTGGTAAATCTGATTCCATTCTTGTTCCTTTTCCTGCTGCAAGTATAATTGCGTACATAAATGTCAGTGTTTCAATGTTTCAGTCATTTAGTGCTTATTTAATGCATTCCCAAGTTGATTCGAAAAGCATTCTTTGGGTATTTGCTAAGTTTAAATCTTCAAGTATAACTCCATGTGGTTGCTCTTTTTCATCAAGTGAAATAAAGGCTGTTTTTCTTCCAAAGATAATTGTATATGTTGGGGCGTTTTTCTCTTTATAGAGATTTTTTCTTTCTGCTAATTTGTCATGCCCATTTGTTTCTGATCCAAATGCAATTACACGAACATGGATATTTGCTTTCACTCGTTTTTTTGTAAAATCTGGAATTGCTTCATAGAGATGTTGGGCAATGGCAGAAGAGGAATAGACGAAATATTCTTTGTTTTCTAATGCGCCAATATCTTGAAGAACTTCTAAAAGAATTGATCGTATCGCTTTAGAGCCGTGATAATAACGAGCAACTGGTTTTGCACTAGCTGATCTTGCCGCGATAGACGAGAGTTGCGGCAAGACCTCTATTAATTGTTGCTCAAGTGTATGAATGTGACGTTTTTTGTTTTCTAATAACTCAACCAGAGTTTCTGGGGACTCTGCAACAAAAAGCGTTTTTTTATCTTTATCAAAGTAAGAAACAATTCCCTGTTCTTGCAATGATTTTAAGATATCATAGGTACTTCCTCTATTTACTTCTGAAGATTCAGCTAATTGACGCACAGAACTTGGGCCTCTTCGCAATAAAGCGAGATAAACCCTTCGTTCCTTGTCAGACAAGCCTAATTCTTGGAGAAATAGTTCAGGAGTTACCATATACTCGTATTATAAGTTTGATACTATAAAGTGTCAATTTGCTGTCGACAATAACAAACAAAACTTAGATAAAGACCCAAATAACAGGGATTATAGGGTTATTTTATGTCATTTTATTGTCAACAGTAACAAAAAATGACTATACAAAAAAGCCCTATTAAAGAGCTTTTATCTTAAATCAGTTACTTACCCTAATACTTCTACACCTGGTAATTTCTTTCCTGAAAGATATTGCAAAGAAGCACTACCACCAGTTGAAACAAAATCAATTTGATTAATAACTCCAGCCATAGCAAGTAATGTCACTGTTTCTCCTCCTCCAGCTGCCGTGTCGATTGTATAACCTGCAATAAGTTTAGCAATTTCAATTGAATAATGAGCTGTTTTATCCCATTCAATATACCCTAATGGCCCCGCCCAAAATATTGTGCGTGCTCGACTTAAATGATCTTGGAAAAGATCAAAACTTTGGATACCTAAATCGAGCACGGCATCGTTTTCTGCCAATTGCTCGATAGGTTTGTAACCAAATGATTCTCTATTGTATTGGTCTCCATCTTTTTTAACAACTGCACCATCAATTGGTAATACGATTTTAGAACCAAATTCTTGCAAAAGCTTTTTTGCTAATGATAGCTCGTCTTTTTGTACTAACGAAGACTGCATATTAAAGCCCTTTGCTTGCAATAATGTATTGGCAACTCCACCACCTATTAAAATGCGATCCGCTTTTTTCCCTAATTCTAAAATCACTCCCATTTTCTCCTTTATTTTTGCCCCACCAATTAATATCACCAAAGGATGCTTAGGATTGTCCTTTAATTTGTTTAACTGCTCTAATTCTTCATGCAATCTAAACCCTGCAGCAGATTCTAAAACTTTAGCTGGCCAAATAATGCTTGCTGTTTCTTTTGCATTATCTCCAAAAGCATCATTAATAAAAATATCTCCATTTTGCGCAAGCTCATTACCAAATAGCTCATCATTTTCTTCCTCTTCTTTATGAAAACGAACATTTTCTAAGAGAATAATCGAATGCTCTGGGGCTTTTTTGATTTGATCACGAATATCTTGACCTATACAATCAGGAAGAAAGATAATTTTTTCTTTTAACAGCTTTGATAAATGTTCCGCAACAGGCTTGAGCGATAATGATTGATCAACTCCATTAGGTCGCCCAAGATGTGCCATGATAACTATTTTTGTTGCATGAAGATGACAATAGTTTATTGTTGGCAATACCACTTCTAATCTAAATTCATCTAAAATTTGTCCATTTTTAATAGGGACGTTTAGGTTTAAACGTAAGAGTGCTGTTTTTTCTTTGAGATTAATTGTGTTGAGGTGTTTCATGAATATATTATATCATGTTCAACATTTAGATTCCTTCCGGAGCTTACCCCGCACTTGATGCGGGGCGGGAATGACAAAAAATATCACCTCCTCCCACTGGGAAGGGGCAGGTCGGGTGGGGGTAAATGTGTCCAAACAAACAAAAAAATCACGCAATAACGTGATTTTTTTGATAACTGGCACCTACCTACTCTTGCGCAAAAGCACTACCATCGGCCCTAGAAGGCTTAACTGCTGTGTTCGGGATGGGAACAGGTGGACCCTTCTGGAAGGAGCACCAGAGCACGAGATCTCAAAATTGAGATACCACGCTCCAATGAGGTGATGAATATTCTACTTCGATATATAACAATCGAAAACGTCATGCGCATTTTACAAACTACGTTTGAAAGTGCAATTTATGTATTCTCTTTAAACAATCACTAAAACTTCGTTTAGTGGTTGTCTCAAATCCATTAGTACTGCTCAGCTTAATACATCACTGTACTTACACTTGCAGCCTATCAACCTAGTAGTCTCCTAGGAGGATATGAAATCTAATCTTGGGAACAGCTTCGTGCTTAGATGCCTTCAGCACTTATCTAACCCGAACGTAGCTACCCAGCAATGCCCCTGGTGGAACAACTGGTACACTAGAGGTTCGTCCTTCTCGGTCCTCTCGTACTAGAGAAAGGGCCCCTCAAATTTCTAACGCGCGTAGCGGATAGGAGACCGAACTGTCTCACGACGTTCTGAACCCAGCTCGCGTGCCGCTTTAATTGGCGAACAGCCAAACCCTTGGGAGCTTCTTCACCCCCAGGATGCGACGAGCCGACATCGAGGTGCCAAACTGTGCCGTCGCTATGGACGCTTGGGCACAATCAGCCTGTTATCCCCGGAGTAACTTTTATCCGATGAGCTTCCGCCGTCCTATATCGAACGGTCGGATCACTAAGTTCTACTTTCGTAACTGCGCGACGAGTCTGTCTTGCAGTAAAGCTGGCTTATGCCTTTACACTATCGTCCCGATTTCCATCCGGAACTAGCCAACCTTTGTAAACGCCTCCGTTACTTTTTAGGAGGCGACCGCCCCAGTCAAACTACCCACCAGATACTGTCCCGTGGCCGGTTTCACGGCCTAAGGTTAGTCATACCATAACAACAGGGTGGTATCTCACTGGTGCCCGAAGGCTCCCACCTATGCTGAACAGTTGAGACAATATGACAATATCAAGTTGTAGTAAAGCTTCACGGGGTCTTTTCGTCCTGCTACGCGTAGCGAGCATCTTTACTCGCATTGCAATTTCGCCGAGTACATGGTTGAGACAGTCTCCAAATCGTTATGCCGTTCGTGCAGGTCGGAACTTCATCCAACTTTGCAGAATTTAATAACAGTCTGTTATACAGCTTGTTTTCTAGCAGCCTGTTTTTGCTGCACCTTATATCGCTATAAGGATCGGACTATATCATCACCCCTAATTAGGGGGCCCTGCGTGTAGTCTCTGAGGGGTCATTGATTAATAATTGACTTATGACATGTGACAATTGACTTAAAGTCAAAGGTCAATAGTCAGTGGTCAAATGTAACCGTGGACTTCCCTGCTGATTGTCCGCACTTTTTCATTGTCACTCAATAAATTGAGTAGAAAAAGATACTCGGATTTTCCAGCATATAGCAAGGTTTAGTGCTTGTTTTGTCCATTCCTGAGCACTGCTTCTTACGAAGCATTCGAGCAAGTTCTTACCCGACAAGGAATTTCGCTACCTTAGGACGATTATAGTTATCGCCGGCGTTCATCCGCGCTTGGATTCAAGGCTGCCTCACCGAAGTGATTCACCTCTCCTCTTAACGTTCGGACACTGGCCAGGCATCAGCCCCTATACATCAGCTTGCGCTTTAGCAGGGACCTGTGTTTTTGGTAAACAGTCGCTTGGAGTCTTTCGCTGCGGCCTACAATTCCGAAGAACGTAGGCAGGCCTTATACCGAAGGTACGACCGCTGTTTTGCCGAGTTCCTTAACCATGTTTCTCTCGTGCACCTGAGGCTACTCGCCTCACCCACCTGTGTCGGTTTACGGTACGGACACGTTGATAATTAGCCCTAGAAGTTTTTCTTGGCTCAACTCTCGTCTCTCTTGATTCCACCCGAAGGCTTCCTCTTGCGATGCAAACTCCTGTATATGCGGTACGGATTTTCCTATACCACCAGTTGCTTGCCCCAACGCACATAACCAAAATTGCGCAGAGACCCAAATCAAGCGTCACTCCATCAGTTATCACCGTGGTGCAGGAATATTAACCTGCTGTCCATCGACTACGCCTTTCGGCCTTGCCTTAGGACCGACTAACCCTGAGCTGATTTACATAGCCCAGGAAACCTTGGGTTTACGGTGTGCGGGGTTCTCACCCGCATTTTTGCTACTCATGCCAACATTCTCACTTCCAGTCACTCCACCCATTCTCACGTTTGGGCTTCAATGCCGACTGGAACGCTCCCCTACCGCCCATATCTAGTAAACTAGATTTGAACCCGCAAATTCGGTACTTCGTTTAGCCCCGTTACATTTTCAGCGCAAAAAGACTAGACGAGTGAGCTGTTACGCTTTCTTTAAAGGATGGCTGCTTCTAAGCCAACCTCCTCGTTGTATAAGTCTTTTCACCACTTTTCACACTTAACGAAGATTTAGGGACCTTATTTTGCGATCTGGGCTGTTTCCCTTTTCACCAATGGAGCTTAGCCCCCATGGTGTAACTCTGTAACTTTAGTCCTCTGGTATTCGGAGTTTGTCTGTGGACGGTACCCGAAGGCCCGAACCTCAAACAGTGCTCTACCCCCAGAGGGGACAATTACAGGCTAGTCCTAAAACTATTTCGGGGAGAACCAGCTATTGCCGGGTTCGATTGGAATTTCTCCGCTATCCACAACTCATCCCCTCGTGTTGCACGGCGAGTGGGTTCGGTCCTCCCCTCTATTTTCATAGAGGTTCAACCTGGCCATGGATAGATCACCCGGCTTCGGGTCTTATCTGTGCTGCAGATTGAGATAAATAGAAATTTTAAGTACAGACGCAATAATTGCGTCTGTACAAAATTCTATTTATCTCATTTCGGCGGTTAAGCCTCGCTTTCACTGAGCCTTCTTCCTATAAGGAATTAAACAGGCAACACAGAATAAAGTCGTTGGCTCATTCTTCAATAGGCACGCCGTCAGGCCATAAGGCCCTCCGACTCCTTGTAAGTAAATGGTTTCAGGTCTATTTCACGACCCCTCACCGGGGTGCTTTTCACCTTTCCCTCACGGTACTTGTTCACTATCGATCATCTAGTAGTATTTAGCCTTAGAGCATAGTCACCCCAAATTCCAACAGGATTTCGCGAGTCCCGCTGTACTCGAGAACCGTATTCATAGGTAGAGAAAATATTTCGTGTACGGGGCTGTCACCCTCTCTGGCGTTCCGATTCCAGGAACTTCAACTATATTTCCGCTATCCTATCTAGAGCTATTACACGCTCTAACAATAGGTCTCATGACACCAAATCGGCAACGGTGTAATCCTTTAATCAAATTGATCGATATAAGATAAATCTCATACTTCACAAAAAGACACACCGATAAGGTTTAGGCTGTTCCCCGTTCGTTCGCCACTACTAAGGGAATCACGTCCATTATAAATCTGGTTATCTTGTCGAGTCGTAAAATATTACGTCTCTACAAACCAGATTTATAATGGGTTTTACTGTTTTCTTTTCCTCTGGGTACTAAGATGTTTCAATTCCCCAGGTTCACCACTTATACCTATGTATTCAGTATAAGTTCACTCTTTATAACAAGAGCGGGGTTTCCCCATTCGGACATCTCCGGGTCATAGGTTACTAGCCACCTAACCGAAGCTTTTCGCAGGCTGTCACGTCCTTCATCGTCTCTAGATGTCGAGGCATCCACTCATTTACCCTTCTTGAGACAACCACAAAAAGAATTTTTGTGATGCTCAAGAGAATGTAGCACTTATCATTTGTAGTTTTTGTACTTGATGTACTGTAAAGATGCACATGACGTTTTAGATCATATATATAATTTCGTAGAATATTCAGTTGTCAACGAGCTAATCAGTAAACAGATAGTAGGGCACGAAGCGTGCTTCGTACCTACTTATATCTACTGAATTTTGAGGAACAAAAAAAACGGCTGTGAGCCGTATAATCTTTTTTTCTCGTAAAGATTATGCAGGCTAGTTATTACTCTTATAAAGAGTCTTCACTTTTAAGTCGTTTAGGCATAAATGCTTTTAGAGAAAGAGGTCTAACTCGATGAGAAGACGTTTCAAATTTCGTGTGAGTATTGTAGCAATAAGCTAAAAAAAGGTCAAGTGTTTTAGGATTAAAGCTGGGGAGGAGCTGTGGATGAGTACTGAGAAGGGATAAACCACTTGTTTTTAAGCTAAATTGAAGTATTTAATTCATTTTTTTGTACTTTGGATTTTGAACGTTAGGGGGTAATGAGGGGAGCAACGAGTGTCACTCCCCTCGATGGAAACAGGATAACGAGAAACGAGGTGAACCGCTTCTAGTTGTTTTCTCCTTCTGAACCCAGAAAGCTTTGCAGCCATGGATTCGTTGGATCTAACTCCAGCTTCTTTTCTGCCAGCATTCGGATGGTTTCCGCAGCTTGGGGGAATCTAGCGAACAACTCACGACGAGCCCAGTGCTTGTGGTTATCAGGAGGTAATTGCCGAAGTGGCACTTTCCTTCCCTTTGCTCGTTTCTGAGCCCACTTTGCAACCGGATTGTTCTTTCCCGCAAACGGACAGAAAACAAAACCGCCTTGTGGCCCAAAAAGCCCGGCGGCAATATCTCCTGATTTTGGATTTCCGACTGCTACATATAACAAGCCTTCACCTTGTATCCGTTTTTCACGCACCTTACGCGGTGACACGAACGCATTCCCCTTTTGTCTGTCAGACCTCGCTTAGATGAGGTTTAAGAAGTATTACGCAATGAGCGAATGAGTCAATTGTTTCATTGTGGAGAAGTTAGGTTCAGAATTTCAGTGACTCAGTATTTTAGTTGTTATTGATTTTGGAATAGCAAAATTAGTGAGCACTGAAACTTATTTTACGTTGAGTGAATAAGAACGCTCTTCAAGAAAAACTTTTGCAATTCCTTCTGATGAATTATCAGGATTTGCTGGTTTAAGTGATTGATCATAAACGGCATAGACAAAGTTTTCATTATCTACCCAGCGGATATTGGTATGGGCAGAAAGACCATAATCACCAGCATTAAATGTTTCATTACCAGTTAAGGAAAAGAGTCTTGTAGAGGTATCTTGATCTAGATTTACTAACATTATATCTTGGTCTAATCCCTTTTGTTCACCAAGTGGTGGAAATAATACCTGTAAACCATTTGGAGAAATTGCATATTGTCCAAATCTATTAGTTACTACCGAGCTTACAAGTAACCTTTTTAAGCTTTTATCTGCGAGAGAAAGTTTATACAGATCCATTCCTATTAACTCTGTTCCACCTCCGCCAATAACTTCTAAATAGAGATTTGTTCCTTGTTTAGGATTAGAAAAAATAATGAATTCTTGTCCTGATTGTATACTTCCTGTTCCATCCAAAGATTTAAGATCTTCAATCCAAATTTTCTTCTCGCCAGTAGGAAGGTCAGACCGTTCAATGGATTGTTGATTATACGGCTTTCCGTTTTTTTGTATAAACGATGAATTTAGAGTATAGATTGCCTTATCTGTTGTAAAAATAGTTCTGGCAATTGCTAAACGACCAGCTTCCGTTTGAGCTGTTTGTTGGTTTGGCTGTAAAACTTCATTTGCAATACTCATTTCTGCACTAGTTTCTGACGGCTGATTTGTTGAACCAAGAGGTACATTAGTTGATTGATCTACTTGTTTTAAAACATCAGAGACAGATGAGGTCGCTACTGTTTCTGAAATAGCTGGGTTCAAATACGTTATTGTTAAATAGGAAATAAGAATAGCAAATGGAACGGTTGTAATAAGTGCCACGATAAGACTTACTAAAATGGTTTTTTGTGTCTGGTTATCCATAGAAAATACATTTGACCTGTGACCTTTGACGTTTGACATTTGACTGGTCAAAAAAGTTAGTGGTCAATTGTCAGGTGTTATCTATTATAAAAGTAGTATATCAAAAAAACAATGCAAAATGCATTGTTGGTCTGGCGTGCCACGTGAATCGCACGGGTTTGAGGGAGGGGCGCGTATAAGACTTCTCACGCTTGCTTGCCGTAGCATAAGCGAAGGAAGGTCGTCCACGCGCCTCACGTAAAAATCGCACTCATTGAGTGCGATTTTTACGTGGTACCGAGGAAAGGACTTGAACCTTCACGGGTATAACCCCACGTGGTCCTAAGCCACGCGCGTCTACCATTCCGCCACCTCGGCAGGTGTATAGGACAATTGACAACAAACTGCTGACAACTGACTAAAGAAAAGACGTGCCTATTAGGGCACGTCCATACTATAATTTTTTTATTTGATTTCGTCAATTATGGAGTTGGCTGATTTGGTGGTGCAACGGTAATTTGCCCACTATAACTGACGGTTGATGTAGCCCCCCAATTATCTTTAACTAAGACACTTGGTTTGAAGACACAAGCTCCACCAGCTGTTTTTACTGGACAAGATGCGTCATATGTATAGGTATGATTAAAGGCGAAGAATCCATTAGCCCCTTCTGAATCATCAATACAGGCTTCTGAGGTGTCACCAAAATTAAATGGTAAACATTGAGCATCAGGATTACTTTGATCCTGACAATCTTCATCAAGTGAACAAGCTCTTCCTACCGCATTGCTACAGAAATTTCTACAACTATTCTTGTGGTTTTTAAATGACCCACGAGACTCTGTTGCATCTGTACCATCTCCCCAATCAACAAGAATGAGTCTTAATGGCATTTGTTCTCCATTGTCATTATAGGCATAGAATTGCACCCCGACTGGAGCACGGCCATCTAATCCTGTGATAGCGCCAGTTACCGTAATGTCAGGCGCAAACCCTTCTGCAAATCCAGAAGGACTTGATGTACTAGATACAACAGGCCTGATTGTTGGAGGAACACTTTCTTGTGGATTTGAAGAAACAAGATCCCACCCAAAGGCTGGTTGACCAAATGGGATACGAGTATATTGATTCACTGTTGAATTAGCACCACAACTTTCACCTGCTTTTTTCTCTGAACATAATCCTGAATTTGTTCCGGCAGGGTCAGTAGAACAAGATTGAACGGTACAACTACCTGCAGAATTACATTCTGAAGAAGAGTTACACTGTTTCCCTGAATTATCTCCAACCATGATATTGCCATCTGCATCAGTTGCTTGGCAGTGATTTGTTGTCGTTCCACAAATTCCATTTGCACTCGCCTCAGAACAATCAGATAAACTAGTACAATTTTCTCCAATATATGGACCACTTTCACAGACGAAATTATTGCCACCAGCTGGACTTTGGTCTTGTACACATTGATGTATTGTCCCAGTGCTTGCATACATACAATCTGAATTATCGACACAAGATAACCCATTTCTATAACCATCGGAACAAACATTTGGTGCACATGTATAGCTTAAATCATCTTCTGGTTGACCACAGACAGAGTCTGAAGCACAATATTCACCATCACTAACCCCGCCAGAACATTGACCTACACAAATACTTGGTAATGACTGCCACTCCCAAACGCCATAAGATTTTGCAAATAATAACTGTAGTCGATCAAACCCTTTTGTATAATCTTCTGACCCTGGATATGGTTGAGGTTCATCTGAAGGGAGTTTATTCCCTCTTCGAATTGGTACATTTTCGTCATTGATTAATTGTGGATCTACTTCACTTAATAAAGCAAAGGGAGAACCTGCATTTGGACGATACGGACAAGGTTTACCATTTTTACTTGGTTCTTCATCTTCACAAATACCAAATGGTTTAGGAGATTTTTGTGTATTTGCATAACCTGAAAGTGGATATTCTTCGATTTTACAGACTTCACAATCATCTACAAATGTATGCGGATCTAAAACAACAAGCGGTTGTGTCAGGTCTTCTAGTCGAGTAACGATTGGCCGAGCAGAACCATAAGGTTTATTGATTTGGTCATACCCCCAACCAAGATCTTTCACAAAATATTCTTGAGATCCCGGTAAAATATCACCAAGAATTCTTGTTGTCCAAGCAGCGGTTCTTCCTCTTGCATCAGAAATTCTAGCAATTTTACTACACATAATTCCAAGCTCTTCATTTCCTTTGATATCACCATCATATGGGTACCAACCATCACCACCAAGTGGATTACATTCGCGTCTATTATGTGAATGACCAGAACAACTTCCAGCACGTGTTGTATCGTATCCACTTCCACATGTTGCTCGAGAACAGAATTGCCAAGTAGTTCTATATTCAGCCAAAATTGCTTCTGCGCAATAATATTGAGCATCTTGCGCTACTTGGTAACCGGCATTCTCGTCGCTATTATTAATATCGTAACTTCCTTGAATAAGATCAACAGGATACCAAGTTAAACAAGCAAATTGATCATCAGATCCATTGATAATACGAGAAGTATCTCTTTCTAAACAGTATCCTTCCCACCCAATAAACGTATTTTTGCTTGAAAAATCTGCTTTTGCACCATCTGAAATTATTGATGATTGAGGAATAGTATCTAGTCCATAGTAAACCTCTGTCCCTTGATAACGAACTTTATGATAAGAACATTCAACGTTTTCATTTAATTGCCCAATATTGGCATTTGTATATTGTTGCTGTTTAGAGATAATTTGTCCTGGATTCTTTTTGTCATCTAATGGAGCAAATGTTGCTAAAGAACTTGGAAATGGAGAGGCGACTTCTGGATATGCTCGACAAGAAGCAGCTTCAATTTTTCCACTCCCATCTAACCCTTCTTCTACATAACAACTTCCTTGATACGTACCAGTGGTTGTATCTAAATCTAGTCGACAAACCTGACCCAAGGCACAATCACTTGTATTATTACAAGATGAGCCTGGATTTGAAATTTTTGTAAGTCTAAAGTTTTTAGGATCACCATATTCATCAAATCCAACACTTCTTTGTCTAAATATTTCTACCGGATATAAACCTGGGATTGAATAACCCGTTTCTTGATCTGAAGCCCAACCAATTTCTCGTGATTGATAATTGGCAATTGTTAATATTTCTTTATCAGTTTCATTATCCCACTCTAGACAAAGTTGTGGATTATTAGAATCATAAGTCAAACATCTTCCTAATCCATAGGATGTTGTTCTAAATGATTGTAAGTCTTCATTCCAAAATCTACTTAAACTATTTCCAGCCAACCACTGACTACATTCTCGGTTTAATGAAACTCGTAATAATGTATTTGTATTACAACCTAAATCATTCGTTTGGCAGGCATCGGGAGATCCTACAAAATCAACTTCTTCACCAGATTTAAATGTTAAATCTCGGTCACTTAAATCATTGAATAGCACACAGCCTTTGGCCCAATCAACAACACCATTACAACTAGCAATGCTATTGCTTAATGAATTTTTCTTATAGTAAAATGCTTCGTCTGTTATTGGTTCGTAATATTCAGTACAAGAAACTTGTTGAGAATTACATCTTTGCACAAATGAATTTTCTTCTGCATTTAAACAATCCGTAGGGTTTTCTTCTGTTTGACCTTGTTTAAACCACGCAAATCTTGGTGGAAATGAATTTGGAACTTGTCTGTATTCACATTGCTGTAAACCAGGGTTTTTGGCATAAACAGTTGTTCCATTGCTTACTCGATAGGCTTTACAACTTATTGCTTCTCCTGGACACATAATGGTGTCATACAAATCTGGGTTATTTACAATAAATCTAGATTCAAATCCAAGGATATTTTGTTCTTGGTCAAAGGTTGGAAGACCTACTTCCATACATCCTTTAGCAGAAAGATTACATTTATATTCATCTGCATTTACTAAGTAAGTCACATCGTCTGCAGGCACTACAAACTCAGCTTCATTTCCTTCTTGAAATATTTCTCTATAAGGAGCTGATGAGTTTTTTGTATCGATTAATGCTTCACACCCTACTTTGTCATCTGAACATAAACGAGAAAAAGATTTTAGATAAATTGGCTGTTCTACTGCATTATCTTGAATTCGATATTCTTGACAACCAACCATAGATCTACTGGCGGTACCATTAGATAGAGGAGGATTTGTATCGCAAGATGCAGGCGTTTCCCAAGAATCTTTTACACCATAAACACTTGTATTGATTTCTTTGATAACGATATTGTCTACAAATAAGCTTACAACTTGATTTGCATTGGTCGCACCTCGAACATCAATACCAAGAGCTGGTAAAACAGGGTCATCAGATAATTGAATTGGACCAACAGTATATTCATTCCAATTTCTATTTCTTGTCACAATCCCACCAGCTCTGGTTTCTTCATTGAAGAAATCTCCAAAATAGACACTGACATTTAAGAAATCACTCACCGAGCTTTTTGCCATGAATGATATCGTATAGTTTTTTCCTGGCTCATACTCATCTAATTCTACAAATACTGTTTCTGCAATAGAATTATTTGTATTTCCAATTTTTAATGAATGCCCACCAACTTCTGTTGACTCGGTACTCAGTGTTGCCCCAGCCCACCCTTGTAATGAAGCACCTTCAAAATCATCTGAGTAAACATTTTTTACATTATAACCAGTATTTCCAACGTATTCTCTACACCCAACAACTTGTTCACGACAAACCGTGCTTTCTTCTGTAATAGCATTGAAGACACATCGATTTGTTACTGTATCAAAAGTTCCTAATTTACTTTCACATTCCTGTTGAGTAACAAGTCCTGGTTGGGCACGTAATGGAGTACAATTTTCAGAACAGGTAATTGTTTTTGTTAAATCTCTAAAATAGCGAGTACCATCTTCTCCAATTAATTCACTACAATTTGGATCTTCTGGGTCACAGCTATCGCTTCCATCTGTTGTTCGAGGCACACCATTATCTGTAGAAAAACTATAGTTAACTAATTGAAACCCTGTTACATCTGACCCCTCCCAGGCAAAGAATGTTCTACAAGAGGCTTGTGGTTTTTCACAATGTCGAATTTGTGAATAATATTCAATACCTTCCCCACCTTGTGAAACGGAGTCTAAATTTGTGAATTGTTCACATCCAACTTCTTCTGCTCGACAACTATTGATACTAGAAGAAATGAAGTTTGAAAACCTTGTTGGTTCTAAATCTGTTTCTTTTTGCTCATAACTAAAGTATTCATTACATTCAGCAGGACAAAGGTCTGCCCCAGTAACAACACCTGTAACCGTACTTCCAGTTGATGAATTCGATGGCTCATAAACCTGACACCCTACTTCTTCAAAAGTACAAGCAGGTGCATTTTGCAAATACACTTTATTAATAGATCCATATTCTTTATAATTTGTAGAAAATTCACCGCGCTCTAATTGAAGTGAATCATAGAATACTTTTCCATTGATATTTAGATCCGCACAATTTCCAGCATTCGCCCCTAAGACGAGGGTATAAGAACTTTGTGTTGCTGGCATAATGAAAGAGAAGGCAAATGCTTTCCATCCATCACTAACATCTTCAATAGTGAAACGAAGATTTTCAAAAGCTAATTGGAAATCACGGCCATTTGCTACATCTGTCCGAATCATTCCGCTTAATGTATATCTTTGTGCAACTTCATAGCTACCAATTGGTGCTTGATATTGAAGACCTGGTAAACAATTACTTCCTGCTAATGCAGAGAGTAATACAGAAGTGCTTCCATTTTGGGTTTCTGTATCCGTCATCGTGACAAGTGCTTGTCTGGCTTGCCAACCGTCTGGAATAGAATTGTCTTCGATTTGATCACCTAATCCTAATTCATAATTATGCCCGCTATCATCTTCAAAACTACTATTTCTTAAAAGGTTTGACCCATTCCCCATTGAAATATATTCACTACAACCAGCATCTTCCGCATCACATTCTTTCTTTTTATCAGTTAAATAAATTCGATTATCTGGATTCCATTCATTGGCACTATTTCTTACCAGACTATACCAACTACATCCAGCCGTATCTGCATTACAAGCTTCATACGTTAATGTAGAACCTAGCCAATAATTATCTGAAGCTCCTTGCCCTTGTTCAAAGTATTGGTCACAAGTTGCATAAACTTCATCACATTGATCTCCTGGAAAATCCCAAGTCTTTTTATCATGAGTACAATACCCCCATGAAAGACAGGCTCCATCTGCGCCAAAAGTAATACAATCTTGTACATCAACACATGTAGATAAACGATCTGATGAACCGACTAAAAATAATTGGCCCGGAACTTTGGCCGTACATCTCATTTCTGGAATTTTTAATACCCATTGAGGGTCCACTAATCGATAAAAAGGTGAAGCTGCTCCATCTGTTCCGTCATAATCATCTAATACATCTTGCAAAGTAATATGAATACCTAATTCACGAGCACGAGCGGCAGCCATTTCCCAGCCGACAGGTAAAATTCTTAACTGTCGCAATTTTTTCATATTGCTATACGCATATCCATTCAAATAACTTGGTTCAATTCCCGTTGTAGGATCTAAGTAACCAAATGACCATGAACCATGTAAATAGCCAGCATTTACAGCTTCTTGAACGGTATAATATCCATTTGTACCACCTTGTAAAGCTTGTACAAAAGAAGTATCGATTGCACAATTATAGATTCCAGCATATTTAACTTCTGTTGGACAAAGAGACAATTCGGAAATCGCGTCAAAACTAGAGACTTGAACAATATCTGGAGTTAATAATTTTGCAAAACGATTATCTGCAGAAAGCCCCCCCGGCGTCCCTGTTCCTAAATCTGAATTAATAGATTGCAAAGCTGTAAGTCTTGGATCTGAAGCATCAAAGACATCTGCTAATGAAAAGAAGCCAGACTTAAGTTTTTGTAAATATTGCCCTGCAAGTGTACCAGCAAAGACCCTAATAGCATCAGCAACTGGTCGCCCAGTAAATTCTAAGCTTGTCTTTGTTGTATCTTCATCAATTTTTGTAACTTTCTTTTCTACTAATGGGGCAGGAGTTTTGGTAAATTCACTAATTCCGTCTTTTACAGATTTAAAGAAAGAGCCATCTCTTTCATTTTCGGCAGCTTCTTTTTCTTTTGCTTGTTGAGCATTTAAATCGGCTAAAAAATTAACAGCAATTCCTAAATCATTTTGATTTGTTCGAAAACTTAAGGAAATGTTTTCTAAAAAGGCCGGGTCGGTAACATCCCATGTGCTTTTTAAGTCATCTAAGCTACATCGAGGCTTCCCCCCAATATTAATATCTAATTGTGGCAAAATAATTTCTAAAACAACTTGTGGTGATACACAAATATCCCCCACTCCTGCGGCATCTGCAAATGCAATGGCTGTGCTGGCAGTAGCATCTGCAACGGCTGTTGCTAAATAATCTCCCCAATTTTGCGTAAACAGCAATGGCTTTTGCCCTTCATCCCCACTTGCCACCCAAACAGCTGTTTCTTGAGCTAATTGATTTACAAATCTTTGTACACCATTATTCCAAAAAGCCGCAGCAGCATCTAAAGCAGCCTCTCTTAAAACATCTTTATAATTATCATTAACAAATTTGATGATTGCTTGTGCTAATTCAACAGGACTAAAAGTCAATAGACCAGCTGCTTGAGCAGGAGCTGATGGCATCAATAAAGCAAATATCATTAAAAACGCGACGAATGAGCGTTTAATATTGATAAATTTATTCTTTAGTTTCATATCTTATTCAACCTAATTAGTTGTGAGTTGCTCTTCTAGCACAGCTTTACTTAATTCTAACAATTCTTCATTTGAAAACTCTGCCACTTGTTCTTCAGACACCCCGATACTTACAAAGAAGTCTCGAACATTACTTGTATTTAATCCATCAATCAATGTTTGAATCTTTTCTGTTGGATCATTGAACTTATTGAGAACTTCTTGAGCAAGTATTTGTAAACTTTGATCATCTGTTTGGTTTACAATTGCAGGATCAATACCACTTTCTATTAATAATTTCCTTATTTCATCAGGATCAGAAGCAATTTGATTGATTTGCTCTTGTTGTGGGTTCGCTGTTGTTACTTGTGTTGATCCCTCTACTACGCCAGCAAAACAATTTTGATCTTCTGGACAATTTGGGTCCGTACCATTTGCTACTTCTACCGCATCTGGAATACCATCTGAATCAGTATCTGAGATAAATGGCGAAGATCCATAGACTTTTAACTCTTGATAATCCGTTAAACCATCTGAATCGCTATCTTGAGTACGTAATTGCTCTTCTTCTTGCTCTAAAAGAGTTGATTTAGAAATATCAGAAGATTGAGAACTGCCAAAATTAGGTATTTGCAAGACTAATCGATTTGAAACTTGGTTAAACATCAACAATAAAGAGAGCAGAGAGAGTACAATAACCCCTATAACCACAGAAAGTGGGTACCGAAAAGATGATTGTTTTTCTCCCAACTCGCTTGATGAGTCGATATTTTGTTGAGACGGATATTCCTCCATGTAATGGATTCAAAAGTGATTATATTATAACAAAAAAGCTCCTTGAGGAACAAGGGCTTATCATCTTGAGCAAGGCTTGAAGCTAGAAAGTAGAAATTATAAACGAGAAGTCAGTTCTTTTACGAGCCTCACCCAGTCATCAACACTCAATTCTTGAGCACGGATTTGCGGATTTAGATTAATGGAAGTTAAAACTTCAGCCGTATCTTGTTTAAGAACGGTTTGTAGATTTTTTTGTAATTGTTTTCTCTTAGAAGAGAACCCAGCTTTTGCTAATCGCCAAAAGAGCTTTCGTTCTTTCTCATCTAAAGCATCAAATTCCTCATTTGGTTGCGTAAGGTCACAATGTAAAATAGCTGAATCAACAGCAGGCTTAGGATAATACGCTTTTGCTGGTACGGTGGTGACAATAGAAGGAGTACTATAAGCCTGCACCGATAAAGCCAGCAAACTCATGCTCCCCGGTTTTTCCAAAATACGCTCTGCCACCTCTTTTTGCATCATAATAACTAATTGTGAGGGCCGAGGTTTTGATTCTAAGAATTGCCGAAGAACTTTTGAAGTAATTTGATATGGCAAATTAGCAATGAGCTTATACGAATGATCTAAAGAATCTAAAACTTCTTTATAGCTTTCATCTTTCCGGTCGACAGTTGCATTTGGTGCAAGCTCCTTATAAAGCAATTCTACTAATTGATGAAAAACAGCATTAGATAAAACATCTCCTTCAATTAAAGTGACATTTTCATGCTCTGGAAGAAATTCAGCTTTTAAAAATTCAATAATTTTTTTGTCTAATTCAATCGTAATCACTTGATTGGCATTTTTAGACAATTGATCAGTTAGTACACCAAGCCCAGGACCAATTTCTACAACCGTTTCTTTTGTACTCAATTTTGCCGCTTCAATCATTCTCCCTAAATAACTTGTTTTCACTAAAAAATTCTGCCCCTTTTGTTTGGTAGGACGAATATCGTATTCTTTCAATTTTTTTGTGATTTGTTCTCGATTCATAAGTTGGTTACATACCTCACCCCGGCCCTCTCCTATATAGGAGAGGGAGGAATGAGCCCTGAGTTTTCATACTTCCCCCTCCTAGTGTAGGAAGGGGTCAGGGGGTGGTAAAGGATAAACTTAGTTTTTAATCATGCTTCTTAAACGATAAGCAAAGTAGAAAAGTTTTTTCACTGGTATTTCATATGCTCCTACATATTCAGTTATTTCTGTATTTGGTGCAAACCCATGTTTAAAACGAGTTACTCCTCCCCAATGTTCTTCTTGTTTATTCGATGGAGGATTTGTTGCTACTCCCCAGAAATCGTATGATCTCTTTTCTTGTTTTGCTTGTTTAATAGCTTCCCATTGCAATAGCTGAGGAGCCATGACTTTGCGGTAAGCATGGTCAGAAGCACCGTGGAGGTAGATTGAGAAATCTGCAAAATTACAAATGAGCAAAGCTGCAATGACAACTCCCTTTTCTTCGGCGAAGAGAAACTTTGCCTGACCTTTTGGACCTAGGGTTTCAATAAGAGTTTCAAAATACGTTTGATCGTAGCTAGCAAAGTCTTGGCGAGCCGTTGTTTTTTCTACAAGCTTAAAAAATGTTTGTGCATCTTCTTTTGTTTTCCCCCAACGAATTTTTACTTCATGTTTTTTGGCAAGATTAATATTGTATCGCCATTTAGGTTTCATTTGAGCAAGTAATTCTTCTTCGGTTTTGGTTGTATCTAAAATGAGGGTATGAACCGGTTGTAAAAGTTTTTTCGACTTATGTAAAAGTGATGAAGAAACTAATTGCGCGAGCTCTTGATTATTTGTTTTCCAAGCTGGATCTAAACGAACCAGGAAACAGTTTCTCTTTTTTGCAAACTCTTTGATTTCGTTTAAAAAGAGATCAAAGGATTCTTGTTTTGGATTGGCCCCGATAAATACAGGCCCACGAGGAATAGAAAGAATCCATTGCCCACCAGCTCGAAGCTGAATGCATTGAGCAAAGTATTGCTTCTTGTCATCAGAAATATTGTAAACAGCATTCCCCAAAGCTTCTTGAAACTCACCCCAGCCCCAAGATTGCAATAAACCACCGTCAGCAGATATGCCCACGGCTTGGTCCCATTCTTGTTGTTCTGAATTTTGCCAGCACTTCATTTTAAGAAAGATAGATTTTGTTACTTAAATAGGATTCAACTATTCGTCTATGCCCAATAAAAATATTGTCAGGTAATGCCCCTAGCGAAAACCATTTCCATTCTTCGCATTTATCTGGCTCCATAAGTATTGGCTCAATATCCTCTACCTTCATCTCAAAACTGATATGAAGATAATGTTGATCCACTCGAATATCATCAACAATAGCAATAAGCAGAAGGTCAGCAGGAGACGCAACTAAACCAGTTTCTTCTTTTAATTCCCTAATTGCGGTATCAACTGATTTTTCCTTGGCTTCAAGATGTCCTCCAGGCAACCCCCAATCACCAGCACCATAACAATTTTTTCTTTTTCCTAAAAGGATCATATCTTGTTTCCTTAGAAAAATTTCAACTCCAACTTGTTGAGGTGATGGATACATAATTTCATCTTAAACTATTGATTAGTACCTAAAGCAAAAATGAAATAACTACACAATTAAGTTCAAAATCTTACCTGCGATATAAATCACTTTTTTAATTTCTGCTCCGTCGACAAATTTTTGGATTTTTTCACTCTTTAAGGCGGTTGCTTTTGCCAAAGCTTCATCTGCATCGCTTGGTACTGTAATTGTATCACGTACTTTTCCATTAACTTGAACAGCCATGGTGATTTCTTCTTCCACCAATAGTCGTTCATCATGAATTGGCCAATCTTGTTTTCCTAAAGAATCTTCGTGACCTAATTCTTTCCATAAGAATTCTGTCATATGCGGAGCAAAGGGAGAAAGAAGTTTTAAAAAGACTTCTCCTTCTACAACTGGTAATTCTCCTTTTTTCTGTACCGCATTTACAAATTCCATCATAGAAGAAATAGCCGTATTAAAGTGCAAGATTTCGATATCTTCTGTCACCTTTTTAATTGTTCTGTGCAAGTGTGCCGTTAATTCATCATTTGCAGGAGCGTCTGTTCGCACAATATCTTCTTCAAATAATCGATACACTTTTTCTAAGAATCGTTTGATTCCAACAATTCCTTTTGTATCCCATGGCTTGGCATCTAAAAGTGGGCCTAAGAACATTTCGAACATGCGCAAGGTATCTGCTCCATATTCGGCAACAACATCATCTGGATTTACCACATTACCTAATGACTTAGACATTTTTAATCCGTCTTCTGCCAAAATTAATCCTGGATTAATAAGTCTTGTAAATGGTTCTTCAAAATCAACATAGCCATTATCTTTTAAGACTTTGGTAAAGAATCGAGAATAGATTAAATGACCAACGGCATGTTCGGCTCCACCAACATACATATCTACTGGCATCCAATGTTGCAATAATTTTTTATCGGCAAATGCTTTATCATTTTTAGGATCTAAATATCTAAAGTAATACCAAGAATTGTCTACAAAACCATCCATGGTATCTGTTTCTCGTTTGGCAGGTTGTTCACAAGTTGGACAAGTGGTATTTACAAATCCCTCTACACGAGCCAAAGGCGATTTCCCATCCCCAGATAATTTGAAGTCGGCGTCTTTTGGTAAGACAACTGGTAAATCTTTTTCTGGAACCAAAACCGGACCACAGCCATCACAATAAATGATAGGAATAGGTGCTCCCCAAAAACGTTGTCGAGATAATAACCAGTCACGTAGTCGATACGTTTTGGTTAACTTTCCATTTGCAGAATCTGTAATTTGTTTTTTTGCCAATTCATTATCTAATCCATCAAATTCACTTGAGTTAATTAATGTACCAGCACCCGCATAACATTTATGTCCCATTTCATCTGTATCCTGAACCATGTCTTCTGGTTGAATCACTTCGATAATTGGCAATTCATATTTAACAGCAAAAGCATGATCTCTTTCATCATGCGCAGGGACAGCCATAATAGCTCCTGTCCCATAACTTGTTAAAACATAGTCGGCAATCCAAATTGGCAATTCTTCTCCCGTTATAGGATGAATAGCAAAAGAACCAGTGAACGCACCCGTCTTTTTTTGATCAGTCCCTGTTCTCTCTAATTCTGTTCTATGAGCAGCTTCATCAACATAATTACTGACGGCTTCTTTTTGTGTTTTAATGGTTAATTCATCTACCAATGGATGCTCTGGTGCAATAACTAAATAAGTAGCCCCCATTAATGTATCTGGTCGAGTGGTGAAAACATCAATTTGTGATTCTGAATTTGGAATTTTAAATGTTAATTCCGCTCCCTCGCTTCGGCCGATCCAATTTCTTTGCATTTGCTTTAATGGTTCTGGCCAATCTAGTGTTTCTAAGTCATCAATAAGTCTGTCTGCATAAGCAGTGACTTTAAAAAACCATTGCGGAAGATTTTTTTGAATAACTTCGTTTTTACATCGCTCACATTTTCCATCTACCACTTGTTCATTGGCTAAAACGGTTTGGTCATTTTCACACCAATTAACGGGAGCTTCTTTTCTATAGGCTAAATCATTTTTATAGAGCAAAGAGAAAAACCATTGGGTCCATTTATAATAATTTTCTGAACTTGTATCTACTTCTCTTGTCCAGTCAATGCTTTTTCCAATGGAATTAATTTGTTTGGTAAAATTTTGAATATTTTCATCCGTTGTAATACGTGGATGCTTATTTACTTTCATCGCATAATTTTCGGCTGGTAAACCAAAAGCATCCCACCCCATTGGATGTAAAACTTCAAATCCTTTCATACGATAATAACGAGCCACGATATCTGTAGCGGTATACCCTTCTACATGACCCACATGTAACCCAGCCCCAGACGGATAAGGAAACATATCTAAAATATACTTCTTTGGTTTTTCAGAATTATTATCCGTTTTGAAAGCATCAATATCTTGCCAATATTTTTTCATGGCAGATTCAATCGATTTTGGATCGTAAGGCATAAATAAGTAAAAACGTAAATTTATAAATGATTACCGCCCCCAGCCCCTCCTAGAAGGAGGGGAGCAAAGCAGCAAGACTAGAGCCTTCCCCCTTCCTTCTAGGAGGGGGATTGAGGGGGCGGTAAGGGACAAGCTTCTGCCTCCTTTATATACCCAAATCCTACCACAAGCGACAACCCCCGTAAATCAAAGGCTTTTCTTATTTATCTCTTGCTTTCTTTTCTTGGTTTTGATAAAACTACTTCATTCTTTTTTTCGAATGTTTGTATTTTATGACATTTGTATTTAGCTAATATTAGCTATGTTTTGCTAATCTAACTCACACCTCTTGACACATTTTACAACATATGTTATAGTGATTCGTCAAGTTGGGAATGGAAGTTCTTTTCATCTTATAAGAGGAGAGTACGGAGTCGTAAGTTTTCGAACCCAGGACTCTCTTGTAATGATATTGACCCAAGCATTGTGGCTCCGGCTACGATCAGGGCATGACCATTACGTATCTCCATACCTCGGTATGGCCTTTCTCTTCTCTTATTAGATGAAAAACATCACTCGATCCTGACGAGAGATGAAGATAAGCACCTCATCCGCTCTTTACATACTTCCCCTTCCAACTGAGGCCTTATCTTCATCTTCAATCAGGATCTTTTGCTGAATATTATAGAGTACTTACCTAAGGGGAGAACTCTCTGTATTCAGCAATCCGCTGTTTACAGACACACTGTTCTGAGGGGAACAACATTGACCACCAAGACCAACGACGCTGACCGAGAAGCATTCGAGGCCAGCATGCAGGGCGTCGCCTACCCGACCAAGAAGCCCGTCAGCTCCAACTGGGAGCAGATGTGCAGGCTCGTGAAGCAGACGCAGCACGTGCACCCCGACGGCTACTGGCCCACGGAGTTCGAGAGGATCGCCGAGCACGAGAGCCAGAGCGAGCGACTCGTCTCATGCCACGACCAGCATAACCTCTACTTCGTTTCTGAGACCAGCACCAAGGAGGTGCTGATCACGGACGTCGAGACCGGCGAGCAGTGTTGGGTCGAGACCAAGCAGGAGACGAACCCGTACTCCGTCGGCCTCGACACCGAGATCGACAAGATCTCGGAGCAGTGGATCAAGATCAAGACGGCACTGAGCAACGCTCAGACACCAATCGAGGTCCACGACATCGTCAACGAGGTGATCATGGCTGCGGCACCTAGCGTCCAGAAGATGGTCATGGATCAGTCGCTGATCAAGGCGGCATACGAGCAGGTCGACGAGGGCCAGTACCGGACGATCAAGTCCGCTCTGGTGAACACGCAGACGATGAGGTTCATCAACGACCTCGTCGAGCACCTCGAGACGAAGCTGAAGCGCGGTGAGTGCTCGGAGAAGATGCTGAACCGCATCCACGACGACCACCTCGTCATCGAGGCGATCAAGCGCATCAACGCGCTCAACAAGTCCGTCGCCGCCTAGCACAGCTAGCGCGACCACCGAGAGACGCGCCGGCCGGAACCTTCTAGGATCCGGCCGGCCTCCACTTTTTTTCATCTCAACTGAGGTGAGTAAAAGCGGAGGAAAGGAGGCAATCATGCATACCTTCGAAAAGACGGCAAAGGAGATGACGCTTAGCGATATCTTGCTCTGCCAGTTTCTCGTAGATGTGCTCGGATTGTCCGACCACCTCTACAAAATTGAAGTCATCGAAGATCTTGTGCAAGTGCACGGGAGCTCGATGAACCTAGGGCATGTGAAGTCCTGGTTCACGCTCACCCCCGAGCAAGAACTGCGGATCGAAATGATCCTTCACCCCGCATTGCAAGTCCCATCGTCAGAAGACGACACGCGGATCATGCACCTTGCGGAAGAGGCCGAAGCTAGCTTTTCTGAGGGCAAGACCCTCGTCCTTCAGCTCGCCGCCTAGCCGTGGCCGTGCAGCCCTCGAAGCCCACCCCGCCTCGAGGAGCTGCACGGCCCACCACTCCATTTATTCAACACGATTGAATAAATGAAGCGGTGAAACTGAGGCACGTTGCCAAAGTAATCCGAGGAACCTGAGGGGAACCTATGAAGAACACGACCACGCAGCCGAAGACCGACCAGAAGCCCAGCAACAGCGCCAAGACGGACACGACCAGCACGAAGCTGTCGATCCCGATCTCGAGCCGCTTCAGCCGCCCGAACCCGCTCGCCGGCGGTAACAGCTTCTAATCGCCTTCGTCGCCCGCGCGCGGCAGGGAGCTCAATGTTGACATCACCATGATGCCGACCTCTTAGCTCCCTGCCGCCCCGACCATTGTTATTATCATGAGACACATTACATGGCACATGGGACAATTTGTAAACTACGTTTTACGAAATGAACCATGCACCATGAACCATGATTATGACAGCGGTCGGGCCTAAACAGAAGAATGAAAAGCACCGCATATCGAGTTAGAAAAGATTTATAACCCAGTAACTGTACGATGCAACGCTTTTCTTCTCTGTCGAAGATAGACATGAATGACTTCATGACTTTCTTTGGCTGAGAATGCCATAATGTTTCCCCTCGTGGTCGGCGCGCTGAGCCCCTGCTGCACAATGCACAGGACCTCCTTGGCGCGCCGACCCTCCTCTTTTACAACTTATACAAATGACTATGACACTTACACTTGTCATCTTGTCATCGCTGGTCTTACTCGGAATCACAAATTGGTTCATGATGAAATCTATGCGAGAACAAGCACAGGTCCTGGAAGCAAATGTTGATCGAATCCATACTGAATTACAAGATTCAATTAATGTTTTTAATAGATATCGAAATTAAAAAACTCCCTGAATGGGGGTTTTTTTGTTGAACCCTCCCTCGCTCATGCCCGTGGGGCATTTCGCATTTCCCTCCCTTTTCAAGAGAGAGGGAATAGCATCAGATAAAAACAAAAACCCTCTCTTGAAAAGGGAGGGAATGTTTAGTCTGCAAAGCAGGCTGAACGAGGGAGGGTTCCCATATGTAACATTTTCCTTGTTTTAACGTCTAATATAATAGAGTGATTATAACTCTCAACCGCAAGGGATCGCCTTGGGGTTTGATTTATCTATAGGTTTATATCCAAAATTTTGCGTAGAAACCATACCGGTTATCCTTATGAAAGTATCAACGAAAGAAACACTAAAAATCTATAAAAACCACATGCGCCCATATGCGGGACTCTATACATTAGGGTTTTTTGCATTACTATTGGCCATTGGGGCTGGCTTGGCATCACCGCTTATGTATAAGTGGTTTTTTGACGTACTTACTAGTGGAGAAAGCCAAGAAATCATCATCCCTCAGCTAATTAAGATTTTAGGGTACTTGGCAGGTACCTATTTGCTTGTAAATATTGGGTATAGAACTTCTGCATTTTGCGCCATCAAGGCAGTAACACATACCATGAATGATCTTGCCAATACTTGCTTTTCCTTTTTACATAAACATTCCTACTCCTTTTTTCTCGATAACTTCGCTGGATCATTAGTAAAAAAAGTGAATCGATTTTATAGATCTTATAACCGTATTTTTGATGTCTTCCAATGGGACCTTATTGGACTTACCGTAAGAATAATTGTCGCAACCATTACGCTTTGGATTGTAAACCAAGTTTTTGGAATCATCCTGTTAACCTGGTCACTTCTATTTATAATCATCTCCTATATTGTTGTGCAATATCGATTGAAGTATGACTTATTGCAAGCGGAAGCCGACTCAAAGGTGACAGGTGTCTTGGCAGATACAATAACAAATGCCATTAATGTAAAGTTATTTGCCGCTCAAAATAGCGAATCAAAACTCTTTGATAAAACAACTACGGAAAGAAGAGACTTGCAAAAGAAAAGCTGGAGGATTAATGAATTTCTCAATGTTTTTCAAGGGCTTACAATTACTGCTGTAGAAATTGGTTTAATCTATTATGCCATCACTCTATGGAGCCAAGGCTTAGTGAGCGTGGGGGATATTGTTCTTATTCAAGCATATCTAATTATTATTGGACGAGAAGTCTGGGAATTTAGTCATGTTATTCGTGCCCTCTATGAATCATTAGCAGATGCAGAAGAAATGACAGAAATCTTCATGACCCCACTTGAAATCACAGATACAAAAATGGCTAAAAGACTTGCCGTAGATAAAGGAGAAATTATTTTTGACAAAGTAAATTTCAATTATCAAAAAACAAGAAAAATTCTTTCTAACTTTAACCTGCATATTCAAGCTGGTGAAAAAGTTGCCCTAGTTGGCCCTTCTGGTGCCGGTAAATCGACCATTGTTAAATTGCTTTTCCGCTTTTTTGATGTAGATCGAGGAAAAATCATTATTGATGATCAAAAAATTTCTCAAGTGACACAAGAAAGCTTAATGCAACAAATTTCTCTTGTACCACAGGACCCTATTTTGTTTCACCGGACATTAAAAGAAAATATTAAATACGGAAAACCAAATGCAACCGAAGCAGAAATTATTGAAGCGGCAAAACTCGCTCGTTGCCATGACTTTATTCAAGAACTCCCTAAAAAATATGACACCTTTGTTGGTGAACGCGGAGTTAAGCTTTCTGGCGGTGAAAGACAAAGAGTTGCTATTGCCAGAGCGATCTTAAAAAACGCACCTATCTTAGTTTTGGACGAAGCTACAAGTAGTTTAGATTCTGAATCTGAATCTGAAATCCAAGCAGCTTTGAAAAACCTTATGAAAAATAGAACGACCATCGTTATTGCTCATAGGCTTTCAACTATTATGGAAATGGACCGCATCTTGGTCATGGAAAAAGGTGCCATTATAGAAGAAGGAACTCACCTACAATTACTCAAAAAGAGAAACGGCCTGTATAAAAAGCTTTGGTCGCTACAAGCAGGAAGCTTTCTCCAGTAAGTAAAAAACAGCCTTGATAGGCTGTTTTTCCTTATTTGCTTTAGAGAATTTTTATCGAACGTAGAGTAATGGATTTCTTCTCACACCATTTACATACACTTCAAAGTGAAGATGTGTTCCGGTTGAAAACCCTGTTGTACCAACCATCGCAAGAACTTCTCCTTGAACGACTCGTTGACCAGGACTTACAAATACTTTACTGGCATGAGCATAACGTGTTTTAAATCCATTTTCATGGTTGATCACAATTTGTAATCCATATCCATTCCCCCAAGAAGCTACTTCTACAACACCAGCGTCTGAAGCATAAATAGGTGAATCATAATGCCCATCAATATCTACACCAGTATGTGTCCATCCCCAATATTGAGTAATCACTCGACCAGATGTTGGCCAAATCATAGAAGGTGAACCTGTTTGTGGAGAAGCTGTTGGTTTTTGAAAGACAGAACCAATATTATCGATAGAAGGCAATTGTGCAATTCTTGCAGGTGGAGCCGGTCGAGGAGCAGTTCCCCCAGGAACCAATAGAGCTCTATCAACCAATAATTCATCCCCTTCTGATAATTTATTTGCCTCTAAAATAGCTGACTCTTCTACATCATACTTTATAGCTAATTTAGAAAGCGTGTCACCTTTTTTCACAGCATGCTCAAGTCCATCTACTGGCAAAATTGCTAATTCATCTCCAGGTCGAATATAATCATTTGTCCCCAAATCATTCGCCCATAAAATAGTGCTAGAAGACAAACCAAATTGTGCGGCAATAGTACTAATTGTATCCCCTGTTTGAACGATATAAGACTCTGAACGTGTTCTTACTTTTCTTGGTTGGGCAGAATCTCTAACAGCCCCAGTGATAGAAGGAGTTGAAGCAACTGCATTCCCACCAGTCATAACCAATGTTTGTGTTTCCGTAACTGGAATAGCCGCTTCTAATGTAACCGAATTTCTTTGGCTAATTCCGTAAGCATTCCCCAAGTACGAAGTCACTCGAGCGGCTTGTGCTTGTTCTGCTGTTTCCTCAATAAGCTCTAAATCGTCACCACCAACAACTTGGAAAAGGATACTTCCTTGCCCACCTGTATTTGGAACGGCTCTGGCTTGAATATTAGTAGCGGTTACACCAAAAACGAGAACAATCACCACAATATGAATAACAGGCTTAGCAATCAATGGGTAAAATAATTTGTTTTTTGCTGGTCCAAATGATTTTTCAAATCGTTTTTTTATACGAAGCGAAAAACGATGTGTCGGAATAAGAAAGAGCCGATACATTTTTTTTAAGAACCAAAAAACCGGCTTAAATAAAAACCGGAAAAAAACCTTGAGCGAACGGCCCAAGTATGAAATGAAGTTTAAAATTGTGAGTAACGTCCTAAAAAAGACGCGTTTTACATTACGGGGAATAGCGCAAGGCCTTTCCCAATTGCCTTAAAGGCTCTCTCTTTGTCAACAAGAATCTGTAGACCTGAATAATGCTTGAGAGTTACTAAAAAGCAAATTTAAGATAAGAAAAAAACAGGAGGCCGACTCTGGACCCTCGCTGCTTCTAGCAAAGACAGAATACCAACCTTCTGCCTGATTGTCAATCATTTCTAACAAAAAATGCCCTTTTTAGGCTAATATTAGTGTAAATGGAAACCGACCGCAAAACAGAGTTTGCAGTCGGAATAGGGTGAAAACCCATTCCATCTCGTCGACTGGTAGAAGAAGGAAAGAGAATATCAACCATTGAGCACATCCCTCACAGGACGCAGAACCAGGTAGTAAACCACCGATAGCCCGACCCCCCAATAGGGGAACCAGCCCAGTGTAGTCCATACACAGATTGGGTATGGAAAAAGCGACGTATAGACGATCATTGAACACCTCCTAGAACTTAGTATACATGCGAAGTTAAAATCAATACAAATAGTTCACCCTATTTACCCCTTTGCCTGTCGATACATCAATGCTTCTGCAATATGGACACTAATTACCTCAGAAGAGCTTTCTAAATCAGCAATTGTTCTTGCTACCCGTAAAATTCGATAATAGGCTCGATTAGATAATTGCATTTGTTTGGATGCATTCTCCAATAACTGTTTGGCTTCTTTGTCTAAAGAAATAAGTTCCTTCAATTGATGAGAAGTTAACTCTTGGTTTGTTGAACAATTGAATACCTGATTCCGTTTTTGTTGATAGTTTCGAGCCAATACCACTCGATGCCTGATTGCATGTGAAGACTCTTCTTTCCCTGGTACTTGAAGCTCTTGCCAATCTAAGCGCGGGATATCTAAAAAGAGGTCAATGCGATCTAATAAGGGACCAGAGAGCTTTTGTTGATAACGTTGTACCGCAGTTGTTAAACAGGTACAAGACTTATCTTTATCCGTTGCAAATCCACAAGGACATGGATTCATGGCAGCAATGAGAATAAATTTTGCGGGAAAAGAAATACTTTGCCTTGCACGTGAAATGGTAATGGATCCGTTTTCTAATGGCTGTCGTAAATTTTCCAAAACGGTTCGAGGGAATTCAGGCAATTCATCTAGAAATAAAATTCCACGATGAGCCAAGCTAATCTCTCCCGGCTTAGGAATAGAACCACCACCAACAAGGGCAGACGAAGAAGCACTATGATGAGGGTCTCTCCAGGGTCTTTGAAAAACATAGGGACAGGCACTTGATAATAACCCGCTTGAACTATGAATTTTTGTGACTTCTATTATTTCATCTATCTTCATTTCAGGGAGAATAGATGCGGTTGCTTTTGCTAATAAGGTTTTTCCAGAACCTGGAGGACCTGACATCAAAACATTATGCCCACCGGCAATAGCAATCTCTAAAGCGCGCTTTGCAAATTGATGACCTTTGATATGAGAAAAATCTACAAGAGACGAATCTGTTTCTGATTGTGCAAATACAGTTTGTTCCACTTGAGGTAATTTTTTCCTTCCATGTAAATGATCTAAAACCTCCTGCAAATGATTAGCTGAATATACACTCACCTCCGTAATCAATCCTGCTTCTTCTCTATTCAAGGTAGGAATAATGATTTGTTTAAACCCTATTTCTTTGGCCAATTGAACCACGGCCAAAACTCCTTGGACAGAACGGATTGATCCGTTTAAAGCCAGTTCGCCTAAAAACAAAATTTCATCAACTTGGTTTTGTTTTAGACAACCTGTTCGTACTAATAGTGCAATAGCCATTGCCAGGTCAAAGCCTGATCCACTCTTTGGTAAATCTGCTGGTGCCAGGTTAAAAGTAAATTGCCCCTGTGGTAGTCTTTCACCGATATTTCTTATCGCACTTTTTACCCGTTCTTTGGCCTCGGCACAAGCTTTATCTGGCAATCCGACAATAGCAGTTTTTACGATACCAGAACGTTGATCGGCCTCTATTTCTATTAACTGTGCATCAACACCAATAACACAAGCTGAAAACGTTTTTGAAGCTAATTTTCTCATATGGCTATTCCATAGCGAATTGTTCTCGGTAAAAAACACACCTCGCTAGAGTGATAGCGAGGTGTGGGGGGTGAATGATTGAAGTATAGCAAATACTTCTTGTTATGAAAACGCCCCACACGCAACGAGTGCGTGGGGGCATGGGTTTTATGCGAACGAGATTTTCGAGAACTCGTCCTGCATTTGCTCGTCTACCCTCATCGAGAGATGAGGGTAGGACAAGATGAGAGCTTCTCGATCTAGCCCTGCGAAGAGCTTCTCGTCCGGCACCAGAGAAGCTTGACGATCTGCAGTGACAAATACGGTAGACCCGATCCTCCACGCAAATGTTTGTCCTTGGTGCTTGGCTTGGATTTCTTTTCCCAGCTTGGGCGTAATTACCACTTCGTGATAACCAGCCTTCATCCTGTAAGCCGTTTGAGCAGCAAGCTGTTGACCAACCTGAAAAAGCAAATGACCTTCCTTGATTCGGACAAGCACGCGCTTGCCCTCGGTTGTCCAAATCCAAAGCCCAGGGATAGTGGCGCGACCGTGAATCGTCCCCCAGTTGAGGTCGTTGTGAAATCCTGCGAGCTTAATGAAGGGCACCTCTTCCTCAGCGAGCATTTCCAGACACCGACCAAGCTCCGTGCCCGTGGGTGCCACCAAATGAGCTCCGCGCGCAAGTATTTCTTCAAAGTAGTCGACAGGAAGCCCATAGCCAAAGGCGATCATCTTGGCTAGGCGGTCTTTGACCACGGTATATGCCAGCGCCTCCCCCCATCGAACCATGCTTTGACGAAAACCTGGGATATCTGGGGTGACGGGTTTATAGGGAATCACGTCGACAGGGCCGATGGGATCAAACCACCGATACTTGTGCTCATCCTTGCCGTCGAAATTTGTTAGTGGGCGATGCTGCTTTGGCAAAAGGTCCCACCCTTCATGCTGCCGATGTGTTTCCGTATTTGGAGGTGTCAGCCCAACCTGGTAGAAAAGGTCTGGCCTCACAAACTGTTGTTGAACCTCCGTAGAAGCACGGTAGACATGTGAAATGACATCTACCATCCGCATGCGAAGTTGGTCATCCACTCCATGACCAAAAACGGAGATGGCCCCATCATGCTCAAGAGCCATAACAGCCCGACAAGCCTCATCTTGCCAGTCCTTTGTCCCCAAACCGTAGCCCAGGTTGATTGCGGTAATTTGTTCCATCGTCTGTTTCTCCTGTTTGTTGACCGTGTTAAATCTAACCTAAATAAAAACCAGCTGTCAAAGGCTGGATATTTATCTTGTGCTAAAGTGATCCACCAAATATTTTTATCACAAAAAGAACATAAAAAAGCAGATACATAAACCCTTCCCATTTGTGAACATGCTTTGAAATCCCCGAAAAGATATAGAGTAATGTTGCACTAACCATGAAGAAAACACCTACTGAATACGTCGCCGGATCAAGTGGAAGGGTTGTAAATAACCCTGGCAAACCAATTACCATTAATGAATTAAAAATATTAGAGCCAAAAACATTCCCTAAAGCAATTTCAAAGTTTCCTTTTTTCGCAGCAGAAATAGAAACAACAAGCTCAGGGAGCGATGTTCCAAAAGCGATTGCCGTAATAGCAATAACAGAAGTAGCAATACCCAAAGCTGTTCCAATTTCTACAACAGATTTAATTGTATAATCAGCTCCAAAGTAAATACCAATAGCACCAGCAAGTAGATAAAGTGCAATCCGCTTCCAACCCATTTCTTCTTTTTCAGATAAGTCTTTATCGTCAATTTTAGCGGTAATGACTTTTTTAATTTTTCTATCTTTATGCTCAACTTCATCATCTGGTGTTTGGCCAGTTTTAATTGTATAAGCTAAGTAGACTACATATGTTAAAACTAATATTAACGCCTCAACGGTTGTCACTTGTTTGTCTAAAACAATTGCTAATAAAATTGCTGTACTAATTGCTAATAATGGAGCATCTAGATCAATTAAACTCCGTCTAACAATAAGCGTCCCAGAAAAGACAGATGCAAGACCAACGATAAGTAAAATATTGGCAATATTTGAACCAATTGCATTTGCTGCCACAAGTTCAGCTTGACCATGAGCGATCGCAATAAATGAGGTCACAAGTTCTGGTAAAGAGGTTCCAATACTAACGATTGTCACACCAATAATGAATGGGTTGATTTTAAATCGAAGCCCTAATATTTCGGCACCCTTTGTAAAAAAATCAGCTGACTTAATTAAGACGGCTAAACTTAAAACGAAAACAAGAATCCAAAGTGGTAATGACATATTAATATTTTTTCTTTTGAATTAGAGATGATATGAGCCACCCAATAACACCTGTAATAATAGCTATATCTGCGAAATTAAAACTTGACCAACTAAATTTGAATAACGTGATATCAATCCAATCAATTACTCCTCCGTAAATAAATCGATCGATAATATTTCCGATAGCCCCACCTAAAAGAATGGCAAGCCAAAGACTTTCTTGTTTTTCTTCCCAAATCTCTTTTAAAAAAAGTGTAAGAACAAATAGGAAAACGATACCAACGACAAGCGAAATTACTAATGGAGTTCCAGCAATACTGAAAGCAAAGTTCTCATTTACAGAAGGAATAATTTTAAAAATGAGCCAAGAAAAATCGAATTCAACTAAAGGTCGATTATAAGGAAAAATGAATACCTTAGAAATTTGGTCCAGCAAAACAACCAGTCCCAAGAAAACAAAATTAAAAAAAGCTAATCTCCACTTCATAGACATTAATTTCTCACTAGTAAAAGTGATAATAAACAGTTAGTCGAATCTACGAATTAGCACAAATCTACAAATGAGATTTCTATTCGTAGATTGGTTGTAATTCGTAGATTCGAACTATTATCTTGTTTCTCCTTGCAGCGCCGCCTTGCATTCAATACAAGACCCAGAGGAAGGTCGCACGAGTAATCGTTGTGGGTTGATTTCTTTCTTGCAATATTTACAAATACCGTATTTTCCTTCTTCAATTTTTTTCAAAGACTTATCTACATCTTCTAATCCTTTTGTTAGCTCGGCAACAAGTGAGAGTCGATCTGAATATTGAGTTACTTCTTGAGCATTTACATCTTCATCATCTTCAATATCTTCATAAGTTGCATCGCCATGCTGATCTGAGATTTTAGCAAGTTCTGTTTCTAGATCTTTTTTTCTAGCATTCAGCTTTTGTTTGATTTGTTCAAGTATTTCTTTCTCCATATGTTTAAAGTTAGCGAGATAGCAAAATGAGCCTTTAATTTGGCTCTTTCCTATTATAGAGCGGAATGAGACAAAAGAAAAGCGGGCCTATAAGCCCATGGATGTGGCTAGACCCGCTAGTAAAACGGTCCCATTCCTTATGCGAGGGGGGTCACAATAGCGAAATTATGATCCTTCTTGCATAAGAAATGTACTGTTTTGTGTGTGTACTCTTGCTCGTCTCAACTCTTGAGCTATTGTTTGCACCGATTGTGAAACAATATGACCGAATGTATAATCCTCGATTGGATTGATGCTCATCGTATGAGCTATTCAGTCGTTCTCCACCATTCTGAGGCAGTATGTTGAAGCTATAAACTTCTTTGTCTCCACAACAACTCCTACAGAAGAGTGACTGACCTGATACGTCCCCTAGGTCAATACTCTTATCGTTAAATACGATTAGAGCTCTGTTGAAGCACTTTTTGGCCTCATATTTTATTTTTTCTCTTGTATTTTTATTTGGTAAACCAGGTTGAGGCTGATTTACATTGCAGAACAGTAGAGAGGGCTGTATCCGAATCTTTAACAATCATGACTATAAATTGTACGTGTCACGACAAGCATGATTGTTGCGCGCAGACATAGGTTCAGACGCAATCTCTTTACTTTTGTACTTTACGTTGGTTTTCTAAAAGAGCGTAAAATGGATTCTCCTCTTTGAAGCTTAAGATAGAAGCTTCGCTGTTTTTTGTTTTTATTTCTGTAACAAGTATAGCATTTTTTGACATGATGAGCAAGATTAAGTGTAGTTAAACACCTGTTTTTTTTGCTGACATTAGGAGAAAAAAAATCTTATCCCCAGTGAACAATGAAAGTGATCAGGCAATTTTAGGAAAACTGAATAACTGTGGACAAGTTATGTGTTCTTTACAAAGCATAGGATCATTTTTTGCTGATCATAGCTAAATAGAGCTGTTTTCCACAGATTAGTGTGGATAAAGTCATTTGAAATATGTCCAAAGCCTAAAGCATCTGGATAAACACAATTATTTTGAATCTCTTCTCTTTCTGAAGGTGCGTCCTTTGTAAAAGAAACAAGATTGCCAGAAATAATCTCTTGAATTTGCCCGTCTGGATAAGTATAAAGCGTTTTTTCATTGCCGTTTTCATCCACCACAATACTTAGAAAAGAATTTTTATCTTCGTGTAATTCCATAATAATTGTTTCATCTGGAAGCACTTGTTCTACCGCAACAGGATACTTATCTGCCAATTCGTTTAAAATCTCTTCTTTTAGTCGATTTGCATCTGTACTACTTCCTAACCAAGACCAAGCTATCGTTGAATTATATTTATCATCAGTAAAATTTACTAAATCCCCTTGATAGATAGTAAATTCTCCAAAAAACTGAGCAAATCCACCTAATTCAGTTAATTTTTGAGAATAGACTGGTACAGATGATCTATCTTGGCTCACTTGATTGAGACTAAATAAGGATTGCCTCACTTCTTTTGTGCCTAATTCCGTAGAAAAATCACTCGTTAATTCCCCTATTCTTAGTACTAATTGATCGGCAGACGAATGAATAAACCCAATTAAAGGCTCATTACCATTTGGTTGGGCAAAGACGGCAGAGCTTGGGTTCTTACTTATAAGCATTCGCTTTATTTTAAGTAATTTACGAGATGATTGACCAAAATCTATTGCTGACAGTGGTTTTTGTGAAAAAACAGTATAACAATTCCCCATTTCTTCCACAGCCTTGCTAGCAAGATCCGATTTCACAAATATTTTTGAGAGCATTTCTTGATTCTGACATTGTTTATCTTCAACAAAGTAATATGCTTGGCTGTTTATGGTAAATATCCCTGTGTTTACAGGTGCTTCTTGCATAATAGTGGATAATAGCTCTATCGTATCTGATTCCGAATTAGAGAGAAAATTTGTTACTATTTCTTCGATAATCAAAAAATCACTCGCATTGAGTAAATCTCTTTTAAAATAACTATAAAACTCTTGCTTTTCTGATAAAAGCGGGTGAATCGATTCTGAAAAATGTGTAATAACTCTATGCCCAATCAATAAAGCAGTAAAAAGGGAACAAACCGTAAGAAAAACAGCCCAAAACAAGTGTTTCTGAGTTTTTTTGGGCTTTGCGGCCGCTTGCTGAAACGTGAGATTATCCATAGTTAATGCCTACAGTATACCAGTATTATCTAAATAAAAACTTGCTTGTTTTTCCGCTTTTTCATGGTAGTATATGCACAAGATGAAGAAAACAGAATAATTTAGCTAAAATTAGTACAATCAGCGAGTTTATTATTTCTATTGTATAGCACTCCCGCCAGACTTGACAAAATTACTATTTTATGCTAAATTTAGTCTTCAATAAATAGATTTATATGAACGTTTATATCCTTGGTCAAAAAGGTATTCCAGCACATGGTGGTGGAGTCGAAAGACATGTAGAAGAACTTGCAACCCGACTTGTAAAAGAAGGGCAAGAAGTTTTTGTTTACTCTCGAAAAGGATATACACAATCTGATATAGCCAAATACAAAGGTATACATATTTTATATACACCTACCATTTATACAAAACATTTAGAAGCTATTGTACATACATTTTTTTCTATTCTTGATTTAGTTAAACGAAAAAATGTAGACATTATTCATATTCATGCGATTGGACCTTCTTTACTCGTGCCATTTGCTCGATTAATGAAACCAGGATCTAAAGTTATCTCTACTATTCACTGTTCAGATTATCATCATCAAAAATGGGGAGCCTTTGCTCGATTTGCCTTAAGACTTGGTGAACGTATTGCAGCATCTCTGTCTCATTTACCTATTACAGTATCTCGTGGATTAAAAAAGCATATTAAAGAAGAGTATAATGCCGATGGAATTTATATTCCAAATGGAGTGCCTTTGCCAGAATTAAATAGTGACCCCGCTTTATTAAAAGAATGGGGATTAGAATCTGGTGAATACATTGTTGCTATTTCTCGATTGATTCGACATAAAGGATTGCACTTTTTAATTGATGCTTATAAACAATTAGAAACAACCAAGAAACTTGTAATCGTTGGTGGTGCAGAATATACAGATGATTATGTTCAAGAATTACATGCTCTGGCCAAAGGAAATGATAAAATTATCTTTACAGGCAAACAATCTGGTGATGTCTTAAAAGCATTATTTGAACATGCCTATCTCTTTGTTCAACCATCATTATCTGAAGGACTTTCTATTGCTTTGCTAGAAGCACTTAGTTATAAACAAGCCGTTCTTGCTAGTGATATTCCCGAAAATATGGAAGTCATGGAAAAAGTTGGATATGCGTTTGAATCAGGAAATACGAATGACTTAGCAAAGAAATTACAGTTCTTATTAACTCATCCTGAAATCGTAAAACAATATAAAGAAAAAGGACGAGATCATGTTGCCAAAAATTACAATTGGGAAATTATTGCAAAAAATACTGTTGAAGCATATAGGCATGTTCGCAAAAAACGCTCAAAAATAGAACAAAAACTAAATCCACTTCCAAGACAATTTATGTAAAAAATCTCTGTACTTGCAGAGATTTTTTCTTTGATCTCTTTTGTGTTATACTGTTTTTAACAGCCCCACACCTTGCTATCGCAAATTGCGATAGCTTTTTTATTACTTAATTTTGCCCCAGACACTATTCTATGAAAAGAATTTATTTGGGTGCTTTTTTATTCGTCGTTTTATTTCCTTTGTTGACAAATGCACAATCAGAAGAGGTTCAAGCCCCTATTCGTATAAATGAGGTGATGCTCTCCCCTCTCGAAAATGATCAGCCCTGGATTGAATTATATTCAGAAAACGAAACCCCAATTGATTTAACCGACTGGCATTTTGAAAATGATTTATCAGAACAATTCATGCTTCAGTATGTCATTTCTGAAAAACAATATCTGATAATCACTCTTTCTTCTGAAGAAGAAAACACTCCTTTTACAAATACCGAAGTAATCCGACTGGTGAATGATCAAGAAGAAGTTATTGATGAATGGGAATTACCCCCGTCAAATGAATTGGGTTCGAGCCTGATTAAGGTTGATGAGGAAATACAAATAACCTATTTTCCAACAGCAGGAAGAGCAAATCTTTTTATTGATGAGCCTCTCTGTTCTGAAGATATCATTAATGACACCTCGCCAAATGATGATGACGAAACCCCAGCACAGCCACTTGAATCAGGAACCATTGTGATCAATGAAGTCTTTGCTAATCCTTTGGGGGATGAAATAGAGGGAGAGTTTATTGAGCTTTATAATACAGAAAATCGTTCAATCAATTTAGAACGGTGGATTATTGCAGACGCAAGCAAGGAATATGTGCTGGAACCCGTGATTATACAACCCCATAATTATTTAGTCTTAAAACGAACAACAACTTCTATTGCCTTAAATAATGGAGCAGAAACAATTACCTTAACGGATCCATTTAATAAGCTTGTTCACGAGCTCACTTATGAAAAGGCGACAGAAGGAAAAAGTTGGAATTATCAACCAATAGATTCTTGGTATGAACAATTCCCAACCCCAGGAAAAACGAATCTTGAACCAGAAAATGTTGAACCTGAAGAAACGGAAGAAGAAAATCAAGGATCAAGCGAAGAAGAGGATGATACTCAGAATGAGGATAGTGATGAAACGGTGGAAGATCTATTTGATGAAAACCTGAATCAGATAATCTTGAATGAATTAATGCCAAATCCCGTGGGAAGTGATTCCGCTGAATGGGTGGAGCTTTATAATACAAGTGATGAAACGGTTCAGCTTTCTGGTTTAGAAATTACAGATACGTCAAAATCGTTTTTCTTTACTGATCAAGTACTCTTAGCTGGTGAATACTACCTTTTGGAAAAAAGTGAAAGCTCGATTGCGCTTAATAATTCAAATGAGACAATTACACTTTTGATTGACAATGAAATTATTGATGAATTTACTTATGAAACAAGTAGCGAAGGAAAAAGCTGGGCAAGATTTGAGAATGAATGGGAAGAGACGGACTTACCAACACCTCAGGAAGAGAATCAAGGATCTGGGAGCATTGACGATGCATCAGGTGAAGAAGGAGATGGTGATGATGAGGAACAAAAAGTGAGTGCTTCTTCTAAGAAAGTAAAAGCAACTCCTATTATTAAAGCTATTCCCCTTGATGATTGGTCTACTATTGATGAAGGTGAAAAGGTCACAGTATCAGGCGTGATTATTGCTTCTCCTGGGCTGTTTCAAAAGCGGACAGCTATTCTTCAAAGTATTAATGCTAGTCCACCAATAGGAATTGAGCTCTATTTTCATAATGCTGATTGGCCAAAATTAACAAATGGGGATCTTGTTTCTATTACTGGTGAAAAGTCAGTGACACAAAATGGAGATCGACTATTGATTCGGGAGAAAGAATCTATTGCAGTAGAAGGCACCGAATTAATAGAGCCAATTGATTTTGCCGTTGCCGATAATAATGTCTTGGCTATAGTAAAAGGAAAACTCATTGAACAAACTACCAAAGAATTGTTGATCGATTATAATGGTGATGAATTTATTATTACTCCTCCAGCTGGTTTGCCGACCTATGAAAGTGGTTTAGATATTACCGTGACAGGAATTGTAAAAAGAAAAAAAGAGGAAAAAACTCTTGTCCCAAGAACGATCGATGATATTGTGGCAGAAGCCCCAGAAATAGTGGAGGTAGTTTTAGAAGAAGAAACTAATCGTTCAGAAGTTGAAGCCAGTGAAGCGAATACCTTATCTCCATTTGTCTGGATGGGATTAAGTGGTTCGGTGAGTGTGGCTGGGGTTTTGGGAGGGGTTTATAGGAAGAAGCTCATTGGGTTTTTAAATAACCTGAGAGAAAGTAGGGAATAGGAATATCGCTTACCGCCCCCGACCCCTCCTAGAAGGAGGGGAGAGAAAAATTAGAGCCCTTAGTACTTCCCCCTCCTTCCATTCGACTTGAGCTCATGGCCGAAAGCTAGGAGGGGGATTGAGGGGGCGGTAAGGGAAAAATCCTTGACAATAATCCCAAAATCCTGTTAAATACCCTCACTCAGTCATTTATGGTGAATGGAAAGCTCTCCCGGAAGCCATAGAAAATAAAGAACCTTTCAACTCAATAAATTCAACTTATGCCACAATTAAGAAATGCGAAAAAGGCTTTACGTCAATCGTATGCACGAGAAGAACGTAATACCGATGTTAAGGTAAATATCAAATACCTTACAAAGCAAACAAAGCAACAAGCTGAAGCAAAAGATGCTAAAGCGACTGAATCGCTTAAAGCAACTATCAAAGCTTTAGACAAAGCACAACAAAAAGGAATTTTAAAGAAAAACACTGTTGCTAGAAAAAAATCTCGATTGATTAAAACAGTCCGAGACTTACAAGAAGCCAAATAAAAAAAGAGTCCTCGATTTTCGAGGGCTTTTTTGATTTCGAATCTACAAATTAGAACGAATCTACGAAGTATGAACTATTGGTAGATTCGTTCTAATTTGTAGATTCGAGCACTAATTTCTCGGTAGTGGTCGATAATAATGTCGTCATAGATAATCCTGATGACTTCATTTTTTTATCGACGTTTTTAAGAAGTGCATAGGCTTTCTGTAAACTCTGTTGATCAAAACTTCTTGCTTGGGTGGAAATCTTTTTTACCACAAAAGGGTGCATCCCATATTCTTTAGCAATTTGGTCTGATGTCATTCCATTTTGAAGACCGTCTTGTACTTGGGTCAGGATTCTATATTGGCGAATAATCATGGTTAGGACTTCTAATTCATGGCTTCCAGATTTTAGTTGGTCATGTAATCGTTTAAGCGCTTCTTTTTCATTTCCTTGGCTAATGGAATCTACTAAAGCGAAAATATTATCTTGCGAACCACCTGCAATAAGAAGAGAAACAGCTTTTACATCTAAGTTTGTTAACTTATTCCCTTGAGCATAAGCAATAAGCTTATCTTTTTCTGACGAAGCTTGCCAAAGGTTTTCTCCAATAGCCAATGAAAGATACTGCAAAGCGGCACCATCTATGGCAATCCCCTCTTTTTGTAATTCTTGATTTATCCAACCAGCGATTTGTTGTGCATTCCAAGATTCAAATGGCAAAATATATTTTGTTTTTTGCACTGCAGTAAATAACTTCTTTTTTAAATCTCTTTTTCCTAAAGCACCTTCCCAAATAATCAAAATTGTTTCATCTTCCATCAGCTTTTCTATTTGAGCTAAAAGAGATTCTTCTTCTTTGTCTGATAGCTTTGATTTAGAAAGTTCTTCTACAACAATCATGCGCTTACTCGCCATAAAAGGAGAGGCATTTAAGGCATCCATGATTTTTGAAAACTCAATTTCTCCACCAAGAAAAACGGATAGATTATATCCTTGTGGGTCAACTTCCTTTTTAAATTTATCGGTAAGCTCTTTTAACTTTTGCCGAGAACGAAAAGTATCAGAGCCATGAAGAAATAAAAGCATTGAGTTGTGGGTTATGAGTTATAAGCGCCCCAAAGTCAGTTGTTTGTTATCAGTGGTGAGTTGTTCTTAGTATCTATCTTCAATATTAATCCCTGTAAAAAAGTACTTTAAAACCTCATCATAAGTGGCATTATCTTCTACCACCATAAGTAGGCCGCCACGAGCAGACATTCCTACACCATGCCCTAATAAAGCTTTTCCAATATCGTGAGGAACGGGAACTGATTTTGCCCAAGCGACTTCTCCTCCCCAAACTTCTGACCAAGAACGGGTTCGGCCGTCAGAGCTTGAAAAATAAGGGGTAATCGCGATTTTTGTTTCCCCTGTTTGTGGGTCAGTCCAGGTTACCACTTCTCCTGTAGTTGCATCAACAGCCTCTACCAGCCGTGGGTGACGCTTTTCTAGGGCATATCCTTTATACACTTGATCGAATTGAGAATCAACATAAAAGTGTTCGTCGGCATGTTTTGTTTGTCGTTCATAATGATAGCTTGCATAGGTTCTTGCTGCCACACTCATGACTTTTAAAAACTCAACAGGAGACTCTGAACTTGTTTCTGCAATCCCTTTTAAATATTGTTCCATTGGTAAAATATTGATTACCCATGTTTTATTTGTTGCATCGCTATGTCGAATTTCTAATGAACCTCTAAATAAGTTTTCATTTACGGCTGGGTTCCATGGTAAGCGTCTTTCTAAAGAAAGTAATTCCATGATAGTAAAATGATCTAATGCTTTTACAACCATATACTCTGCGCTTGTTGTAGAAAAAGCTGCAGATTGTAATGAATACTGTCTGGTTGCCTGATTATAAGAAATATTTACTTCTGTCTTGGCTGGCAATGAAACAAGAGTTGTCCCAGAACCTGTTTGAACTTCAAAAGGACTATCGGCAGTTATGCTAAATATTTGATCGGAAGAAATAACACCAACCCGCATGATTGGCCCTAAATTTCCTAGCTGACCTGTTTGTGGATTTGTGATCACTGGTAATGTTGTTGTTTGAGCAACTGAGATAGAAATACTTAATTCTCCTCCTTGCACCCAAGTTAAGTCTTCGGCAGCCAATCTAAATTTTTCTGTATAATTTCCTGGGGTAGCTGGAGCCGTAAGAGAAAAATCAAAAAAGGCTAATTGACCTGGAGCGATACCAGTTCCTTGCATTTTTACTTGATTTTTTGCAATCCAGCCTGAATTTAAACCAGCAGAACCACTAGCAAAACGAGATTCTCGATAGCTTGGTTCAATTGTATAGAGAGAAATAAATCGATTTCCACTACTATTCCAAGTTGTCGTCCCAGTATTTTTAAATCCGACTCTATAGGTAGCAGTCTCACCCGGTTTTAACTCAACAGAACCACCACTGATTAAAAATTGTGCCTTATAGTTCGTGTCTTTAAAAATCGTCGTACCTGTTTGGGGTTGATTATTGCTTTCTACGACAGGCTTATTAACTGGAGTGGTAATTGTCGGCTGGTCTTTTGGACGTGAATCAATTTGTATATGTAATTCCCCTTCTTTTACCCATGAATAATTCTCTACCGCTAGTCGAATTTGTTCATTATAACTTGCAAAGGTTGTAGGAATTTTTAATGTAATCTCAAATTCTGCAATCTCTCCAGGTTTAATTGTTTCGCTTTTCATTTTAATTTGCGTTGCATCTACCCAGGAACCACCAGCTGTATAAAAATCTGATTGATGATAATTAGGTCTTACCGTATAAGCAGAAAGATAACGAGAACCAGATGATGTCCAGGTTTTTGTTCCTGTATTTTTTACTTGAAGTTTTTGTACAATGGTTTCCCCACCAATTGCAGATAAATTAATCTTATTTCCTCCTAGCCACTGAGCTGAATACGAAGTATCTCGAACCGGATAATCTTGTTTAATGACATAATCTGCATCTGATTCTACTTTGCTTGTTTCTGACGTTGTTTGCGTGGTTGTAGGAACTTCAACTTGCTTTGGGCCTTCTGGATTTGCTGTTACGGTAATAGGGATAGTAAATTTTGTCCCTTCTAGCCATGCGGCATTTTTTGCAACAGCTTGAAAAACTTCTTTATACTCCCCTTCTTTATCTGGGGCTTGTAGAGGAAAACGGAAAAAACCTATTTCTCCTGGCTTAACTTGTTCTTGCAATAAATAGGCTGGTCTATAAATTTCATCGGGCCATAATGAATGGCGAAAAACACTAGATCTTTTTTCTGGGTCTACGGTTGCTAGGGCCACAAAAGAAGAGCCTGTGTTTTTCCAAGTTGTATTCCCCATATTTTTGAAATGAATCTCAAAAGTAAGGGCTGAACCTGGTTTCATTTTGATACTTTTATGACTGCGAACCACTTCTTGTGCGTTCCATTCAGATTGAGCAGCAGAAACAACTAGTTGAGGGAAAGGCATCAAAAAAACAGCCAATACAGCTGTAAAGATAGTTAATGATGTGGCCTTTTTTACACCACCAGTGAACCAAGCCGATAAAGATCGAAATACGTGAGATTTAGCTAAAAGAATCCTTTTCATATCTATTTTTGTATACTATGATGGTAACATATCAGCACTGAAAATCAAGGTATCAAATCTACAAATTCACACAAATCTACGAATGATTTGTAGTTTGTAGATTCGTCATAATTTGTAGATTCGAAGATATGTCGCTCGATCGTAAAATTGCCCAACATACAATTATCCAATATATCGGTAAAATCCTTGGAACAATCCTGGGATTATTTACTATTGGGTTTATTACTCGTTATTTGGGAACCGAAGGCTTTGGGTATTACACCACCATCATGGGATTTCTTCAGTTCTTTGGAATCCTTGTCGATTTTGGACTAAGCCTAACCACTGCCGGAATGCTTGGTCATAGTAAATGGGATAATGACCAGCTTTTTGCTAATATCCTTTCTTTAAGAATTATCTCTGCAATTATCTTTTTAGGAATTGCCCCTTTAGTTGTACTCTTTTTTCCTTACCCTGGATTTGTAAAACTCGATATTGCCATGACAACTCTCTCTTTTTTCTTCATGAGCATTACTCAAATTTTCATTGGCTACTACCAAAAGCATTTATCCATGCAATATGTGTCTTTAGCAGAAGTCGGAAATCGTGTCTTTTTACTACTCGCGGTTATTCTCTCTGTTGTTTTCCAATGGGGATTATTTGCTATTTTGATTTCGGTCATATTAAGTAATGCTATTCAATTGGTTTTGCTTGTTATTCCTGCAAAAAAATATGGCAGAGTCTATTTGGCCATTCATTTGCCTATTTGGAAAGATATTTGGTCAAAAACTTGGCCTATTGCGGTAAGCATTGCCTTAAACCTCCTTTATTTAAAAACGGATATTATCGTGCTCTCTGTTACAAGATCACCAGAAGAAGTAGGGCTTTATGGAGCTGCCTATAAAGTGATTGAGGTTTTAACAACATTTCCATTATTATTTGCAGGGTTATTACTCCCACTACTTTCTCATTACTGGAAAACGGGAGACAAAGATAAATTTGCTCGACTTATACAACAAGGGTTTGATGCCATGAGTTTAATGGCTTGGCCAATTATTATTGGAACACTTTTTGTTGGTGCAGATGTTATGTCGCTTGTGGCTGGAGAAGAGTTTAGAGAATCAGGACTGCTTTTACAATTACTGATTTGGGCAAGTGGAATTATTTTCTTTAATGCCGTCTTCTCCCATGCCATTGTTGCCTTGGATAAACAAAAACAAACTATTTGGGCCTATGGTATTGCTGCAATTGCCGGATTGATTGGATATTTAATCTTTATTCCACTCTATGGTCCATTAGGGGCTGCAGGGATGACCATTATCACTGAATCTGTTGTTTCGCTTATCATCTTCCTCTTATATTTAAAATATAGCGGTATTCGCCCATCATTTAAACGATGGGGGTCAGCTCTTATTTCTTGTGGGGTGATGGCATTAGGGCTATGGCTTACAAGTTCTTGGCATTATCTTATCCAAATTTTGCTTGCCATTCCAATTTATGCCATTATGCTTTTATTAACAAAAGCCGTTTCGCGTGAATTCTTACTCGACCTACTCACATTGCGAAAACAACGAATGTAATCATGCATTTCCTTCAATTCACAGATCTACCTGCAACAGAGGCAACACAAGCATTTATTCGCTCTTCACAAGAGGTTCTTTCAGAATGCCTTCTTTATACAAATGGGGAAATTGATTCTAAAGCTTACTACTCTACTGGCTTATTTTCTGCGGACCAGACACCAACACGTTTATCTTCCATGACAAAACGGAAAGACGTTTTGCATATGCTTGCCCCAATTGCAGAAGGGGCAACCATTATTTTAACCGACCTTGATTCTGTCTTGTACTTAAAGCCAGCTGATTTAAAAAAATATCGATTTATCCAATTACTTCCGATTTTAGAATCAACTGTTCTTAACCAGGCAATAAAAAAATTCTACAAAAAGCATCAAGAAGATCTGGCATTTATTGCACTTTCAAAACGAATTCAAATATCATGGTCAAAATTTATTGATAAGGAAAAAATACAACAAATTTACCCCTCGTATATTACTCCTAAACAAATTATTGAAAAAGAACCACATCAATCTTTCATTGTTGGTATTGTTTCTCCCCTTCTTCCAAAACAAGGGATTGAAACTGTTTTACAAGCATTGCATAGAAATAGAGAAATCATTCCACAATTAACAGTTATTATTGTTGGTGACGGTCCAGAAAGAAAACAACTTCAGTGGCTTGTTAGTCATTTAGATTTACGTATGCGAGTACAATTTGTTTCTACCATGGACCAGTATCACCGCTTTTTGCCAAACTTTGATGTTGTTGTAATGCCAGATGAACAACCACAAGGATTCAATCCAGTGTATTTACATGCCTTTGCACAAGGAATTCCTATTATTGCTTCTTCTATTGGCATTAATGATGAATTGATTGAACCAGGAAAAACAGGTCTCTTATTTGAGCCAAGAAATTCACATGTTTTAGCTCAACATATTGTTAATTTATATAATCACCCAGACTGGATGGAATATTATCGAAAAAAAGGCCCGGAAGTTATCCGGGACAAATTTAGTTTAGAAGAATTTAAAAAGAAATTTATCTAAAAGTTCCTACTGGGCCTAATTCAACACCATCTGTTGAAATACCATAGGTACCGCCACTGCCAAAGCTGGCTGTATCTTTTTGTAAACGACGAACGACAAAAGTAGCCAATGAATAAGACATGAGAATCAAGATAAGTCCAATGAGCGCATTTCTTAATGTTGTTTTTGCCTCTTTTACCGCATCTTCATTCCCCGCAGAAGTCATCCATCTAAAACCTGCGTAAACGATGATGATAACTGCCCCCATCCCGAGAAAACCTAGTAAATACCTAATCGTACTTGCAAGTACCGTCAATGGAGTTCTATTTTGAGAATTCACAAATGCAGATGGTAGTCCTTTTGACACATTGTCAGATAGGTCGCCACGAAAAGGATTCTCGTCGCCAGATGCAAAACCAGGAGCCGTTGATGGATCCCCCTCGCTTAGTGGAATAAAATTATCAACCCCGTCTAATAAAAGATCCGTCGGAGTGCCTTGTGCCAGCGAAATACTCGGTGAAAGCAGCAAAAGGATAAGGAGAATTGATTTGAGATATCTCATATATTAGCTACCACAGAATGGAGTTACTTGTTCAGCAATGATTTCAGTGGCTGAACCTTGTTCAAGATTAAACATTTCAGCACAGCTAATTCCTCCCTGTGGGTTGAATAACGCTCGAACCAGAAAAGTGACTAAGGCATAACTCATTGCGACAATAATCATCCCAATTATGGCATTTCGTAAAGCATCTTTTGCTTTTGTAACTTGATCATCATTTCCACGAGCAGTAAACCAAAGGGTACCAGCGTATAAAATAATAAGTGTTAATGCTAATCCTGTAAGGCTTAATAATGCTCCAACAAAAATTAGAATAACACCACGGGGATCAGCAGGCTTAGTATTACTCCCAAGAGCTGATTGTCCGGTTGTATTCAATTCGTCTAATGGATTGACCCGAGCAGCTAGTAATTCCTGCGCGCCAACAGAATCAACAGAGAAAGCTCCAACGAAACCACCAGCAAATACAGCAAAAAGAGTCGCCATTACAAGGAAAATTGGATAGAGAATAGTTTGCAATGTTTTCATAATTATCCTGTAGCTTTAAAGACGATATCTGTTAAGAAGTAGGTGAGTGAATAGGCTAGTATCACAATGACCGTACCAATAACACCATTTGTTAAATAGCTTTTGGCTGTTTTAACTTGGTCATCATTCCCCCTTGCAGTAAGCCACATAAACCCACCGTATAAAAAGATGATAAACACGATAGTTCCAACAAAACCAAGGATGACCTTAATAACTTGTCCAATAACCTGGCCAGGAGTTGTTGATGCCTTACCTGAAGCTGGTGCACCAAATGCTTTAGAGGCGGCAGAACCTAAATTTTCAAAAATACTATTATTCGTTGATGTTGTTGTTCCTTGTGCCGTTACAAAACTAGAAGGCGCTAAAAAGACAATACTTACCATTATTGCTAATAAAAGCTGTTTAATCATTTTTTTCATACGAAAGATAATTTACTACTTAGTTTCTCCAGATGCACTGCTTTTTTCTTCACCATCCGCCGCTGGAAGCTTACCACTAGTCACAACCTGAGTCGTGACAAAGCTGACAATGACATAAGCTAAAGAAGAAATAATAATCCCTAAAATAACTTGGATGATTATTTTTTTGGCAGTCTTTACCTTATCTTCACTTCCTCCAGCAGTTGTCCAAAGATACCCAGCATAGATAATTAAAATAACACCAATTGTTCCAATAACTCCTAAGAGTATTTGTGTAATATTTTGCACTGCAGAAGAAAGTGCTTCGTCACCTTTTTTAGTTATATCAAATGACTCCTTACTTACATTATCCGTTTTAGAAAAAATATCCTCTAATAAGCTTTGCGCAGAAGCGGGAATACTAAAGAGGGAAAACAATGTAAATATTATCCCTAAAGTAAGAAGTACTTTTTTGAAAAACCTGGATTTCATAGATATTATTTCGTAATAATAGAAACTCCAATAACAAATCTTACAATGGCAAATGAAATTGAGAGCAAAATTGTTGCTATTACAGTACCACGAATAATTTGTTTTGCCTTTTTCACTTGTTCATCTGCGCCAGCTGCAGATACCCAGAGGAAGCCAGCATAGACAATGAGCAATACTGCAATAATACCAAGCAAACCAAAGGTTGCATTTATAATGGTGCTAATAATACTAAAAAGCTCTTCGCCGTTATTTGTAGTAAGATCAGCTGATTGCCCAACCAAAAATGATTCAAGTGCGGCATCTTGAGCGATCCCCCCTTCAGAGAGAGCAAATGCCTTAATAGGTGCAATGAAGCCACAAAAAGTCAGAATTAAAATGCCCCATTTTTTTAACATATCAAACTAACTAAGAATCAAACCAATAACAAAGGTAACAATCGCATAAGCAAAACCAGCTATTAAAACACCAATAATAACCGATCTAATAATTTGCTTAGATGATTTAATTTTATCTTCAGACCCTGCAGCGGTAAGCCATTGCCCACCTGCATAAATAATTAACAAAACAGCGATAACACCTAAAACGCTAAGGGTTGTTGTAATCCCATTTCGAATAACTTTTTCAAGGTCTGAGGCACTATCTATTTCAAAATCGATAACTTCAGAAGCATTTTTCAGATTTGATTTTGCTTTGTCTAAAAGAGGGCTTGCAGAAAAGGTTGCTAATGGAAGAAAAACAAAACCGAGTAATACATTAAATGCGATAAGATGAATCCAATTTTTTCTCATATTAACTAACCGCATTTACAAGAAGATTAGTAAGCACAAAGTCTACAATAGCTCCCGAGGTGAAAATTAAAAGTAGTCCAATAATAGAACCTATTAAAATTTGTTTTGCATTTTTTATTTGAGCATCATTTCCTCTTGCTGTTGCCCAAAGGAAGCCAGCATAAATAATAAGACCAAGGACCAGAATACCTACATAGAGTAAAACACTCCGAATAAGATTGGCAATAACAATACTGACATCTGGAATAGATTCAGCATCTTCCGTTAATGTACTCTTTGTTACAACCGCCTTAAATGAATCAAGCGGGCTAATAGCATTGGTTGCAGACAAAGGCATGAGTACTCCACAAAAAAAGATTGCGAGAGAAATGAGAATAGTACGCATTTTCGTAAGGTCATTCATATTCAAAGGCTAAAAAGAATTTTTCTTTTTAGCCTCCGAACCCCCAATTGCTTGAGGATAAGGATCAAAGTTAATTAACTTTGAAAACCAGTCGCACCAATCAATTGATTGATTACAAATTGTGTAAGTGCGAAGGCAGAAAGAATGATGATTAAACCGATAATCCCTGAGAAGAGAATCTTTTTAGCGGTAGAAACTTTATCTTCAGATCCTGCGGCAGTCATCCACAGAACACCTCCATAAAGCACGATTACAACTGCTACGATTCCAAGCACACTAAGTGCTGATCGAATAATATTAGCAGCGGTCTCTCGAGGATCTTGGTTACCTAAACCAGTTCCCCCAGCATAATCAAGACCGAAAACGTCTGTTTGCGCACCAACAACAGCTGGTACTGCAAACGCAGATAGTACAAGCAAAAAGCTTGCGAATGTCACAGCGATTTTTTTCATAGATTCACCTCCCTTCATTTTTTTAGGGATTAGGAATTAGGGAAGAAAGGTCAAATTGACCTGTCTTTCTCAATTCTTAATCGCCCCAACTAGATAAGAAGCGATGAATAATCTCCACCTAACCACCATCGAAAGATCGAACTGATTATAAAGAGGATTGTGATGAAAAAAAGGGCTTTTGCCAGTGTCGTTTGATTCTCATGAGCTTTTTTGGCATTTCCTTCCCAATAGATCCAATTGAACCCCGCTCTAAATGCAATCATTCCTGCAAATAAGAAGAGAATTCCTAGTATCAGTCGAAAGCTGATAAGAGCATATCCAATATAAGAAGAGGGAATAAAGACAGCCGAAGTTTCTCCTCCAGACGAAATGGTAAGCTCTTGTGCAAGAACATTCACAGGAAGAATAGCGATGCTAAATCCAAAAAACAGAATTTTTTTAAGCTTTTTTATCAACGCACTTCTCATATGCCTAACTATATTATACGAAATTAGTCTTACTTTGCACAAGTAACTATGTCGTTTGTATCAAAAGATCTAATAGGAATGTGAATATAACTACCCCCAATACACCTGCAGCTAAACCTAAAACACCCCATACTAATGTGTTTTTTGCTTTTGTCACCGCATTAGAATTCCCCCTAGATAGAATCAATTGTATTGAACCAACAACCACAGGAAAAATAGATAATGTCCCCAATAAGGCAAACATAATAGAAAGCAAATCAGAAATTCTTGTTGATAAAATGTCTTGAATATCTCTAGAATTTGTCGCTTGATTTGAAGGCGCCAAAGGATTATTAATTGGCACTTTTTCTGTTATTGTTGTGGCCTGAGCAGGTAATGAGAAAAACAAAACAGCAAACGTTGTTGTGAGCAGTGATAATAAAAAAAAGGAAATAAATGATTTGCTCATACTATGCTGGAGAAATTGACCCGATAAGGGTTTCGATAATTAAATTTACTAGGACATACCCTAAAAAAGCGAGAAATAAGCCAATAACCGCATAGAGCAATCCTTGTTTCCCACTCCCGATCATTTGGTCATTTCCCTGTTGAGAGCCAATAATAATTGTAACAGCAGCCCAAATAATCATGGCAACGGCCAATACCCCGGTTAAACCCAAAACTCCTTGAATCAAAGTCCCCACAAGATCTGTAACAGTAAATGCATTTGTATCCTTACTATTTCTTAAAGGGTTTGCAAAAGCCAATGCTGACGCTGAGCCAGGAAGCAAAAGGAAAAAAGTTACTAGAATTTTATAAAACAATTGTCTCATATTTTACTATTTTGGATTACATTGGTCAGCAACATTATACCATGTTGTGATTGGGTTTAACGACCGGTTTGAGTCATCAAAAATATCATCCCCTGCTAAAACCAAGGCAACAAAGGCGATTAATTGCCATGAGAGCAATACGACGATAGAACCGACGATGGTGGCGGTT
>CAYGRO010000005.1:50314-87572 GCA_964352335.1 uncultured Gammaproteobacteria bacterium | reverse complement strand
TTCCTCCTCCCCTTTGCCAAGGGGGAGCCTGCCTGCCGGCAGGCAGGGTTGGGAGGGGGTATTGATCAACATATTTCATATGAAAAAAACAGTATTACTTATTATTTTTTCGCTTCTTGTCTCATTATTACCATTTGGTGGGGCACAAGCCCAAGAATTGCCAGACTTTGTGGTCAAAGCTGTGGCACAAGTATCGACTTATTCTCAAACACCTTATGAGCCAAAAAATCGCACAAAACAAGGCTCTGGTGTCTTTGTAGACCATGGTGGTTGTTTATATACCAATTCACATGTTGTTATGGATTTGGATGAAGATGTGATTGAGCCGAATATTGTTATTTCAGTAACAGAAGATAGAGGTAAAGAGCCAGAGTTTTTAGTGGAAGGAGAAGTTATTTTTGTTGAGCAAGCGTTAGATTTGGCGTATGTTTGTCCAAAATACAAAACAGATTTATTCACACATTTTTTTGAACGAAAAAAAGAATCCACCTTTAAACAAGTTCCTTTTGGAAAAGAAGTTTGGGTAATGGGGTATCCAGGTGCAGGAGAAGGAACGATTACCATTTCTCCTGGTCATATCGTAGGGTTTTTAGATAATCCAGATATTAGTCGCTGGGCTGGTGTTCCAGATTTAGATCCAGAACAATTACAATTGTATAAAACAGATGCCTTATCTGGGCCAGGTGTTTCTGGTGGTTTACTTGTAGATGAAAATTTAGAACTTATCGGAGTTCCTTTTGCTGGTTCAGTGATTCCAGGTGCTTTCATCTTTGTTTTGTCTGATGATGTTTATTTAGAATTTGAGCGACGTTTACAAGTTTACTTGCATGCAGAAGGGCTTGTTCCATCTGATTGTGTTTATGATTCAGTAACAGATTACTATAGTCGATCTGGACAAATTTATTATGACAATCAATGTAAGCTTGCATTTGATGACTCAATGGAAATAGAGGTGAAGCAAACATGGAAAGCTTTTTGTGGAACAGATATTAGCCAACAAAGATTAGTGCCTGCAATTCGTCGGAGTAAAGAATTAGGGGATTTGGCTAAATGGTCAGATAATTTAACTCTAATTTGTGATCAAGGCGGGTCAGAAAAGGTGGTTGAGCTTATTGATGGTGCACAGCTTACTGCGGGTACCTTTGCCTATGGAAAAGCAAGATTGAAGTCATTAGAGCAAGAACAGCAATATGCTCTTTCATTAAAAAAACAAATTGATAAAGATTTCCCTCAATTGCGAATTCATGAAAAAGATTGGTCAACAATTGTAAATTCTTATATCTATGGTGGGTATTCACTTAATGATATTAATAAAGCAATTGAACTAGGTGGTGTAACGGTTCATCCGACAATTCCGTTTAGTAGTTGGCAGGGAAGTGAACAGTATCGTTCAGCTCAAAAATAATTTGCTAAAAACAACCAATTAAGGGCACGCCGTCGCGACGGCGTGTTTTTTTGTGGATGAAAAAGCCTTGAAATAGGGCAGACAGACGGCTATACTTTATTCAGATATAGCGCCGTCGGATAAGTTTGAGACGGCGCTATATATTTGCTCTTTCAATCTAAGGCGTTATTCAATTTCTCTTGCGAAGCGGTCTATACCGCTTCGTAAAAGGATATCTAATCTCTATCTAAAATTTATGAATATTAACGAAGTAACACTTATTGGGCGTATTACTCATCAGCCTGTAAGCAAAGAATTCGGAGAAGGCAAACGATTCACAAAGTTTACATTAGCTACCAATCATTTTGTAAAAGGTAAAAAGAATGAAAAAAACACAGATTTTCATACAGTAATCAGCTTTGGTAAGCTAGCAGAACTTTGTAGAGATCTCTTAAATAAAGGACAACTTATTTACATTCAAGGGCGGCTTAAAACTTCCAAATGGGAAGATAGCAATAAAGTCCTCCACACATCAACGGATATTGTTGCTAGTAAAATGCTTTTACTTGAACGTAAGCAAGCTCTGGTCAACGAGGAGTCTGATGACTCAAGCGAGACTGAGGCGGTTGTTGAAATGACTCCAGAAATGATGGCTGTCGTCTCATAATGGGTCAGGGGCGGGGTTTCTTCTTTTTTCCACGGCGCTATTACATACTCGTCTCTTGTAATAGAGGAAAAACAAGGAAATCACCACCTTTCTCTTGGTAATCATTGTGATAGCGAGGTGTGGGGCAGTTCGCTTAATCATTTAATGACTCCATTGCCAAGAGAAAGGTGGTAAAGTCTTTTCATTTACAGCCAGATAGGTAAAATACAAAAGGAAATATAACAAAAAAGCCCCATGGTAAAACGAGATAAAATCATTTTTTGTTTCCCAGCTTCTTTGAAGAAAAAAGAGCAAGATTGGATTAAACAACAACCAGAATTACAACTTCTGGCTGATTTGGTTTTTCTGCCAATAGAATGGGAAGATGAAATTACTGGAACAGAAAAAGAGTGGAAAAAAGTTCTTTTAGCATTATCTAAACAAGTAGATCATTGCACTGGAATAGTTATCTGGGCTCCAGAGCAATCTTTACTCGGTTTATCTGGTTATTTACATATTTCATTTGAAGAATTATCCATACCTATAATTTTGTTTTCAGCACCGTCTCCTGCAAGAGTGTCATCGAAAAAATTCTTACAATTAGGGTTGAAATCGGTCTTAATTAATGCCAGTTATTTAGCTATCTCAGATATTGCAGAAGTCCTTATTTTAGCTGGGTCAGAAATTTATCGGCCTGATCAGTGTTTTTGGGAGCTAAAAAACGGAAATAAACAAGTTAATTCAAAAGAGGGGGCAGTCGCTTCTCTGCATTTTAATCTAGAAAGGCATAAAATATACAATCAACGCACTAAGAAAAAAAATAAGATAAAACAAATACATGAATTAACCAATGAGATTAACTATTTACAATGGTACCCAGGATTAGATCTTTCTTTTGATATATTACAGAAAAATAAGATTACAATGATTCAAACAGTTGATGCCTATTGGGAAGGGAAACTATTGCAAGAGTTAAGAAATGAGCTATTAAAGAATAAGAAAACAATTATTTGGTATTCCCAAAATATTTGGGAGCAAAAAGAGGTAAAATTGGGTGAATATTTTCTTTCTCATCCTCATGAGTGGTGGGCAATACTATTAACACAAATGGCTTTTTCTGCGGCGACAAACTCTGCCGAGGCATTTCGTTTTATTGATGCAAAAAAACTATGAAAATGTATTTAGATCCTATGCATACCATAGTAAATAATAAGGGGGAAAAGGTAGAAAAATTACTGAGTCGTTTTGGTGTTCAAGTGGTAAATGAAGTGGGGGCAAAGAGTAAAAAAAATGAACAAGTACATGCTTTTATTATAGATGGCCGTGAAAACACTTCAGAAAATGCTTTCGTTTCTGCGCTAGCTATAGCAGAAAACAAGAAAATACTTTGCTTTTTGCCAAAAGGGCATCGACTTCCTCAGGCATTGGCGATGTTGCATACAAATCCTGTGCTTAAGAAAAAGTTGTTTTTACTTTTCTATACACCAATTACTTTGACCAAAGTAGTCCAAACAATTGTTAAAAAGTTAGACACCGGGCAATTAAAAGAAAAGCCAGCCATTAAATTTACCTTACGAATTACTCCTTCAATGGAGCGTTATTTAGAGTGGAAGAGTCAACAAATGAAAGAAAGCAAAGCTGATTTTTTACGAAAAGTGATTCAAGAGAAAATTATTAATAAAGACAAAGGCTATACTAAAATGATAGACTAAAGAAAACAAACAGTTCTATGGCAGATAGTTCGACACTTACACCTCCAGAAGCAGAAAAGCAGGCTTTACCAAGCGTGGATGATTTGGTTTCTCAATTTAATGCACCAAGTTATGCGGGGGCGGATGCTGGAGATAATATGTCCACGGAAGCTAAATTAAATCAAGCTAAAAATAGAGATAGGATTCAAAAGAGCAATCAAAGTCCTGGGTTAAATCTTTCAAATACAACTAATCAAAAACAAGAAGGTGGGCAAGGAGCAGGTATTGGTATTCCAAATTCCCAATCATTTGGTCAAAGTAGGCCTCAAACAAGTGGTGCTAAAGATTCGAATAATTCAAAAGAAGCGACCTCAAATGGGGGGCGTGGTGATAAAGGAAAAGGTGGAGAGGGCGGTGGTGGCGGTGATTCAGAAGATAAAAGTTTTTCTTCTGTCATTAATAAAGCGAGAAATGCAAGAAGAGATCAAGAAGAAAAAAAATCTGAAGAAGATCCAGATTATCCTTATCCCATTTCGAATAGAAGATATGCGGCATGGTCAGCTATAGCTCTTGCACAAGATCTATTCCCTTTGCTTTTTGATGCGGTTGGTATTGGTTGGATTATTGGGTATATGATGCTTCCATTTACCTGGGCGATGTATATTTATTTAATTATCCGATTTGTTCCAAAGCCATTGTTTTGGAAATTTATTTTTCGATCAGCTTTAACATCTGCACTAGGTATTATCCCTGGTTTAGGGGAATTGCTTCCAGAGTGGGCAGGGGTCGCTGTAGGTGGGTATATCATGATAAAAGAATATGAACTTGGGCTAGGGGGCGCTGACAGTAAAGGAGAGAAATCTGACTCTGATTCAAAAGACAAGAAAAAAGGTGGTGGAAACGAAGGTTCCGCACAAAAAGATTCTAAAAAATAAAGCGCTACATCATTAGTAGTCGCAAAAAGACTTCGCAATTGATTTTTACATCTTCAATGGCACGATGAGCTTTTGAGTAATCAATTCCAAATTCATTGGCAAGAGTACCTAGTTTATGAGAGCCAAGGTGCGGCATTTTTTGTCGAGAAAGGTCTACTGTATCAATGAGTGGGTTTTCTAAAGGGGCTTGTCCAATTTGTAAAAGATGGCGATTCACAAATTTCATATCAAAACCACGTATATTGTGGCCAACAAGAGTTGTGCTTCCAACAAATTCAACAAATCCCATCATCACTTCTTGTAATGGTTTTCCGTTTTTGGCAATAAATTGATCTGTAAGACCATGGATTTTAATTGTTTCTGGATGTGAAGGGATTCCTGTATAGATAAAGTTTTGAAAAACACCTAATTCTTCTCCTTTTTTATTGATTTTTATTCCAGCTATTTCAATAATTGCGTCGCCCAAATGAGGGTAGAGGCCGGTGGTTTCTGTATCAAATACGATAAATTCTTCCATAGTGTGAATTCCATTTAATGAATTTTATAGTAATCAAAAGGATCATAAATCGCAAGTTTTCTTTTTTATCCACCTCACTATTTAGTACTGTTCGTAAAAAGATGGTATAATATTGTTAATAAAGGATAAAAAATAGAATGAATTTTTCAAAATTTCTTCGTAAAATCTTTCGAAAAAAAGGATGCAATACTTTTATGGTTATTGCAGTTGCTTTTTTATTATTCAATCTTATTCCAGAGCCTGCTCATGCTGCTACAATTGAAGGAACCTTACAATCACTGCAAACCGGTATTTTAGGAATAGGAGATTTAGTTATTGGTTCACTGATTGGTCTCTTCAATGGTATTTTAGCTGCTATTATTGCCATTGTTGGTTGGCTCATTAGTTTTTCTGTGGATCTTTTACAATTAGTTGCTTCGTATAATTCATTTTCAACACAAAGAGAGGTGAGCATTATGTGGGCGCTGGTAAGAGATGTGATGAATAGTTTCTTTATTGTGGTATTAATTGTAATTGCATTTGCCACGATTCTTCGTTGGAGTCCTTGGCAGTTTAAGGCAACATTGCCCAAATTTATTGTGGCAGCCTTTATTGTCAATTTTAGTAAAACCATTTGTTTACTTTTTATCAACTTTTCTTCGGCCATCATGGGGACATTTATTACCGCTATTGGAGATGCTTTTCCTGCATTTGTCTTGGCATTGCGTGCACCAGCAACAGTTTCCTTTTCAAGCGATACAATAGGTGGGCTATTTGGAAGCTTTGTTTCTGCTGGGTCAAGAGGGAATGGTCTCGGTACTGGTGACTTAGCTGTTAGTGCTTTAACTACACTTGTTTCTTCTTTATTTAGTATTCTTATTTTAATTATTGCTTTTGCAGCAATAATGATGTTTGTTTTCATCTTGCTTTGGAGAATTATTATGTTATGGATGTTGATTATTCTTTCTCCAGCTGCCTTTTTTCTCTGGGCTGTTCCAGGAAAAGGTGCAGGATATTTTAAACAGTGGTTAGATGAATTTGTAAAAGAAGTCTTGATTGGTCCAATTATTGCTTTAATGCTCTATTTGGATATTACTTTTTTCATCCAAAATATTCGAAAAACGGCAGACGGGAAATTATATGGCATGGATGTTGGAACTTTTTTAAGCGATATTCCTCCAGCGATCTTAACGCTTATTGGGAATCCCGAAATTTTATTCGGGTATATTGTTGGTTTAGTCTTTATTTTTGTTTCAATCGAAATTGTACAAAAGGTTGGTTCAAAATCTGTTGGTTTAGGAAGTAGAACAGGTAAATTTGCCTATAATAGTGGTTTTATTCCATTGAGAGATAAGCTTCGGCATAGTGCATTAAAAGGGAGGTTAAGCCAAGTTCCTGGTATTGGTGCTGTTGCTCCATTTATTCCTTGGACACCAGTTGCTTCAACAGGAAGGATTCTCGATGGTCTTAAAAATAAACAAACAAAATGGAATGCCGATTCAAATAAGGCTCAACTTAAATATGCAGCCGATCAATTAGAAGCGGAAAAGCCAGGAAGAGCACGAGCTTTCTTTGCCCGTCTAAATGCTGGTGATACAGAACTTGGAGAAAACTTACTTCAAGAATTTTCCGGTGCTGCTGGAAGTGCTGCTAGCGTAATCCCTCGTATTGAGGTGACAAAACGTGGTTCATTAGGTATTGATGACAAGCTAGATAAATACAGACAAGGCACCTCTCAAATCACTGGCCGTTTAGCTACCTATGACGCACATGACAAGCTGCGTTCTGGAATGGATGATAATATGCTTGCTAAATTTAGATATGAGAACAATGAGTCGATTACTGAAAGATTAGGTCAACTCAAAGAAACTGAATCTGTAATTGCCGCATCTGATCGCTATAATCAGATTACTGATAACTTTGCTAAAGGAGGTGTTTATAAAACACCAGAAGAACGTGCTGCCGCAACACAAGAACGTGATCAATTGGAAGCTCAATTAGATGCATATGATCAAAAATATTTAGATGCTGAACAAGCTTCTTTAGCTTCTGAGGTAGATGATATTGGTGCTTATGAAAAAGCTGCCGAGCTTATTGATCAAGAAGCTGTCTATCAACAGGGGGTTGAAATAGGAGACAATGTTGGTACAATCATGTCTAAAATTAATGATAATGGATTTAAACGAACACAAATTCAAAATAGAGCAAAAGATACAAATGAATTTTTACGTCGAAAATCTGCCGCTGCTGATACGCTTTCAAGTATTCGAACTGATTTTCAAAAACAGCGTCTGGAATATATTAAAAAAGAATACCCAGTTGATGGAGACGAAGTTGATGCATCAACTATTTTCAATCGTTTACTTTCTCATCAAAGCCCAGAAGATAAAGTATTGCTTTCTGGTGATATTTTGCAAGCAGCTCGTCAAGGTGATGCACAACAAGTCTTGCGTCAATTTGGGGAAAGCGTAGGAAAAGATTTCTCTTTTACTTCTTCTGGGATGACCAATTTAACGAAGCATTTAACAGAATCAGTTGGTCTTGAAAAAGATGAAGCCATTGAAGTTATTGCAGATATGCAAAAAGTAAATTATGAAGATGGGCGACTTGCCTTGGGTGATTTTGTTAAGAGAAAAGGATCTACTGGAAAACGTGAGCTTGTAAGTGAAGAAGCACGTGCAGTAGCAATTGAAACCAATCTTAAGAAAAAACCACTTATTCAAACATTAAGAGCAGGGAAAGTAGATGCATTTGGTCATAAAGACGCTTTTGGGAAGTTACAAGTTCATGCTGGTGCGATTAAAGCAGTGAAGTCTCAAAGAAAACAAATAACAACTATACTTTCAGATTCTAAATTAGCCGTACAGATTCCAGATAATATGCTTAAAATGATGGAAGATAATGCTGAACAATTCGGAATTGCTGATCAATTAGGTACTATTCAATCATTGCGTAAATAGTTTATGGCAGATACAAATAACAATTTAAAGCAACAAATTGAAGATGCTATTTTGCATTTTGATGCAAAAGCTTCAAGAACATTGATTTATCAATTGGATCAATTGATTTCTGGTTCCGAGCTTACAGCTGAGCAATTAGACAGCCTTGCAAAAGTTAGGGCACAATTAGCTATTATTGCTATTCGGTTTCAATCTGATTCACAATTAGAGGATTTGTTTTTGCATCAGCCCATACAAATTGCGAGTGTTTTTGATCAAGCTGAATTAATAAATAAAGTTAATGCACGATTAGGGCATGAACCATTTATTGATGATAGAAATGCATTAAGAGATAGATGGAAAGAAGCATTAATGCGTTCTCAGCAAAGAATTGGAAACGATTCTATTCAATTAGGTGCAGAACTTGCTGAGCCGACAATACAAAATTGGATAAAACTTTTTATTGTCCATGTTGGCAATGAAGCTATTTCCAATGTAAAACGAGCTTCGTTTTATGCAAAAAATAGTTCAATCACAAAATTATCAGATTCGGATAAAGTTTTACTACGTAAAATTCTTAGTTTATATGAATTTTTAAAGTTAAGGTCTGATCAAGTAGAGTCTCTTTCTGGTCAATATCTTATAGAAGATGCTTCGGGTAAAATACAAGTTCTTTCAAAAGATGATGTAACACCGCTTTATGATGAAAATACAATTCGAGAATTTAAACTGCAAGCAGAAAAAGGGGAGTTACCTGCAAATGAGTTAATTAATCTAAGAATTGCTGTACCAGAAGTATTTGCAAAATACCCAGTGCCTATTAAAAACCAAAGAACGAATAGTCCTATTCAAGATGTCATGGAAAATTATTTTATCCAGCTTGAAAATACTTATGGTTCTATACAGCCAGCTGATACTACTGTCGTTACTTCAGAACAAGTCATTAATCAATTACTCGCCCCATCAATAGATATTGATATGCTACAATCTTATTTGATGGTACTTTTTCAAGATCAAGGTCGTTTTGCTGCATTTATGCGTGACAATAAAATCCATGATTTTCTGTTAAAAAATATCGCAAGTGCAAAAAATGATGAGATGAAAAAAAATGTAGAAAAATCGACACTGCATCCTTCTTCCTTTCAATTCTTTTTTGAATTGATCTTCAAAGAAAAAGCACTGCTTACAAATGAAGAAGCATTGTGGAAAACCTATCAAGTTTTACAATATCTCCCACTATCACTTAATGAAATGCGAACCATAGTAACATATGATGTAAAGCAACAAGCATTAATGTGGCGGTATTAGTTATTTTATAAGCATTGAAAAATATGGCAGATAGCAAACCTAAACATCAACATAGTAAAAACGATATTATCATCAAAGACCAAGATGGTTCATTTAAAATTTTGCAAAATGGACATTTTGTCCCACTAGATGAAGCAGACGCAAAAGAACATGGATTAGATAAAAAAGAAGAGAATAACGTTAGCTCACAACCAGCTAAATCAATGCCTTTATCTCATACGAGTGTTAAAACAGAAGTATCTAGCCATGATATCAAAGGTTTTGGTGACGAAGGCCTTCAACAACAGGCACAAGACATTGTGAAAAAAAGTGGTGTAACATTTGCTAGTGGAGAGGCTCAACAACGTGTGTACAAGGTTTTGGTAAGTCATTTAAAAGGAGTAAGAAAGCCTTATGAAACCAAACAAAGTCTCATGAAAGAATCGTCAAATGGCGGAGCTGGTTTACGAGAAGAAGAAGTTGGGAAGATACTTACAGCTGCTGGTGTTCAATTACCATCAGCTCCAAAAGCAATGCCAGTTGTGACTGAACTGCCAAAAGACTCAATGCCTTCAGTTAAACAAAAAATCTCTACATTGCCGGTAGGGAAAGATTTAAGTGCTCCAGCAAACTTCCCCAATGAAATAAAAGCAAAAGAAGTACCTCTAAAACCAACCTTACCTCCTGTTCAATTACAAAAACCACAGATCATGGATGTACAAAAACCACAAATGCCAACGGTTGGACTTGCAGGAGAGTTATCTTACTCACTTGCCGACTGGAGACGTGTTGGAGTGAACCCACAAGATCGAGTTAAAAAGATTGAAAATCAATTAGGTGTATTAGAAGAAGATAATTTTCCTATGCGATTACGTGGTTTATCGGCTTGGAGAAATTCAGAGGTAATGAAATTGTATTTGGAGGCGGGGAAACAAAGCTTAGAAAAAGGGCAGGCATTAGAAGAATTACTAGGTCAAGGAAGCGGAGAGCAGCTTACTTGGGAAGAGTGGCAAGCAATTGCTGATTTAAACCAAAGAATCCGAACGTAGAAGTATTAAGCTTTCGAGTCTACGAATTAGAACAAATCTACAAATTTACAAATCTTTTATTCGTAGATTGGTGATAATTCGTAGATTCGAACCCCAGTGTTAAGTCATCAAGTGACAATTAAGGTATGCAATATACGGTTCCACAATTTATTGATAGAGAAGATAAAATCGTTGGGCCTATTACTGTCCGTCAGTTTTTGATAATGATCGTTGCTGCTATTTTCATGGCAATTGCCTACGCGATTTTAAAATTTAGCTATTTTATTATCACAGGAATTGTTATTATGCTTATTACAGGGGTTATTGCATTTGCTCGAGTAAATGGAAGACCGTTTCATTTCTTTTTGATAAACTTTATTGAAAGAATGAAAAAGCCACATATTCGGGTTTGGAATAAAGAATTAACGACATCTGAATTAAAGCTTTTCTTAAAGAAAATAGAAGAGGAAAAACCGGAAGAAAGAATGATGCGTCCAAGGCTTACTACCTCTCGACTTTCACAGCTTGCATTAATTGTAGATAGCGGTGGAAGTTATGGGGGAGAAAATATTTTTGAAACAGCAGATGAGTTAAATGCAAAAAATAAAAAGAAGAAATCCAAATAATGTATGAGATCAAATAAATTAAAAGGGAATAAGCCGTCAGCTTCAACACAGAAATATATTGATATTTCTCAGATTCAAGATGATATTGTTGTGCTAAAAGACGGTTCATTAAGAGCAGTTATTTTAACCTCTTCTTTAAATTTTGCATTAAAATCTGAACAAGAACAAACAGCAACTGTATCTTCTTATGTTCAATTTTTAAATTCATTAAAGTTTCCAATTCAAATTGTTATTCAGTCTAGAAAACTCAATATTGATCATTATTTAGAAGAACTGGAACAAAAATATAAAGAACAAACAAATGATTTACTTAAATTACAAATAGGTGAGTATAGAAATTTTGTCGGTGAATTAATCGAATTGGGTGAAATTATGAGTAAGCGCTTTTATGTCGTTGTTCCATTTACACCTGGTGGAGATGGTCAAAAAAGCTTTTTTGACCGATTACAGTCATTATTTATTCCTGCGACAAAAGTAAATTTACAAAGAAAAAAGTTTTTAGAACGAAGAAAAGAGCTATTACAACGAGTACAATTGGTTATGCAAGGGTTAAATGGAATGAGCTTAAATAGTGCTATATTAAATACACAACAACTTATTGAGCTTTATTATGAATCGTATAATCCCGAAATATCAGAACATCAAAAGCTCCAGGACATAACAAAAATGGACGTTGAACAGGTATCTGGAACATTATAATTCTATGGCAAAAACAAATTTTCAAACAAGTCGTATTCCCACACAAGAACCGGAAAAGAAATTAGCCGGAAAAGCTTTGAAAGGTTCAAAGCAAAAAGAAAACGAAAAAAATAAGACTTTATTAGAGGAAGAGCGTATTTACAGACGCGGTGTTGTTACTGTCAGAGATGTTATTGCGCCTTCTGCCATGGAAGTAACATCAACCTATCTTCATTTAGGTGATTTATATGTGCGAACATTATTTGTAACAGATTATCCTCGTGTTGTTGGTGTTGGTTGGTTTGCACCTATTTTAAACTTAAGTGTTACATTAGATGTTTCGATGTTCTTTTATCCAATTGATGCCTCTGTGATTTTAAAACAATTGAAGAAAAAAGTAGGGGTATTAAATGCAGATATTCAATCAGATGCAGAACGTGGTGCTCCAAGAGACCCACAAAAAGAAACCGCATTACAAGATATCGAAGGATTACGTAATTCTTTGACACAAGGAACTGAGCGATTTTTTCAATATGGTTTGTATCTCACGATTTACGATAAATCAGAAGAAGAATTGAATAAACTTACCGAAAGAATTGAGTTAATGCTTGGTGGTCAATTAGTTCAGTCTCGAAGATCTTTTTACCAAACAGAACAAGGGTTTAATTCAACCTTGCCTTTAGGAAATGATGAAATTATGATTGGGTTTAATATGAATTCATCGCCAGCAGCTGCTTCATTTCCTTTTATGTCATCAGATTTATCGTCCGACACGGGGGTCTTATATGGGATTAATAGACATAATAATTCTTTAGTTATTTTTGATCGTTTTTCTCTTCAAAATGCCAACTATACTGTATTTGCGACATCTGGAGCAGGGAAAAGTTATGCGGTTAAATTAGAAGTATTACGTTCAATGATGATGGGAGCTGATGTTATTATTATTGACCCAGAAATGGAATATAAACATCTATCTGATGCCGTTGGGGGAACATTTATTAATATTTCTTTGTCTTCAGAAGCAAAAATTAATCCTTTTGATTTGCCAAGAGCTGTGGGAGAGCAGATTACCACTTCCGATATTTTACGATCAGCAGTCATTACCATGAAAGGGCTTGTGCGGATTATGTTAAGTGATCCTAATAATCCTGCTGGAGCACTTACTCCAAGCGAAGATTCTGTAATTGATCGAGCTTTACTAGAAACCTATGCCAAAAAAGATATTACTTCTGAAAGTGATTTGGCAAAAATTGAAGCTCCATTAATGATTGATTTTCAAGAAGTCTTAGATGGATTAACTGGAGGTGAAAATTTAGCACAACGTTTAGAAAAATATACAAGAGGAACATTTTCTGGTTTATTCAATCAACCGACAAATGTAGATATGAGTAATCAACTTGTAACTTTTAGTGTTCGTGATTTGGAAGATGAATTACGTCCATTATCGGTTTATATGATTGTAAACTATATCTGGAATATTGTTCGTTCTAGTCTAAAAAAACGAATTCTTGTTATTGATGAGGCTTGGTGGCTGATGCAACATGAAGATTCTGCCAAATTTATTTTTGCTCTTGTAAAACGTGCCCGTAAATACTATTTAGGTGTGACCACTATTACACAAGATGTAAATGACTTTTTAAATTCTCAATATGGAAAAGCAATTTTAAATAACTCAGCTTTACGATTATTGTTAAAACAATCTCCAGCAGCTATTGATGTGGTTTCTGACACATTTATTCTTACCGAGGGGGAAAAATACTTGCTTCTCGAGTCTTCTGTAGGAGAAGGTATTTTCTTTGCAGGAAATAAGCATGCTGCTATTAAAATCATTGCTTCTTATACAGAAGACCAATTAATTACATCTGACCCTCGTCAGCTATTGGAAATTGAAGATGCAAAAGTAGAATTTCAAAGAAAACAAGCTGATTTAACCAACAATTCTAATAAGGGTAGTGCTAATGAAGTTGATGAAAACTCATTAGATTTAGATATCCCTGATTTTTAAAATATGCCTTTAAAAAATAAAATACTTATTGTTATTGGAGGGAGCATTGTTCTTCTGATTGCTTTTATTTTTCTGATTTATCCACTTATTACAAATACTGAGCCAGCAATACCACCTGTGGAAGATATTAATCCTATTGTTTCTCCCAATCAACTCATACCTAAATCACCAGACTCAACTTCAAATACAGCAAATGGAACTGATGTTATTGACCCCGTTTCAAATGAAGGACTTTCAATGAATGAGGCAAGTCAACGATCTGAGGTAGAACGCCTTTCTCGGTTTTTTGTTGAGCGATTTGGGAGCTATTCAAATTTTAGTAATTTTGAAAATATCATGAGTCTCAATACATTGATGACTAATTCAATGAAAGACTATGCGCAAGTTATAATGGCTTCTAATCTAGATGTGGGTTCAGAATATTTTGGTATTACGACAAGAATTATTGGAATTAAAATTGATCAATTTAATGCAGAAAGTACTGCGAGAGTTTTAATTACTGTACAAGAGCAAAAACAAATTGGACTTAATGGTGAGATAGAAACGCTCTTAAAAGATGGTAGAATTGATTTGGTTTACAGAGAAGGTAAATGGTTAGTAAATGGTCTTTTTTACAACTAGTTTTTAATACTAATGCTGTCCCCTCAAGATATGTGGAAAAAGGGATGGTATTTTTTTTTAGAACAATTATTTCCAAGGACTTGTATGATTTGTCATCAAAAGTGCTTGGTAGAAATTTGTATTGATTGTGAGAAATTGTGTCAGTTTATTCCTCTCTGGCAAGAAAAATTAGAACTCTCTATTTGGAGTGCTTATAATTATCACGAAAGTATTCATGCTAAGTTAATGAAATCGATAAAATACAAAGGAAATAATGAAATAATCTCAATCCTATTTAAACCAATCACACTACCAGATTTTAGTGCCATTGATTATATTGTCCCAGTGCCATTACATAAACGAAAATATTGTGAAAGAGGATTTAATCAATCGCTATTAATAGCAGAATCTTTAGCAAAGGAGATAAAAAAAGAAGTTAACCGTAATCTTCTTAGAAAGAAAGACACCAAACAACAAGCAAAGTTAAATAAAGAACAAAGAAAACTCAATGTAGATGGAAGCTTTCTATGGAAAGGGGAGTCATTGGAGGGGAAAACAATTTTATTGGTAGATGATGTGGTAAGTACAGGGGCAACAGTAGAAGCTTGTATAGGTGCATTGAAATCAGCTGGTTGCACAAATTATTCAATCTTTTGTTTGTTTCGAGCAGAAAAATAAAAAACTAGGCAAATACATGCGCTAGTCATAAAAGCATCATTTCGATATGGCCAACTGACTGACTTGTTGAGGGTCAAATAATGGCGGAGAGGGAGGGATTCGAACCCTCGACCCGGTTTAACCCGAGTAACACCTTAGCAGGGTGCCGCTTTCGACCACTCAGCCACCTCTCCAATAAGACTCATGGTACATGGGGCATGGTGTATGAGGCAAGCTACTTGATGTAGTTTGTATATCATATTCCATCCACCATGTAATATAGAACATGATATTCATGAGCAATGCGGAGAGGGAGGGATTCGAACCCTCGGAACCTTGCGGCTCTCCGGTTTTCAAGACCGGTGCATTCGACCACTCTGCCACCTCTCCGCGCTACTCACGAGCTAAAGTTGAAAAAAGTAAAGAAAAATGCGCATATGAAAGAATCATATACACAAAGTGACTTTATCTTAGGGGGTAATCTAATATTTGTCAAAAAATTAAACTAGCCTCAATTCCAAGATTTTAGTATAATTTACCTATGGATACACCTGAACCAAACTATCAAGATTACTCAAATATCTTAACCAGCTGGACATTTAATGAATATGAAGTTCATCAACGTTCAGGAATTTGGTATGTCATATTTGGTATTATCATAGCCTTAATTGTAGGGCTTTCTATTTTTACACAAAACTTTTTATTCGTCGTAATTATCTTATTATCAACGGTCATTTTATTTTTACAAAATTCAAGAGACCCAGAAAAAATTAGTTTTGCCTTAACAACAGATGGCTTAGAAGTTGGTTCTACTAAAATTAGAATGAAAGAGATTGATGAATTTTGGATAGTGTATCAACCACCGCATGTGAAAAAACTGTATTTTAGTTTTCAATCATCTTTAAGACCTGTATTGGGGGTAGATCTCGAAGATCAAGATCCTTTACAATTACGTGCGCTTTTGTTACAGTATTTGCCAGAAAACCTAGACACTGATGACGAACCAACAACCGAGTCAATTGCTAGGCTTTTAAAACTGTAGCGACATTATTTAGCACTCGTAGCTCATCTGGATAGAGCGCATGCTTGCGGAGCATGAGGTAGCAGGTTCAAGTCCTGCCGGGTGCACCATTTTTTCATACATAAAATTTCAGTACTATTTTGTAATATAAAAGTCTATGTCAATAAAAATTCTTGCATTTGCAGGAAGCTTAAGGGAGAATTCGCTCAATAAAAAGCTTGTTCAACAAGTAGCAGAATATGCAAGAATAAATGGCGCAGAAGTAAACTATATTGATTTACTAGATTTCCCGATGCCCCTTTATAATGAAGATTTACAAAAAGATGGATTTCCAAAACCTGCCCATGAATTTAAGCAATTGTTAAAAGCTCACGATGGTTTTTTAATCGCCTCACCCGAATATAATAGTGCTTTATCTGGTGTACTAAAAAATGCGATTGATTGGGCCTCTCGTACAGAAGAGGGAGAAGAAAAGTTAGAAGCATTCAAAGGTAAAACGGCTGCAATCATGACTGCTACACCTGGTGCTTTAGGTGGAATACGTGGTTTACCTCCTTTACGATTAATCCTTGCTACGATAGGAATGCATGTACTTCCTACTCAACTTGCTTTTGGTAAGGCCGATAAAGGATTCAATGACGATGGTTCGATAAAAGATGAAGCAATAGCACAGAGAGCAGAAGCACTAGCAAAAGAATTTGTTGACTACACTTCAAAACTTACATAATCAAAGATCATCTACTCAAAGGAAAAACCTGAAAACAAATTGTTTTCAGGTTTTTGTTATTTTTGGATTTAAATTAGTATGCCTTCGCAAAAATAACCATTTGATCTGTTTCCTTTCCAGTAAAGAAGCATTTTCCACTTTCTTTCGGTTGGTCAAAAGGAATACAACGAATACTTGCTTTCGTTTCTTTTGCTATTAGTTCTTCCTCTTCATTTGATCCTGCCCAATAGACTTTGATAAATCCTTGTTTTGAATCAATCTGTTTTTTAAATTCATCATAAGTAGCAACAGTAGAAGTGTGTTCTTCTCTAAAGTTAGTTGCCTTTTCTAGCATTTCTGTTTGAATTTGTTCAAGTTTTGATTTGAGCGTTTTTCCTAAATCATCCATTCCAATTTCTAGTTTTTCATCATTGTGACGAACTTTAGCTATAACATGATTACTTTCAATATCTCTTGGTCCTAGTTCTAGTCGAACAGGTACTCCTTTCTTTTCCCATTCAAAGAATTTTTCTCCAGGTGTTTGGTAATCTCGAGCATCAAGTTTTACCCGAATACCTTGTTTCTTTAAGTCGGCTACAAGTTCTTCGGCTTTATTGAGCACAAGTTCTTTTTGTTCGTCTTTTTTCCAAATAGGAATAAGGACAGCTTGAATTGGGGCAATCATAGGTGGGAGAACAAGTCCTTTGTCGTCACCATGAGTCATAATAATTCCACCAATTAATCGAGTACTTACACCCCAACTTGTTTGCCAGACATGCTTTCGTTTTCCATCTTTATCGCTATATTGAATATCAAAAGCTTTGGCAAAATTTTGCCCTAAATTATGTGATGTCCCTGATTGTAATGCCTTACCGTCTTTCATCATTCCTTCAATCGTATACGTATGAATAGCTCCAGGGAAACGTTCGTTTTCTGTTTTTTCACCAGGAATAACAGGCATGGCAAAATAGTCTACTGCTAATGTTTTGTAGACATCAAGCATTTTTCTTGCCTCAGTTTCCGCTTCTTCTTCTAGTGCATGAGCTGTATGACCTTCTTGCCAAAGAAATTCTGTTGTTCGCAAAAAGAAACGAGTACGCATTTCCCAACGCATCACATTTGCCCATTGATTAATCATGACTGGTAAATCTCGATAAGATTCAATCCAACGAGAATAAGCATCGTAAATAATGGTTTCACTTGTTGGGCGGATAATAAGTTCTTCTTCTAATTTTGCATCTGGGTCTACTTCTACACTTTTTCCATCTTCAGATTCTTTTAATCTGTAATGAGTAACAATGGCACATTCTTTTGCAAATCCTTTTACATGGTCTGCCTCTTTACTTAAAAGTGATTTTGGAATTAAAAGAGGGAAGTACGCATTTTCATGTCCAGTCTCTTTAATCATTGCATCGAGTGTACTTTGAATTTGTTCCCAGAGAGCATATCCATAGGGTTTGATTACCATACAACCGCGCACTAAAGAATGCTCAGCCAAATCAGCTTGCTCAATAACATCAAGATACCATTGTGGGTAATCGTCTTTTTGTAAGGTTAATTTCTTTGCCATAAAGTTAAAAATGATAATCAAAAAACTCATCCATACTAAACAAACATTCTTGTTTAATAAGGACGAGCTTTCTCGTGGTACCACCTTATTTTTGTCTTAGAGACCTTTCTAGTAAACCATTTTTATTCTGATTTACGTCCCATATTTGGCCTAGAATGGGCTTCTAGGAGTGTTAACACCTCGAGGTGAGTCCACTCTCGCTCCAGAGCAGGAAACTCTTTCTTTGCGATATAGATAGATTAGCAAAAATAGGGGGATTTGCAAGTTTTTTAGCGCATCAGAATACTATGTGAAATCAACCATGCGCTAATGGGGTCTGGGGGAATAGTATCTCTTGGGTTCATCACAACCGCTCGCCGCGAGGGCCTTCATTTTTGAGCGACCAAAAACGAAGCAAAAAGTCGCTGGGGGAACTTGGAGCTTCTTGTTTGTGCATTACATCTATTTACTTCTCAGAAGCGCAATTCCCCCAGACCCCATTAACGCCTTATTAAACTTTCATTACATTTTGATTTTACAAAAAAAGCGCTGACACAGAGTCAGCGCTTTTAGTATTTCTTTGGTAGAGGATTTATGCACCAAATCGGGCATTCACTTCTTTCCAGTCAATGGCATTCATAAATGATGTAATGTATTCACCTTTGTTTAATCCGTAGTCTGTAACAAAAGCATGTTCGAATACGTCCATCACGAGTAATGGTTGAGTTCCAGCTAGATGACCTAGGTCATGTTCATTGATCCATGTATTGAAGAGTTTGTCTCCCATTTTATCGTAGGTACAAACAACCCAACCAATTCCACGCATTCCACCAGTTCCTTTGAAATCTTCTAACCATGCTTCAACACTTTCAAAGTCAGCTTCTACTTTTGCTTTTAATTCTGGTGATAATTCCATTGCTTGTACTTCTTTGGTCATATTACCAAAGTAGTATTCATGAAGACGCATTCCAGAGAATTCCCAACCAAATCTTCGTTTGATTTCTCCGTATTCATAAGTTCCGGCTCCATGTTTTTTCATGAGCTCAAGAGCATTATTCGTATTTTTTACATACCCTTGATAAAGCGTAAAGTGATTGTTTAAAAGGTCATCACTAAACCCTGCTGTTCCCAAAAGGGAAGAAAAATCTTTTGCTTCGTACATAAGTTTTTTTGTTAATGGTTATTCAATACCCCCTCCCGACCTCCCCCTGAGACAGGGGGAGGAGGAAAGCGTCTATTGTAAATTGTCAGTTGTTAGTAGTTAAAACACCAGTTTTTTATTGTCTTTGTGACGTGTGCTATCTCTATTGGTCTTTTTTTGTAGATTTTTTTCAAATGCCTCGGTTAAATCTACACCTGTTTGATTGGCTATGCAGATAAGAACAAAGAGAATATCTCCAATTTCGTCTAAGAGATTTCCTTTTTCTGCTCCTTCCTTATAGCTCTGTTCACCATACTCTCTAGACATAATACGAGCAAGTTCACCAACTTCTTCCATTAATTGGCTCATATTGGTCAATTCAGAGAAATAACGGACTCCTTTATCATTTATCCATTGATCTACAAGTTGTTGTGAGTCTTTTAGAGATATTTCAGGAGGTATCATAAATTTACAGTTAGGGGATTAAGCGCTAAGATAGGGCTATTATGATCGAATTATCTACCTCTGTAGAAGAACTCACCAGAGTAGGGAAGACAACAGCTTCTCGACTTCAAAGATTAGGGCTAAATACGGCCCGAGATCTTTTATTTCATTTCCCTCATCGTTATGAAGATTGGTCAAAACAATCACAAATTACTGAGATTCTTCCTCATCAGAATATCAGTATCCGCGGAAAAGTGGCAAGTATAAAGAATTTTCGTTCGCCTAAAAAACGCATGCAAATTACAGAAGCATTTATTGAAGATGCTTCTGGCCAAATTAAAGTGATTTGGTTTAACCAACCTTTTTTAGTAAAGAATTTACCCGTTGGAACCGAACTTTCAATTTCTGGAACAACCGATCTTTCTGGTTCAGAGGTGTATTTTAAAAGCCCTAAATATGAAGTGGTAAAAGCAGAAGAAGAGTTAACCGTAACAGGAAGAATTTTGCCAATTTATCCGCTTGCATTAAATCTTACGCAAAAACAATTACAATTTCTTGTGGACCATGTTTTACCTTTGGCGGCTGATTTGCATGACCCCATGCCAGAAGCTATAAGAGAAAAAGAACAAATTCCTCATCTTTCAACAGCCATTCGTTGGATTCATCAACCAGAAAGCATGGAGCAAGCAGAGATGGCACAGAAACGATTTGCTTTTGAAGAAGTATTTTATTTGCAATTACAATCAACGTATTTACGTGAATTGAATAAAAAATTCTCAGCTCCAAAATTAGATTTTTTTGAAGATGAAATAAAAGCCTTTGTTTCTTCGCTTCCATTTGAATTAACATCCGATCAAAAGAAAACGGCTTGGAAAATTTTTATCGATACAGAAGAGACACATCCCATGAATAGGTTAGTACAAGGTGATGTGGGGTCTGGAAAAACGGTTGTAGCTGCCATGGCTATGTATAATGCTGCATTAAATGGCCAACAATCAGTAATCATGGCGCCAACAGAAGTGCTTGCAAGCCAGCATTTTGCTAGTTTTCAAGAGTTATTCTCTGCCATTGATCTTCCGGTTGCTATTTTAACAAGGACTCAACAAGCTATTTCAATCAAAGGGGAAATCGAATTCTTATCGAAAAAGAAATTAATTGAACAAATAAATTCTGGGCAAATTGCGATTGCAATTGGTACTCAAGCTTTGATTCAAAAAGAAGTGAATTTTAAATCCCTTGCTTTGGCCATTGTAGATGAACAACATCGTTTTGGTGTAGATCAAAGAAAAACATTGCGAGAACATAGCGGGGACTCGCAAACATTACCTCATCTTTTAAGCATGACCGCCACTCCCATTCCAAGAACGCTTTCTTTAGTCTTTTATGGTGATTTGTCTGTTTCGTCTATTCGAGAAAAACCAAAGAATCGTTTGCCGATAGAAACATCGCTTGTTTTACAAAATACTCGTCAGCAAACTTATCAATTTATTGAAGAAAAATTAAAAGCTGGTGACCAAGCTTATGTTGTTTGCCCGTTAATTGAAGAATCGGATAAATTAGGTGTGACTTCGGTTACGCAAGAAGCAGAAAAACTAGAAAAGTTATTTCCACATAGACGAGTACAAATTTTGCATGGAAAAATGAAAAGCCAAGAAAAGGAAGCGATTATGCAAGATTTTAAAGAGGGGAGAATAGATATTCTTGTTGCAACAACTGTAATTGAAGTTGGGGTAGATGTTGCCAATGCCACCATGATGTTAATAGAAGGAGCCGAACGATTCGGTTTATCGCAATTACACCAAATTCGTGGGCGTGTTGGTCGTGGGGAAAAACAATCGTATTGTTTTCTCTTTCCTACCGACCAAACAAATGCTGCCGTTGGGCGACTACAACGATTTATTCAGTGTATAGACGGTTTTCAAGTTGCTGAGCTTGATTTACAAATTCGTGGTGGTGGAGATATTTTAGGACGCAGACAAAGTGGGGAAGTCGATTTACAATTTGTTGATATTACCGATACTTCTTTTATAGAAAAAGTCCACGAAAGCGTAGAAACATTTTTTAAAGAATATACTCTTGATGATTTCCCTTTGTTAAAAGCACATATAGAGCATTTGAATACTCAGGTGCATATGGAGTAATGCTTTTGTCATTCCCGCGCAGGCGGGAATTCCCCTTAATCTTGTTATTCCCTTACCGCCCCCAACCCCTCCTAAAAGGAGGGGAGGAAAAGAGGAAAGTTATAGATCTAGCCCCCCTCCTTTTAGGAGGGGTTGGGGGAGGTATTACTTGCTACCAAATCACAGCTCATCAATCCGTTCAATCTTTTCAATAGCTAAACTTGTTTTCGCTATTTTTTGTTTAGGTATAAGTGCTGTTTCGTATCCAAGTTTAGCTGCTTCTTTTAAACGAAGGTCAATTTGTCGGATAGATCGTACTTCTCCGGCAAGACCAACTTCACCAATAATTAAGGTTTTTTGATCAATTGTTGTATTTGTTAAAGCGCTTACTAAAGCTTGGCAAATAGCAAGATCGGTACTTGGGTCTTGAATTTTCATTCCACCGACAACATTAATATGCACATCCATTTGATGAAAAGCATGCTTTGTTCTTTGTTGTAATACTGCTAAAAGCAATTGAAGTCGGTTTACGTCATACCCAGAAGCTCGTCGTTGCGGAGAAGGGTAAGGAGATTTACTTACAAGAGCTTGCACTTCAATCAAAAAAGGACGAGAACCTTCTAGTAAACAGGTTACTACTGACCCTGGTAAATTAACCGTTGAGGAAATAAAAAGCTCTGAAGGGTTTTCTACAGCCAATAATCCTTTTCCTGTCATTTCAAAAACGCCAACTTCATTGGTTGGTCCAAATCGGTTTTTAACGGTTCGTAATAATCGAAAGGTATGGAATCGGTCTCCTTCCAAATAGAGCACAGTGTCTACTAAATGTTCCAATGTCTTTGGTCCAGCAACTTGTCCTTCTTTGGTAACATGGCCAATTAAAATAATAGGGGTATTACTTTTTTTCGCAGCTTCAAGCAATTTAACCGTACAAGCACGAACTTGAGTAACACTTCCTTGTTCAGATTCTACTTCATTGGAATAAATTGTTTGAATAGAATCAATAATAGCCAAACTGGGTTTATGTTCAGTAATTGTTTTGGCAATTGTTTCTACGTTTGTTTCTGAAAGAAAATGAATCTTATCGCTTTTAATTCCTAGTCTATCTGCACGCAAGCGAATTTGTTGTCCAGATTCTTCTCCAGAAACATAAAGTGGGGAAGCCGATTTACTTAATGCTTCTAAAATTTGTAAAGACAAAGTAGATTTCCCAATTCCTGGGTCTCCACCAAGTAACGTAAGCGAACCAATAACAATCCCACCACCAAGTACCGTATCTAATTCATTAATACCAGTATGCTTACGAGGTTGTTTTTCCGTAGAAACAGAAGCCAATGTTTGAAGCTTGGCAGACTTTGTACCATCATTTTTCAGCTTTTCAGTTTTTGTGTTTTTTAGTTTTTCCTCAATAGTTCCCCATTTTCCGCATTCAGAACAACGCCCAGTCCATTTAGGAAACTGAGCGTCACAATGTGAGCAATGAAAAAGAATTTGGTTTTTTGACATTATATTTAGTCTAAGGCGCAAGCACAGAATGCTTTGTAACAAGTGGTCCCAAAAAAAGTACCTGGTCTCACATCAACACATCTACTGTCGTTATCTATAGCATCACAATCAAGATCAACTTCTGTACCTTCTGGTCCTATTCCTTCAAATCCGGTTGCGCTCTCACACCAATCTTGACAATTATCTAACCAACTATCCTCACCGTCACTAAATGATTGATCTTGAGCTTCTCCAACTTCGGCTGACTGTGCAGAGCAACTTCGTGCAGCCGCTTGATACGGGTCAGCGACTAAATTAATTCGAGCTTCTTTAACTTTATCTTCTCGTGCTTGTTGTTCTGGTGTTACTTCTAATGGTTGGCCAATACCACAACTACACATTCCTTGTGGGCTCAGTGATGCGCCATAACAACCTTGTCCTGTTTCGGATGCATGTCTGGGTGATCCGAAACAACCTTGGTTACAATCGGCAACAGAACCGGCACGAAAAGGGGTTATATCTGCGCAACGAATAGCAGCATCTTTATCTTGAATACAAGCTTCAGTACAAGACCCACTTTCATAAATATGTGTTTCTGATTTTTTTTCTGTAGCATAATTTTCACAATCTTGCGCATCTCTTACTGTGCTACAACTAGAAAAGCATCGTTGGGTTTTTTCTCCTTCTGGTAAATCGCTATAAGTACTTGGGTCTACAATTCTACAGGAACCACCTTCAATATTAGAAAGTGTTTCAATTTGTAATCTTAAGTCAACAAGGTTTGGATTAATAAGCGCTAATAATGTATAAGCACCAGCTAAAAGGACAATTCCAATTAATGGTTGAATAATAAATTCTTGCGCTTTAGAAATTCTGGTTTGATTCCCAGCCGAAGTAATCCAAATCACACCACCAATCATAATAAGCACGGTGGCAATTAATAAAGCAACAGGGATAGAGAATTGGTAAAAGGCTCTAATATATTCTCTATATCCTGAAATTGTTTCACCAGGGAATAGTGCCACAGCTTGTGTTTTCTCTATAGTAGAAAAAAAGAGAAGTATGAGGATAGGTAAGAAGATTTTTATCTTTTTCATAGTAGGTAAATAAATAGGGACATTAGAGATTAGCCTCAATCAATTCGATGAGACGACTTTCTGTTAAGTTTCCTTCAAACTTATCATCTCCAATAAAGATAGTTGGTGTTTCTTTGATCTGGTTTAATTGGGCAAAATCTAATGCTTCTTTCATTTTTTCAGAAGTAGTCTTATTTTCAATACAGCTTTGAAATTGTTTTTTATCTAACTCAACCTTATCTGCGATTTGGTTTAAGCTAGCAATAGTCATTATTTGAGTTACAAAAAGTTCATCATGATATTCCCAAAACTTACCTTGTTGATGGGCACATTCACTGGCAATTGCAGCATTTTTTGCTTGTTCATTATCTGCTGAATACGCATGAAACCAAATATGTTGAATATCTGGGTAATTAGGAAGAACTTTTTCAATAACGGTACTAAATTCTTTACAATGAATGCAGGTAAAGTCGCTAAATTCAATAACTCGTAATCCATTGGTTAATTGTCCTCTTTTAGGTGCTTCAGAGACAATTTTTACAATAAGTTCTTCTGATAATTGGTTTTCGGTTTGTTTTTCAACAGTGTCTTTTCTTTGTTCTAAATAAAAGATTGTGGTCAATATAAAAAGAATACCAAGACTAATCACAAGAGAAGAAGTAAGTGCTTTGGAGTGCATGGCTTTATTCATAAGATTAGAGTTGGATTTTTTTCAGTTTACCTGAAATTCTATCTTGTATAAAGAGTTGCGTTTCATCTTCATTGACGATAAGTTCAGAGACATTTAAATCTGTTTCAGGAATAGCAATACGAGAGCTCACACCTGTAACTAAGTCAACTTTATAAATATGATCAGGGATTGTATCTGCAATTGATGGAATAAGACCAGCTCCTCGAGGAAGAGTAGACGGCACACCACAATACATTGTCGAAGAAGAACCAAAAGTACATTTATGTGACCATGTATTTAAATCTAATCTTCGACGATTTTGACCAATTGTTGGCCCTTTTCCATCAACGATCCAAAGAGATGGTAAGAAATTATTAGCAGACTCAGAAGAGCTATAGACTAAATTATCTCCAGTTGGTGTCCAAGATGCTTCAAACTTTAAGCCCTCAACTTTTGAAAGAGGGAAGTTTTCTTGATTAAACCCAACAAAATATACTTCGGTTTGGTTTAACCCATTTGGTTCTGTATATGTTGCAACGACTTGGTTATTTGGTGACCAATCAACCGTTACAATATCTTCGTTATTACCTAAGTGAGCAATTCGTCTAGAGGATCCTCCTGTCGTACTTGAAACGGCTAACCAACGTTCATTGACATCAAGCGCCAAGCTTTTAAAAGCTAAGTTTTCACTATCTGGTGAAAAATCAAATTCGGTCCAGTGAGCAGGTAAAGTAACTTGTTCATCTGTTTCAAAGTTATAAACAATATTTGAGCCATCAGGGAATTCAATAACAGCGTCAGAGCCATTACCAGCCCAAGCAACTGAATCGATTTGAGCAAAGATTTTATTGCTTACTTTTTGCTCCGTTCCGTCTGCGTTTATTTTATAAAATCGTTGTGTATTTGGATTATAATAATTGATTGTATTATTAGGTGCATTTGTAATATTTCGTGCAATATCAATAACTACATCTGGAGACGATGTAATTCCTCCCAAAGCAATTTGGTCAATCCCTTGTTGAGTGTCTAAGCCTTGAACTTGGTCAAGCGGGATTTGTTCAATTGGAGATTGTGGAAACGTAGGTGAACCAACTTGGTCCGGTGGTAAGTCTCCACCTGGTAATTGTACGGGAGGTGTCGTTGGGGGAGGGGTAAAAACACCTGGTTGCAAGACAACGTAAATAACGGTTGCAATTAAAACTCCGATGACAAAAACACCAATAGCAATAAGCCAATGAGTGAGAGTCCATTCTCTAAGAGGACGCATAGATATCCAGGTTAATTTAGTTCAAGTTGAAATTGACCGTTTTTTTCAATTAACTTTATTTCTTTTGCCTCAGTCTTTTTTGACAAAGCCTTGCGAAGTGGGATTTCTAGCTCTTGTTTGAAAAAATGATCTAATGATCGAGCTCCTTCATCTTCTTTATAGTTATTCTTCGCGATAGTAGCTATAAGGTCTTCTTCTATGTGAACAGAAAGTTGATTTTGTAAACGGTCATTAAGCTCTTCAAGCTTCTTCTTTATTATAGCTTGTCTTGACGTAATTCCCAATGGCTCAAAAATAAGGATTTCATCTAATCGGTTTAAGAGCTCTTGGCGAAGAAAGTTTTTTGTAGCTCCTTTTAATTCTTGTTTCACAATTTCTGCTGACAATGTATCTTGTTCACCAAACCCTAATCGGTTTTTTAAAGCATCTGTCCCTAAATTAGAGGTCATGACAATAACAGTTTGTCTAAAATCAATGATTTTTCCAGCGCTATCTGTAACAGTTCCTTCATCAAGAATTTGCAATAAGATATGAAAAATATCTGGATGTGCTTTTTCGATTTCATCAAATAAAACAACCGCACGAGGTTTTTGTTGGATTAATTTGGTTAACAATCCCGTTTCAGAATAACCAATATAACCAGCAGGTGCTCCTAATAACTTAGAAAGACTAAATTTTTCTGCATATTCAGACATATCTAATCTATGTAATGATTTTTCATTACTAAAGAGAGCTTTAGCCAATGCTTTAGCTGTAGATGTTTTTCCGATACCAGAAGGGCCTAAGAACAAAAATGATCCAAGCGGTTTTACAGGGTCTTTAAGTGGGGAATAGGCGCGTTGAACAAAATCCGAAAGTGTTTGTAAAACTTTTTCCTGTCCTATAATTTGCTTTTTCATTTCGTGTTTAACATCTATGGTAGCTTCTTGCGTATAAAAGCTTACTTGTTGCGGGCTCATACCTGTTTTTGCAATCAGCGCTTCTACGATATCGGTAAAAGAAACAGGTGCTCGCTTTGTCTTTTTTGGTGTAAGCTTTTTTAGTTGTTGAATAACTTCTTCAATTTTTTCATGATGCTTCAACGCTTCTTCATACAAGTCCTCATTGAGGGCATCTTGTTTTTTATTTTGTAAAGTCTCAAGTCTTTTTTTAAGTTTGATTCGCTTTTCTAATTCTTTTGGGATCCGTTCATCAAGTTTCTTTTTGGCAGAAGCTTCATCAAGTAAATCAAGAGCTTTATCTGGCCATGCTAAAAACGGTAAATGTTCTTTAGAAAGCAGTAATGCTTGATCAATTGCTTCATCAGAAATAGTTACATGGTGATGATCTTGTAAAAACGTTTTTGTTCCAATAAGAATTTGTTTTGTTTCCGCTTCACTTGGTTCTTCAACTGGTACTGTTTGAAATCGGCGAGCAAGAGCGGTGTCTTGATTAAAATATTTATAGTATTCATTCCAAGTGGTCGCTCCGATACAACGCAATTCCCCGCGAGCAAGTGCTGGTTTTAAAATATTGGCGGCATCTAATGTTTGTCCGGTAGACCCAGCTCCAATAAGTGTGTGAATTTCATCGATAAATAAAATAATATCAGGGTTTGACTGACATTCTTCGACTAATTGTTTTAAACGTTGTTCAAATTCACCTCTATACATTGTTCCAGCAACAAGTGAACTTAATTCCAAATGGAAAATTCGTTTCCCCAATAGTGCTGGTGGTACATCACCTTTAAGTATTCGTTGAGCTAGCCCTTCTACTAAAGCTGTTTTTCCAACACCAGCAATTCCAACTAAAAGCGGATTATTTTTATATTTTCGCAAAAGCAATTGTTGCATGCGCTGTAATTCCAGTTCTCTTCCAATGAGTGGAGAAGTGCTAGCAACTTGTTCTGGTGTTGTAAGTTCTTTCGCTAAACTTTCAAGAACTGGGAATTCTTGATTCTCTTGGTCAAAATCTTCTTGACTCACTTGTAATTGACGAAGTGTTTCTGTGAGATCTGGGAATTTTGAAGTACTTTTTAAGACAAGTAATAATTGTTGTTGAAGATCATTTGTATTGATATTCCAAATTCGAAAAAGTTCTCGTAAATCTTGATTTGCTAAGTTTAATAAACACGCTAAAACATGTTCTGTGCCAATATAAGTATGTTCATGTAATTGCGCCGTTCTTGCTGACTTTGTTAAAACAGTTATCACTTCTTCCGAAAGATTGGGAGAACTTGGAGCCTTTGGAACAAAAGGTTGGTGGTAGGCACGAATAATTTCTTGTTTGAGTAAATCTACAGGGAATGCATTTTTTAAAAGTAGCTCTGAGCTTAAACTTCCTTTTTCATTTGTAAGCCCATACAGCAAATGCATCGTTGTAAGTTCTGTATGTCCAAATTCCAAAGCAAAATCAAAAGCTTTCGCAAATGCATGCTTTAAATGACTAGAGAATGAATTGCTGATAGATTCTTTATCCATAAAAATTATTCAGTATGAATTCGTGCTCCTTTTTGTAGGGCGGCGATTCGTTCTTCAATTGGGGGATGCGTTCTAAAAAGCCCTTGAAACCAAGAAGCTTTTTTAACAGGAGGGAAAATAAATAAATGTGCGATTGAATTATGATGCCCCTGAATTTTAGGAGCTTGCGAAATTTTTTGTAGAGCAGAAATCATTGCTTCTGGATAACGAGTAAGCATGGCAGAACCGGCATCTGCTAAAAACTCACGCTTTCTTGAAATAGATAATTTAATAAGTTGAGCCGCAATGGGTGCTCCAATAAGTCCTAATACAAGAGCAACGATAACAATTGGTCCAGAACTTTTTTTAGAAGAATTATTTCTTCCACCGCCTAATGCGATGCGCCAAAGAATATCAGAAAGAAAAATAATCATCCCAACAAGCACTGCCGTAAAAAGCATGAGTCGAATATCATAATGTTTTACATGACTTAATTCATGTCCCATCACAGCTTCTAATTCTACTTTTGTTAAATGCTGTCGTAATCCTTGCGTGATAGCAACTGAAGCATGTTCTGGATCTCTTCCTGTGGCAAAGGCGTTTAAAGCTGGGTCTGGGATAAGGTAAACTTTCGGCATGGAAATACCAGCTGTAATTGCAAGGTTTTCAACGATGGTAAATAATTCTGGGTCATCTTGCTTTTCAATTTGTTTAGCTCCTGTAGAAGCTAAGATAAGTTTATCACCAGCAAAATAACTTGTGAGAACACTGAAAAAACCAAATCCACCTGCCAGTACAAGAAAAAGAATTTGGTCTTGTACAAAATACGAAAATAGCCAACCTAGTAGTGCTATAACGACGAGGAAACTAAAAATAAGATACCAAGATCTTCTTTTATTTTTTGCGATTAATTCGTACATGTTTTTGTTAATAAGAACGAGCCCTTTATAAGTAGCTCGTTCTTATTTTTTCAGTATGGTTAAGCCAGCTTATGAGAAAGAAACTTCAGGGTTTTTTCTTTCAGTGTCATTATCAAGTTGGAAGAATTCTTCAGATTTGAAGTTGAACATTCCTCCGATAATATTTGTAGGGAAGACTTGTAATTTATTGTTAAATGCAAGTACTTGATTATTGAAGAATCGTCTTGCAGCTTGAATTTTGTTTTCAGTATCAGATAATTCTGATTGTAATTGTTGGAAATTTTCAGAAGCTTTTAATTCAGGGTAGTTTTCTGCAACTGCCATGATTGAACCAATAAGTCCTGTTAGTTTTGCTTCTGCAGCACCATGTTCTGCTGGAGTTTGCGCTTTCATCGCATTCGCTCTCGCTTCCGTTACTTTTTGGAAGGTTTCATTTTCATGAGTTGCATATCCTTTTACTGTTTGTACAAGGTTAGGGATAAGGTCATATCGACGTTTTAACTGTACGTCAATATCTGACCATGCTTCTTTTACGTGGTTTCGAGCTTTAATAAGCCCATTATACATAGCTACAAGAGCTAATCCTCCAAGAACGACAACAAGAATTAAAATACCAACAATACCCATAGAGTTATTACTAAATAGTTATAAAATGTAGCTCAATTGTAGGTAAAAAATGGGTGATTTGTCAATATTGTCTTTTTAGAATTCGCGGCCGATTTCTCTTTTGTTTCTACGAAAAAAAATGACCAAATGAAAAGGTATCTAATCTGTCTTGTTCGCTTCAGATAGAACTTGTTGCATCATATGCTTTGCGGTCAATAAGAACAGAGAAGGTGCATGTGTATAAGATCATTGAGCAAAGATGCAAAAAAATGGTATAATTTTTTTGAACGAAATATTCGTGTTTTCAAAACAGAAAAGAAAAAATAAATAGCCTATGGCCAATGCCGGAAGTTTTTTAGGAATAGATCTTGGGGCAGGAGGCGTCAAGATTGTTGAATTAAGAAATGAGCAGGGGAGACCCCGCCTTGTTAGTTATGGTGGATATGAAGTTCCATTAGAGAGAATTTCTGATAATGATTGGTCTAAACGAAAAGGAGAGGCTGTTGCAATTTTAAAAGCACTCATCAATCAAACAGGTGCAAAATCAAAACTTGTTGTGTCTGCATTACCAACATTTGAAGTTTTTTCAAGCCTTATTACTGTTCCCAATTTAGCGCAAAAAGATTTTTTAAATGCTATTAGACTAGAAGCCAAAAAAGTTGTGCCTCGTCCATTAGATGAAATGGTTTTAGATTGGAAAGAAGTGGGGGAAACAGATATTAAGTCTTCAAATAAAGGCGATATTCAAGAATTAAATACAGAAGGTGAAGCACTTGGAACCATTACAGAATCAAAAGATACCAAACAAAGAAAGGTGCTTATCACGGCAGCCCCTAAAACATTAGTAGACGCCTATGTTGATATTTACAAACAAGCTGGCTTAAGGCTCGTTGGTTTAGAAACAGAAGCAATTGCATTGAGTCGGTCACTTATCGGAAAAGACCCATCAGTTGTTATGGTTGTAGATATGGGGGCTCAGTCAACCAACCTTTCTATTATCGAAAGAGGGATTGGTGTTGTAAATCGTGGAGTAAATTTTGGTGGTATTCAAGTGACCAAAAAAATGATGGAAAGAATGAATATCTCTTTAGAACAAGTGGAGCAATGGAAAAGAGATATGGGAACAGCTCGATTACATGCAGAGCTTACAGCTGTTGTTCAAACTATTTTAGATGATGTTATTCATGAGATCCGATATTTGTTTCAGTTGTATAGAAGTCAATTTCAATTGGCGACAGGTGGTCAAACAAGAATTGAAAAAATTGTACTTGCAGGGGGGAATTCATTTGTCCCTGGTTTGGCTGAATATTTAGCCAATCAATTAAATGTTCCTGTACACTTAGGAGACCCATGGGCACGAATTGTCTATCCAGAAGACTTGTCGTCTGTGTTAGCTGAACTTGGTCCATCTATGGCAGTTGCCGTTGGTCTTGCCATGCGTGAAATTGTTCCAAAATAATTCTATGAAAAAAGAAGAATCTCCAAATTTTTTACCTCAAGATGAAAGGCAACGTGCAAATGAGGTATTACAAAAACAAGCTCAGCAAAGTGATGCTGAGATGAAGCTTGTTATTCAACAAATGGAGCAAAAAGACATGAAAAATGCTGGCAAAAAGGAATCATTTTGGCAAAAACGAAAAAGAGTTAAACAAGAAAAAAAGGATGCAAAACTTCGTCGTAAAGGCGAAACAGGATCAGTGAAAAAAGGAATGAATACAGATTTACCTAAAAATACTTCTCTTAAGGAGCCAAAGCCTGAATTATTTAGCGACATTATTGCAACAAAACAAGAAACTAAACCAGTTTTTACTGCTACAAAAGCGGATCAAAAAGCACCAGTCACAAAGCCAGAGCAACCAAAAGCTCCAAAAATGGTTGAGCCTAATAAAGTTAAAAGTGTAGAAGTAAAACCAGTAGAACCACTAGCGAAAAAAATTGAAGTAAAAACTTCTGCTCCTAAACCAATTTCTCAACAGCCTACTATTCCTGCTTCTCCCAAACAGGAAATAAGGGCGCCCAAAGGTTCAAAAAAAATGCATGAACCAGAAAAAAATGGAACCGATTTTGATGGACCTTCTGTTAACTTGGTTCCAGATACAATGATGCCACAATCTGGTGGTCCAAATTGGATTCTTGGTTTAGTTATTCTAGTTATTACTATTGCTATTTTAGTTATTGTCGGTGGTATTGGAGCATCGAGAGTTAAAAAAGCTGAAGCTCAAGTATTAGAAAAAAAGAATAGAATCACTCAAATCGACAAACTTATCACAGAATTTAATTCAGGTAAGGTAGCGGCTCAGTCATTGCAAGAGCAATTCGATTCTGTAGAAGGTTTGATTGAAAATCACTTATACTGGACACCATTATTAAAAAAGTTAGAAGAAAATACGCTGTCTGATGTGTACTACATTGCTATTAATGCCGATCAAGCAACACAGGTGGTCAGCTTAAGTGCTATTGCCAAAAATTATGCAGCGGCCGCCAGACAAATTCGCTCATTTCAATTAGCCCCGAATTTTGTTTCAAAAGTTACTGTTGGAGAAGTTCGAGTAGAAAATCAACCAGAAGCGGAATTACCTGTACCAATTGTGACATTCGATCTTCAGTTGGAGTTAAAAGATGGTGTACTCACATTTGTTTCTCCAGATTCATCTAATTAGATTCTATGAAAATTACTTCTGTAAAAAAATCTGATAAAAAAGAGGCACCAAATGGTGTGGCTCTTAAACCTGAATCTAAAAAGAATCTATTTCAATCAAAAGGTTCTATTATTGCGTTGTCTCTATTTGTATCGATTCTTTTGAGTGGGATAGTTTATTTTGTCTTTATCAAAGGGCAATATGATCGTGTCGGATTAGGAAAAGAATTAGATGTAATTACATTAGATCAGCAAATTGAGAATAAACAAAAGCAATTAGATGATATAAAGAAACTACAAGCTAGTTTTGAAGCAATTGATGATAATAATATTGATCTTGTGTCTCGAATTTTGCCAGATCAAGAGCAAGTTCCAGAGTTATTAACTCAATTAGAAGTGATTGCTAAACAAAGTGGTGTTAGTTTAATTAGTGTAAATGTTAGTGAAGTGGAGGTAGCAGGAAAACAGTCTGCAAGTGAGCGATTAAAGTCACAATTAAATGAATCAAATAAAGCATCAGCTAGCTCTGGTATTAAATCTATCAGTATCCAAGTAGATGTATCAGCCTTCAATTATTTGAGTTTCAGACAATTCATCGATTCATTGCAGTCTCATGCGCGTATAATGGATATTCAGAGATTTAATTTTAGTACAGAAAATCAATTTCATAGTCTTACTTTACATACCTATTACTTGGATATTTAATCCTATGATTACTCAAAAGAAAACAAGTAAAAAAAGAAATATGGTAATGGGCATTATTGTTGGTATTGCTTTGATTATCACACTTGTTATTGTCTATTTTGGATTTATTCGTCAACCAGATATTGGTGTGGATGTTTTGGGTAATGGATTAATTTCTCCAGGAGCTCAATTAAATACAGAATTTAATACCTCAATTTTTGAAGATAGTCGAATACAAAACCTTAAACAATTTGGACCTTCCGAAGTACAAGTACAATTTAGAGGAAGAAGTGAAGATCCCTTTCAACCATTTTAAGTATGATATCTGATCCACTCTTACAATTGCTTGTAGAAGGGCAAAAAATGACAGAAGAACAAGCAGAAGCTGCTCAAAAAGCTGCTGTTTTAGCGCAACAACCAATTGAAGATTACCTTGCTGCGCAAAATTTGCTCGGCCAAGAAGAGTTAACAGAAGCAAGAGGGAAATTATATAATATTCCTTATATTGATTTGAACGGTAAGCAGGTAGAAGCTGATGTATTACAATTGATTCCAGAAGAAACCGCTCGGCACTATAATGTTATTGCGTTTCAAAAATCTGATGAAGAAGTAAATATTGGAATGGTAGACCCAAGAAATTTCAAAGCAATTGAAGCGGTTGAATTTTTGATGAAAGAGCAAGGCCTAAAAACATTTTACTATATTATTTCACCATCAAATTTTAATACGATATTAAAAAGCTATACCGGTTTGGGTGAAGAAGTAAGCCAAGTATTAGAAATTGCAAAAGATAAATTGCAAGGAGAAGAAGTAGAAGATGATGATTTAGAAATAGAAGGTGATATTTCGGAGGTCTTAAAGAGAGCACCTGTTTCAAAAATTGTCTCAATCATTATCAAGCATGCTGTTGATTCTCGTGCTTCAGATATTCATATTGAACCAGATAAAAAGGCGAGTCGTGTTCGGTACCGTATTGATGGGATTATGATTGAATCTTTACAATTGCCAGCGTATTTACATAATTCTGTTGTAACAAGAATTAAAGTACTAGCAGATTTACAATTAGATGAGACAAGAAAACCACAAGATGGACGTATTAGTTTGAAGCTTGGAAAACAAGAAATTAACCTACGTATTTCAACATTGCCATTGATTGGTTCAGAAAAAGTGGTAATGCGTATTTTGGACACATCAGGAAAAGTACCTCAGCTTCAAGATTTAGGGTATACCCAAAGAAATATCGATTTGATTAATCGGGCAATGCATAGATCAAATGGAATGATTTTGGTAACTGGGCCAACTGGATCTGGTAAATCAACGACACTTTATTCTGTTCTTAATATTTTAAATGAGAATTCTGTAAATATTGTGACATTAGAAGATCCCGCTGAGTTTTATATTCCCGGGGTAAATCAATCACAAGTAAATCCAGATGTAGGTTTTTCTTTTGCATCAGGTCTGCGTTCTATGTTGCGTCAAGATCCTGATATCATCATGGTTGGGGAAGTTCGAGATCAAGAAACAGCAGAACTTGCGGTTAATGCTGCGCTTACAGGGCATTTAATGTTTTCTACCTTACATACAAGTAATGCTTTAGGTGCAATGCCTCGTTTAATTGATATGGGGGTTGAACCCTATTTACTCTCGGCAACATTAGCAGCTGCAATCGCTCAAAGACTTGTTCGTAAGATTTGTGAAAACTGTAAAGTAGAAATTACTATCCCACCAGACTTAGAAAAACAAGTACGAGAAACATTATCAAAGCTTTCTCCAGAATTACAACCAAAAGCATTAAGCGACAAAAAACCATTAACTTTTTATAAAGGAAATGGTTGCCCAAGATGTAATGATTCTGGGTATAAAGGAAGAACATCGGTTGCAGAAGTCATTGTAGTTGAAGACGATGTAAAAGAAATTATTGCAAATGGTGCAAATACAAAAAAATTAGAAGAAGCTGCATTGAAACAAGGAGTTATCTTCATGCAACAAGATGGATTGCTGCGTGCCTTAGAAGGAATTACTACGGTAGAAGAAATTCTTCGTGTTATGCAAGATAGTTAGTTTCAGTGCTTCATTGATTCAGTAATTTATCAAAATAGTGATGTCAACGGTCAATGATTAATCGTCTCAGCCAGTAGCTGATCCGTCTCTGGCGGAAAATGTAATACATATGCCTTTTTATAATTTCCAAGCAAAAAATGCAGAAGGAGAGATTGTTTCTGGGGTTGTCGAAGCCGACACAGAAGCATCAGCTTTGAGTTTGGTGACAGAAGAAGGATATGTGCCACTAAGCATTACTGAGAGAAAAATCAATGTTTTACAAATGAATCTTGATTTTTTACAACGAGTAAAATCAAAAGATGTGGTAATCATGTCTCGGCAATTGGCTGTAATGGTTGATGCTTCATTACCATTAGTACAGGCATTGCGGATTTTAGTGAAACAAACGGTAAATCCAAAGTTGAAAGGGATTATCTCTGAAATTGCGGATGAAGTGGAAGGTGGGCAAAGATTGTCTTATGCCTTTAATCTCTACCCAAAAGTATTTAGTAATTTTTTCATTAGTATTATTAAATCAGGGGAAACTTCGGGGCAATTAGCAGATGTTTTAAATTACTTAGCGGATCAATTAGAAAAAGATTACGATTTAAATTCAAAAATCAAAGGAGCCATGATTTACCCTGCCTTTATTATGAGTGGGTTATTAGTGGTTGGTTTTTTGATGATGATTTATGTTGTCCCGCAGATGACAGATATTTTAAAAGAAACAGGGGGGCAATTACCATTATCTACACGAATACTAACAGGGACAAGTGATTGGCTTGTGAAGTATTGGTGGTTAGCTATTACATTAGTAGTTGGTTCTATTGTAGGTTTTCGCTTTGCCCTTAAAATACCAGAGGTGAGATACGGTTTTGATTGGCTTAAATTAAAAATGCCTGTATTTGGTAAATTATCTCAACGAATTTATGTTGTGCGAATCTCTCAAAGTTTGGGGACATTAAGTGCGGGAAAAGTTCCCTTAGCAGATTCTTTAGAAATCATTAAAGGTATTGTGGGAAATCAGGTCTACGCATCTTTGATCGCGGAAACAATTTTAGAGGTAAGAGATGGAAACTCTATTGCAACTGTTTTTGCTAAAAGCCCAGTAATTCCTGAAATGCTTTCTCAAATGCTTATTGTAGGAGAAGAAACAGGGAGAATTGATAGTATTTTAGAAAGAATCACACACTTTTATACAAGAGAAATTGATAACTTAGTTGCAAATTTAGTGACATTGATCGAGCCAATCGTCATGATTCTTATGGGGATTGCTGTTGGAGTAATGGTTGCTGCGATTATTCTACCAATTTATACATTATCAACAGCCCTATAGGCCTGATCTATGCTATACTGAAATCATTATTAATTACTTGAAAGTTAATTTAACTTGCTATGTCACAATTTAAAACAAAAGGTTTTACATTAGTAGAATTATTGGTCGTTATTGCGATCATTGGTCTACTTTCTACACTTGCTGT
>CAYGRO010000005.1:45962-50214 GCA_964352335.1 uncultured Gammaproteobacteria bacterium | reverse complement strand
TAGTAGAATTATTGGTCGTTATTGCGATCATTGGTCTACTTTCTACACTTGCTGTCGTTGCTTTGGGTTCTGCTCGTTCTAAAGCAAGAGATGCACGTCGTATTTCAGATATTAAACAAATTCAAACAGCATTAGAGCTGTATCAAGCAGACCAAGGAGTTTATCCTGTCGTAAACCCAACGGCTGTAACAATCGGTGTTGCTGCAACAACAGATGCATTAACAAATGCGGCTGCTGGTTTCGAAAATTCAGCTTCTCCTTCTGGAACAGTAACATATATGGGGCAAGTACCTTCTAATTTTGAGAGCCCAGCTTCTATTGCAGATTATACCTATGTTAGTGACGCAGGAGGGACAACTTATACAATTACATTTGAACTAGAAGGAACTGTTTCAGGTTTAACTGGCTCAGTTACTGCAACTCCTGCAGGACTTCAATAGAGTCTTAATTTAAAGTTATATGAATAAAAAAGGGTTTACACTTGTTGAATTATTGGTTGTAATCGCCATTATTGGTTTACTTTCTACACTTGCTGTTGTTTCATTAGGTTCAGCAAGAGAAAAAGCAAGAGATGCTCGACGTATCTCAGATATACGACAAATTCAAACAGCATTAGAACTATATTTCGCTGACCAAGGTGTTTACCCTGTTGTAAATCCAACACCTGTTACCCTTGGGGTTGATTCAACAACAGACATTTTAACAAATGCTGCTGTTGGATTTGAAAATGCCTCTTCCCCAACAGGGACAGATACATACATGGGGCAAGTGCCTGCAAATTTTGATAATCCGTCATCTATTGCAGACTATACCTATGTAAGTGACCCTTCTGGTACGAATTATACGATTACTTTTGAATTAGAGGGGAATGTTTCTGGGCTTTCTGGGCCTTTGACAGCAACTTCTTCTGGGATACAATAAAAAGATCATAAAACAGTTTAAAACCTCCCAATGGGAGGTTTTATGATTGAAGAGAAAAGCGTGATATACTTTTAGACATATGGATCTCTTTTTTGCTATAACAGTTTTTATTTTAGGAACATGTATTGGTAGTTTTTTACATGCGACATCCTTTCGGATTGCTAATAAGCAAGATGCAATCAAAGGGCGTTCAGCCTGTCCAAAATGCAGAAAACAGTTGAAATGGTATGACATGATCCCATTACTGAGCTTTCTTTTATTAAGAGGGAAATGTCGATTTTGTGGTTGGAAGATTCAGTTGAGATATTTTTTTGTAGAACTTTCTGTTGGTTTGCTTTTTTTATCTACAGCGCTATATTGGCTTGCTCAAGATGTATCGGCCATCATTTTAGTACGGGATCTTTTCATCGTTTCTGTTTTGTTTTTTTTATTTCTGCACGATTTAGTTTATTATATTTTGCCAGATATTATTACATTGCCGAGCATTCTTGTCATCGCTCTCTTTCAACTTCTCTTAGGTATTTCATGGCAAAGCTTACTTCTTGCTATACTAGTAGGGGCAGGTTTTTTTGCTTTTCAATTCCTTGTTTCAAAAGGAAAATGGATAGGCGGTGGAGATATCCGATTTGGTGCTCTCATGGGAGTTATTTTAGGATGGCCTCATATTCTATTAGGTTTATTTCTTGCCTATATCTTAGGTTCTATTATTTCTCTTGGTCTAGTCGCTGGAAAAAGAAAAAAGTTTGGATCAATGATGCCATTTGGAACATTTCTTTCTTTGGCGACACTCATAACAATTTGGTTTGGTGATGGAATTATTGAATGGTATTTAGGGTTATTATGAAAAATCAAAATGGATTTAATTTAGTTGAACTTATTGTTGCTATCGCTATTTTTGGAATTATGGCAACAGCGGTTACTGTTAATTTGCGCAGAGGTGGGGCATCTGGCCAAGAAGTAAAATTACAGGCAAATAATATTGCTTCTCTATTAAGAGAGTCTCAAGTAAAATCTTTATCTGGAGAGCCATTTAATGGAGCTGTTCCAACTGGGGGGTATGGGGTTCATATTGCAGAGTGTTCTACACCACCATGTTCACTTTCTACCTTTGCAGATATCAATAGTAATTTTACATATGACAGCGCAACAGAAGAGATTCAAACCATTTCCTTGGGAAGTGGAGTAATCGTCGATTCGATAAGTACAGGAGGATCATTAGACATACTCTTTAAACCACCACGGCCCTATATTTGTTTTTCAAATCAGTGTTCTGGTGTCGGTGAAGTTATTATTTCCTTGGCAAATCCAGAAGGAACAGGTATCCAAACAATTTCTATAAACCAAGTTTCTGGTAGAATTTCTCTCTAATATGAAATCAATTTTTCAACAAAAAGGACAAGGGCTTTTAGAAACAACGGTTGCCGTTGGAGTTGTTGTTACTGCTTTAGTTGGTTCTATTACTTTAGTTGCTTTTAGTCTTCGTAGTACAACTTCTACTATTAACAGATTGATCGCGCAAAATTTAGCTTGGGAAGCAATAGAAGTAGCTGTCAATTTGCGTGATAGCAATTATTTAGCCGGAGATCCATATGATACGGTTCTAACGGGAGGGGATACAACAGCAATTTTTACATTCAATGAATCAAGTAATATTTGGTCAGTTAATTTTTCTCCAAATGCTCTAACAGATCCAGCAACCGTTCTTTACAGAGAAGGTGGGTTATATCGGCAAGCAATTCCTGCTCCATCGGGAAGTGCTACTCAATTTAGAAGGCTTGTTGAATTAGACAGTGCATCACCAGAACAGATCATTATTACATCTACAGTTCAGTGGGTAGAAGGACAAAATACCTTTGAAGTACAAGCATTTAGAACACTTTATGATTGGAGATAGTATGAAAAAAAATAAGAAGAAAAATAATCAAGGATATACCCTTATAGAAATGATCGTTTCTGTTGGGATTTTTGCTATTGTCTCTGTATTAATTGCACAATTATTCGTTATTTTTTCTCAAACACAACAAAAATCAACAATACAACAACAAATTCAGGGTGATGCACGAGTTGTGCTTGCACAAGTTTCAGATAGAATTCGATCTGGAATCATTGATTATGCTTCTTATGGAGTAGGAATAAGTAGTCCAACAGATCAACTTTATCTTATTGATGAAAATGGTATTTCGGTTCTGATTGAGAAAAGTTCAAGCCCAACAGAATGCCCATCTGCTGAGAGTACTCCTTGTTTAGTAATTTCTGAAAATGGGGGAGCTCCAACACCAATGAGCTCAGATAAATTTACTGTCGACATCGTACAGTTTTATATTGACCCCTCTACAGACCCTGAGCCAAGTTCTGGTCCAGATATTCAGCCAAGAGTCACAATGACAATTGGGATTACAGGTGTGAATATTAACGATGCATTAAAATCTCCAACTTATATTCAAACAACTGCTTCTAGCCGTGTTTATCTAAGATAATATGAATCAGCATAAAGACCAACGTGGTGTACTCTTATTAGTTGCATTAGTCATGACCATGGTTTTATTAGTGGCTTCAAGTATTTTAGCGACAATAGTTATTCGTGAAGCTCGTGTTTCTGGATTAGTGAATCAAGGTATTACGGCTTTTTATGGAACAGAGACATCAGTTGAAAGTGCGATCTATCAAATTTTTAAATTAGGGACAGACCCAGTTACTTTAGATGGGACAACTGGATCTTCACCAAGTGGTGGGACATGGTCTCGAACGGCAAAAAATGCAACGGATGAATTTATTTTTGATATTCTCGTTCCAGGTTCTCAAAAAGAACTAGCTATTTACAATAAAGACAATGCTGGGCAAGCAAGTAATGTAACAGGTTTGCAATTAAACTGGACAAGTGGAGATGGTTTACAATATTCTACTGCAACTTGGGATGGTGCAAATTTAAATGCTGGTATTTCTGGTACGTTTACTGGGGGAACAAGTGGGAGTATCAGTTTAACAGGAGGAGTGCATCAAATTCTTTTAAGTGCATCACAAACAGTTACTGATTTAACAATTACTACAATTCCTTCTGGGACACTTGTTACCATTCCTGTAACTGTAACCGTTATTGGTGAATATCAAGGTTCAGAGCAGGCTGTTGAGCTTGTTTTACCTACGCCAGCGCCATGGAATGTTCCTCCCGTTATTTGTGGAAACTCAATTGTAGAAACAGGAGAACAATGTGACGATGGAGGAGTAGCCAATGGAGATGGGTGTGATTCTTCTTGTCAAAATGAAGCTCCAGGATCAATTTGTGGAAACTCAATTGTAGAAACAGGAGAACAATGTGACGACGGGGGAGTTG
>CAYGRO010000005.1:0-45862 GCA_964352335.1 uncultured Gammaproteobacteria bacterium | reverse complement strand
TGTGATTCTTCTTGTCAAAATGAAGTTGTAGGTGCTGTTTGTGGAAATAATATAACAGAGGTAGGAGAAGAATGTGATGGTACAGATATCGTTATCGACGGCCAATATGCACCATATGCAACAGGAGTTTGTTCAGCGAGTTGTACGTATAATTCCTGCTTTAATGCAGTCTTTTCTACTGCTGCATTTGGGTTAAATGCTGTAACACCTCCTTTTCCTGCTCCATGGAGTTATTTTGCCTCAAATCCATACCCAACAGTAAATAGTGTTCCATATACAAATCCAACCATGACGTCACAAATCAGTGGTTTTTGCACTTCAAATTGTTCAGGTTATACTGCCGATGCGCCTGCAGGTCTATTTGTGGGGCCAACACTTTGGAGGTATGACCATCTTGGTGATTGGAATCAAGTGACACCACCTCCACCGATTGTTCGATACAGTGGAACAGTACGATTCTGCCAATAAGTTATTATGAATAAAGCAGATGCAAAAAAACGAATCAATAAACTTCGCGATGAAATAAACTATCATCGCGATCTTTATCATATTCACGATAAGCAAGAAATTTCTGAAGCTGCATTAGATTCACTAAAGCATGAATTATCTACTTTAGAACAAGAGTTTCCCAGCTTCATCACAAAAGATTCTCCAACACAAAGAATTTCTGGAAAACCTCTGGCAAAATTTAAAAAGAAAAAACATCTCGTCAAACAGTGGTCATTTAATGACGCTTTTTCTCCAGAAGAAATGTATGCATGGGATAAGCGACTTAAAAAAATGCTTGAACAAGCTGGTGAATCTGATACTGAGATTGAGTATACAGCTGAGTTAAAAATAGATGGCTTGCATGCAGTTTTAACCTATGAAAACGGTGTTTTAGTGAATGCGGCAACACGAGGTGATGGGAAAGTTGGGGAAGATATTACACAAAATGTAATGACCATTGAAAGTATTCCTTTGAAATTAAAAAAAACGGTAGATATAATTGCAGAAGGAGAGATTTACATGGCAAAATCTGTTTTTGATAAACTGAATGCTGAATTTGAAAAAAAGGGAGAAAAAACTTATGCAAATCCAAGGAATTTTGCAGCTGGTTCTATTCGTCAATTAGATCCTGCTATTACTGCTTCAAGAAAGTTGGATCTTTTTGCCTATGATATTTCTCAAGGGAAAATTTTGGAAACAATTTCAACACAAAAAGAAGAATTAGATCAATTGCATCAATTAGGTTTTAAAGTAAATAAATATTCGAAAGAATGTCATTCCATTGAACAAGTTATTCAGTATTGGAAACAATGGGAAGTAAAACGAGAAAAAGAAGATTATTGGTTCGATGGGGTGGTTGTAAAAGTAAATGATCGATCAAAACAAGATCTCTTGGGCTTTACTGGAAAAGCACCAAGATGGGCAATTGCATTTAAGTTTTCTGCAGAACAAACCACTACAATTGTAAATGCAATCACAGTTCAAGTAGGGCGGACAGGTGCGCTCACCCCAACAGCAGAGTTAGATCCTGTACTTCTGGCAGGAACTACTGTGAAGCGAGCAACACTTCATAATGCAGATCAAATTGAAAAATTAGATTTACGGATTGGAGATACTGTCATTATCCAAAAGGCTGGGGATATTATTCCAGAGGTCGTTGAGGTATTAACAAAGTTACGACCTGCAGGAGCAAAAAAATATTCCATGCCAAAAACTTGCCCTGAATGTGATTCTCCCGTTGAAAAGAGGGAAGGAGAAGTTGCGCTTTATTGTACAAATACAAATTGTTATGCCCAAAGACGACGTGGGGTAGAGTATTTTGTTTCAAAAGGGGCTTTAAATATAGAAGGGCTAGGTCCATCTATTATTGATAAGCTTTTTCAAGCGGGTTTTATAAAAGACTCAGCTGATCTGTATTCAGTAACTAAAAATGATTTACTGACACTAGAGGGGTTCAAAGAAAAATCATCAGAAAAAGTTATTCAGGCAATTGCATCTAGTAAAGAAATTACGATAGAAAAATTTGTGACAGGTTTAGGAATTAAGTTAGTCGGAGCAGGAGTTGCAGAAATACTCACAACACATTTATCAAATATGTTTTGGAAAAAAGAAAAGAAAGTATCAGTGGGAACTTTTTCAAACGTAGTTACAAATTTAAGTGTAGAAACACTATCTGAAATTGACGGGATAGGCCAAAAAGGTGCTCAAAGTTTTCTAGAATTTTTTCAAGAGAAGCAAAATCAACATATGTTAGAAAAGTTTCAAGAAAACAATCTTTCCTTGGTTTTGCCTGAAATTAATACTGAAAATCAACCCCTCACAGGACAAGTCTTTGTCTTAACAGGTACTTTGCCTTCATTATCTAGACAAGAAGCAGGTGCGCTTATAAAAAAAGCTGGTGGAAAAGTAGCTGGTTCTGTTAGTGCAAAAACAACGTATCTTGTTGCTGGAGATAGTGCTGGATCTAAATTGACAAAAGCGGAGAGTTTAGGTGTAAAAGTAATAAATGAACAACAATTGCGTAAATTGTTGAAAAGTTGAAAAACTCTCTATTCCTTGCTAAAGTCGGGAAGAACATTTAACCTTTAACAATTGACCTTTGACATTTATTCATAAGTAAATGGTCAATTGTAGATACTATGTCTTTAACAAAAGAAGAGGTTCAAAAAGTCGCCAAATTAGCTCGTATTGAATTGGATGATGCAGAAGTAACAAGATTTCAGACACAAATGTCTGCTGTATTAGATTATGTTGAGCAATTACAAAAAGTAAATACAAAAGGAGTAGAAATAACCGCCCAAGTAACGGGACTAGAAAATGTTTTTCGTAAAGATGAAATAGGTGATTCAGAAAAGTTACGAGAAGGGGTCACAGATCAAGCACCAGAAAAAGTTGCGAATTTGATTAAAGTTAAATCTGTTTTTTAATTCCTATGTCATTAGAAAAACTTACAATTGAAGAAGCTGTAACAGGATTAAAAAATAAACAGTTTTCATCTGTAGATCTTACGAAAGCTTGTATTGATCAAATAGAAAAAACAGAAGATTCTCTGCATGCTTTTGTTACTATCGATAAAGAAGGTGCACTAGCGCAAGCACAATTAGCAGATCAACTGATTGCAAATGGAGAAGCTAAACCCCTTACAGGTATTCCTGGGTCTATTAAAGATGTACTTGCCACAAAAGGATTAAAGACAACAGCTTGTTCAAAAATTTTAGAAAATTATACGCCTCCATATAATGCAACGGCTGTACAAAAACTTGTTGATTTAGGCTTTGTAAATTTAGGAAAAAATAATTGTGATGAATTTGCTCATGGTGCTTCAACAGAAAACTCAGTAAATGGCCCAAGTCATAATCCGTGGGATATTACGCGAGTTCCTGGTGGGTCCTCTGGTGGTTCTGCTGTAACAGTTGCGGCTCATCAATCCTTTTATTCTTTAGGGACAGATACAGGTGGTTCGATTCGTCAGCCGGCTAGTTTTTGTGGTATTTCTGCTATTAAGCCAACATATGGACGTGTTTCTCGACATGGATTATTTTCAATGACTTCTAGTACCGATGTTATCGGTCCGATGGCTAGAACGGTAGAAGGTTTAGCGTCTATTTTAGAATCTATTGCTGGGAAAGATGATAATGATAGCACTACTTTAGATCTCCCTGTTCCACAATATCATGCAGAATTAAAAAAAGGTGAGATCAAAGGTTTGAAAATTGGTGTGCCGAAAGAATACTTTTCTGAATCTTTAGATCCAAAAGTAAAAGAACAAGTACAAGCTTCTATTGAATGGTTTACCTCTCAAGGAGCAGAAATAAAAGAAGTTTCATTACCACATACAGAATTTGCTGTCGCTGTTTATTATATTCTTACCCCAAGTGAAATCAGCTCAAATCTTGCTAGATTTGATGGTATTCGTTATGGGTATAGTGTTGTCAATGATCCTGATCATCAAGATGAACTAACTTCATTAGAAGATGTCTATACCAAAACACGAAAATATGGTTTTGGTGATGAAACAAAACGAAGAATTATGTTGGGAACATATGCGCTTTCCTCTGGATATTATGATGCGTATTATAAACAAGCACAAAAAGTGCGAACACTTATTCGGCAAGACTTTGACCAAGCTTTTAAAGAAGTAGATGTTTTGCTTACTCCAACTAGTCCAAAAGTTGCATTTAAATTAGGTGCACAAAACCAAGATCCATTACAAATGTATTTAGAAGATATTTTTGTGGCTCCAGCGAGTTTGGCTGGTCTACCAGCATTATCTGTCCCATGTGGTTTGGCGAGTCCAAATGATGATGATACAATACAATTACCTGTTGGAATGCAACTTATTGCTCCACAGTTTGAAGAAACACGATTATTACAATTAGGCTATTTGTATCAACAGGCAACGGATTGGCATACAAAATTACCTAGTAGTTAAAACGTCTTGGAGGACATGAAACAAATACTAAAAATCATCTCTGTCTGTATTTTTCTTTGCTTACCATTTGCAACAATGGCGCAAGAAGATTTTGTTTCTCCTGAATCGGAAGATCAAACTCCTATAGCAGATAATGGACTATCTCAAAAACCGCTAGACGAAGAATCCATGCAAGAGGTTTTAGAGGAAATTGAAGTAAAGCCAGAAATTGTTGCTCCATCTGATGTTCTTCCACCAAAACCGCTTATACATATTGAGCAACTAGGGTGGAATACCTTTAAATTTCGTTCGTCGTACCGGCTTGGCTTAGGTCAATATGAAACAAATTGGAGTTTTGGAGATGGTCAAATATCTACTCAACGAATTGTTCATCATACGTATGCAAAGCCAGGAGTATATCAAGTACAATTAGAAATTTTCACAGATGATGGGCAAACACTTCAAGTTAGTAATATCGTTCAAGTAGGGTTTTTTAACTTAGCAAATTGGAGATTATGGGTATTAATTGTACTCTTAGCGGTTATCATTATTATCGCTTCTCTTATTGCTGGTGTAAAAGAACCTCATGTCATCAAATCTCATAGCAAAGTAAAAGGGTTATTAGACCAAGAAGATGACGAGCTTATTTTAAACGCTCTTTCAGATGATTTTGGTGACCTAGATAGTTTGGGGCAAATTGGGCTAGACACAAATTCGCTGGCAAAAGAATTAGCTTTTTTAGAAGAAATGGAAGTGCCAGTAAAAAAGAAAAAAACAATAAGAAAAACTAAACAAACGAAAGAAAAAAAGAAAATAGCAGTAAAGACTAAGAAGAAAGTGGCGAAGACAAAGCAGAAAACGACTACAACAAAAAAGAAAAAAACAGTTTCTAAGAAATCTGAAAAAAAGTAATATAATTTTATGGAAAATGAATCAAAAAACAAAGGATTAATCATTGGTGGGGTTATCGCAGGGGTTATCATTGTTACAGGAGGTTTGATGTTATTAGCTGGAGGTGGTGGATATGAGTTAACTGTCTTAGATCCTATTAGTGGGCCAGAAGACGCACCTATTGTTATTGAAGAATTTTCTGATTATCAATGTCCTTCTTGTAGAGCCAGTGCTCCAATTATCGCGGCTGCAGTGGCAGAGTTTCCAACTCAAGTAAAATTCGTTTATAAAGATTTTCCAATTGCAAGTCATTCAAATGCTCGGTCAGCTGCATCAGCTGCATTATGTGCTGCTCAACAAAATCAATTTAAAGAATTCCATGATTCTTTATTCGAATCTCAGCAAGTTTGGGCATCTCCATCTGTAAATGCTGATGAACATTTTACAAATATTGCGGTAGAGCATGGTCTAGATATTGAAGACTGGAATCTCTGTCGAAATTCTCGCGATGCACGACAGGCCGTACAAGCAAATGTAGATGAAGGATTTGAACGAGGGGTAACAGGTACACCAACATTTTATTTTAATAGTGAAAAAATTGAGACTCCAGCAAGTGTTTTTGCATGGATCAACCTCATTCAGTCAGAATTAGAAAAACAAGGAATTACTCCTGAAAACAAGAATAATACAGCAGATTCAACTACAGAACAAGAATAAGAGAAAAGACTTGAATTATTAAGTGTTTTCTTGTATAATTGAATCGAAAGTTACAGGGCTCTGCATGTACAGAGCCCCTTTATTTATATGGAAGATTCAAAAGAAAGAGAAAAAAACGAGCCAGAAACAGAAGATAACCAAGTTATTGGTTTTTGGCAGAGAAGAAAAAAAGTTATTGGAGTCGTATCTCTTTCTGTTTTTGTGATACTTGCACTAACAGGTGGTGGAGTTGCTGCTACAGAAACATATCATAAAGATCGTGTATTCCATGGGGTTTCTATTGGTGGTTTAGCTATTGGAGGGTTAACTAAAAAAGAGGCACAATCTGTTTTAGAAAATTGGCATGATCAATGGTGGAATGATCAATTACAATATCGTATTTTAGATGAAAATGGTTCAGTATTAACAGAAATTGAGTTTTTACCAATAATTGTTTCTGAAGAGTCTGGTCAGTCACATCAATTTATTTCATACGATTTAGAAATGATGTTAGAACAAGCTTATGCTTATGGACGAGATACTTCATTGGTAAAGCGACTTTTTAATCAAGCTATTTCTTTAGTAAATGAACAAGAGTTTTCAGGGGTTGTTCAATTAGATAAAGAACAATTACAAGATGTTCTTCAAGTAGAGTTACAAGAACTAGAAACGCTTCCTCAAGATGCGACTCTTGTATTTGCTTCTGCAGATGCAGAGCCAGAAATCAGTAAAGAATCAGCAGGGAATACATTCAACTATGCAGAAGCTATTGATCAAACGTATCAACAACTACTCAATCTTAAATCGCAACAAGTAGATGTTAAAAGAACTTTTTCAGAACCAGTAGTAATTGAAGAAGATGTGAAAAAAACGCTTAGTCAATTAGACGAGTTAAAAACACTCTTTCCACTAGAGGTAAATTACTTTGATACAAAAATTGACTTTGGAAGAGATTGGAATATTCAATGGTCAGATGTTTTTAATTTTACAAAAGTAATTTTACAAGATGATCAGCCAACATTAGGTTTTGACTTAACCTCTTCTGAAAATTTTTGGGAGCAATTTGAATCTGTCATAAATAAAGATTCAGTAGATGCAAAATTTGAAATTACAGAAGACGGAAAAGTCAAACAATTTCAGCCATCGGAGAATGGATATACGGTAAATCGAGAAGAAACAAACTCTGTTTTTAACTCAGCAATAGCTAGCGCATTATTAGCGCCGTCTAATGAAGAAAGTTCTACTTCTGTTACATTGGCGGTAGATATTGCTGAAGCAAAAGTACCTACAGCAGATGTAAACGACTTAGGTATTACCGAGGTTCTTGGTGTAGGGTATTCAGATTTCTCTGGAAGCCCACGTAATAGAATTCATAATATTTCGGTTGGTGCGTCAAAATTAGATGGATTACTTATTGAACCTGGAGAAGAATTTTCGCTTGTACAAGCACTTAAACCGTTTACTATTTCAGAAGGATATTTACCAGAATTAGTTATTAAAGGGGATAAAATTGAGCCAGAGATTGGTGGAGGGCTTTGTCAAATTGGTTCTACAACATTTAGGGCTGCAATGAAATCTGGGTTGCCTATTGTTGAAAGAAGAAATCATTCACTTGTCGTGAGTTATTATAACGACCCGAGAAACGGAAACCCTGGTACAGATGCGACCATTTATGATGCTTCTCCAGATTTTAAATTTACCAATGATACAGGTAATTCTATCTTGATTAAGACAGATATGAATGCAAGTACTGGCGATTTATATTTTACATTCTGGGGAACAAATGATGGTCGAGAAGCTGATTATACAGAACCAGTTGTTCATAGATGGATTGGAACGGGTCCTACAAAAATTGTAGAAACAACAGAATTAGCTCCAGGGCAAAAGAAATGCCAAGCCGCTCATCCTGGTGCTGAAACAAGTTTCACTTATACTGTGAAAGGGGCAGACGGAGAAGTTCATGAAGAAGTCTTTAAATCTAGCTATCGTCCACTACCAACAATTTGTCTTGTTGGGGTAGATCCTAATGCACCAAAAGAGCTAGAAGATGGTGACGCTTCAGAAGGTGTTGTAACTACTGATCAAACAGAAGAACAAGTTAGTGACATTGAAGTGTTAGAATAATTGTTTCGTTTTGAAAAGTGAGCTATACTACGAGTATTAAATTTTTTAATTGTTCTTTATACGGTCATGCAGAAAAATAAAACAAATTCACAAGCAAAAAAGAAAAAGCCTGTGAATGCAAAAAAACAAACAGCAAAGAAAGTAACAAAAAAAACGACAGCAAAAAAGAAAAAAACAGCTGTGGCAACAAAACGGAAGACAACTTCAGCTGCCAAGAAAAAAAAATCTACCAAAAAAGTAGTGAGAAAAAAAACGGCAGTAAAAAAAGAAACACCAGAGTTACTTACAGAGCAATTGCATGTTTTTCCTAAGAAGCGGACATTGATCAATCAATTACCTATTATTGATTTAGATCAATTATCTACGTCTGCGATGAAAACAAAACAAGTTCCAGAATCAGTAGAAAGAGTTGCTATTCATTCACGGCTTGCTTTTTACCTAGGTGTATTTATGGGAGCTATTGTGGTTAATGCCTTTTTGGTAACCATTTTAGCTGTTATGAGTGTTTAGAGAATTGTTATTTGATATTTTGAATAAAAAGCTCCATATTTGGAGCTTTTTATAGACAAATACAACTTTGATTGATAGAGTATTTTTTATGAAAAGATTTTTTATTACTATTTTACTGCTATTCCTTTTTGGGGCTGGTTTTCTTTTTTTTAAACCACGTTCAGAATCGGTTCAGCAAGTTGTTGTTTCAAAGTCTGTTCAAACGATTTTAAAACAAGATGACCTCAATGACGAAGTAGAAATTAATGAACCTATAACGGAGATAGTGGAGAAGGACACCGATACTGAGGTCGTAAAACCAGAGCCGGAACAGCCACATTCTGTGCAAGCACAAGTACAATTAGAACTCCCTTTTATTGTACAAGCACCGAATGGAAACTGGGACTTGCCATATAGTGAAGCTTGTGAAGAAGCATCTTTGCTTATGGTTCATCATTACTATCAAGGAGATACAGCTTTCTCTCAAGATCAAATGAAGTCTGCAATCGACAATATTATCTATTGGGGAGATGATACATTTGGATCATTTGATACAAATGCAGAAACAAGTACACGATATTTAACAGAAAAACTAGGGTATAACCCACAACAAGTCTCTGTTGTTTATGATTTTACGATAGATGATATCAAAGCTTTACTGTCAGAAGAGATCCCTGTTATCGTGCCAGCTGCTGGAAGAGAACTTGGAAATAAGTTTTTTCAAAACCCTGGCCCACTTTATCACATGTTAGTTATTACTGGTTATACAGATAATCAGTTTATTACAAATGATCCGGGGACAAGAAGAGGGGAAGGATATAAATATGATCAAGAAGTATTATACAATGCGATTCATGACTTAACACCTGACTTGGAACAAATATCAACTGGGCGAAAAGCGATGATTATTATTCAAAAATAATTTCTCACAATAATTTTTTATGATTCCATATTTTGAGTTTACATCACTAACCTTTGGAGCAATTACCATACAAGTATGGGGTACATTTGTAGCCTTAGGGATTTTATTTGGTGCTTGGGTTTCTGCACGTTTTGCAAAAAGAAACAATTTGGATCCTAACTATATTTATAATGGAGCTTTTTGGATTATTTTAGCTGCGTTTATTGGGGCTCGAATTGTTCATATTGTTTTTTATGATCTCGCGTTTTATTTGGCTGATCCAGCAGAAATGGTAAAAATTTGGAATGGTGGTTTTTCTGTGATTGGTGGGTTTATTGGTGCAGTAATAGCGTATAGCTTATATGCTAAACGGCACCATTTCTCTGCACTTCATTATGCAGATAGCTTTATTTACGGACTTCCTGCTGGCCTTATGATTGGCCGTATTGGTTGTTTTCTTATTCATGATCACCCGGGAACGGCAACTAATTTCTTTTTAGCTGTCCGCAATGAAAATGGAATTGATTCATTTCATGATCATGGATTGTATTTGGCAATCAATGGACTTATATTATCTCTTCTTTTTGCTCTTTTTTCTAAAAAGAAACGCGTTGAGACTTTTTATATTAAGTTTTTCTTGATTTGGTATGGTGCAATTAGGTTTGTACTAGATTTTTTCAGAGAAGTAGATGCAACATATTTAGGGGTTACTCCTGCACAGTATATAAGTGTGCTTATGTTTTTTGGGGGGATTATTTGGCTAATGTCTTCTCGTGGCGGAACAAATTATCATGCATAAAGAATTTGTCGATCTGTTCTTTTATTGGTACAATATTCTCTTATGAATCAAACCAAAAACACACATTTTTCTCTTCTTTTGCCAGCACTTATTTTAGTTGCTCTGGTTATAAACCTCTGGATTCTTTTTGGTTTGAACTTTTCTGATTCTAATAATTCATTTGAAGAATTAGATATTACCTTTTTAACTGCTCCAGATTGTACAGATTGTTTTTCACTTGAGGCCTTCGAAAATTATTTTGAACAAAACGATGTACAACCAAATCAAATGAAAGAAGTTGTTTTTAGTTCACTACAAGGAAAATACTTGGTCAATAAGTACAATATTACTCAAGTTCCAACCGTTATTGTAAATGGAAGTGTTGCTGACTATGAATTTATGCAAGGCTTGGTAGATTCGATAGGAGAAATAAAGAAAAATGCATTTGTTGTAACAGAATTGCAACCGCCTTATTTAGATTTAGAAGAAGATAGAATTGTAGGGGAATATTCAGCAATTTATTTAGACGATTCTACTTGTGATGAATGTTATGACGTTTCTGCACATGATATTGTCTTTGAGCGTTTAGCGATGAAAGCAACTGATACAAGAGTTATTGATATTTCTTCTGAAGAAGGGCAAGAGTTAGCAAATAAGTATTTTATCTCTGCTATTCCAACAATTTTACTCACAGGTGAGCTTGATGTTTACGAAGGTTTACAACAAATTTGGCCATCAGTTGGATCTGTAGAAGAAGATGGCACTTATGTCCTAAGAAAAGGAGTAGAACAAATGGGGGCTTATAAAGTTATTCCAGAAGGAGATATTGTGATCCCAGAACAAGAAGAAGCGGAAGTTGTTCAGTAGTAATTAGTATTTTTAAGTACGTTTGAAAATACTAGTGAGTATTGAATGTTAATTAACCTCTATGGATGAACCTATGCAAAATGGTAACGACCATAAACAACTTAACGCCCAGGAGGATAAATCTATGACTATTAAGTTTGATAGAGATAAGTTTATTAGTTCGATCGTTTTAGCAGAGTTAGTTTTATTGCTTGTTTTCGGATGGCAATTATTTAGTGTAAAACAAGAATTGGCATCAGATCCAACATTAGCGGGAAATGATAAAACAATTTATCAAGGACCAAGAAAAGATGCTAAAGTTCCTCCCGAAGAACAACCTAGTCAAGTAGACCTTGCTGGTCCAGTTGATGTTCAAGTGACAAATAAAGATCATATTCGAGGTAATGTAGATGCTCCTATTACCATTGTAGAATACTCTGATTTTGAATGTCCTTTTTGTGGGCGTGTTCAACCAACACTAGAACAAATTTTTGATGAATATGGAGATAATGTTCGTTTAGTTTACAGACACTTTCCACTAAGTTTTCATGCTCGAGCACAAAAAGCAGGTGAAGCGAGTGAATGTGCTGATGATCAAGGGAAGTTCTGGGAATATCATGATCTTCTTTTTGCAAATCAAAGTTCACTTTCTGGTGGAATAGCTCAATTAAAAGAATGGGCAGGAGAATTAGGTTTAAATCAACAACGATTTGATGACTGCTTAGATAACGGAAATCATGCTGCAACAGTAAAAAATGGTTTGGCAAGTGGTTCTCAAAAAGGGGTTACAGGAACTCCAGGTTTCTTTGTAAATGGTATTTCTTTAAGTGGAGCTCAACCATTTGAGGCTTTCAGTGCAATTATCGATTCTGAATTAGAGCGACTAGACTCATAAGAGTAAATAAAAAAAACAGGCTAGTTCAAGCCTGTTTTTTATTTGATTTATTTTACAGTAACCATTTCTGTATCTACAATTTCTTTTCCGTCGATCATAAACTCTGAGTGATCATTTGCATTAAGGGAAACTTTTATATCATGGTTGCCTCGTGTCAGTTCTGGTAAGTGATACCATTCTCCATAAAGTCTCGTGATTTTTATTCCATCAATAAACAAATGAGCATGTCCTTGTCCTACAATATGTTCTTGACTAGCTTTCTCTGGTGCGAATGTGAAATTTGAAGTGATAATTTGTAAGTTCCATCCTGACTTTGGGTCTTCAAATACTGCGAGATCTACAGTAGGGGGTTCTTTTGTATCACTTAGATCAATAGAGTTATGTTTCATTGTAGAGTGTTCATGTGGAAGTTCACCTGTCGTATGCATATCATGGTCCATCATGACTTGTTCATTTATATCTACAAGTGTTTTTACACCTAAAAAAGTACTTACTGTATATCCTAAACCGAAGAACAGAACACTTGTTAAGATAAAACTAATAGTTATTTTATTCATAGTTGTTATTTATCGAAATTAGATAATGATTTTACAGACCAGTCTGCATGTTCAATCATATGACTTAGAAGATCTGCAATTGTTTTTAGAGTCATAAAGAGAATAATTCCAGTTGTTCCATTTATGATAAAAGCGAGAATCACCGTCAAATGCATGGGTATAATACGAGCATATGGATGAAACATCAAGCTTACAATATGGCGTAGCTTTTTTTTATCTTCTTCTAGATTTATTTTATGTGAGTAATAATGATTAATAATAAAAATGATAGAAGCTACCAATACTCCAAGGAAATCTATTCCATGAAAAAGTGAAAAAACAACTAAAACGATAAAATAAGTAAGGTGAAAACCGCCATAGTGCAAAGTAAAAAAACTGATGAGCGCTTTTTTTCCAAAGCTGGTATTCATCACGGGTTTTCCGTTTAATGAAATATACTTTGTTGAAAAGTTTTCAAGTGACATCATTCGTTTAACGGAAAAAAATCCAATTGTGGCGCTCTGTATCCAATAAATGAAAAGAATCGAAGATAATTGCCATTCACCCTGAAGTGTGGCGAATATGGTAATACCATTTGCAATTAGCAGACTTAAAAGAGATGAATCCCAAAATGATTTTTTTGTAATAGATGCTGAGTTTTTTGCAAAATTAATTTGAGGCATAGTAATTGTTCTTTTGAATTTTTTCTGGGCGTAAATCTTCGTCTGTATAAGCTTTGTAATCTTTTCCATATCCCATTTCTTTCATCATCTTTGTTGGAGCATTGCGTAGATTCATAGGAATAGCAAGGTTACCGTGAGTTTGTACATCTGCTTGAGCTAATCGAAGCGCATCATAGGATCTTCGGTCTTTTTTTGCTGTAGCTAAATAAGTAACTCCATGCGCCAGGTTAATAGAGGCTTCTGGATAACCAATAGTTTCTACCGCTCTAAAGACTGCATTTGCAAGTACCAATGCGGTAGGATTTGCCATACCAATATCTTCGCTAGCAAAAATAACCATTCGACGCGCAATAAACTTTGGGTCTTCGCCTGCTTCAATCATTCGTGCTAAATAATACATTGCAGAATTAGGCTGACTTGCTCGCATACTTTTTATAAAAGCACTAATAATAGTATAATGTTCTTCTCCTTTTTTGTCGTATCGTAGATGTTTACTTTGTAGAGCGTTTTTTAATGAATCAACGGTAATTTCCTCATAGAGTTTTTGTGCGGAGTCGAGCATTGTTAATAAGGCTCTGCCGTCCCCATTAGCCATTTGTACCAGCCAGTTTTTTGCATCTGTTTTCATTTTGATTTTTGTTCGCTCAATTAATTCGAACATATCATCTTCTTTTAATTCTTCTAAAACAAAAACACGTGCACGAGAGAGAAGGGGAGAGATAATCTCAAAACTTGGGTTTTCTGTTGTTGCACCAATGAGTGTTAATTCACCAGACTCAACATAGGGTAATAAAAAATCTTGTTGTGCCTTATTAAATCGATGGATTTCATCTAAAAAAAGAATTTTAGGTTTATCGCTAGGGAAACGAACAATATCTCGAACATCTTTTTTACCTGAAGAAACAGCAGAGAGCTCAAATAGTTTCGCATCTAAGGCTTTTGCATAAATACGAGCCAAAGTTGTTTTGCCAGTCCCTGGTGGGCCCCAAAGAATAAACGAAAACAAATGCTGTTTTTTTATAGCATTAAAAAGCGGTTTATCTGCCCCTACAAGATGTTTTTGACCAATATACTGGTCTAATGATTCAGGGCGGATTTTATCGGCAAGAGGTTGCATATTCACTGTATTATCCTCACTGAGATTGGAGGTTCATTATTACTAATTACCAGCCATATTCACTGTAAAAATTCTTCTTATCTATATTTATTAAAGCAGATTGAACGTCATCTACAATATTTTGAGGAAGTGATGTTTTGGGAAACCATTTTAACTCATCACATTTTTGGGGTTCCATATTTTTAACTTCTCCATGCCATTTTTCTGCTTTAAGATAAATATCAATATATTCTCTCTCAGGATTTCTTCTATGAGTGATATGAACAACTTCGAGTTGGTTTTCTTTTAAATCGAGATTTGCTTCTTCTTTCGCTTCTCGAATAATTGCTTGTTTGGCTGATTCGTTTTCATCAACATGTCCGGCAATAAAACTATATTCGCCATCTTTATACCCTGTATTGCAACGACGAAGTAAGAGAATCTTGCCCTCTTTTTCCAAAATTAAGTAAACAGCTACAAAAACTTTGCTATAAGTATTTCCCATAGAATGGTATTGTGGGTCAATGAGGGAACAGTAACATGAACAAAAAGTGAACACAAGTGTGGTCGATCTATCTCATGAAAAGGAAGAAAATATTTAATCCGTATATCAGGTTGTACTAGTCAGGCAATGGGTCATGCTTGAGTAAATTATTTGGATTGTTTATAGTTTTGTCATGGAGAGTTCGCATAGTGGTCTAGTGCGCCACCTTGGAAAGGTGGTACCCCTCTAGGGGTCGAGGGTTCGAATCCCTCACTCTCCGCCATCCTTCGCTCTGTGAGCTTCGGATCGGCTGGCTTTTGTGGTTGTGCTGCATGCATATTTTATCTTTATCTTATCTTTGTATGAAAAAGTTACTATTTTTGAGTATTGTATCTGTCTTTTCTTTTTCTGGGTGTCTATTCTTTGGTGGAGGGAATACAGTTGCTAGTTGTACAAAGACTGATCCAACAGAGCAAGACAACTGTTTAGTTCAATTAGCTATGAATGAGCACGATAGAGAAGCATGTGGACTTATTCAAGGAAAAGAAGCGAAAGCAAGTTGTTGGTTAGAAATTGCAGTTGGGGTAGGTGATATTAGTGCTTGTGATAATTTAGGTAGAGATGCTAAAGAAAAATGTATTTCAGATTATAGTAATACAGGTCTGATCAATGATATGAATGCATGTGATGAACATGAAGATAGAGAGGCTTGTTTGGTTCGAGTTGGTGGGCTAAAAAACAATCCGATACCTTGTACACGAACAAATGATTATAATGCTTGTTTAAATATTGTGCTAGAAGCGGACTCTTCTGACCGGTCTCCATGTGATAATGTAAAAGAACAAGATCGCTTACAATGTATTATTGGAAGTGCACAAATTTTCAAAGATCCAAAAGTTTGTGAACGATTAAAAGGGGAGGAAGTTGAACAATGTAAAGAAGCGCTAGATGATGGATATACAACTGCGGGGGGGTATTATGCACGATTAGTTTGTGTTTTGACGGTACCAGGTGCTTGGGATGACTTTTTTGACGATAAGACAGATGAGCAAATTGCGGAAGACAAAAGAGAATATGCTTCAATCTATCAATCATTTGGTTATCAAATAGAAGAAGACGCTAATGCTGCGATAATGAAGTATTGGGGAAGTGAAAAATTTAAACAACAAGTACGTGATCGTATTAGTGGAGATTGTCCACAAGCTTATCAAGTCGCAGGATTTGATTTGGAAGATATAATGAATCGAGAATCTGGAGTGTAACCACGATTCAATCCAATAAATTACTCATTAATCGGTTTCCAGTAGTAATATGCTTGTGTAGATTCTAGGTCGAGAGATTTCTCTCGATCTTTTTTTGTAAAATTATTTTGAATAAAGGTTTTGATTTCATTATGAAGTTCTTTAGGTATTTCTTGGTGCCATGGGTCTTTTTCCATTTTATCGATGCTTTGATAATGATAGTCGTATACTCCAGATTTTCGCAGGTCTTCTGCTTTAAAATGAGCTTCAGGGTTTTCAATAATATCAACCTCCCATTTAAACAAAAAATCTTTATACGTAATTTTCATGATTCTTTCTTTTGGGAGAAGATAAGTAAATATTGTTTCCATAGAGAAGAGTTCTTTAATTGATCTATTTATATCATATTCCAGCGATAAAATACGAAGACCAGCACATGCGAGATGGCTGGTCTGTTGGAGAGGAAGCCTAGGAGGCTGTTCTCTGCCCGAAGGCGTTGAGTTCTGCGAGGTGGAGGTTGTCCACTCCGATGAACCATTCTCCATTTGTAGTCTTCCACAATTGTGCTCGGACATCGTCGAATCCCAGATAGTGGAGGGAGGCGAAAATGGTGACCTCGTGGTCAGTCCGGAAGTTGTGGCAGAAGCCCTTGATCCTCATATACGCTCGATGGTAGACGAAGTTCGGGCAGGAGGTTGGCATGATGTTCACGGTGAGGGAAGTCCCCGCCGAAAGTTGTCTTGTTGACTGGAAAGGGTTTCCCATGACAAGACCGGTACTAAAGCTGGCAATCATGGTTTTCTCCTTTGTTGCTTGCAAACTAACAAGATTTAGTTAAAATGTCTAGTATAGATGTGATTGTTTATTTAAAAAAAAACTATGCAGTCAAAAGCGAAAACAGTTAGCGAATATTTAAAAGAATTACCAGAAGATCGCAGAAAAGCGATTAAGCATGTTCGTAAATCTATCAAAGATAATTTGCCTAAAGGATTTAAAGAAACCATGCAATACGGAATGATTTCTTATGTTGTTCCTCATTCAATTTATCCAGCAGGGTATCATTGCAATCCCAAAGATGCTTTACCTTTTGCATCGCTTGCTTCACAAAAAAATCATATGGCAGTTTATCTCTCCAGTATTTATGGAGACCCCAAACTAAAAGCTTGGTTTGAAAAAGAATATAAAAAGACAGGGAAGAAAATGGATATGGGGAAGAGTTGTGTGCGATTTAAAAAGATCGAGGATTTGCCAGTTGAATTGATTGGGAAAGCTATTGGTAAAATGACTGTAGATGCATATGTGAAGATGTATGAGATGAATAGGAAAAAAAAGTAGCGATATAAATAGCAAACCCTCGAAGCAGTGACCTGCTTCGAGGGTTTTGGTTTACCCGAGTTTCCGTCGCAAGACGATGCACCCGAGCAAAATCAGGATTGACCAAAGTGAGTTTTGGCTCGGTGTCGTGGAAAGATGGCACCCTCCACTTCCGCCTCCTCCACCGCCACCCGCACCTGCATTGGGTGTGGTGTTCGGATTCGGGGTTGCTGTCGTTAGTTGCTGGTTCGGAGAAGGCGCTTGGTCTTCTATAGAAGGAGGGGGGAGGTTGTCTTCTCCAAGGTCCTGACCTATTCCTTGTCCTCCTCCATCTAGGGCCGAAACCAGCTTGAGCACGAGTTGGTCAAAAGAGACTTCTCGGTTACTCTCGCCAGTCGCATTGTGCTGGGTGATCATGATCCGGTCACCAGCACTTGCTTGAAACTGCATGATCTCAACCAAACCACCTTTGACACTGCCTGCTTGGTCAACCGTAAAGGTTTCGTAACCAGCAGCACCTGTGCGCATAATCTCAAAGACTGCACGCGAGCTAGTGTTATGGGTTGAGACACCTGCAAGATTTTGCGTATTCCCCGAAGGGTTGTGCATAGTCAATTGCCAGGTGCCTGCCTCAGGGATGGTTGCATCCCAGTAGAGGTTTACCGTTGGAGTAGTACTTGCAATGGTGGAAGACCAAACCTTGGATTGGCCCCAGCCATTGGAGTCTTGATTGCCTTGGCCTGCGTAGGTTTCTGGCAAAACAATCATCCAATCTGGCGTGCGACTAGCTTGAGAGTTGATACTCGTGCCATACGAGGTGACTTGATTCACCGTATTGGTGTCTACCCAGATTGGCTCTGGGATAACCGACTCCCAGCGTCCGTTTTGCCAAAGCTGAAGCACGTAATGCAGGTGTGAAGCCGTAGAAGAGGAGCCAGTATTGCCACAAAGACCGATTGGTTGTCCTTGGAAAACTCGCTCACCTTCTTGCACAAGAACTGAGCTTAGGTGCATATAGCGCGACCTGAACTTGATTCCTATTCTCGTGTCCTCAGAGATGATGTCGACAATTCGACCTCCAAGCGTGTCCGTTTTGATTTCTGCAGTGCCGTTGAGAACCGCTACGATATCTCGTGCGAAGTCTGCACTTGCACTGCCGGAAGCTTGGTTATAGTCTTCCGCATACTGTGCGGTATGACTTGTATGATCACCTTGAAAGTAGTTATTGCCTGACCTCTGCCACTGACCCGTGACAGGGTAACGGATTCGAGGCCAGAACTCTACTTCGATAGCGAACTTGGTGTAGTCGGACCATTGACCAAGCGGGTCAAGAACTCGCAAGGCAACTTCGGCATTGCCATGCACGATCTCATCGGGCTTGGTTGTATAGTTCGCTTGATTACTAACCACCTTCACCTTGCCGTTTTGGTGGATACTCCACTCATAACCAGCAACTTGGCTACCGCTACCAGAGCCTCGCAATTGCATGGTGCGATATTGGCGGATCTTGGTAGTGCCTTGAGTGATCAGGTCATAGTTTTCCGCCCGACCAGTATTGGGATTCGTTCTTTCGATACGAATCTGGTCAATGCTCGCTTGGGCCGAAGATGGGGTAGAGGCACTAGTCGCTGTGAGCGTATAGTACTGTTGTTGACCCCAGCCATAGGTATTGCGAGCGCGAAGGGAAACCTGGTTTGAGCCAGCACTAAACACGTGTTCGAAACTGGTTTGATTCGACACGGTTGTTCCATTGACCTGCCATTGGTATTCGACAGGGTTATTGGTGGCTGATCCTTGTATGGTGACGAGAGTTCCTGCGATTGCGGGGTTCATCGAAGCACCATGAATGGTGGCAACTGGGGTAGGCTGGGTCGTTGGTGGTTGGCTCGTACCTAGGACCTCAACACTAATATTGCAATTACCCCAATTGTTGATCCAATGCCCGAGAGCGTGGTAGGGGCGAAAGTAGTAGTTGTGCGTGCCAGGGCTAAGCTGGCTGGTATCGAGCCGGATACGAAAAACGAACCGAGCTCGGTGAGTAGTGATCACATTGCCTTGCGTTGCGAGGTAGGATCCCACTCGTTTGCGGTTGATCCATGAGGAATGGTACAACGGCCCTTCGATTTCCTGACCGCTGCTATTCACAGCGCGGAGTTCGATATAGTTTCCGTTGACGACTCCACCATAGTTTTGCCAGGTGGATTGCCCGGTATTGGTGTAGACAATCTCGACCTCGCGGTCGATGGTTTGTCCTTTGTTCACTTGAATCTGCTGTGGATTCTGTGCGTACAAAGAACATTCATACTGCCCAGCCCATGCCTTGCTCGACGAGAGCAAGAAAAACATGAGGAAGCAGAACCAGATTCTGTTCACTGACTTCTCCTTTAGTTATGGGTATGCATTGGTACATATCCGAATTGAGGCGGGGTCAATTCGGATTGGCGGAAAATGAAATGATTACCAAGGAAGAAAAACCTTTTGATCATTAATTGTAAATGATAATCCTTTCTCTAAATTTTGGAGTACAGAATTGTCGAGTAAATCTGCCCATGCAAGATATCCATTTGTTTTATAAGCAAGGGAATTAGTTGGTAATTCATCTTGATATTGTGAATATTGAAGAATTTCTCCAGGCAATAATTTATAACTATCGCTAAACGCACTTTCTTTTGTTTGATTTTGGAAAAATGTCCCCTGTGGTGTTGACCAAACAAGTTGATTTCCACTACCACTTCCTAGGCCACCCGTAAACCAAAGTTCATATCGAACTTTTTTTTCTAGTGTATTTGTTTTTGTGGAGTAGAAGAGTATTTCATTACCACCATTTGCTTGTTTATTAAATACGATAGAATCATCAATCCATTTAACCGCGAGTGTACATCCATTTGGTGCATTATCAATTTCTTGCAATACATCTCTGTCCAAATAGGATAATTTTGTATTCTCCCAAATACTTAACATTAAATTATGACGTGAAAAAAAGAGGTCGTCATTAAAGCATTCAGGCGATTCGGTCTCTTTTTGTAATTCGGCTTTATTTGTTTGATTGTTTGCAATAAGGAGTTTGAAAGAAGTATTTGAGTTTTCTTTGGCTAATTCCTGAACAACTAAAAATGATTCGTTTTCAATAACGAGTGGTTTGTCATTCACTTGTTTTTGAGAATAAGGAGAAGTAAAAGATCTTGCATCAAGATAGGAATAAAAAAGATCATTTTGGTTTTTATTTAAGTTTTCATTCTGTGCTTCTGGTTCAGAAGTTATTTTATCGAATTGATTAAGAGCATCAGTATCATTGTTATTAGAATCAACCGTAATTTGCTGTTGTGTATCTATTGTATTTATTTCTACATCTTCTTTTAGTAAAATCCAACCACCTAAGATAAGTAAAAGAATGATTGCTCCAAAGAGTGCTACAGTTTTTTTCATATAATGATTTCAATGATTACTAGACTTCTCATGATAAACTTTTGATTATTCCGCCTGTACCAATCAAAAAGCTTCTCATGAGAAGTTTAATGCTTTTTATAATAAAAAGCGCTCATTAGGTTGCTAATGGCGCTATTCAATAAGCTCAGTATATGTGAAAGAAATACTTTGATCAATGCTTTGTCATCCACAGTAAAACCAGCCGTCTCGACGGCTGAGATATTTCTTTCGTGATTTAATTAGTCGTGTCTGCTACAATGGCATTATTAATGGATTAAACTCAGTTTATATGGCTCAAAAATTGTCACTAGAAGCATTAGATCCAAAATTCAAGAAAAACTTACGAGATAAAATTAGATCTACTCTGGTAGAAATAAAGTGTCCAGATTGTGGTAAAACGATTTCAACGATGTCTATTCAAAATATCAGTGATAGACAAACATATACATGTAAATCAAAAGAATGTGGAGCATCAGTTCAAGCAGATTTAAAAAAAGTGAACGATCTCCTCCCAGATATAGAGCGCATGTAATCCTTATTATGTAAGGTATTTGTCAAGTTGATTAGAAGAAAAGCAACGTTTATAATAAAGACTCTTATCCATCTCTTTGGCGTTTTTTTTATCCAAAAATCACTAGAAGAGGCTATTTTATTACCAATTTCTATGGAAAAACTACAAGTACAAGCAATCACAAAAAGTTACCATGGTAAAAAAGCTGTGGATAACATTGAGTTTGAAGTTCCTAAGGGACAAATAGTGGGGCTTTTAGGTCCAAATGGGGCAGGGAAAACCACAACAATGAGTATTATTACTGGAATTTTAGCTCCAGATGATGGCCAAGTAACCTTCGATGGGGAAACAATGTCTGCAGAGAAAGAAATTGCCATCAAGCAAAAGATTGGTTTCCTTTCTGAAGCAAACCCTCTTTATAAAGAAATGCTTGTAGAAGAATATCTAGATTATATGGCAGGTCTTCGTTCTATTCCAAAACAAGAGCGAAAAGAAGCAATCAAACGTGTTGCCAAAGAAACTGGGATTGAAGATCGTCTTACTCAGCCAATCGAAGAATTATCAAAAGGGTATAAACAACGAGTTGGTTTAGCGCAAGCAATTTTACATCAACCAGAACTTCTTATTTTAGATGAACCCACGGAAGGATTAGACCCAAATCAACGAGTCACTATTCGAGATCTTATTGTTGCCTTGGGAAAAGAACGAACCGTGATGATTTCTACGCATGTTTTATCCGAAGTTCAAGCCATGTGTGACCACGTCATCATTTTAAACGAAGGAAAGCTTGTGACGAGTGGAACAGTTGAAGAAGTCATGTCACAAGGAAAAGATGGGCAAAAAGTTTTTTTTGAAGCTCAAGGAAGTGATATCAAATCCGTTTTAGAAGAAAAAGGATGGACCGTAACAGATGCCAAACAAATGGAAGGGAGAACAGCTGTAACCGTTTATAGTAGTTCAGATGAAGATATCCGGCCTGCATTATTTAAGCTCGCTCAAGAAAAAACTTGGACAGTTTACGAAATCCACCAAGAAACAATGAGCTTAGAAGATACCTTTAGAAAACTTACTCTTGGAGAAAAATCGAATTAATCTACTGACTTATGAAACCTTTTTTTGCTGTACTTAAAAAAGAATTAAAATCGTATATTGATCATCCAATGGCCTATGTTTTAGCAATTGTCTTTTTGGTCATTAATAATTTCCTCTATTTTCGAACAAGTCTTGTGCAAGAAGTTGCAAGCTTACGTTCGATGTTTGGAATTTTACCTTGGGTCTTCCTCTTCTTTATTTCTGCTTTAACCATGCGAACTTGGGCAGAAGAAACGAGAGAAAATACATTATCTGTGCTCCTTAGTTATCCTGTTAAAATTTGGCAAATTATTCTAGGGAAATTTGTTGCAACTTCCGCATTTGTTTCAGCGATGTTACTTGTGACATTATTAATCCCGATTTCCTTAAAAGGAGTTGGGAGTTTTGATTGGGGGGTTGTTTTTGCTCAATACCTAGGTTCAATCTTTATGGTTTTAGCCATGGTTGCCGTTGGGCAATGGGCTTCTTCCTTATCCAAAAATCAAGTAGTGGCCTTTATTATTAGTATCGCTGTATTATTCGTCTTTTTCTTTATTGGGTTAGACTTTGTTATTTTAGCTTTACAATATCCACTTAGTGTGATTGCTCAACAATTAGGTCTCTTAGCTCATTTTAATGCGATTACTCGTGGGGTTATAGATATTAGAGATGTGCTTTATTTTATCACGCTTGCTTTTGTCTTTTTAACGCTTTCTTATGCGTGGCTTACTCGGATGAAATTGATGAAGACATCAAAAGAGTGGCGAATGTTACAGACAAGTACTATTCTTGTCATTGTTATCGCTATTGTCATTAATCTTTTTGGGCAAAGCTTTACTGTGCGGGCTGATTTAACAAAACAAAATCTTTATAGTCTTTCTACAGCAACAAAATCTACATTAAAAAACTTAGATGATACTGTAAGAATTACGCTCTATAGATCACAAAAACTACCAACACAAATTGAATTAGTGAGTCGTGATGTACAAGATATTTTGAGTGATTATCAAAAGTTTGGTGGTGGTTCAGTAGATTTTTCTATTGTTTATCCAGATCAAGATGATGAAGCAGCCCAACAAGCTCAAGCTAATGGAGTACCAGCCATTCGATTTAATGTTGTTCGAGAAGACGAATTTACCTTACAAGAAGGGTATTTGGGAGTTGTCATTGAATACCTCGATGAAAAAGAAGTTATCCCATTTGTTCAATCTATTGGTGATATTGAATATCGATTAACAAGTAGTATTTTAGCGTTACTTGGAAATGGTCAAAAGCGATTAGGTGTGGTTTCAGACTTTGGTGGAAAACAATTAACTGATTTGCAAGCTTTTTCACAACAAATTCAAAAAGATTTTCTTGTGGAACAAATTCAATTAGCCTCTGATGAAGAAAATCCAGTTATTCCAGAAATCGCTGGTATCGACTTATTGCTTATTGCAGCTCCAACAGAGAGATTTTCTGAAGCTGCATTAAAAGCTGTTGAAGATTATGCAAATACAGGTGGAAAAATACTTTGGATGGTTTCTGGAATTAAAGTTGATGAAGCAACACTAGCAGCGAGTAAAAATACAACCGGCCTAGAAAGTATTTTGGCCAAACAAGGTATTACTCTAAACCAAGATCTTGTTGCTGATTTAGCCGCTCATCAAACGGTGAATTTTAATTCTGGTGGGTTTAGTTATCTATTGCCATACCCATTTTGGATGACATCAACTGTGCGTCCTCATGTTTTGGCGGGGAATATCACACAAGTTGTAACATCTTGGTCTAGTTCTCTTTCTTTTGATGAAAGTGATACGAAACAATTATTGCTTGCAACAACAGAAAATGCGGTACATCAAACAACTTCGTTTACAATTCAACCAGATCAACTAAATACACTTACAACTTTGGATCAAAATCGATTTGGATTAGCTGCCACTGTTCAGGACATTGAAAATACAACTGGAGGAGAAGCTGGTCGTTGGGTGGTATTATCGAGTAATCACTTTTTAGATGATTCATTATTACAGCAACATCCAACAAATCTAGGGCTTGTTTTAAATTCATTAGATTGGTTGGGACAAAATGAAGCATTATTATCTATTCGGACAAAATCGAGTCAACCAGCGACTTTGGTTTGGGAAAGTAATGGTCAACAAGCTTGGTTAAAATGGGGGAATATTATTGGGATTCCAGTTCTTGTTGTAGCTTTTGGAGCTCTCTGGATTTTCAAACGTCGTCGAAAAATTTCATCAAGTCATTAATTTCACTTTATAGAACTATGAAACGTATTGGTATATTAGCGGTCATCTTACTATTGCTTGCTGGGGGGTATGCACTTATTCAATCTTATCCAAAAGGAGATACATTTACTCCTCCTTCTGATGTTCAGCTTTCAGAATGGAATCAAGAGAGTATTGATCAATTACAATTTACATTTCCAGGTGAGCAGAGAATCAATTTAACGAAAGAAGGTTCACAATGGTTTGTCAATACGCATAAAGCTGATCAAAAAAGAGTAGAAGACTTGTTCACAGCTTTTTCAGCTGCAGAGATTTCATCTCGCGTTTCTACAAATAAACAAAACCATGAACGCTTTGAGGTGGGAGATAAAGGGGTTACATTGCAATTACTTCAAAATGGAGAAGTGAAACAAGAAGTCGTTTTGGGGAAGTCAGCCGGTGGTGAAAGTATTTATTTTAGAACCTTAAATACAGATTCAGTCTATGTATTAAATGGATTGCCACAATACTTGGTTTCACAAGAAGAGGCTATTTGGAGAAATCGTGAATTAATCTCACTTTCCCCAGATCAAATTCGCGCAATTCGCTATGAAGCGCCAAGAAATGTGTACAAGGTTGAATTAACAGAATCAGGTTGGTTTGCCGAAACAGATTCTGGTTCAATAACTGAACTGGATGAACAAAAGACATTATCATGGTTGGCTCGTTTTAAGTCATTACAAGCAATTGATTTTCTTGAGCTAGAAGAAAAACCACGTCAATCTTTAGGAGCATTTACGGTAGAAGAGGGGAGTTTAACTTCTATTACACAAGCCTTTGTGTATGAACTATTTGCTGATGAAGTAGAAAACCAAGTAATTGTTTTAGATCAAGAGGCAAATTACTATGTAATTGATAAAGGTCAAATCGAAGACTTATTACCTTCCTATAATAACTTAACGAAAGAATTAACTGTACAAGAAGAATCAGTTGAATAAGTTACAAAGTCATCATTGCTCTTTTACAAAAACAACTCGCTTTACACGAGTTGTTTTTACAGTCAAATATTGATAAGGTCTGATCATCATCATGGTAGATGGTGTATGGCGCAATGTAAAAACAGATGATAAATTGATTCATGCGCCATGTACTTGAATCATGTAATATAAGTATATGCCCAGTGAAACTGATGAAATCAAACAACGATTAGACTTGGTAGAAGTGGTACAAGAATATGTTCCCTTAAAAAAAGCTGGGAGCAATTGGAAGTCTCCTTGTCCATTCCATCAAGAAAAATCCCCTTCATTTATGGTGAGTCAACCAAAGCAAATTTGGCATTGTTTTGGTTGTCATAAAGGAGGAGACCTTTTTAGCTTCGTGCAAGAAATAGAAGGGGTTGATTTTTATGAGGCATTAAAAATTTTAGCCGACAAAGCAGGAGTTACAATTAAAAAGAAATCAAAACAAGAGAGTGGAAAAAAACAACGAGTACTTGATGTGCTTGAGTATGCAACAGAAGTTTTTCATAAATTATTATTAGACCACCCAAAGGCTGGTCAAGCAAGAGAATATATATCTTCTCGTGCGCTCAAAGAGAATACTGTTTCAGAATTTCAAATTGGTTATGCTCCGGAAAGTTGGGATGCACTATTAACCGTTTTACAAAAAAAAGGTTTTTCACAGCAAGAAGTAATTGATGCTGGTCTCGCTGTCTACAATCAAGAAAAAAACAGAGTGTATGATCGTTTTCGAGATCGGATTATGATTCCATTGCGTGATGTTTATGGAAGTGTTGTTGGTTTTACCGCTCGAGCATTAGGTGAAGACTATCAAGGCGGAAAGTATATTAATACTCCACAAACAATTGTTTACGATAAAAGCCAAGTTCTTTTTGGGCTCAGTAAAGCGAAAAAAGCTATTAAAGAATCCGGGTATGTTGTGATTGTAGAAGGGAATATGGATGTCATTGCCTCTCATCAAGCGGGTGTCTTACCAGTAGTTGCTGTTTCTGGAACTGCATTAACAGAGTTGCAACTAAAACTACTCAAACGCTTTAGCAATAAATGCATTTTTTCTTTTGATGCCGACGATGCTGGGTTTATGGCTTCTCGAAAAGGAATGGAGCTAGCACTTTCATTAGGCATGGAGGTTGATGTTTTAACACTTCCTGCGGGAAAAGATCCAGATGATTGTATAAAACAAGATGTGCAACTTTGGATGCATGCGATAACAGATGCAAAACATGTTATAGATTATATTATTGCTCGAGGGATAGAAAAAAATGATACATCTAGTCCTGAAGGAAAGAAAGCGGTAGCCGTAGATGTATTGTTATTGTTACGGTTTTTACCAAATTCTGTGGAGCAAGATCATTATTTAAATCAACTAAGCAATGCGATTGGGACTAGTATTGGCTCAATTCGAGAAGCTTTTGAATCAGTGAAAAAACAAACCAAAAGAAATAACGATCAATCTGGAGCTGCTCATAAGCCACCAGCAACGAGCCCTCATCCGCAACCAGAGAAAGAAACTCAATTTCACAAAGCAGAAAAAGAACTCTTATCTCTTATTATTTCTAATCTAGAAATTCTTTCCCAATCCCAATTAGAAGAGAATCTTTTTGAAGATAAGAGTTATCAAGGCCTTTACAAAGAACTGAAAAATGCGTATGATAGCGTCAACAATCAATTGAAAGAAGAGACCGTTTTTTCAGAAGAAAAACAAGCTCTCTTTAATCAATTAGAATTATACGTAGACCAAGTCTTTTCAGATTTATCAACAAAACAACGTCGTGAAGCAATTGACGAACGAGTAATCTTTTTACAAAGACGCTATTTAAAACAACAGCTTCAACGAATTCAATCATCTTTACATCTTGCAGAACAAAATCATCAACAAGATCAAATTGATGCATTGACCAAAGAATTTCAATTATTTTCTCAACAACTTATTAATCTTGAATAGGCTTTGTCTATTCCTAATTATGTTCTCCAGGTCGCTTATAGAAGCTAAGAGAACCACTTAGGATAGAAAGGCTTAACTCATATGGCAAAAAAAGTAACGAAAGCTACAAAGAAAAAAGTCGTTAAAAAATCAGCGAAGAAAACAACAACGAAGAAAAAAACGACAACGAAGAAAAAGACACCTTCTAAATCAAAAAAAACGACTTCTAAGAAAACAACTGTTAAAAAAACACAAAGTAAGTCTACAAAAAAGAAAGCAGTAAAAAAGAAAAAAGGGCCATATGTAGCTGCATTGGCGCCATCTGCATCAATGTTAGATAAGTTGTTTACAACCTCACAGTCGCGCGGTTTTATGACTGAACAGGAAGTTTTATACGCTTTTCCTGAAATCGAAGATTATTTGCAGTATTATGAAGACTTTTTAGAGCGTCTCACAGATTACGGTATCTCCATTATTGAACAACGTGGAGGGATTTTGCAATTACCCAGTGAAAAGAAAAAAAATGATGAAGAAAATAAAGGCAAGGTCATGGGAATTGATCTTGGAGATATTTCTGCTGATTCAATTCAAATGTACTTGCGAGAAATCGGTAAAGTTCCTTTATTAAATGCGGAAGAAGAAGTTGCTCTAGCTCGAAGAAAAGAAAAAGGGGAACAAGAAGCGAAACAAAGACTCATCGAAGCGAATCTTCGTTTAGTCGTTTCTATTGCGAAAAAATTTACAGGGAAATCACTTTCGCTGCTTGATTTAATTCAAGAAGGGAATATTGGTTTATTTAGAGCCGTAGAAAAATTTGAATATAGAAAAGGGTTTAAATTTTCGACCTATGCAACTTGGTGGATTCGACAAGCGATTACTCGTGCATTGGCTGACCAAAGTAGAACCATTCGTATTCCAGTCCATATGGTTGAAACCATTAATAAGTTTCAACAAGTTGAACGTCGTTTAATCCAAGATTTAGGACGTGAACCTTTAGCAGAAGAAATCGCTGCCGAAATGGGCAAACCAATCGACAAAGTTCGGCATATTATGAAGATTTCTCAAGATACTGTTTCTTTAGAAACACCCGTTGGAGACGATGATGAAGATTCTACCTTAGAAGAGTTTATCGAAGATGAAAAAAATGTCATGCCAGATCGATCTGCTGGATTACAATTACTGAAAGATCATGTACAACAAATTATTGAAGAACTTACTCCACGTGAGCAAAAGATTCTAGAAATGCGTTTTGGTCTTAAAGATGGAGTTACGCATACACTAGAAGAAGTAGGGCAAGAATTTGGAGTGACACGTGAACGTATTCGGCAAATTGAAGCCAAGGCCTTACAAAATGCGCAAAATATGCCAGATATCGAGAAATTAAAAGATTATTACTAGAGTGTATCTACAGACAAAAAACCTCATCAATATGATGAGGTTTTTTGTTTAGGTTGATTTTTTTCTTCCTGTCTTACTGGTGACAGGTTTTTCATAAACATGTGTTGCTAAGTCTATCCCCGTCAGTTCACTAAGATCTTTTAATGCTGACCATGCTTGTAATGAAGCTAAGGGAACATTTTTTAGTGTTGGAATTGAGCTTAGGTCAATTCCTGTTGAGTGTGAAAAAGCTTCTAAAGCGGTGTTGAAATAAAGCTTTTTACTTGCCTCTGAACTTAAATCAAGTTCTCGACGCATTAGCGCTTGTTTCATTCGGGGAGGTATATTTGCAAGAGATGAGAATTGGTCTCGAATTGATTGAATTTTAAGTTCAGACGCTACTTGCATTTGCTTAGTTACTTCTGGTTCAGTTTTTGTGCTTGCTTCAGTGACCATTGAGGCTACTTCTGTTGGTGCAAGTGAAGTTGTTTGTGCCGTTGGTTCATTTGATGGAATAGTTCCTGCGGCTAATTGGGTTTCTAATCTGTCTATGAGTCGATTAAGTGCCTCTTGCGAGTCTTGAGGCGATGGTTTTTTAGCAGAATCATTTTCATAAGCATTTTCAAGCAATGTTTTTGTTCTCGCGTAGTTATATAATGTTTGTTTGATTTCAGTTAGTTGTTGGCTTGTAAAAGATTTTGTTTCTGAGTAATTCCCTACAATTACTTGTAGTGAATTATCAGCGTCTTCAATTATGTCTTCCGTTTTTTCTTCATCCGTTTTTTCACGAGGAAGCTCCACTATTTCTTTAGCTATTTCAAAAAGTGCATTGGCAAAAGCAGCAACTTTTCGTTCCATTTCTGTGTTAATTGTATCAATACTCTCGAGAGATGTAGCTTTTTTTGCTTCATATACAGAGTCTTCTACATAAGCTAATGCAACTGCATAGGCTTTATTAATACGTTCAGTAAGCTGGTCTCTAGCTGAATCTGGTAATTGAGTGATCTGTGTTGAATTTATGACATTTACTTTCTCATCAAACATTGTTGTCCATTTTGTTTCTAATGTTTCTATATCATAATTAGAGAATTCATTTTCAATTCTTTCAACTTGTTTTTTCAAAAATTCATGAATTTCTGATGCAGAATAGTCTTTTTCAAGAATGCGGTTTAACATTTCTTGCGTATAATTCTCCCATTGCAATAGTTTTTCCGTAAGCTCTTCGACTTCATCAGGAGTTGCAATTGAAGGGAGTTGAAAGAGAAGTTTTTTCTTGATTAAAGCTGTTTTTGAATCCCATTGCTCTCGTGCGACTTCTTTTGACTCTTCAAGTTTCGAACTATTTTTATCAAAATCCAGTGATAAGATATAGTTAAGTGGATCAACTTTAGGGAAATCTTTATCAAAATCAAGAGGTAGTTTGTCACTGCCTTTTCCAATTTCACTTGTATATAAACCAGTCTCTTTATTTAATTCACCTAAATCTGCATATTGAACAAAATTTTCGGATTCTTTTTCTGGTGATTGGTTTTCAATAAACCTTGAAACTCCTTTATTGAGATTTCTAATTTGGAGTCGTATTATTTGATGACGTTTAGATTCAGGGATTGTTTCCTTCATTTGTATCCCTTTGACTGTTTTTATATAAACACCTGTTTCACTAATAGATCGAATATTATTTAATGGGTTTACAAAATAGGGTTCAATCAAATTTCGTTTTCCATCGAAATCATATTCATAAACTAACCAATCAATCAAAAGTGAAGTCAGTTTTTCAATTTCTTCTGGATTAGATAAATCTAATTTTAACTGTGGTGGATGTTCTTTTGTTGGTTGATAACCTAAGTATTCGTATAATTGCGCATACACTTTTTCACTTTCAGGGGCTTTAAGTAAATTTTGATGAAGCTCATCAATTTGATCAAAAATTGATGCCAAACAAGTACGTCTTTCGTCTGATGATGAAAGTGGGTCACATTTTGTAGATGCTTCTTTGATTTTTGTAATTTGATCTTGTAAATATTGGGGAAGAGTGTTGATGTCAGTAACTTCAAAAACAGAATTTACAGCTAAAGTGATAGATTTGTCCAAATAGCTTTCGTAGCTTTCGTCTGTGGCTTCGTCTTCTAGGTACAAAAAGGCAGATGCAATTGTATATTGATAAATAAGTGCATCCACTTTTTGAATAAGCTCATATCTATCATTTCTAGTGAAATTTTCTGAATTTATTTTTTCTGATTCTTTAATAATCGAATGGTATTCGTCGTAAAGAGCATCTGGTACTGTGCCAACAGAAGAAGTTTCTAAATTAATCTCATGAAGCTGGTCTTCTACTTCTCTAATAAATACATTAGGTTCAGCCAAATACTGTTCTGTTTCTTCTAAAGTAAAGTAAGCAAGCTTTTGTTCTTGTGGGGGGATTACCGCGTCTGGAGTTTTATACTTATAAAGTCGATCAGAAAGTTCTTTGAAAATTGATTTTTTTTCTGGTCTTGTCTTAGCTTCTACAAAATCATTACCTAATTTTTGAATGGCGATAATTTCTAGATTATCAATTATATTATCTTTTTTATTTGGTTGATTAGGCAAGGCATAGGCAAATTCTTTGAGAAATTCATCTAAATCATCTTCTAATTCACTTGTATGTTCAAGATAATGGTCTACTGGTTTTAATTGAGAGGCAGTATGTTTTTCATTAAATGAACGCATTCTAGATGCTTCTAATTCTTCGGCTTGATTTAACTGAGTAGCAAGTGTTTTTATCAACTGATCAATACGAGCTTTATCAGATGGGTCTTGATAATATTGTTGTGCTTTTTTTGAAATTTCTTCCGCTTGTAATAAAAGGTCTTTGATTTGAGGTTGCTTTCGGATCTCTGTTGCTGATTTCATCAATTGGTGAGCATCATTTTCAAATGGTGAGCCTTCAAAATAGCTGGCAAAATTTTGTACAAATGGTTTGATTGTTCGATAGATATCCCTTTGTTCAGCTGTTGGCTCACTTAGGCTTTTGCCACGAAGATCTCTATGAATTGTGCTAAGGTGCCAACTCTTTTTTAGCAATTCTAATTCTTTTTCAAATTTACTTATTCGAGCAGCAATAACTGATTCATTGTGATCAGCAAAAGCACTCGAATTGTTTAAATCGACGAGCAATTCAAGATCAGAGACAATGTTTTCTTTTAACTTTTGATGTCTTCTTGCAAGAAATTCAGCTTGATTAACAAGGCTTGATTTTACATCAGGAGGAGTTGTTTCCAGTGTAAGCGCTGATGCATGTGTACTATCGATTTTTAATTCAAGGTTTTCTGCAGTTTTAATAGCATCTTGTATTTTGCTATACAGATTTTTGAATTTCTTTTCAAGAGGGTCTATTTTCTCTATCCGCTTGGGCTCCCTCTTATTTGTTGTCGGGCGGTCGATATTAGTTCGAATCATGCTCGTTTGACATTAATTGATTTATTTTAGAGCTAGAATGGACGATGCGAATTTTTCTTTGCAATTCATTCAAGTCTTTGTCTAATTCTTCAGCTTCACTATTTATTTTATCAAAATTTTCTATGAGTTTATCAAGATCAGAAGGTTTTTGTTGTGGCACTGTCATAAAATAGGGGAATTACTTTCGTTCTTACTTTCAGTCAGTATAAATTGCTATACTACTAGTGAAGGTTGAGAAATAATTATACCATAAAACAGTTTCAATTATGTCAAAAAATAAGGAAATTGTCAAGCTATTGCTTCTTGGTTCAGGAGTCGAAATTGATGGAACAAATCCCTGGGATTTACAAGTAAAAAATGATGAGCTTTATTCTCGTATTCTTTCTCAAGGATCTCTTGGGTTTGGAGAAGCCTATATGGAGGGTTGGTGGGAGTGTGAACAAATAGATGAATTAATCTATCGTTTGCTTATTGCAAAAATTGATTTAAAAATAAGAACAAATAAACGATTGCTTTTACAGTTCGCTTTAGCCAAAGTAACAAATCGTCAAACAAAGGAGAGGGCAAAGGTCGTGGGGGAAAAACACTATGATGTGGGAAATGAGTTGTATACAGCCATGTTAGACAAAAAAATGATCTATACCTGTGGTTATTTTAAAGACACAGATGACTTGGACCAAGCTCAAGTAAATAAATTAGATCTTGTTTGTAAAAAATTAAACCTACAGCCAGGACAAAAGATTTTAGATATTGGTTGTGGATGGGGAAGTTTTGCAAAATTTGCTGCAGAAAACTATGGAGTATCTGTTGTTGGTATCACTATTTCAAAAGAACAGCAAAAATTAGGGATGGAACTTTGCCAAGGCTTGCCTGTAGATATCCGTTTACAAGACTATAGAGATATAAATGAAAAATTTGACCATATCATGTCGCTTGGCATGTTTGAACATGTTGGCTATAAAAATTATCGAACCTATTTTGAGGTTGTAGAAAAAAATCTTAAAGATGGTGGTTTATTTCTTTTGCATACAATTGGTGGGACAAAGTCAGTGACAACCACAGACCCTTGGATAGAGAAATATATTTTTGCAAATTCAATGCTTCCTTCTATTGCTCAAATAGGAAAAGCATCAGAACGAGTAATGGTAATGGAGGATTGGCATTGTTTTGGTCCGTATTATGACAAAACGCTCTTAGCTTGGTATAAGAATTTTGAACAAGCATGGCCGCAACTTCAATCAGCCTATGATGAAAGATTTTATCGCATGTGGAAATATTATCTGCTTTCTTGTGCAGGGACTTTTCGTTCAAGAAAAATTCAGCTTTGGCAAATTGTTTTTTCAAAGGGGGATTTGAAAGACGTGTATAAGTCTTTACGATAATTTGTTTGAAATATTTATTAAACCAATGTAGTATAGATACTCATAAGCCCTAATTATAATGTTTTTTTAATTTCACAATACATATGGAGCATTCAAAGAAATCTAATCAAGTTTCAATCACATTTGATAGAGACACCGTTATCAATATTGTTTTAGCAATCCAATTAGGTTTACTCCTTATTTTTGGTTGGCAATTAGTACAAATTAAACAAGCTATGGCATCTGGTGGTACAGCAAAGGTTGCAGCAAAAACTGTTACGCCAACTCCATCACCAACAGCTGCTCCAACACCCGCGGCAGTTGCTGGAACGGTTGTAGCGCCTAATGAATCAGATGTTGTTCGAGGAAGTGCCTCTGCAAAGATTTCTTTAATTGAATACTCAGATTTTGAATGTCCTTTCTGTGCAAATTTTCACCCTACAGCACAACAAGCCGTTGATGAATATGACGGTCAAGTAAATTGGGTGTATCGACATTATCCATTAAGTTTTCATCTTGGAGCACAAAAGAAAGCAGAAGCTTCAAATTGTGTTGCTAAATTAGCAGGTAATGACGCTTTCTGGTCATTTGCTGATTCTTTATTTGCCAATCAAAGTTTACCTGTTACAGAACTTTCAAAAATTGCAACTTCTGTGGGAGTAAATGCATCTGCTTTCCAAAATTGTTTAGATTCTGGTGAAGAAACAGCAGCTGTAAATGCTGCTCTTGCTGAAGGGCAAGCTGCAGGTGTGACTGGAACTCCAGGAACATTGGTGTATAATAATGAAACAGGTGAAAGCGAATTAGTTCCAGGTGCATTACCATACGCTTCATTACAATCAGTGATTGAATCACTACTCTAAAATTTATAGAGAGTATTCGTAAGTAAATTCTTAGCCCCTTTCCGCTACGGAGAGGGGTTCTCTTTTTCAATTATGTTATTTGATGGCTCAACAGTAAATTTAGGGATAGCATTTTTAGGAGGTGTCATTACTTTTTTAGCACCTTGTGTTTTACCTGTTTTACCAGCATATATTGGTTATATTTCTGGTATTGGCTTGCAAGACAAAAAAGACCAGTCGAAAATGTTAAAAAGTAAAATCTTTTTAAATAGTCTTTCTTTTGTTCTTGGTTTTTTAGTCGTTTTTGTCGTATTGGGTGTATTTGCTCAATCAGCTGGTGTTTTTTTTAATACTTATCAAAGACCTATTCAAATTGCTGGAGGTGCTTTATTTATCTTACTTGGTCTTCATTTAGCTGGACTATTTAGTTTAACTATTTTTAATAAACATGCTCAGTTTCATATTGGAAATCATTTAACAAAATATCAGTATATCAATTCATTTTTAGTAGGACTTGTTTTCGGTTTTGGGTGGACACCTTGTATCGGACCAATTTTGGCGGTCATTCTATTTTGGGCAAGTCAGTCAGATACATTCTGGAAAGGGTTTTCCTTATTACTTTCATTTGGTTTAGGTTTAGGTATTCCATTTTTGTTTTTGAGTTTGTTCACAGAGCAAATCATGAAGCGTTTAAGAAAAATGCAAAAAGCTTTCCGTTTTGCTCAAGTTTTGGCAGGCATTCTAATTATTTTTGTAGGAATCTTACTTATAGGCAACTGGCTGGGGTACCTTTCCGCACCATTGTTAAAATATGGTACACTCGAAACATGGCTTAGTAAGTAAAGCTACAAATTTGTAAAATGACAAAACTGCAAAATATTTTCTCTTTATTTACGATGTTTTTTGTAGCTTTGCAATTTTGTACATTTGTAATTTTTTTTCACATACACATATATGGACATAGATTTCATCGGATTTTCTCTTCAAGTATTCGGAGAAATACTAATCGCTATTGCGGTTTTGCGAATGCATGGAAAGCTCTCAGAAGAGCATCGAATCGACAAAAAAGTTATTTCAACAATTCATCAAGAAAAAAGGATTACCTATTTAGCAATCCTTTTAATTCTGGTAGGGTATATTCTACAAATACCTTTTAAATAGAATTTTATGGACAAGAAAAAAACAGATTATCTCATTACACTCATTTTAGTTCTCATTGGGATTACCTTTGGTGGTTTACTGGCATTAAAACATGTTAAATCAGCTATTTCTGCTCAGCCTGAACCATCTTTTCATGAACATGCAGATTTTGCTCTCTTTCTTAATGGAGAAAAATTTGATTTCACTAAAGGTGAGTATATGTCGACGAAACCATGTGTTGCACAAGCGCATACTTGGCTGCCGATTGCTTATGCACATGGTGGTGATTTAGAAGACTCTGTGCATTTACATGATGGAATTGGTGGGGTTGTGCATATGCATCGTGAAAATGTTTCATGGCATGATTTTTTTGAATCACTAAAAATGGAATTTGAAGATACGATTTTTATCGATGATGAAGGAAATCAATACAGAGTAGATGAAAAAAATGAATTTAGGTTTCTTAAAAATGGTGAAGAAATTGAGTCATTAGAAGATACAGAAATCAGAGATTTAGATCGGATATTAATCTCTTACGGTCCAAAGAATAGAGAGTTGTCAGAACTTTACGCTGAATATGGTCAGATCTCAAACAATGCTTGCTATTATTCAGAGTCTTGTCTTCATCGTGGTTCTGCTCCACTAGAATCTTGTGGAAGTGGTAGTACGTATCAAAAGCCAAAACTATTAGATTGGATTGGTTTATAAATTAGCTAAATCACAATTATGCCAAAAAAAACAATCACCATGCTTTCCTGGAATGTAAATGGCATTCGTGCTGCGCAACGAAAAGGTTTTTTAGAATGGTTAGATAAAACTAAACCAGATATTTTAGGTATTCAAGAAACAAAAGCGCTGGTAGAACAATTAGATGATGAATTACTTCATCCAAAAGGATATGAAACTTTTTGGTCGTCTGCTAATAAAAAAGGCTATTCAGGTACAGCAGTCTATGTGCGTAAATCTCCTTTGATGTCGATGACAAATTTTCAAGAAGATTGGCTCGACGAAGAGGGAAGAGTGATCATGCTTGAATACCCAGAATTCGTTTACTTCAATGTGTATTTTCCAAATGGAGGGCGAGGGCCAGAGCGCTTACAATACAAATTAGATTTCTATGACAAATTTTTAAACTATATCGAATCACATCGTAAAAAAGGGAAGAGCATTATTGTTTGTGGAGATATTAATACTGCTCATCAAGAAATTGATCTTGCTCGACCTAAACAAAATGAAAAAGTATCTGGGTTTATGCCAATTGAGCGTAAGTGGCTCGATGAATTAGAAAGCAAAGATTATTACGATACCTTTAGAGCCCATCATCCCAATGAAGCAGAACAATATTCTTGGTGGGATATGAAATCTCGCGCCCGAGATCGTAATGTTGGCTGGAGAATTGACTACTTTTGGGCGAGTAAAGATCTCACCCCAAAAATTAAAGATGCCTTCATTATGCAAGATGTTATGGGCTCAGATCATGCTCCTGTGGGGATAAAAATCGACACAAAACTCGAGGTTTAGCCAAATTATCCACATTTACCCTTGACAGAGAAGAGTAATCGGCGTAAATTGCTTGCGCTACAATTTTATGAATGAAAAGAAAGAAGAACAAGGAATATCTCCTAAAAAATATGCCGATATGGGTATTTTTTCTTTAGGAAAAGGGATGGCGCTTTCTGCGACAATCACAGGATATATTCTTGGTCCATTACTCATTTTAGGTGGGATTGGGCTCTGGCTAGACAAGATCTTTGGAACTAAGCCATGGATTATGTTAGCTTCACTCGTTATTGCTTTTTTTTCTACCAATATTTTGATCTATAAACGATCAAGTAAAATTGCAGAGAAATTTATTGATACAAATTAAAAGATAAGCATGGATATTACACTTGCTCCAGAAACATTATTTACCATTGCTGGTTTACCAATAACCAATACTTTTTTTGTTCAAGTGATTATTTCTCTTATTCTTATTTCTCTTGCATTTTTAGCAACAAGAAAAATGAAGTCAGTGCCAAAAGGAATTCAGTTTTGGTTTGAAGTCTTTGTAGATGAAGGAATGAAGTTTATGGAAGAAGTGACAGGGAGCAAAAAACAAGCAAAAATGATGTTTCCATTTATCATGACACTATTCCTCTTCTTTTTAATTGCAAATTTCTTACCATTTATTCCAGGTATTGGGGCAATTACCTATGACGGGGTTGCTTTACATAGAACTGCAACATCTGATTATAGTCTTTCCTTTGCTTTGGCAACAATTGCTGTTATTGCAATGCAAGTGATTACAATTGTTACTGGTGGTATTTGGACGTACTTTTCTAAGTACTTCAATTTCTCAGGGCCATGGTCAATGAAGCCTATTAATGTTTTTTTAGGTTTAATGGATATTATTTCGGAAATTGCAAAAATTATCTCACTCTCGTTTCGTCTTTTCGGTAATATGTTTGCAGGGCAAATTCTTGCCGCTGTTATTATCGGGCTTGTTCCTTATATTATCCCATTGCCGTTTGCATTATTGGGGATTCTTACAGCTGTTATTCAAGCAGCGGTATTCGCTATCCTTGTGCTCATCTTTATGAGTATGGCGGTGGTAGAAAAGGAAATAGCTAAAGAGATGAAAACAAGTTAACGCTTGGCACATTATCACTGTCAGTTGTTTGTTGTCAGTGGTCAGTTGTTAAACGTTAAATGTAAAAATATGGATGTAGAAGCTGCAAAATTACTTGCTGCTGGAATCGCTGCCGGATTCGGTGTTATGGGATCTGGTATTGGTGAAGGTATCTTAGCTGCAAAAGCTATGGAAGCAATGGGACGAAACCCAGAAGTGGGTGGAACCATCTTTACTCGTATGATCGTTGCTATGGCGATTACAGAGTCATCTGCGATTTACGCTGTTGTTGTTGCCCTCGTACTTCTTTTCGTTGTGTAATATCAACGAGGGCTTTAATAAAAAAGTTATATGGAATTTTTCCAAGCATTCGGAATTAGTGGAGCAACCATTATCCCAGAATTGGTCAATTTTGGATTGCTTTTAGTCATTCTCTACTTTATTGGGTATAAACCAATGCTTAAATTTGTAGAAGAACGGACTGCAAAGATCGAACAAGGAGTAAAAAATGCTGATGAAGCTGCGAAAGCACTTACAGATGCAAAAGAGGAACAAGAAGCTGTGCTAATTGCTGCACGTAAAGAAGCGTCTCTCTTAATCGAATCCGCACAAAATAAGGCGAAAGAACAAGGTGAAGCTTTGGTACAAAAGGCAAAAGCAGAAGTTTCAGCTGTTGTTCAACAAGGTAAACAAGCTATAGAAGCTGATCGTCAAAAAATGCTTAATGAAGTAAAAGCAGACGTAATTTCGATGGTTATCGAAAGTACAGAAAAAGTGCTTTCTGGTGCTATTGATACAAAAGTTGACGAAGCTTGGCTTAAAAAACAATTAGCTAAAGTGAAAAACTAATATGCAATTGACGCCACTCCATTATGCACATGCCTGGTATGAAGCTTTACAAGAAGCAAAACCAGAACAGCAAGAAGCTATTTCGCAAGCAATGTTGCGGCGTCTTCAACGTGAAGGGAAATTAAATCTTTTAGGTCAAATTGTAGATACAATTAAAGACTTAGACGCACTATCATCTAATAAAGCATTTGTTACTGCAACTGTTGCGCATGTACTTGATGAAAAAGTATTAGAAAAACTTGCGAAAGATCTTTTCAATGTAGAAGAAGTTGAATTATCAGTTGAAACGGATCCTTCATTACTTGGTGGAGTGGTCCTAGAAACAAAAAATATTCGTTGGGATCTTTCAACCAAACATCAATTAGAACAATTAAAATCGTCGCTCACAAATTAATGTTCAGAATTGTTTCACTGTTTCAGGATTGTATGTAAACGCAAAAGCACTGAAACATTGAAGCAATGAAACTCTGAACGACTTAAATCATCGAATCATTGAATCACTGAGCACTGCAGCACTGAAACAATGAATCACTGAAACTTATGAAAAATCCAATTGTCGAACACTTAAAAGAACAAATCACAAACTTCGAAGCAACAATTGCCCAAGAAAAAGTAGGGACAGTTGTAGAAGTTGGTGATGGTATTGCAAAAGCTACAGGATTAGCAGAAGTAAAAGCTTCTGAAATTTTAGCTTTTGAAAATGGAGCCAAAGGTGTAGCCCTCAACTTAGAAGAAGGAATGGTCGGTATTATTGTGATGGGGGAATACAAAGGAATTAAACAAGGAATGAAAGTAAAAGGAACAGGGCGTATTTTAGAAGTTCCTGTAGGAAACAACGTTATTGGTCGTGTTGTAAATGCTTTGGCTGAACCAAAAGACGGAAAAGGTGAAATCAAATCAGATGCTTTTTACCCAGTAGAAAAAGTAGCTCCAGGGGTAATGACACGTAAATCTGTACACGAACCTGTTCAAACTGGTATTAAAGCGATTGATGCCATGATTCCAGTAGGGCGTGGTCAACGTGAATTAATTATTGGTGATCGCCAAACTGGTAAAACAGCTATTGCGATCGATACGATTTTAAATCAAAAAGGACAAGATCTTATTTGTATTTATGTTGCCATTGGTCAAAAAGAAAGTAAGGTAGCACAAATTGTACAACGGCTAGAAAAAGAAGGAGCAATGGATTATACCGTTATTGTTTCAGCTGGTGCTTCTGAATCTTCTACAATGAGTTATTTAGCTCCTTATACTGGTTGTGCGATTGGTGAATACTTCATGGATCAAGGAAAATCAGCCTTAATTATTTATGATGATCTATCTAAACATGCGGTTGCTTACCGACAATTATCATTGCTATTAAGACGTCCTCCGGGTCGAGAAGCTTATCCTGGTGATGTTTTTTACTTGCATTCTCGTTTACTAGAACGTGCTGCAAAATTAAATGAAAAACATGGTGGTGGGTCATTAACAGCTTTACCAATTATTGAAACACAAGCTGGAGATGTTTCTGCTTATGTACCAACAAATGTTATTTCTATTACGGATGGTCAAATTTATTTAGAGTCAGATCTTTTTAATAAAGGGATTCGACCTGCGGTAAATGTAGGGCTTTCTGTTTCTCGTGTAGGTGGTGCTGCCCAAATTAAAGCGATGAAAAAAGTGTCAGGAAAGATTCGGCTTTCATTGGCTCAATTTCGAGAATTAGAAGCATTTGCTCAATTTGGTTCAGACTTAGATGAAGCAACTAAATTACAATTGGACCGCGGGTACAGAATGGTTGAACTATTAAAGCAAGACCAGTACAAACCACTTCCAGTAGAACAGCAAGTTGTTCAATTGTATGCTGCAGTCAATGATATGTTCATGGATATTAAGGTAGAAAAAGTAAAAGCCTTTGGTACTGGTTTAATAGAGTATATCGGAACATCACATAAAGAACTCTTCGAAAAAATCACAGCAGAAAAAGCTTTTGATGATGCTTGGGAAGAGTCGATGAAAAAAGCTGTTGCAGATTATAAATCAACATTAGCCCCTGAATTTTTCGTAGAAAAATAACAACTAACTTGAAACAACTAACCACTAACAATGAACAACTGACATAAAGTTCAAAAAGTCAGTTGTCAATAGTCAGCTGTCAGTTGTAAATAATATGGCAACAAATTCTAAACAAATTAAGGCTCGAATCAAGTCTGTCAAAAACACCAAAAAAGTAACGAAAGCTATGGAGCTTGTTGCTGGTGCAAAAATGCGTCGAGCTGTTGACGTTGCTATTTCTACACGTGAATATGCGCAATTGGCTTGGCAATTAGTTGAACGCCTTTCTTCTAGTCACTCTATTGCTCCTATTGATTATTTACATTCCTTTTTTACGCCAGCAAAAGAGGTGAAAAAAACACTTATTGTGGTTTTTGCTTCGAATCGTGGACTCTGTGGTGCGTATAATTCTAATGTCGCTAAGGCTGTCATTAAATTAGCTAAACAAAAAGGGCCAGAAAATGTAGAAGTCATTGCTGTAGGGAAAAAAGCGGTAACACTTTTAAGTGCTTTTGGGATTAATCCTAAAATGGCTTATGAAAAACAAGATTCTGCCCGTAAAGCCACATCTATTGTAAATGTTGCCAACTATTGTTACGAAGAATTCAAAGCAGGAAAAGTAGACCAAGTGATGATTGCTTATAATCATTTTGTTTCTTCACTTGTCCAAGAACCTGTTATCCGTCCATTATTTCCATTTGATAAATCAGCTGGTACTGGTATTGATGTAGAAGAATTAGCAGAAAGTGTAGACAGAGATACAGAAACAGCAAAGCTTCCTGTGGCTGATTATGTTCATGATCCTTCAAAACGAGATGTGCTTTCTTACTTAGTTCCTCGTTTAGGAGAAGTACAATTATTCCAAGCGCTTTTAGAATCGAATGCTTCTGAACATAGTGCTCGAATGCTTGCCATGAAAAATGCAACAGATGCAGCTGGAGAAATGGTAGAAGACTTAACTCTTATTTATAACCGTGCTCGACAAGCGGCGATTACGCAAGAAATTGCAGAAATTTCTGCTGGTATGGCCGCGGTAACATAACAACTGACAACTTACTACTAACAACTAACTTACAATTGACATTTGACCATTGACCCCGCGCTTAGGGGCCGGGATTACGAGTTAGATGTCAAGAATGAAAAAATTATGTCTAAACAATCAAGTGGAACAATCAAACAAATTATCGGTCCTGTGGTGGACGTTGAATTTAAAGGTGGAGATCTGCCTTCTATTTATGATGCATTGGAAGTGACGAAAGACAAAGAAACCGTTGTCATGGAAGTACAAACGCATTTAGGTGCGAATGTTGTACGTTCTGTTGCGATGGGGGCTACAGATGGTTTACAACGTGGTCAAGAAGTAACTGCAACGGGGGCACAAATCTCAGTTCCTGTCGGAGAAGCAACATTAGGAAGAATTTTTAATGTACTTGGTGAACCAGTAGATGAAAAAGAAGCACCAAAAACGAATGAAAAACGTGGTATTCATCAAGAAGCTCCAACATTTGATCAATTATCTACACAAGCCGAAATTTTGGAAACAGGTATTAAAGTAATTGACCTTATTTGTCCTTTCGTAAAAGGGGGGAAAGTTGGTTTATTTGGTGGTGCTGGTGTAGGAAAAACCGTTATCATTCAAGAATTGATTCACAATATTGCCCAAGAACATGGTGGATACTCAGTATTCGCTGGAGTAGGGGAACGTACTCGTGAAGGAAATGATCTTTACCATGAAATGAAAGAATCAGGAGTGATCGACAAAGTATCTATGGTATTTGGACAAATGAACGAACCACCTGGGGCTCGTGCTCGTGTGGCTCTTTCTGGTCTTACAATGGCAGAATATTTCCGTGACCAAGGAAAAGACGTTCTCTTTTTCGTAGATAATATTTTCCGTTTCACACAAGCTGGTTCAGAAATGTCTGCTTTGCTTGGACGTATTCCTTCTGCGGTAGGGTATCAACCAACATTGGCAGAAGAAATGGGGAAATTACAAGAACGTATTACTTCAACAAAAACAGGTTCTATTACATCTGTACAAGCGGTATACGTGCCAGCCGATGATGTAACTGATCCAGCGCCTGCAACAACATTCGCGCATTTAGATTCTACTGTTGTATTAAATCGTTCATTAGCGGAATTAGGTATTTACCCAGCAGTAGATCCATTAGATTCAAATTCTACAATTTTAGATCCACAAATTGTGGGAGAAGAACATTACCGAGTGGCAACTGCCGTAAAACTTATTTTACAACGGTATAAAGACTTGCAAGATATTATTGCCATTTTGGGAATGGAAGAACTTTCTGAAGATGATAAAATCGTTGTGGCACGTGCTCGTAAGATTCAAAAATTCTTATCTCAACCTTTCTTTGTGGCAGAAATTTTCACAAACTCTCCTGGTAAATACGTACCACTTGCTGACACTGTTAAAGCCTTTGCAGAAATCTTAGACGGAAAACATGACGACAAACCAGAACAAGCATTTTACCTCAAGGGTGGAATTGACGAAGTTGTCGCTGAATAAAATAACTCATAGGATATGGGACATGAGACATGGTACAGAAATGCACCATATACCATGAACCATGTACCATGAACCATGACTATGGCAAAATCAACCATGCAATTAAAAGTCGTTACACCAGAACGCATTCTCTTTGAAGGAGATGTGAATGAACTTGTGATTGATACAAAATCAGGGCAAATTACTGTTTTTCCAAATCACCAAGCTATGGTGACTATTTTAAAAGCAGGGGAGGCTATTATTCGAACTGGTGAAGAAGAGCGTCCATTAGTTTTATCTGGTGGAATTCTTGAAGTTGCTCAAAATAAAGCTGTTATTCTGGCTGACACAGCTGAGCATGTAAATGAATTAGATTTAGAACGAGCTAAGCAAGCGGTAGAACTTGCCGAAAAGCTAATCGTTGAAAAGAAATTTGAACCACATGAATATGAGGCTTTGCAAGCAAATTTAGCAAAACACAAATCCCGATATACAGCTGCAACGAAATGGAGAAAATAAGAATCAAAAAACATCCGAGTTTCTCGGATGTTTTTGTTTAAAGCCAGTTTGATCTAGTACAGATTTCTCCATTTGTAATCATCTGGCTTGTTCTCAATGAGATTAGGTGGGTTACGAAACAAACAAAAAGATAAAAATGAGCGTAAGCCCAGTAAGCAAGGCTTCAGCGAACAAATGCTCAATCTGATTTCTTTCTTGCTTTTTTCGCAACTTAGTTCGTGCGATCTCGTACGCCTCTGACTCGTCGTAGTACATAAATCCTCCCTTGTTGGATCAAAAGGAGGATATTATTTTTTTGGGCCATTGTCAATAGTTAGGTGTGAATCTTTCATAACTGAAAGAAACTAAAAAACACCGAAAGTATCGGTGTTTTTTCTTTGGAAGAAGTTTTATCAATTGACTTTTTTTAAAAAAACAGGCATACTCATCTGTCACCTGAAGAAGGAGAGTTGACATGGCTACTTTTCATCAAACGGTTTGGGAGGGGCACCCTGACCTTGATTTTCTCTTCCCTCTTCAGGACGAAGAAGGGAATACATACCAAGACTTCAAGTCAGCAAGGGCTTCGTTCATCGCTGGAAAGCGCCTTTTCCATGTACATGAGCTAAGTTCTGGTGTCGTCATCCTCGAGCGCTATCACACAGACGACGAATGGCTCCTCGTCTCCTCACATGAGGAGGCGGTGCAAGACCTACTGGTTGCTGCAGAAGAACTCAACTATCGTGAATGCGTCTTGCAGAGTGGATTCAAGCTCCTGTGCAACTCGGGGCCTGTTCATGTCTTTGGGGGGTATGGAAAGACGCTCCATGGCAAAACCTGGGCCTATCTCGAGGTCAACACTCACCAGGTCCCACCAGGGGATCTCTTGAGCGCTTTGCTGCTAAAAGGTGTCATTCAAAACGAGATGGCCGAAGAGTGGTCAACAGCCCCACCGGACGACTGTGATGGTGATCACACTAGCTACGACTAACGAAAACCCCGTACCGGCAACAAGCTGGTACGGGGTTCGTCATTTTTTAGTGAAACTTATTCATGCAAGTTTGTATCTTTTCTTCTGTTACAATGCATTCTATTGCTTCTACAATTGTAGATAACCATTTTTTCACATGTCGTTTTTCAAATAATCCAAATGGTTGAAGGACAAATTTATCTGTGGGGATTTTATCCTTTTTCTTATTTTTTATTCCAAGTCGAATGCGTAAAAATTCATCTGTTTTTAATTCTGAGATAATCGATTTAATTCCATTGTGTCCTGCTGATCCACCTTGTGGAGTAATTTTCATTGAGCCTAAATCTAAATCGGCTTCATCGTATAAAACGAGTAGGTCGCTTACATCAATCTTATGATAATCTAGATAGGCTCGAATGGCTTTTCCAGAATCATTCATAAAGGTTTGCGGTTTCATCAAAACTACTTTTTCTCCATGTAGTATCATTTCACAATAAAGAGCTTTTGCTTTTGCATGTGTTTTCCATTGTACTTGTGGGTCATGAAGTTCTTTTAACATATCTAAAGCTAACCAGCCTAAATTATGGCGAGTCCATTCATATCTTTTTCCTGGATTTCCTAAACCAATAATGAGCTTGGGCATAAAATAATTTGGATGATTCTTTCATTGAACCTACTCTACAAATTTTAACACAGTCTGCCTAAAAA